>CAYWMD010000019.1:0-103165 GCA_964458575.1 uncultured Bifidobacteriaceae bacterium | reverse complement strand
GGATCGCTCCTGGGCCGGATGCCGGGGGATGATTGGCGGCGGTTCGCGAATTTGCGCGTGCTGCTCGCTTATCAATGGCTGTTTCCCGGGAAGCCGCTGCTGTTCATGGGCGGCGAGTTTGGCCAGAGCGGCGAGTGGAACGCGGATGGGGAGCTGGACTGGTGGTTGCTGGAGGCCGGGCCGTACCACCGGGGATTACAGACATTTGTCGGCGACCTGAACCGGGTGTATGCCGCGGAGGCGGCGCTGTGGCAATCGGATTACGACGCCGCGGGTTTCGCGTGGATTGATTGCTCCGATCATGACAACTGCGTGCTGGCGTTTCTGCGGCGGGACGCCACGGCCCAAAGTGATTTGGTGATCCTCTTGAACCTCACCCCCATTCCGCGGCGCGAATACCGCGTCGGCCTGCCGCGACCGGGCCGGTGGAGTGAGGTGCTGAACAGCGACGCGACCGTTTACGGTGGGAGCAACACGGGCAATCTCGGCGGCGTGATGGCGGAGGCGCTGCCCTGGCACAACCAACCCGTTTCGGCGTTGTTCACATTACCGCCGTTGAGCGCGATGGTATTTCGGCCGGAACGCAGCGCGGGTTGAACCAGTTTGGCGGCGAGACGAGGACTGCAACCCGTTTCTCGGAAATGGAACCGGCGGCCGGCTTGCGCCGGCCGCCGGTAAACCAAACCCAGTAGAGAAGCACGTTAGACCAGTGGCCCAACGCGAATTAGCGGAGAAACGGGAGGGCGTTTCGCCTTCATCGTGAGAACAAAGGCGGCAGGAAAATCCATGGCCAAACTCCGGCTTTTAATTCCTTGTCTTTCCAACACGCCTTGCAACAAGCAAAGCCGATACCAAGAGAAGGGCGTCGTCGAATCCACAGCAATCCGACGTTTGCCGCCAGGAAACGATGGGCAGGGTCGGCCACTGTTCAAGGGTTTGCGCGGGACGTGTCCAGAAACCAGCCACCGCAAAGTCCGAAGGGCAGGGATTCAAACAGCGATTCGCACCAGCCGTTCCTGCAGCTGGCTGCTCCAACGTGAGAAAAAGCCGAAGAGGCGATAGAGTGCTTGCAACGATGCCAGAATTTCGCGGCGCGCCGCCATGTCAGCGGGCGCGGCCATCCAGCGGCGGTCCAATGCCTGGAGCTGTTCCTCCAGTTCTTTCACCTGCGCGGCCAGCGTTAGTTGCCATGCGCCCAGTTTGTCGGCCCACTCCTGGCCGCGCTCAAACAATTGCGCCCGCAGAAGGGGCGAGGTGATCCCCGACTTTTCTGCGAGAAATGCATCCACCTGCCGGAGAAGCTGGGCCAAGGCCATGAACGTGTCCGCCAGGGTGTCCGGCATTTGCTGCAGGTCGGCCGGCTTCTGGCCCTGCTCGAGTTGCAGCAGGTGCGCCAGACGGTCTTTGGGGTGGCGCAGGCAGTTGAAGGCCGCATTGAGTTGTGCGTACTGATCCGCGGCTTCGGCCCTTTCTCTTGCCGACGCGGCATGGACACGGTCCGGGTGCATCTGTGCCGAGCGCGCGAGGAACTTCGCCTTCAGCAAATCCGGATCGAGCCAGGGCCGGCGGGTTTCGTCCAGCAGCGCAAAGAAATCGGTCATGAGGGACAGCGGTGGCGCGACCGGGCCAGCCGTTATGCGCTGAAACTTTCGCCGCAGGAACAGCTGGTGGCGGCGTTGGGATTCTTGACCTTGAAGCCGCCGTCCTGCAAAGCGTCCACGTAGTCCAGTTCACTGCCGGTCACATACAAGGCGCTTTTCGGGTCCACGACGACCTTCACCCCGGCGCTTTCGACCAGGATGTCGCGATGGGCCGGGCCATCCTGCAAATCCATTTTATACTGCAAGCCCGAACACCCGCCGCCCACGACGGCCACGCGCAGCACGCCGCTGGGCCGGCCCTGTTTGGTGAGCAACGAAGCTACTTTGCGGGCGGCGTTGGAAGTCAGTTTGACCAGGCGCTCGTCGCCGACGCGAAACGTCGGCGCAACGGTTGGTTTGGCAGCGGCGGTGGCAATCATCGTTGGACGTGCCGCAGACTACTCGTCGGTGTCGCCGCCGTCAACGCCTTGCGTCCCGGTCGCCCGGCGCACGCCGGTCCGTTGCTCGTGATAATCCACCGTGCGGTGGACGAACACTTCCCGGCCTTCAAGATGCCAGTTGGAATCGCGGATGAACCAGTATCCTTCCGGTGTGCGTTCGCGCAGGAAATCAAAATTGAACTTCCACACGGCGCCGACCAAGCCGCCGACCACGTTCACCTTTTCGGTGAGACGCAGGTCAACCTTCGCGAGCGCGTAGTCCGCCTCGTCCACCCACACCCGTCCCGCTGCCCGGTTGATGAACTTGTCCTTGAGATTGCGCACCGGCAGTTTCTTTTTGGCGGGCTGGAAATCCACGATCAAAGCCGGACGCCCATTCACGACCCCCCGTCCGACCACGGTGAAAACAAAACGGCCAATCAGGTCTTCATCGAGTACAAAGTCGGTTTTCTTGAACGCCTTGCCGCGCACATTGGAGTGGGAATCGGAAACCGGCTGATTGGACTTCGCTGAGTCGGTGCGGACGGGTTTGGCGACCACTGGTTGCACCGGCGCGACAACAGCCTTGGGCTGCGGATCGTTCCGGCCCTTTTTTTCCTCGCGCTTTTTCACCTCGCCCTTCGAATTGCGATACTCCGTGACCCGGGTGCGGGTATAGGCGTAACGCTGGCGAAACTCCTGGGTGTTTTGGTCCTCCTTTTCGGCCTGGGCGGCAACGCGCTTCAGCACCGTCTCAATCGGCGGCAACGCCGGCTCGCTGTTGTTGACCGCGGGCAGGCTCATCGTCGCTGCCAGCAGAAGCGCGACTGCGAGGATGGACCGTTGTGCTCTCATAATGAACCTGATCTTTGGATGCCACGATCCGCGGGAGTATTCAACCCTGTTTATTTACGGAGAGAATTCCGGGTTCGGCCCGGTTTGATGGGCAGGTGGTACGCTGGGCGTATTCGGGACGCTTCGGGCGATTGGATGTCTCATCACCGACATCCATTGCGGGCTCGCGCCGGGCGTAAATCCCGTTACCTTCCGGCCCGTGAAATTGATTTCATGGAACGTCAACGGCCTGCGGGCCGTGTTGAAAAAGAATTTTTTGGAATTCCTCGATGCGGAAAAGCCCGACGTGCTTTGCCTTCAGGAAACGAAATGCCATCCTGACGACGTGGAGCAGCTCTGGCCGGCGCGATACACGACCTACTGGAACTGCGCGGAGAAGAAGGGCTATTCCGGCACCGCGATTTTCACCAAGGTGCGTCCCTTGAACGTCACGCCGCACCTGGGCGTGGCGGAACATGACCGCGAAGGCCGCGTATTGACCGCCGAATTCGCCGACTTTTATCTGGTGAATGTTTATGTGCCCAATTCCAAGCGGGAACTCTCGCGTCTGGCCTACCGCCAGCAATGGGATCGCGACTTCCTCCGCTTTCTCAAGAAGCTGGAACGGAAGAAGCCCGTGATCTTCTGCGGTGATCTCAACGTGGCGCACACGGAGATTGACCTCGCCAATCCCAAAGCCAACGTGAAGAACCATGGATTCACGCCCGAGGAACGGGCCGGGTTCGGCGCGTTGGTGAAGGCGGGCTTTCTGGACACCTTCCGGGAATTTGAGAAAGGCGGCGGCCATTATACCTGGTGGAGTCAGATGACCGGTGCGCGCGCCCGGAACGTCGGCTGGCGCATTGATTACTTTCTCATGAGCGGCGCACTACGTCCGCGGCTCAAGCGCGCGTTCATCCGCGCCGAAGTTCAGGGCAGCGACCATTGCCCGGTCGGAATAGAAGTCACCTGACGTGTCGCCGCTTACTTGAATTCCATTTCGTAGCTGATGACGTTGTTGCCGACGCGGCTGCTGACCTTGGTGTTCGACTTGTTGATGACCGCCTGCATGGCTTTGTTTTCCACCAGCACCTCCGCCGTGAATCCGCGGATGCCGTTCCGCCGCGCCACACGCATCAGGTGCTTGAGGAGGAACGTGCCGATGCCGTGATTCTGCATCTTGTCCGCCACGGTGAACGCCACCTCCGCCAGGTTCGTCTTCGGGTCGAGATAGTAGCTGCCGATGGCGACAATGTCCTCGCCGTGCGCTTCGGGCAGCGTGCCGACGATGGTCACGTCGTTGCGGTGGTCTATGTAAACAAAGTCCTGAATCTGCCGGCGTGACACGAATTTCTGGTAGCCCATGAACCGGTAATAAATCGTCGCGGCCGAGAGTTTGTGGAACAGGTCGCGCATCCGCGGTTCGTCCGTGGGATGAATCGGCCGAAAATTCATCAGCGTGCCGTCGTTGAGCAGATACGTCGTGCGCAGCTCTTTCGGCCCCACGTGAATTTTACCTTCGCGGTCGGCGAGTTCGGCGGAAAGATATTTGGCAGCGATGGCTTCGCGCAGCAATTGTTCGCGAAACCTCGGGTCCGCGATGCTGATGAGGGCGAGGACGCGCTCCTGAACGCTTTTGCCGTGGAGATAGGCGACGCCGTGTTCAGTGACGACGTATTGGACGCCGGCCCGTGTCGTGACCACGCCCGCACCGGAACTCAGGCGGGCAACAATCCGGGAAATGCTTCCATCCTTCGCCGTGGACGGCATCGCGATGATGGCCTTGCCGCCGGGTGCCTTGGCCGCGCCGCGGTTGAAATCCACCTGGCCGCCCACGCCGGAGAAAAACTTCGACCCGAGCGAATCGGCGCACACCTGTCCGGTCAGATCAATCTCCAGCGCCATGTTGATGGCCACCATTTTGTGTTGCTGAGTGATGATGCTGGGGTTGTTGACGTAATCGGTGGGCTGGAACGAAAACGCCGGATTGTTGTCCACGTAATCGTAAAGCTTCTTCGTGCCGAGACAAAAACTGGCGACAACCTTGCCGCGGTCGAGGGTCTTGCGCGCGCCGGTGACCGCGCCGCACTCGATGAGATCAACGACGCCGTCGGTGATCATTTCGGTATGCAGCCCCAGGTCCTTCTTGTCCTTGAGAAAGCCGAGCAACGCCTGCGGGATGCGGCCAATGCCGACTTCGATCGTGGAACCGTCGTCAATCAGCGACGCGAGGTTCTCCGCGATTTGCCGCGTGACTTCGGTGACTTCCGGCGGCTTGACTTCAAGGATGGGCTCGTCGGCGGGGACGAGGATGTCCACGTCGTAGGCGTGAATCAGGCAGTTGCCGAGCGTGCGCGGCATGTTGGCATTGACCTGCGCGATGACCAGCGAAGCGTTTTCGGAAGCCTTCTTTACGATGTCCACCGACACGCCGAGGCTGCACAGGCCGTCCTGGTCCGGCGGCGTGACTTGAATCAGCGCCACGTCCAGGGGCAACTGGCCGGATTCAAACAACCGCGGAATGTCGGAAAGGTGCAGCGGGGTGTAATCACCCAACCCCTCCTGGATGATGTCGCGAACGTTTTCCGCGATGAAAAAACTGTTCACGCGAAAATACTGCGTCATCTCCCGGTGCGCGTAGGGCGCTTCGCCGAACGTGAGCAAATGAACGATTTCCGTGTCCGGTAATTCCGTGGCGCGTTTGGCGAGGGCTGAAACCAATTCGAGCGGTTCGCCGCAGCCCGTGCCCACAAAAACACGCTGGCCGGGGCGGATGCGTTTGACGGCCTGGGCGGCCGTCATGATCTGCGGCTTGTATTTCTCCTGCCAGTTGGGATCGAAACTTGGTTTGGCCTTGGTCGTATTCATTGCTTCAGTGCTCCACTCCCTCGCCCTCTTTCGCTTCTTGCGCCAGCGTCATCCGCGCGTCGGCCACATACGCTTCCGCGCCCACCGGGCCGACGATGAACGGGTTGATGTCGAGTTCCGTGATTTCGGGATAATCCGTGGCGAGCTGGCTGATGCGTTGCAACGCGCTGGCAATCGCGTCCAAATCCACCGGCGCCTGGCCGCGTGCGCCCTTCAGCAGGGCGTAGGAACGCGTGCCCTTCAACATCTGCATCGCCTCGTCCGCCGTGATCGGCGCAAGGTGGAACGTCACGTCCTTCATCACTTCGACGAAAATACCCCCCAGACCAAACATCAACATTGGTCCGAATTGCGGGTCGCGCGTCATGCCCAAGATCACCTCGCGACCTCGCGTTCCCATCTTCTCCACAAAGCCGCCGCGAATATGCGCATCCGGCGCGCGGCGTTGGATGCGCAGCATCATCAGGTCAAACGCGTCGCGCACCTGCTCGGCGTTGGCCAGGTTAATCCGCACGCCGCCAAAATCGGATTTGTGGATGATGTCCGGCGAGGAAATTTTCAGCACGACAGGATAACCCATCCGCTCGGCAACCTCGACAGCTTCGTCCGCGTTGCGCGCCAGGTGGCCGTCCAGGATATTGAATTCGTAGGCGCGCAGGATTTCCTTGGCTTCGACTTCGCCCACCTGCGGTTGCCCGCTGCGACTTTGCATTTGGATGATGCGGTCCACGCGGCGGCGGTTGACCGGAAAGCGCGTGACGATACGCGGGGGGCGGCGTCGCCAGGCGGCGTAATCGCACATCGCGCGCAGGGTGTGCATGGCGCGTTCGGCTGAGGGATAATTCGGAATGCCAGCGGCCATCAACGTCGCTTTCGCTTCCGCCACCGCTTCCCCACCCATGAACGTGGTGAGCAACGGCTTCTTGCGATTGTGCGTGGCGGCGAGTTGCTTTGCCAGCGACGACGGTTGCGTCATGTTTTGCGGCGTAACCACAACCACGATGGCGTCAATATCATCGTCCTCCTGCAAAATCTTGAGTGATTGAATGTAAAGCTCGGGCGGCGCGTCACCGATCACGTCCACTGGATTGCCCACCGAGGCGGCTGCGGGCAGGAATTCACGCAGCTTCGCCTTGGTCGCTTCGCGCGGCGTGATCATTTTCAAACCGAGCGACTCAGCGGCGTCGGCGGCCATGATGCCCGGTCCGCCGGCGTTGGTGATGACCGCCACTCGATTTCCGGCTGGCAAGGTTTGTGACGCGAATGCCAGCGCGTAATCGAACAAGGATTCAAAGTTTTCCGCGCGAATCACGCCCGACCGTTTGAACGCCGCGCCATAGGCGATGTCTGCGCCGGCGAGGCTGCCGGTGTGCGACGAGGCGGCCTTCGCACCCGCGGACGTGACGCCGACCTTCAAAATCACGACCGGCTTGATGGCGGCGGCTTCTTCGGCGATGCGGAGGAACTTGTTGCCGTCTTTGATGCTTTCGAGGTAACTGGTGATGACGGTGGTTTCCTTGTCCTCGGCGAGCGCTTGGAGAAAATCCGCTTCGTTGAGATCGGCTTTGTTGCCGATGCTGAACACCTTGCCCATGCCGAGCTTCTGTTGCGCGGCCCAGTCCAGAATCGCCACGCAGAGCGCGCCGGATTGCGAGATGAGCGAGATGTTCCCGGCGGGCGGAACGGACGGTGCGAATGTCGCGTTCATCTTGTGGTGCGTGTTCAGGACGCCAAGGCAGTTCGGCCCCATGAGCCGCGCGCCTTGTGACCGGCAAAGCTCAACCAATTCCTCTTCCATCGCCGCCCCGGCGCTGCTGACTTCCTTGAATCCGGCGGTGATGACCGTGATGACTTTCGCTCCAGCAGTAATGGAGCTTTGAATCGCCGCTTTGACGTGTTTCGGCGGCACGACCACGACGCTGAGGTCAATTTTGCCACCGAACTCTTCGAGACTGCGATAGCACTTCAGCCCCAGAATGTCCTGGGCTTCCGGGTTGACGGGAACGATCTTGCCCTGATAGCCGCTGCGGATGAGGTTGGCAATGAACGCGTGACCAACCTTGTCGGGCTTGCGCGACGCGCCCAGGATGGCCACGGCCTGCGGATACATCAATGATTCGAGCATAAAATCTTCGAGCCTCAAGGTGTCGCCTCCCAGTGTTAGCGACTCACCAAGCATTGGCAATGGCTTTGCGGATTTTGCCGGAATGACCGTGCCGCGTGCTGCGCGCGAGTCGGGCGCGTGCAGGGCTCCGGCGACAAGCACTCGGCTTTGGGGAAATCCGCTATCTCTTACGCCGCGCCTGCTCCAAACCGCGGGCGGCGGCAATTTGAACGTGTCGCATGTTTGCGGTCGTTGACACCAGACGATAAAGCTCTTCCGCATCCACGCGTTTGCCGTCCGCCAGCAAATGTTCCGCGCAAACAAGACACGCATCCGTCACTTGCGGAAGAAGCGTGTGCGGTGCTCGCGGGAGAAATGCACGAAGCGCTTTCGCCGCGCTCGTGACGCCAATCTCACCCAGGGCCGCCGCTGCCGCGCCCGCGATTCCCGGGTTGGGGTCCGTCAACAACTTCGACAAAGCACGGACGTTATCCGCGTCGCGGCGCCTCCCAAGCGAATTGATCGCGCCAATTTTTTGCGATGCTTCGAGCTTTGGCAGGCTTTCACGCAAGGCCCTGGCGGCGTGGCGGCCCGGAATGACTTCGAGCGCGGCGCGGGCGGCCGAGGCCGCTTCGGGGACGGTTAGCAGCAGTGCGAGCGCCGGCACACAGGACTTGGAGCCAATCATGGCCAGTTTCGAGCACACATACTCGCGGGCTGCGACGGATGGTGCGTTCTTCAGCGCGATCACCAGTTGACGTTCAAGTTCCTTCCTCGCCTTGGAATCGTCGAGGGTGGACACAACTGCATTGTCAATCGGCAGCAACGCGGCGCGGCTCGATCCTTGGTCGTACGTTTTCAGGGCGGCAAAGGCCGCGCGGATGGCATCGGTCTCGGGATTGGGTGATTTGCTGGCAGGATTCGACATGCGGACTTTCGGTTTAGCGCGCGAGTTTTAACGTGGTCGCATCAAAGAATTCCTTGCACTGTGCGACTTTGGGCATGGATTCAAACCAGTCGTCGGAATACTCCAGGCCGATCATGGTTGGTTTGATCCCTAACCGGTGCAACTCGCGGAAGAATTCCTCCGAATGGCCGACGCCTGTGCCCCACGGCACGTCGTGACCTTCAGCGCCCACGGCGTGCAGGTCGTGCATTTGCACCGTGAGCAGCCGATTCTGCAACGTGCGCGCCGCCTGAAGGGGATCAATGCCCGACCGCATCCAGTAACCGAGGTCGCCGCACGCGCCGAGGCGTTTGCTTCGGCCCTGAACCGCCTGGAGCACACCTTCGGGATTCCAATATTGCGGCGAAGCCTTCTGGTCGTGGTTGTGCAACGCGACGTTAATGCCGTATTCGTCACAGAGTTTCTCGATCAAATCCAACGCCTCGGGCTTTGGCTCGGACATGAATGTTTCGATGCCCATCTTCCGGCCAAACTCAAAAATGTTCCGGGCGGCGGCTTCGTTGTTCGGGATGTCGTGAATGTAGAAAGTCAACAACCGCACCCCGGCTGCGTCCAACTTCAGCCGAATTTGCGTCAGTTCCTCGTCGCTGAGTTGCGGGTCAAAGTTTTTCGCCAGGTTCGTGCTGACCTTTTGGAAACTCAGTCCACCGATGTAGGGCAGACCGAGTTGCGCAGTCTTCTCAATCGTTTCGAAGAACGTGAATTTGTGGAACGTGTAAGCCTCGACGCCCAACCGCCAGCCGAGTTTTTCCTGGGCGCGCATCGCTGGTGACAATCGCGCGCTGGGCGTCGTGGGTGCGGGCAGATCGCCCAGCGCAAACTGAACCGCGGCCAGATAAAATTGCAGCAGCTTCGCGTCCCAGAACACATGCGGGTTGTGCGCCATCGTGCAGTAGAAAACCCGGCCTTGACCGTAATTTCGCACCCAGGCCAGCGCGTAATCGTGGTCCGGCCGGAACACGCCGCTGCCGGGTTGGTCGGTCTTTCCGCCGGTCTTTGCCGTATCTATGCTGAACAAAACGCGGACGCGGTCGCGCGAGTAAGGCGCACCGAAACGGAAGAACTCATCGCGTGCTTCAAATCCAGTGCCGTCAAAAGCCCGGTTCACTGGATGACTGGCGTCGTCAAGCTTGATCCAAACATGTTCATCCTGTGTCGTGTGATTCGCACCGCGCGCGCCCATCATGTAACCGAACTCCGGCCAGTCCTCGACCGCGCCCGGCCAGCGCGTGAACGCCACCGACGTGCCATGCACCCCCAGCAGGCCGCCGCCGCCGGTGACGAATTCCAGCAGGTTCTGCCGCAGGTCGGCGTTCGTGAAACAGTTGCCCACCGTGTTGTTGAAGAAAACGGCGTCAAACCGTTTCAGCGAATCGCGATGGAAGACAGCGGGGTCGTTGCTGACCGTCGTTTCAAATGCGCCGGTCTTTTTACCCATGAGCGTGAACGCCTCGTTGGCGTGCGCAATGGAAGGATGCCCGCCGTAGCCGACGTTCAGCGTGAAGATTAGCAGACGCCGTGGTTTGGTCGGCTGGACGACAGCCTTGGCGGGAATGGCTTGCTCGATTTTTGCGCGCTCGTCCGCATTTTTCACAAACGACTCCGCGCCGACGAGTGGGAGATGCGTCACCAGCAATGTTGCCAGGATGTTTTGCGTCTTGCTCATAATTCGTTTGTCGCGTTTCCCCTCGCCCTGACCCGCTCCCTCGGGGAGAGGGAACAGCAGTCGCCTATTCCATTTTTATTCGATAGTTGTCCCTCAAATTCCGTCGCATGTCTGTTCGAGAGACTGGCTACGATTCCCCCTCTCCCAGCGGGATACGACTGTTGGCTTTTGAGCATCGCACAATTCACGCTTCACGGCAGCACATTCTGACGAATCGTAGGCCATACAAGTCCTTCCCGACAACTCCGAAAACGCTCGGTGACCAGATCAAAGCCAAACGGTTCGAGAAGCACATGAAGCAGCGAGAATTGGCCCAATTGCTGCCCGTCAACGTCCAAACCATCAAAGCTTGGGAACATGACCGCAGGCAGCCCACAGATGCTCAACTGAACCAACTCGCCCGCCTTTTGAACATTCCTGACGGGCCCTTACGGACCTGACCCAACAGTGCGGTGGTTTGTTGGGCATTTCCACGCCGGGTGTCTAACTAACTAAATCCGGGCAACGGTCGGAAAGGCAAGGGTCGAAGGTTCATTTGTTGAGATTGTAAAGCGAGACAACTGAGTGAATGGGCGCACACAATTGAGCGCTCGGAATATCTGGCAGAGCGTGTCGCAGCATGTATCCATGCCCAATGACCCGGTGTTTGATGTCTCCTACGACGCAAGAAAGAAAATCCTTCAACGCTTCGGTCTGCGAGTTCTCAAACGTCCCGTCCACTTGCAACGAAAGCGGCAAAGTGTGGACCTACCAGTTTAGCGAAGCGTGCCCAGGCTGCAGGAGACTTGCGGGCGCAAGCCCAAGTCTGAAGTGCGAGCACAAGCTCTTTGACGACCTTCATAAAAAAACCCCGACCAGCATGGGTCGGGGTTTTGCATAAACGAGTTGAACGATACCGCTGCCGAGCGATTCATCCTTTAAAAAACAGGCTGCCTAAGACCGGCGTGAAGTATCCTTGTCCGAGTTCTCGGCCTGCGGACATGTGGGTGTGGAGGACCTTCGACTCTTGACACCGAGCTGAATCACCATCGGAGAAAACCCGCAGACAGCTTGGTTGCGGGCTTTGCACGGTGCATTCGGGCAGATCTAACCGTCCGTACTTTGGGCGGCTTCAGGGATAGGCAGTCCGATAAAACCGCTGGGTGGCTGCGACCGAATCAATGAACTGAAAGGTGCCGGTCAAATTGGAAACCGTGCCCAGCGTTTGCCAGTTCGTGGAATCTGGCTCAGACACGAACTGGATGCGATAGTTACGACTCAGCACTTCGTCACCCGTAATAAGATTCGAGCCGGTGTCCAGAGGGGTGATGAAGAGGCGGGGGGAACCTCCGTTGTCAACGGTCAAAGTCGCGGCGCTGGATTCGGTGACGAATCCTTTGGCGCATGTCGCCCTTGCCGAGATTGAGTAAACACCGAGTGGCGCGTTGCTCCAAAACAAATTAAAGGGCGGTGAAACACATTCCCCGATTTTCACGCCGTTGGCGTAAAACGTCACATTGGTGATGGCATTTGCAGGGTCATATGCGCCAACCGCCAACGGTATGTTGACCGGCGCGAGCAAGGAGGTGTTGTTGGTCGGTTGGGCCAGATCAATGGCCGGCGTGGCGGTCGCGGCGTTCAGGCTTTGGAAAATTCCCTGGCTCGAATTGTAGTAGCTGCCACTGGCGCCAACTTCGAGTTTCACGGCACGTATCATGTAGACGTTGGAACTGACCAGTGGATCGGTGTAATTCGTGGTGGTCAGCAACGAGCCGGTCAGGCGCGTGAACGGCCCGGCGGTGGTGCAAGCGGTCGGCGATTCTTGTCCGGTTGTGGGAAAACAGGAATGCCAGAAGCGCGCGGCCTTTCGGCGAGGCCGCGTACGGTTTTTCGTCTCACGACAAGGGAATGGTTGGCGAGCGGCTTGCGTTCATGGACGCTGCCGACATTTTTTCCGGGTTCAGGACGTTTCGGACTTCTGCGTGGCCTGTTGGTAAAGCAGGACCGCCTGGATGCGGGAATGGACGTTGAGTTTGCGGTAAACCTGCGCAAGGTAGTTGCGTACCGTCTTGGCCTCGAGTCCCAATGACTGGGCGACATCCTTGTCCGCTTTGCCAGTGGCCACCTCGGCAAGCACCCGCCGCTCCTGCTCAGAGAGTTGGGCGATGATCTGGGCCACTGCTACAGGGGCCCTGGAGGGGTGGGCCACCGCTGCCCGGGCGATGGCCGGATCGATGACCATGCCACCCCGACAAATGGAATGGATGGCATCCACGATTTTCTGCGCGTCGTTCTCCTTGAGCAGATAGCCATCGGCGCCCGCCTCGAGTGCCGCGGTCGTGGTGGTGTCGGCGGCGTAGGAAGAGAGAAAGAGCACATGGACCTCGGGCAGGGCGGCTTTGAGTTGACGACAGATCTCGTGCCCGCCGGCGTCGGGTAACCGGTAATCGAGCAAAACCACATCGGGACGCAGCCGGCGGGCTTCAGCGAGCGCCGCCTTTCCCGTGGCTGCCTCGCCGACAACTCTGAGGCCCGGGTCGAGGTCTCCAATCAAACGCAGACCCATGCGGACGACCGGATGGTCGTCAACCAGCAACACATTAATTTTGGATGGCTTAGACATCTGGCGTGGAAGTTTCCAGTTTCAAGGGGATGTTGAGAAGGACTTTTGTTCCGGAGCCCGGTTGACTATCAATGCGCAATGCAGCACCGAGCTGCACGGCACGGCCTTGCATATTGGCCAGACCGAAGCCACCTTGGCTTTGCGCCGAGTCAAAACCCACACCGTCATCCGTCACGCTCAACTCAAGATGTCGTTTTTGGCGGAGGAGGGCCACCCGGATGTGCCGGGCGCGACTGTGGCGGAGGCTGTTGCTGATGGCTTCCTGAGCGATCTGCCGCAGGTGCATCTGTTGCGCCAGCGTGAGCGGTGTGGGCGGCGAATCCTTGAGCATGAGTTCAATCGGCACATTCGCGGCGGTTTGAAAGCGATGCACCAGTTGTTGCAATGCGGCGCTGGCGTCGGCCAGGCGATTTGGATCCTCGTCGCCGGGAAGATGTTGGACGATGAAAGTGCGGAGTTCGGCGATCAGGGCGTCGAGCGCGGTGCGACACTCGCGCAAGATGTCCCGGGCGGTATTCGGGTTGCGGGTCTGGGCGCGTTCCAGTTGTCCGAGCGCGAGCTGGAAGCCGTAGAGGGATTGGATGGCCCCGTCGTGCAGATCACGCCCAATTCGTTCCCGTTCGTTCTGAACCCGCTGCAAATCTTCGCAGGCCGCACGCAGTTCGGTCGCCACCCCCTCAACGCGAATGCGCGCGCGGACTTGAACGAACAGCAACGCGGCGATCAGAGCCGACAGGGCCGTGCCGGTTGCCAAAGCTGTCCAAGGCTGGTAACGAGAGGATTCTCTTTCAAACAGAGCTGTCGTGTAGAGCACCATGGTCCACTGCTGGTTATGGAAGCGGACCGGCACCCTCGCCTGAAGGTACGGCTTGAATCCCTGAAGCATTGACCGGGGCGACGAGTTGCCGGAGTTCAGGCACGTTTTTATCGAGAGCGGCTCACCACTGAAAAGGTCGAAGCCGACTTCACGCGGGGCGGTTCCGAACAGGCTGGCGAGCAGGAGATTGGGCTCGATCGAACCAAAGACGACTCCCTGAGGGCCCGCCGCCGGCGACGAAGGCAACGCCCGGTCGCGGAGAGGCGAAGGGTTGTCCGCGTTCGGGTCCACCCCAGTTTGAAACGGTGCGAAGATGATGAACCCGTGCGCTGGCTTGCCATTGACCTCCGACGCCAGTTCCCGCCGGTAGCAGTAGCTGGGATTGTTGGCCTGAAGGGCGGATTTCACCGCGTCCTCGATGGCGGAGTCGGTCAGGAAACGGGGGTTCACGCCGTCATAGGCTGAGGGAGGGCAGACCCAGACGTGCAAGAGCCGGAGGTGGGACAAGGACTCGCCAGTTTCGTCAAGTTCGTCAACCTCAATACCGGGGGGTTGCGGCAGCGAAGCGTTGGTATTGACTTCTGCCATTCCGAGTTCGAGCAGTCCGGGGTAGTTTTTTTCCGGTTGCAGCAACCGCACCCGGAAGCCCCATTCCGCTGGCGTGAATTGAGGGCGCAGGGCGGCGAAGCCAGCCAACGATGTCACCGCCAGTTGGTATTTCTCGATGCGGTCACGAACGGTTTCAGAGGTCTGTTGCACCTGCCGGTGAAAGCGGTTCTCATCGAGCTCGCGGACTTGCCGGAAAAGGCTCCAGCCAAACAGCGCGGTCAGGCAAAGCCCCAAGGTCAGGACCACCCACGCAAGCGCATAGGTCCGCAACAGCCTTTTCCATGTTGGCACCAGCATCATGACGCCATTCGCAATAATGGCGGATGCTGCCAGCATAATCACCGGAGCGATATAGAGTCAAATGTCCCGGTCGAATTGGGACGGAAGATGTGGTGCATTCGGACCGGCTGGGTCGCATGATGGGCTGCCGTGCACCGGAAGCTACGCGCCAGACTCCATTTCAGGGCGAGAATTGCCCTGCTCGCATTGGCCATCGGCGCCGGCCTGTCGTTGTGGGCTGAAGATACGAATCGGCTCGAACTCCAGGGGGTGACAGTTACGCCGCATGTTCAGTCCAGGGAAATGCGCTACCGTCGCGAGCCGGATTTCAGCCTCGGCGCGCGGGTGCAGGTGTTCCTGGAAAACACGACCGACCAACCGTTGTCGTTCCCGGTTGACACGCGCGTCTTTCTACGCGGACGCACACCGGACGAACTCCTGAAGGCGGACCAGTGGGCTTGGCATGATTTCCCCTCCGCGTGGACCGACGATACCCCGGCCCTCCCGCCGGGCACCCTGACGGTTTGGAGCTGGAACGGCAAGCGCGCCGACTGGGGAACCGACACCCGCGCGGATTTGGAAGTGACCTGGCCGCAGTCCTCGGCCACGAATCGGTTCCAGATCGAAATTGCCAGTCCGCAGGTCTGGCTTTCCGCCGTCACGTTTCTCGGGACGGAAACCAATCCGGTTGCCGACTCGCTGATCTTCCACATCGCCAACGAGAGCGGGCAAATCCTCCGCCTTGAAGGCTGCCGGCTCTGGCTGCCGAAAGCGAACAGCTCGTGGCACGCCTTGCGGCCCCAACCGTGGCTGACGAATCTGGCGAAGTTCCCTGCCGACGGCCTCATCGGCGTTCATGACCGCGGCGGCGCGCGCGTCCGCACTGGCAGTCTCCCGCTGACGTATGCAGCGCTCGAAGTCAAGCTGACCGGTGCGCTGTCCGGGCCGCTGACGCTCTGGGCCCACATGCGCATCAAACGCGAATGGTTCGACATCAGCGGCGGCTGGGTGGGCTCGAAGCTCGGCGGTAGCAACACGCTCCATTGTGAGCCGTATCTCAAAACGCTCCGGCGTATGCACATCAACACCGGCCACATCGCGGACACTCCCGGCTACACGGATCAAACCGGTCCGGACGGACTCTACACGCGCTATCCGCTCAAGTATTTCAACAAGCTTGAGCCCTTCAGCCGATACGACACCGATGCGATGCTACTGCGCATCCATGCCGTGGAGTTTCTGGGTGAACCGCAATACGGCGGTGGCCGTCCCGTGCCGCCACAGGAAGTCTGGCAGAAACTCGCGCCCTACCAGCCGACGCGCCTGCTCACGACGGTCACGCACAGTGAGGAGAGGATTTGGCGATATTATGCCGGCCTCGCCGATTATCCGCACTACGATGCCTACCGCGTGAACGCGCCTTCGGCCGACGTGTGGTCGCGATATGATCGCTGGGGCGGACAAACCATTCGCTGGGGCGCGCCGCTCGAAACGATTGGCGACATGACGCGATCGTTGCGCGAGCTGAATCGTCCGCGCCCCATCGCCTATTGGTCGCAAGGCCCAGGGAGTTGGGAGAGCTACGGCGGACGCAAGCGCACTTCGCCTACGCCGGACGAACTTCGCATGCAAGCCTATCACGCGCTGGCCAGTCGCATCACTTCGCTCTACTGGTTCAATCTCAGCCTGAAATCGCTCGTGAAGTTCCCGGATCTGATCGAGCCAATTACTCGTGTCGGTCGCGAAATCCGAATGCTCGACGACTTCTATCTCGAAGGCGACGCCACAAGTCATCAACGAATTCTCCGCGACAACAGGCCGGATTGGGATTTGGACGTGGTGGCCGGGCCACGCGGCGCGCTGCTCTTTGCGCTGGATCTCGATTACCAACCCGATCCTCAGGACAAGGTTTTTAAGTTCGGTCCTCCTCGCGCTGTCACTTTCCCTTTTCGTCTCCCCGCCTATGCGATTCAACCCGTTGAGGTGTTCCGCGTGGATGCCGACGGGACCGCCGAGGTGCGGCACACGACCAAAGACGGTGCGTTGGAAATTCGCGACCGCGCAAGCCGCGTGGCGATCTATGTCGCCGCTGCGCAAGCCGGTGAGCGTGAACGCATCGAAGCGCGACGCCAAGTGATGTTGGCCGAGGAGAATTTGCTTGGTTTCGATCCCGGCCGAAGTGCTTCAGACCTTGGCGTGTTGCAGGAACTACTGGATCCAGCCCGCAAATGAACTCTCCATCATCCTGCGCGAAGCGGTGCACGAAAAAGGGATTCCAACTCGCCCCCTTTGGCCTGTGTCGCTTGAAGATGGCTGCGAAGGGAAGAGCTGCAGAGCTTGAAGGACTGATTGCGCTGCCATCACCATTGCAATGAAACCTCGCAAAAGCAAAAGTATCGCCCTCCTGAACCACGGTTCGATCACGCTTCCCGCCGAGGCCGGCGAGGAGAAAATGGTGGTTGAGATTGCCCGCAAGTGGGGCGCCGACGCCATCCGCGACAGCGACGGGACGGAATTGTCGGAGGAAATGCTGAATCTCGGCCTCGAGGTCTATTCCACGATCTGTCTCGTCCGGGCGGAACAGACTTATCCACGCCAGCATCCAGATCATCTGCCGCAGAAGTTCCTGATGTCCGATCCGGTCACCGCCACATCCGCTCGCGTGGTGATTGACCCGATGAGCGGCTTCTATCGGGAGAAATACGTCATTGATACGAAGCACGCCGCCCGGCGTTACTGGGAAGTCGTGAATCGCACCACCGGCCAGCTCGTGCCGAGCTCCCAATGGAGCCTCAACCCCAAGACGGGCAAAGTGACGATCCGCGGCGCCATCCCGTTCCACGTTTACACGGTGAACTTCCTCGTGTTCCAGGTCTGGGATACGGTTTCGATGTACAATCACCTGACCAACAAGTGGACCAAGCCCCACGTCATCAGTGTGGATCCTTACCACAAGCCGTGCTGGGACCACTTGATGGCCTACTACGAGAAGTACCTGGCGGATCATCCCCGCACCGACGTCGTCCGGCTGACCTCGCTCGCGTATGCCTTCGCAATCGATTCGGATCAAAATGCCGTAGACAAGTTCCGCGACTGGACGGGCTACCAGGATACCATTAGCGTGCCCGCGCTCGAAGACTTCGCGAAGGAATACGGCTACCGTCTCCGGGCCGAGGATTTCGTGGACCAAGGCTACTACAACGCCGCCTGCCGCGTGCCCTCACAGGGTTATCTCGATTGGATGCAGTTCATCCACCGGTTCGTGGTGAAGTTCGGCAAGGCGCTGGCGGATCGGACGCACAAGGTCGGCAAGCGCGCCGCGATCTTCTGGGGCGATCATTGGGCCGGCGTCGAACCTCACCAGCCGGGCTTTCTGGAGATGGGCCTGGACATTCACGTCGGCGCCGCTGAGGACGGCGTGGCGTTGCGGCGCGTCTCGGATGCGCCGGGCAACCTCGTCCGGGAGCTGCGGCTCTACCCCTATTTCTTTCCCGATGTCTTTCGCGAGGGAGGCGACCCGCTGGGTGAGTCGCTGAGTAACTGGATCAAGATCCGCCGCGCGCTCTTGCGCAAGTCGGTGGACCGCCTTGGCTACGGCGGCTACCTGAGCCTCGCGCTCAAGTTCCCGAAGTTCGTGGATCACGTGGCTGAACTGTGCCAGGAGTTTCGCACCTTCAAGGCGAACTCGGGCGGCGGCGAATCCTGGAAAGCCCCGCTCAAGGTGGCGGTGCTGAATTGCTGGGGCGACTGGAAGGCATGGATCAACAGCTTCGGCGCGCCGCAGAAGTTTTTGGTGAAGCGACCAGACGTGATCCAGGTGGCTGGCACCAACCTCTTGGAGTGTCTGGCCGGCCTGCCGGTGGAAGTCCAATTCCTCAGCTTCGCCGAAGTGGAGAAGAACGGCATCCCTCGTGACGTGGACGTAATAATCAACGATGGCGACGCCGAAACTGCTTGGAGCGGCGGTCGCTGGTGGGCCAACCCGAAAGTCGTGGCCGACATCCGCCGGTTCATCCACAACGGCGGCGGCTTTATCGGCTGCCGCGGCCCCAGCGCCTTCCAGCACCAGGGACGGTACTTCCAGCTCGCGGACGTGCTCGGCGTGGACAAGGAAGTGGGGCACACGCTTCAGTCCGCGCCGGTTGCCGCGAGCGTCGTGCCCACGCATTTCATCACAGAGGATCTCGCCGGCCCCGCAGACTTCGGGACAAACGAGACCTTCGTTTACGTGTGCGATCCGGCCACGCAACTCCTTGCGGCCAACGGCCTGCATGTCTTGGCGGCGGCCAAGACCTTCGGGCTTGGTCGGTCCGTGTTCTTCGGCGCGCTGCCTTACGATCTCGACAACTCCCGCCTGCTTCACCGTGCGATCTTCTGGGCCGCCGGAAAGGAATCGCAGCTCAAGAAGTGGTTTTGCGCCAACCCAGCCACCGACTGCGCATTTTATCCAAAGTCTGGTCAGGTCGTGGTGGTGAATAATTCTGGCCAGCCGCAAGTGACGCACTGTTTCAACGCTCAGGGACATTCCCGGCGCGTGGCCTTGAAGCCTTATCAAAGCCGGTGGTTGAAAGCATGACCGAATTCACCTCCATTCTCATTGAACCCATCGGAAACTCAATCCAAGCAAACCTCCGTATGGTCTTAAACCGATTCAGGCACTTGTTTTATCTGGGTGTGTCAATCCTCTTGGCGCGCTCTTTCCGCGGGGAGACGCACTCCACGCGCATCTGTTTTATGAAGTTTATTTTAGTCCTGCTCTTGGCGACTTCAGCGTGCCGCCCCGCCTCGGCCGCTGGAATCCGTTGGTGGCTGAGCACTGCCGACCTGAAATCGCAGCTCAGCGAACAACCGGGCATTGAGTGGCAAAGCACCCCGGTAGCCACGCGGAATGTGATCCAAATCAAACCGGACGTTACCTTCCAAAGAATGCTTGGGCTCGGCTCTTCCCTCGAATCTTCGACCTGCTCCAACCTCTGGCGCATGTCTCAGGCGGATCGCGAGCGGACGATCGAGCGTCTGGTCAGTCCCACGGCAGGCGTTGGGATGAACTTGATGCGCGTTTGCATCGGCACGCCCGACTTCACCGGTGACCCGTGGTATTCTTACAATGATCTCCCACCTGGCGAATCCGATCCCGAGTTGAAGCGCTTCTCCATCGAGAGGGACCGGGCCTACATCCTGCCCGTGCTCAAGCTGGCGCGGCAGAAGAATCCCGACTTGCTGTTCCTCGCTTCGCCGTGGAGTCCGCCCGGCTGGATGAAGACCACTGGCACGATGATTGGAGGAGAATTGTTGCCGCAGTGGTATGCCGCCTATGCCGAATACTTCGTAAAATTCATCCAGACCTACGAAGCCGAGGGAATTCCGATTCATGCCGTCACGATTCAGAACGAACCGGGCGTGGACCGCGCGAAGGAGAAAGATCCAAAATGGTTTTATCCTTCCTGCCATTGGACCGGAGAGCAGGAACGTGACTTCATCCGCGACCATCTTGGCCCGGCTTTCCGGCGGGCTGGGTTGAAGACGAAGATCTGGTGTTACGACCACAATTACAATATCCGCACCCGGGGCGACGATCCTGGCATCGCCTATCCACGCACCATCCTGTGGGATCCGGCGGCGGCGGCGTTTGTCAGTGGTGTGGCGTTCCACGGGTACGCGGGCGGACCGGAAGGCATGAGCGAATTTCATCGGGAGTTTCCTGCGGTGCCGCTCTATTTCACCGAAGGCTCGGTGTTCGGAATCAAAGGCGGCGTGGAACTCATCGAAAAACTTCGCCACTGGGCGTCCAGCTACAACGCCTGGGTCACCATCCTCGACGACAAGGGAAAGCCGAACAACGGGCCCTTTGACACGGATCGCACCATCATCACGCTCGACACAAAAAGCCTGACGCCGGTCGAGCATTTTGATTTCTTTCTTTACGGGCACTTCATGAAGTTCATCCAGCGCGGCGCCGTGCGGGTGGAAAGCAGCAGCCCCCGTGCTGTACCCAACGTCGCCTTCCACAATCCCGACGGGAGTTTCGTGCTCGTGGTGGCAAATGCCGGCCGACGAGAATTGAGATTGGCGCTCGAAGTGGTCGGACGAGGCGCATCGACGTCGCTGCCTCCTCGCTCGATCGGCACATACCTTTGGCAATTGCCAGCGGCCAGCGACTTGAAACCGAAATGACCTCTCGGATCTAACTCCGCCATACGGAAACTGAATTCAGAACCGAAAATGAAAATCCATCCAATTCTCAGTCGCCACTTGCCGAAATCCCTGACCGCTGTCCTGCTGCTTGCCGGCGCTGATCTGTGCAGTGCCACTCCAGTTCCACTTCAAGCGAAATGGATCTGGCGCAAGGGCGCAGACGTCAACGCCTACAACCAAGCCGTCGTCGCAGAAAGGAAGTTCAAGCTGAACCAACCAAGGCAAGCCGCGTTGCGCATCACCGCCGACAGCTTCTACCGGCTCTTTATCAACGGGCACTGGGTCAATGACGGCCCGGGCCGCAGTTGGCCGGAGCATTTCCAATACGATGTGATTGACGCCACGCCTTACCTGGTGGACGGCGCGAACGAAATCCGCATCATTGCGCGTTACTATGGCGTGGGCGATTTCCATCGCGTGCCCCGGCAAGCCGGGCTGCTCGCGCAGCTCGAGGTGACGCTGGCCGGCGGCAAAACCACCACCCTGACAACCGACGGCTCCTGGGATGTCGCGGCGTTCCCGGCGCTGGTTTCGGAAACGCCCAAGGTGAGCATCCAGATGGAGCCTTGCGAACTTTACGACGCGCGGCTGGCGGAAAAGCTCGCGTTTACGAAAGCGGCCGTCCTGTTCGATGCGAACAAAGGACCATGGAAAGATCTGAACCCGCGCGATTCAGCGTTGCTCACAAAGCAGCCCTTCGCCTTCAAGTCGTTTGCGGGCGCAAAACTCGTGCAGGCCGACGGGGTGAACTACTGCGTGCCGGCGGCGCGGTTGGTGAATCCTGGACTCATCGAGGCGAACCACACCGCCAGCTGCGGCCTCGGCATGGCCACGATTCTGGAGAACGATGCGGCGATAGATTTGAATCTCCAGACCGAGGGCATGAAGGTCGCCATTGATGGTGAGCGGCCGGACAAGCCGGAGGGCCGTCGAAGCGCCCGCAGCATCCAGCTTCCGCCGGGCAAGCATCTGGTGCTGGCGTTCACCGGCGCTCTGTTTGGCCACGACAAGGAGAAAGCGGTGCGGCTCATGAACGCGCAAGGCTTCAAACTTCGCAATCCGCTGCAACCCGGCGCCGGAAATCCGTGGGTCTTCATCCGCCTGCCCGAGTTCGCAGTCGCCACCAACGACATGGTCTGGCTGCCGTTTCGCGACCGGGAAATGCCCCTCGGTCAACTGGCCAAGGATTACTCCAAGCGCGTGGACAACTGGCTGGCTTCCATCAAAGACCTCAATGGCTTCAAGCAGGTGCTTGGCAGACGTTGCGAGCAGATGCCTGCCGACAAAATGTTCGTGCAGGACGTGTATTGGCAGTTCACGCAACGGCAGGTGGTCGGCGACGCCGCGTCGCTGGTCGCGAATCCCTCCGGCGCGCTCCACGACAACCCTGAGTTCACCACGATCCAGCCAAGCCAGAGTGGCGATGTGGAGTTGCTCTACGACCTCGGCGAGCAGAACTGCGGTTACTGGAACTTCGATCTCATTGCCGACGCGGGTGTGCAAGTGGACATCTTCGCCGTGGAATACATCGCGCCCGATGGCCGCATCCAGTTTCCCGGTGGCAACCGCAACGGCCTGCGCTACATTACCAAGCAAGGCGACAACCGCTTTGCCTCATTCAAGCGCCGTTCCGGTCGCTATGTCTTCCTGACGCTACGCAACCAGCACTCGCCTGTGCGCCTCCGTCACTTCAACGTGATTGAGTCCACCTACCCGGTCGATTACATCGGCAGCTTTAGTTGCAGCGACGCACGCCTCGACCGCATCTGGGACATCTCCACGCGCACGCTCAAACTCTGCATGGAAGACACCTTCACCGATTGCCCGCTCTACGAACAGACCCACTGGGTTGGCGACGCGCGCAACGAGTCATTGCTCGCTTACGGCGTATTCGGCGCGCACGATCTGGCGCGCCGTTGCGTTAACATCACCGCGCAATCGCTCGAGCGCTATCCGATCGCCGGTTGCCAAACGCCCTCCGGTTGGGATTGCCTGCTGCCCGCGTGGAGTTTCCTGTGGGGCATTTCGACGTGGGATCACTATTGGGAAACCGGCGACAAGGAATGGCTGCGCGGCGTGTATCCGGCGGTCATCCGTAATCTAAAAGGCGCAGACCAGCTTGTGAGTGACCGCGATCTGTTTAGCGGACCATTCTGGAACATGTTCGACTGGACTGGTGCGGACCAGGGGCAGAAGACGGTGGTGCATAACAGCCTGTTCCTGGTGGGCGCGATTGATGCCGCGCTGAAAGAGGCGGACGCGCTGGGCGACACCACGCACGTCGCGTGGCTGAAGTCGCTCCGTGCGCGCCTCGTCGATGGGATCAACAAGTTGTGGGATGACGCCAGGCAGGCTTATCCCGATTCCATCCGCGACGACGGCTCAATCAGCCCCTCGATCTGCCAGCACACGAGTTTCCTGTCCTTGCTCTACGATGTCGTGCCCAGGGAACATGCCGCCGCAGCGGTGAACAACATGACGAACCCGCCGCCGAAGATGATCAAAGTGGGCTCGCCGTTCGCCGCGCTTTACCTTTACGAAGCCTGCGAAAGGCTCGGCTTAGATGACACGATTCTCCAGGACATCTACAAGCAATACCTGCCGATGTTGGAAGCCGGGGCCACGACCGTGTGGGAGAGCTTCCCGAGCGGCACAACCGGCAGCGACGGTTTTCCGACTCGCAGCCACACCCACGCGTGGTCAAGTGCGCCGTCGCGTTTCCTGAACCGGATCGTGCTGGGCATCAAAGACACCTCGCCCGGCGCGGCCACGGTGCAAATCAGCCCGCGCCTTAACGGCCTGACCTGGGCGCGCGGCACTACTGCCACCGTGCGCGGTCCGGTGAGGGTGAATTGGAAAATCGAGGGCGATAAACTGGAGGTGCGATATTCCGCGCCGCTCGGAGTGCGGGTGGAATTCCGCCGGAACGAGACGCACAAGCAGTTTCAGGTGATCGTGAACGGCAAGCAACTGGAGTGAAGCAACTGCGGGAGTTTAGGCGCGCATGACGAAACGCAGAAAAGAATTAACTATCAACCATAAAACTATAAACCAAAGCAACAAACCATTACCACAAGCCATGCAAAAACTAGCAAAAACACAAACTATGGATTTGAACGCACTGACACGCCGGCAGTTTCTCAGTCGCACCGCCATCACCGCGGGCGCAGCCGTCCTCGGCTTCCCTTTTGTCGGACGGGTGCTGGGCGCCAATGACCGCATCAACGTCGCCTGCATTGGCGTGGGTGGCAAAGGCGACAGCGACAGCAGCGATGCCGCAGCCTGCGGCGGGAACATCATTGCCATCTGCGACGTGGACCAGCGGACGCTCGACAAGAAGGGCCAGCAGTTTCCTCAGGCCAGGAAGTTCCGCGATTACCGGAAGATGCTGGATGAATTGGGCAGGGATATTGATGCGGTGACCGTATCGACGCCTGACCACAATCACGGCGTCGCGGCGATTCGCGCCATGAAGATGGGCAAACACTGCTTCTGCCAGAAACCGCTGACGCAAACCGTGGACGAGGCGCGCATCATGCGACGGCTGGCGAAGGAGAAAAAACTGGCCACCCAGATGGGCAACCAGGGCAGCGCGGAACCCGGGCTGCGGCGCGCGGTTGAAGTGGTTCAGGCTGGGGTGATCGGGAACCCACTCGAGTTGCATGTGTGGACGAATCGTCCCGTATGGCCACAGGGGTTGGAACGGCCCAAAGGCGCGGATCCGGTGCCGGACTACCTCGACTGGAAAAGCTGGCTGGGGCCGGCTGCGCCACGGCCTTACAAGCAGGGTGTTTACCACACATTCAAATGGCGCGGCTGGTATGATTTCGGTACCGGCGCGTTGGGCGACATGGCGTGCCACACGGTCAACATGCCGTTTCGCGCCTTGAAACTGGGTTACCCGAACGTCGTTGAATGTGAAATGGCCTCGCGGATTTACTCCGAAACCTTCCCGAAGACCGCGCGCATCCGCTTTGAGTTTCCGGAACGCGAAGACCTGCCACCGCTCAAATTCTGGTGGTATGACGGCAATCCGGGTGACGCGCTCAAGCCCCTGCGGCCGGACTCGGACTTGACCAAGGAGATTGTGCAAACAATGGGCACGCTGCCGGTGGCGGGGTGCCTGATCGTTGGCGAAAAGGGCAAGCTTTTCTCGCCCGACGATTACGGGGCACGCTTCTTTGTGGCGATGAAGGGGCAGGACGAAATCGTGCCCGGAGACCAGCACGAGGCCTGCAAGGCGGTGCCGCAAAGCATTCCGCGCTCGCCCGGTCACATGCAGGAATGGTTCCAGATGCTGAAGGACGGAACGCCGGCGTATTCGAACTTCGACATCGCCGCCTATCTCACCGAAATCATCCTGCTGGGTTGCATTGCACTGCGCGTGGGTGAGGGCCGCCGCATGGAGTGGGACGGGCCGAACATGATTTCGACCAATTTGCCCGAGGCGGCTCAATTCATCCGGCGCCGCAACCGCAAGGGCTGGCAAGCGTAACCAAGAATCACCAATCGCCAATACCAGATGAAAATCCCGACCCTCCTGCTCGCCAGCAGCCTGCTGGTTAGTCCGGCCTTTGGCCAACCGCCCGGCACCTCCACCGATCCCTTCATGGGCGACTGGCAGGGCACGGTCACGCTTAACGGCGAACCCCAGGCGGCTGACGTTTACATGATTCCACTGGGCGATAATCGTTACGAGGCGCGCGGCGTGGCTGATTTTGCCAAACGCGGTCCGTATCTTTTCCGCCTGCGCGGCGCGATCCGCAGTGAACAGTTCCGTTTCCTCGACGATATCCCTTTCGACGTGGGTCGGGTCACGGGCACTACTGACCGCGGTGTGGTTCTCGATGCCTCGCTTTGGGCGGGCAACTTGAAGGACGGAGCGGTTCAAGGCACCGTGGCGGGGCGTCGACACGGGCGGTTTGAACTGAAGCAAACCCAGCGCATCTCCCCGGCGCTCGGCAGGCGTCCGCCCGCCGCTGCGGTGGTCCTGCTCGACGGATCGAATCTCGACGCGTGGGAATCTCAAAACGCCGGACAGCCGGTGAAATGGAAGCTGCTTCCTGGTGGCATCGTCGAAGTGGCCGGCGGGGGAAACATCGTCAGCAAAGAGAAGTTCGGGGATCAGCAATTGCACGTCGAGTTCCGTCTTCCTTACATGCCGAGGGAGTCCGGGCAGGCTCGCGGCAACAGTGGGGTCTATCTCCAGAGCCGCTACGAGGTGCAGGTGCTCGACAGCTACGGTCTCGAAGGCGCGGACAATGAGTGCGGTGGTATTTACCAGGTGGCCAGGCCGCTGGTGAACATGTGCGCCCCGCCTCTGCAGTGGCAGACCTACGACATCACGTTCCACGCGGCCAAACTCGATGCCAGCGGGCGGAAGGTGGCGAATGCCCGGATCACTGTCGTTCACAACGGCGTGGTCATTCACGATAATCTCGAACTACCGAAGGTCACCGGTGGTGCGGTGAGTGAACAGGAAGGCCAACCCGCCGGGCTCTTGCTGCAGGACCACGGCAACCCGGTTCAATTCCGCAACGTATGGGTTGAGAAAATTCAATGAGCCAAGGCTTTGTGGTGCCAACCCCTCTGCGGATTCTTCCACTGATCCTCGTGGTGAGCTTATCCGCCTCCCGGACCGGCTGCGCTGCCCAAGGCGGCCCTGATGCGACAAACGCGGCGGCGGCTTCTCCGGCTCAAAGGCTCGACGCCCGCAGCCGGGCGGTGGAGTTTTATGTTGCCACAAATGGTCAGGACGCAAATCCCGGCACCCAGTCAAAACCCTTCGCCACATTGGAGCGCGCCCGCGATGCCATCCGAAATCTCAACGCGCCCGGTGGTCTTCCCGGTCCGGTAACGGTCCAGGTTCGCGGCGGGACGTATGTGCTCCCCAGGACGTTGGAACTCGGCACGGAGGACTCCGGCACGAAGGATGCCCCCATCGTTTATCGCGCTTTCGCCGACGAGAAAGTCACGCTGCTCGGGGGACGGCCCATCACCAACTTCATGCCGCACGCGGGGCAAATCCTGAAGGCGGATCTCCGGTCACAAGGATGGGAAGGCCGGCGCTTTCGCGTGGTGGTTTTTGATGGCAAACGGCAAGAATTAGCGCGTTACCCCAACCGCAACCCCGACGACTTGAACGGCGGCGATTGGGCTTACGTGGATGGGAAACGTTTCGGCATGTATGAGGACAGCCCGGATGAAGGCGGCTACCTTGCGCAGAATCAGCACTTGGATTTCTGGCAGCGGAACATCCCGCGCCTGACGCGGACGCTGCAGCTCCGGCCAACGGACATCCATTCCTGGAAACGGGTGGATCAGGGCGAAGTCTCCATCTTTCCTCGTTTCAACTGGGAGCACTCCGTACTGACGATCGAGTCTCTTGATTCCACCAACGGGATCTTGAACCTGAAGCCCGGAGGCTTTTACGAGATCCGGCCCGGCGATCGTTATTTACTGCGCAACCTGTTCGAGGAACTCGACGCGCCCGGAGAGTGGTATCTCGATGACCGGACCTGGACGCTCTATTTCTGGCCGCCAGCAACCATCGGCAGCAAGACCCTTCATGCCGCTGCGCTCCAGTCAATCCTCGGGATGAAGCAATGCGCGCATGTCACGTTTCAGGGATTCACCTTCGAGTGCTGTGACGAAACCGCCGTCAAACTCGAGGACTGCACCCACTGCGTGATTGCCGCCAGCACGATCCGCAACGCGGGCGACCAAAGCGGGAACGGGGTCGCCGTGCATGGCGGTCGGGAAAACGGTGTGGTCGGTAACGACATTCATGACGTGGGCTGCCATGGCGTTGAACTGAGTGGTGGCGATCCGGTGAGTCTGGCCGTGGGCGGGCACTTTGTGGACAACAACCATATCCACCATGCAGGTCGGGTCGGGCGGCAAGGCACGGGCATGATATTCCGTGGTTGCGGCCATCGCGCCTCCCACAATCTGATCCATGACACGCCGCAAGCGGGGATCACGCTCTGGGGGAACCAGCATCTCATCGAGTTCAACCACATCCACCATACTTGTCTGGAGGGTGAAGACACTGGAGCCATCAGTGGCGGTGCCATTGACTGGGTGGACTGGCTGGGCGTGGTCATTCGGAACAACTACATTCACGATACCATTGGATTCGGCTACGACGCTCAAGCCGGCCAATGGCGCTCCCCGTACTTTACGCACGCCGTCTATCCGGACTGGGCCGCCAGTGGCGTCGAGATCACGGGCAATATCCTGGTCCGTGCCGGCGTTGGCCTGCTCTATATGCACTCGGGCCGTGACAATCTGGTCGAAAACAATGTGTTCGTCGGCGGCGCGCAAAGCCAGGTGGACTACTTTGGCTGGACGACGGCCACGGGATTCTGGAGCACGAAGGTGAAGGAGTGGACCGCGACGTATGAGAAGGCCAAGCTGTCTCTGGCATGGCGCGGCGTGCCGGCTTTCCGAGATCCACGCCTAGTGCCGCTTCCCAACGGCCAGGTTGCGCATGGCAGCGTGCTTCGGCGGAACATCTTCTATTATCAGGGCTCAGACGCCGAGTTGCTCCGGTTCAAGAATGTGCCCCTGGACCGCAATGAGTCGGATTTCAACCTGGTTTATCATTTCGGCAAGCCCCTGCGCACCGGGCAGATCGTGCTGAAATCCGAACGCGGCACCAACCTCCTCGCCAACTCCGGGCTTGAGGCGGGTTCGCTGAACGCATTTCCTGACGGCTGGGGATGGCCGCTTGGCAAAGAAGACCGGACGCGGGTGCGCGTGGTGGACGATCAAGCCCATGAAGGCACACGCTCGCTCGCGATCGAGCCGGCGCCCTTTCTGCCGGAGGATAAAGTTCCCAAAATCGTGTACCTGACTCTGGGGTCGGCTCCGTTCCAGCCGGGGAAAACCTATCGTCTCAGCGCGTGGATGAAGGGCGAGGGCGCGATAACTCCGGTGGAACTGAGCACTTTTTCCTGGAAGAAAGATGCCCACAGTTGGACGGCATCAGCGGCGCTGTCACTTTCGCCTGAGTGGCGGCAGTATGAACTGCTGTTCCGCCTGCCCAAGCCGGGTGAGGCGGCCTACCAACCCACCATGGACACCCTCCATTGGCGGCTGACGTTTTCCACTGGAACCGACCGATTCTGGGTGGACGATGTCTCGCTGCGCGAGGCGGAGTTGAGTGACGAATGGGAAGGCTGGCAAGCCCGCGGGATGGACCGCCACTCGGTCGTAGCCGACCCATTATTTCTTGATCCGGCGCGCGACGACTACCGGCTGAAACCGGAGTCGCCCGCCTTCAAACTGGGCTTCAAAGCGATCCCGATTAAGCGGATCGGTCCCTATGCCGACAAGCTTCGCGCGTCCTGGCCCATTGTCGGGACTACCGGCAAACGCGAAAGTCCTGCCACGGAACGTCGCCTGAAAAACGAAGAATGAAACCAAAAACGACCGAAAGCCAACCAACCGCGAACCATTCAGCGTCAAAGAAACACCAACAATATGAGTCGCCATGAAACCAGCCACACCTCAAACCGAACAAGCACCATCAACTGAAACCCGAAAAGCAGTTTTCGGAGGTTCCCAGATGTCGACAGGTCTCATCCGCAAACATTTTCGTCGAGTGGTGCCGCTGATCGTTCCGCTGATCGTGCTGTTTGGACCTATCGACGGCAGGGGAGAAGGAAACTCCATGCAGCCAATTCCGTCAACCGCCGTGAAACTGCATGGTGAAATAGGACGCAGAATCGACCTGACGGCGCGGCAGAATATCCTGGCCATCGAGGATGAGGGGGTGTTTCAGGAGAAATTCCTCAAGCCTTTCCTCAAGGTCGATGGCAAGCGGATTCATAGCAAGGAAGTATGGGGCGAGTATGTTGGACTGGGCAAACATCTGGATGGAGTGGCACGTTTGGCTGCTTACACTCAGGACGAACGGTTGCTAAAGCTTGCAACCAATCATTTCGAACAGTTGCTGGCCAATCAAGATACGGACGGGTTCATCGGTTGGTGCGACGGGCAAGAACGTAATGAGAAGCCCTGGACCATTCATGAAGCGTGCTATCTGATTCACGCCCTGATTACGCACGATCATTACTTTCATGATGAGGGATCGCTGAAGGCCGCCCGCAGACTGGCGCAATGGATCTTCGATCATGCCGCGCAAAGCAAGTACGGTGTCCATCAGATCGGGCTGGCCAGCGCTACGGCCCGGCTTTATGCCGTAACCCGGGACGAGCAATATCTGAATTGGCTGCGGGATGTCGAAGGATTGGTTCGTCCCACGGGGACATCATCCCCTTCCAGCAATGGCGCGGACGCCAAACCAGGTGCGCATGTCTATACCGATCTGGAAGCGTCCTGTGCTCAGCTGGAGCTGATGCAGGTCTTGCCCGATCGATCCGGCTATACCACTCATTGGATCACCAGCCTGAACAGCCTGTTTGTTCAAGGCGGAATGCTGCTTCCCGGAACCTGCACCGGCACGGGCGAATGGGGCGAGTATTGGAATTTTCAGCAGAAAGGCGAGAAGTTCTCCGAGACCTGTGCCACCAGCTATCTGATCCGGTTGATGCATTTGATGCTGGCGAACCAGGGCGACTCCTTTTATGGCGATGTCATGGAGCGCGCGATCTATAACGGGTTGTTCGCCGTGCAAAGCCCGGATGGCCGAAAACTGCATTATCATACGCCATTGACCGGCCCGCGTGAGTATTTCAGCGTCGATACATACTGCTGCCCCGGCAACTTTCGGCGCCTGGTGGGCGAATTGCCGGAGATGACGTATTACCGAAACAATGACGGCATTGCCGTTAATCTGTACGAGAGTTCGGTCGTGCATTTCAAGCATCTGAAAGTGGATGTGCAATTGACTCAGACGACGGATTACCCGTCATCCGGAACAGTCAAGATCGCAGTCGAACCGGCAAAACCGATCGCCTTCAGCCTGTCGTTGCGCATTCCGCGCTGGTGCCCCGAGGCGGTTGTCGTGATCAACGACGAGCAACCGCAAACGGTCGCGGGTGGACGATTCCACGCCATCAACCGGACCTGGAAAACTGGCGATGTGGTGGAATTGCGCATGCCGATGCCTTGGCGCTGGGTCAAGGGCCGGATGTTGCAGGAAGGTCGCGTGGCCTTGATGCGCGGGCCGGTGGCGTTTTGTTTCACCCGGGTCAATGTTGAAGGTTACAAGGATCCAGACGAGGGTTATAAACTTACTGAGGACGACTATCGACGCAATCTCGTTCTGGATCTCGCAAGCCTTTCTGGAACCGTCAAGGACGAAACGATACGCCCCAATGGTCTGAGGGCCACGGTAAAAGCGTGGAGTCTCCGCCAGCCGATCTTTCAGGATCCGGACATGACGCTGATCCTGAAGGAATTCATCGATCCCAATGGTCAGACAATGTATTTCGTCGCCAAAGATCAAACAAAAGGAGATGTGGTGGATGACGAGCTGATCGGCCCGAATGTCCGGTGCTGGTGAGCGTGTCTAGTCCGTATTTCGCATGAAACTCACTCGCTTATTGCTTAGCACAAGCGGGTGCGGAAAAAACGATCTCCTATAACTATGAACCTGCGGCAGTCAATATTGATCCCACGGCTGGCATTGCTGGCGGTGACCGTCTTAGTCAACCCAATCTCCGCCATCCCCGCCGTGGCGGGCGCACCGATTCAGGTTTATCCCGATCGCAACCAGTTGGACTTCGGGAGATCGGCCCTGAATCTGGCTGCAACCGGCGGGCTTGGCCCGGATACCCGGTTTCTTTCCGAGTCGAGCGGGAGGAGGCGAACGCTGAGGTTGCCTGACACTGATCACCCCTGGCACGGAGGTTACGTCGTCGGAAATGGACGGATGTATGGGGTCTCCGGGCTGGACTTCAGCCTGACTCGCGAATGGAAATCTGACTGGGCTGAGCGTGGTCCTATGTCCCAGATCCTGTGGGTGGTTGGTCCGCATTACGGCAACGCAAACCTTGGATATGGCTGGGAAGTCCTGCCAAGGATCAATGGCCAGAACGTCCTCTGGACCGAGGAGCGAGTCGTGCGCCCCAACCCCGGCTCGCCCTTTTGGGGCGTGATGGCGAAGTCGGCGCCGTTGCAGATGCACCTGACCGAAGTGATGAACCCCGAGCAGCCGGTCTGGCTGCGGCGCGTTGTCATCTCCTTGCCGAAGGAGAGCGAACCGGTGGAAGTTAGCTTCCGAATTCCTGTTCATGCGGATCCACGCAACGCGCCCAAGGAGGACAAGGACTGGGGGCCAAAAGAAAGGAACGGCCATGTGGCGGAGAACGAACTTCTCCAAGTGCGTCCCGAAGCGGCAGCCTTGGTGCTTAAGGGCGCGCGGCGTCGGCTCTACTCGGAGTGGACAACGCATCCCATGTCGCAAAAGATGGATCACCCGGCTCGCATGCTCATGACCTCGGTCACCGTCGAGGGCGGGCAGGGCACGGTTCGGGTGGACAGCGGGGGGTTTGATGTAAATCTGGGCCGGCTGCGCGGCGGCGAGACGCGCGCCTTCGCCGTTTGGTTGGTCACGGCTTCGAGCGAGTTGGAGGCTGCGGCGCTACTGGCGAGGTCGCGCCGCACACCACCGGAAGCGGTGCTCAGCGAGTGCCGAAGGCAGATGCCGCTGCCCCTCGTGAGCCGCACGGATGGCTTGGCAGACCCGATTCTCGACGTGATGTGGGGCTGTCAGGAACTGTGCCAGAGTGCGCAGGCGCATTGCGGCGGCGTCTTTGCCAGCGCCTACATGTATCCAATGTATTACGTGCGCGACCAATTCGGATCGTTCCGGTTGTTTCTGGCCACGCAGGAATACGACCGCGCCCGCCGCGTGCTGGCCTATCATGTGGGCATGGAGAATCAGTGGGGCTTCCAAAATTCCTATGAAGCCGTGCCTGAACCGCCGAACCCGGCTGGCTGGACTAACGCGCACCCCGACCAGCCCGGCCAAGGGCATGGCGGCGCGGAAGTTCCCAGTTACATCATCCTGATGGCGCGCGACTACTACCGCGCCACCGACGATCTGGACTTTCTCCGGTGTCTGTATCCCCGGCTGGCCTATAACCTCCGGGTTCACAACTTCGACCCGGTCACGCAACTCCTGCCCTCGCCAGGCGACGAATCCTACACGCAAATCGTCGGGATCGGTGGAGAGAACTTCACCGATTCCAACTTTTTGTTCATCGGCGCCGCGGAGTTCATGACGCAATTCGCCGCCTTGCTGGGACACAAAAAAGACGCCGCCGAGTTCAAGGCACTGGCTGACCGGACGTGGGCCGCAATGATGAAACATCTATGGATGCCCCAGCAGGGCTACTTCGCCATCAGCATGACCGACCGGCGGCCCGCCTTGGATCCTCTGCTCCGGTTGTTTTACTTGGATATCGGCGATCCCCAATCTGCCATGCATCAGGGTTGCCTGAAGGCGGTTCTCGACAACCTGGTCAACCCGATCCGTGTGGTCCCGGACAAGACCGCGGCGGCGGGGATGGCGCCCGGCTATCTCCTCTATGCCTTGAGCCGAAGTCAGAACCCGGAGATGCACATCGCCGCCCGCCTGCTGACCCACTATGCCTCGGACACCGGCAACATGAGCGAATTCTACCACGACGGAACGGATCCCATGGGCGGCAGGCTGCGCCCTTGGGAATCCGGTGTGGCGGGGTGGGCGTTGACGCAATACATCCTGGGTTTTCACCCGGACATGGCTGCAAAGCGGATTCTCCTGCAACCCCATCTTCCTCCCGGTTGGCCGGGTTGGACCAGCCGGCCCATTCCCTTGGTCGGCGAAGGCGAACTGGAGTATCGGATGGATCGGGTTGCCGACTCCGTGATTTTCACCCTCACGCGGAAAGGCGGAAAGAACCCCATTGCGGCCACCATCGAGTTTGGGGGGATGGAAGAGAAGCTCACCGCAGAAAGTCGCGGCCTCCGGGCCGTCGGCAACCAAGACACCATTCTGCAGGAATCCTTTGCCATTCCTCCGGGCCGCGCGGCGAAGCCATTTGTGAAAATTATCAAGTTCCGTGTGCATAACTGAACTGCCCGGGCCGCGACCAGATTTATGTAACTGGCGATCAAATTCCTCGCCGTGGCGGCGCTGTTGACCGCCGTTCCGATCTTTGCGCTGGAGGTCACCCGTTTTGGCGCGGTGCCCGACGATGGCCAAGACGATACCGCCGCTTTCCTGGCCGCCTTCAAGGAGGCCGAGGTCAAGGGCGACAAGCGCATCGTTATTCCGAAGGGCCGCTACGACCTGCGCACCGACGGCAATCCGGCGCGACCGGATGCACTCTTTCCCATCGCGGGAGTGGACGGCTTGATCATCAACGGACAGGGGGCCGAGCTGATGATGACCGGCAAGGCGGCCATCTTCCTCTTTGCGAATTGCCAGAACGTGACCGTGCGCGGCTTGACCGTGGACTGGGCGCGGCCGCCATTTTCCGAGGGCACGGTGATTGCCACGGCACCCCGTCACTTTGATGTGAAGGTGGCGGAGGCTTCACGAGCATCGCGCGGCACTAGCGAATTGGTCGCGGCGCGTTGGCGCGCAGCGGGCGGGAGGAGCGCGGTGAAAGGATTGACAGAATTTCTGAACCGCCACCTCGTGCCGCCGCTCACGGCGCTGAGCGAGAACACCTATCTTTCGGCGATCCGCGCCGGGATGGTTTCCATCGTGCCGCTCACGATCATCGGTGGCTTGTTCATGGTCGAGTCCTTCCTGCCGGTAAAGGGTTGGCACAAATTGGTCGCGCCGTATCTGCAACTGCCGCAAATCCCGGTTTCGGCCACGTTCGGTTTGCTCGCCGTCTTTGTCTGCTTCGGCATTGGCTACGATTTCGGCAAGCGCCTGAAACAGGAGGCCATCGTCAGCGCGGGCATGGCCACGCTCGTGTTCCTGATGCTCCAACTCAAATTGGAGGATCAAAGTTTTTTCATGGACGGCCTCGGCTCGAAAGGTCTGTTCACGGCGATCCTGGTGGCGCTGGTAAGCGTGCGCGTGCAGAAGTTTTTCACCGACCAGAACTGGGGCATCAAGCTGCCGCCCAATGTGCCGTCCATCGTGTAAGAATCGTTCCTGTCGCTCGTCCCGATGCTGTTCCTGATAACGGCGTTCTGGTTGATCCGGTTCGTGCTGGGGCTCGACATCAATCACCTCCTGCAAACCGTCTTCACGCCGCTGGTCTTCGCGCTGAACACATTGCCGGGCATACTGACCTTTGCGCTGCTTGTCACACTGCTGTGGTCGGTGGGCATCAACGGCGACAACACGCTGGACGCGATCGTCGGGCCGATTTTTCTCCAGTACCTCGCGGCGAATGTGGAAGCCGCGGCGCACGGTCAGCCGCTGCCTTACGTGACCGCGCTCGGTTTCTTCACCAGTTTCGTAAATGTCGGCGGCACCGGCGCGACCATCGGCCTGGCGCTGGTCATGTTGAATTCCAAAGAACCGGGTTATCGCAAGATCAGCCGCGTTTCGTTGCCGACGCAGGTCTTCGGCATCAACGAGCCGATCTTCTTCGGTTTCCCGATCGTGTTGAATCCGATCTTCATGATTCCCTACGTGCTGAACGCGTTGATTCTCACCACCGGCTCTTATCTGCTGATGAGCTGGGGCGTGATCCAGAAACCTTTCGTTGGAGTGCCGTGGACGACGCCGCCGATCATCGGGCATTATCTGGTGTCGGGAGGCGATTGGAAGGCGGTGGTGTGGGGTGCCGTGTCCATCTTGATTGCAATGGCGGTTTACTACCCGTTTGCCAAGGCGGCGGAACGCCAGCGGCTGAAGGCGGAGGCGGCGGGCAAGGCGGGGGAATGAAAGCCGGGGGCAAATGTCCTGAGGCGACAGGGCCAGAAAATTTCGTGCGCTGTGATGCGCGCGGGTGCAAGCTCAAGGACGTTATGCCACTTGCAAGGCGCACAGTGCATGCCCGCACAGTTTCGCGGGTGAGGCTGGCAGCTGTACTGTTGGTGACGTTGCTCTGGGCTGTTTGGTTGCGTGCAGCGGTAGTGAGCGTGACGGACAAAGCTGCGGGCATTGACTACATGTCCGGCGATCCGATCACCCTGCCGGCCGCCAAACTATGCACGAACCTGTTCCGGAACGGCGCGCCGATTATCCGGAACCGCTCGCACGTGGCGCGCCCGGCGGTGTTTGACTCGACGGGTCGGCTCAGCCACCGCCCCACCGATCCGGTTTCGGCGCCGTCCAATGCCAGCCGTTCCCGTGGTACGAACGGGTTCCCCGCCTACCTCGAAGGCCAGCAATATGTCTGGTTTCTGCAGGATGTCCGGCACTACACCAACTATTCCTGCACGGTCACCGTGGATTGCCCCTCGACCTTCTACCTGCTCGTGGACAATCGCGTGAATGATTTCGCGCGCGGCTCGGAATACGATGATCCAACCTTCGGCCCCCCCGACACCCAGTGGGTTCCGGACGACGGCTGGCAGCGAGTCAACACCGGTCTGACTCCTTTGCTGACACCGACTTGTGCCGGCGACTACGTTGGAATCGATGAGGGCAACAACTACACGATCAACCAGGTCTACGCTGTTTACGCCCGGAGATTGAACAAGCCGGGCTCAATTACCCTGGGGACTGAATTTGACGGCAACATCTACTGCCTGATCGTCTCTACCAACCCGCCGCCGCCGCGTGTTCTGAGCAAAGCGCCGGGCCGGGTCTCAGCGCCAAATCTGCCGCCCGGGAAATAGCCTGGCAGCCTGACTTGGGTACGACCTGAGCCGCCGTGAAGCCAAAGCGCTAAGGCTTCCGGGATCAATACACCCCGCTTTCTCAGACCTGCCGATGCTGCCGGCGGAAGGCGGTAGCCTGCCGTGCCTTCAACCCGGCTCCCACAGATGTTTCATGGCCCGCATCCGGCTCCGCCAATCGGTGTCTGAGCGGCTGCGGACACAAGCCGCGGGTAATCCTCCATGCCGACCATGCTCGGCGGATCGTCCGGCGCGTGAAGTTGTCGAGCTAGAGTCAAATGTCCCGACGCAGCCGGGACATAAGATGTGGAGCATCCGAGCATGCATTGGTGCAAGCTCGTGGTGGATATGTGGCGGTGTTCGGTTTTGAAGTGTGCGCGCCGGCTCCAAACACCGAGAGGTTTATGGTTGGGGCTGACCATCGTGCTTTACTTTTGCGCGGGCCTGATGCATGGCGCGGTTGTGAATGTGCGCGACGTGGGCGAGGGCAGCGACTACCTGTCCGGCGAACCCATCACCCTGCCAGCGGCCAGCCTGTGCACGAACCGCTTCGTGCGCGGCGTCCAGGCAATCCGCAATCGTCGGCACACGGTGCATCCGGCGACGTTCGATGCGACCGGCCGGCTTGATTACCTGAAGGGCGAGTCAGACGCGCTGATCGCGGCGGCATCTGCCGCCAATTCCACAAACGCCTCCCTCAACCAAACCGTTTCACATGAGCCGGCGGCGTCCGGGGGCGGCGATGAAACCTCGCGGCCGGCCAATGCCACCAACCGCTTTCCCGCCTACCTGCAAGGACAACAGTATGTATGGTTCCTCCAGGACGTGCGGCATTACACAAATTATTCCTGCAAGATCACCGTGGATTGTCCCTCGACTTTCTACCTGCTGGTGGACAACCGCGTGAACGATTACCTGCCCAATTCCGAATACGATGACCCGAGCTTCGGTCCGCCGGACACCTTGTGGGTGTTGCGGGAAGGCTGGAAGCGGGTCAACACCGGGCTTTCTCCAAACGGTGAAGCTGACTACGTGGGGATTGATGAAGGCAATAACGGCACGATCAATCAGGTCTATGCCGTTTACAGCAAGACGCTGAACAAACCCGGCTCCGTGAGCCTGGGTACCGAGTTTGATGGGAACATCTACTGCCTCGTGGTCTCGACCAACCCCGGCCCGCCGGCGAAACTGGTTCAGATTACTCCCCCCAAGCAGACTGCCAGCGAGTAAACTCGTTGGCACATAACCTTTTCCGGCTCTCCCGGTGGCTTTTCCGACGGACCGTCTGACGGGGACGGTGTTTCTGCAAATCAGCCTGGGGCCGCCCGAGTGGCTTCCTGACCCCGCCAGCGTCCAGGCTTTGACCTCCATCCCGCGGGGTTGGAAGCCCCGGTCATCCTTCCTGCCAATCAGCCGCCTGAATGCTTCCCGGCTTCGCGGTTAGGTTCTATTCCATTCCCGGTCCTGGACCACGGCAACCCCAGCCGGGGCAAATGTCCCGAAGCACTAGGGACAAATGAGTCCACCTTCAGGACTTTCACAGACTGGCCAGACGGCGGGTGATGTGGATTTAATGGGGCGTGATCTTGATCAGTTCGTCACGACGCCCGATGCGTTCGGCATGTGTTGGAGGCCGAGCGTGAACAAGACGGTCGGCCCATTGAGCGCTCTGTTTGAGATCAGAACCCAAAACCTGAACTGCAAACTATGAAACCATACCGAACCTACCTTCTGTTGCTCGCCGTCACGTTGATGTCGGGCCTCAGCTTGTCGGCCGCTACCTCCATCTGGGACGGCGACACGGACTCATTGTGGACCACCGCTGCAAACTGGGACACCGCCCCTGCCGGGGGAGAAGACATCGTGTTCCCAAGTGTCGCCAATCAAACGGTTGATCTCACCGGAGTCACCCCGTCTATCGCGACGCTCACCTTCAATTCACCCACTGCCTACTCGCTGATCAACGGCGGCCCCGGGTTGACCTTGGGTGGCGACGTCACCCAGAGCGGCGCGGGCAGCGTTGCTCTGAACGTCGCCGTTGATCTCGGCGGCGCCAACCGCAATTTTGGCGGAGCCGGGTCTGGAGTCGTCAGCCTCAACGGACCGGTCACGGACACAGCAGCCACCGGCAACAGAGTAGTTTTCACTGGAGGCAACTGGGTGATTACCAATTCGGCCAATACGGTTGACCGATTCATCGTCACCAACGGCGCTAAGGTCACTTTTGTGGGAAGTTCGGCAATGGCTGCCTATCCCAACCCAAGCTACTTTGGTGGTAACGGGGCCGCGGGAGGATATTGGATTACCGCTGACGGTGGTGTGCTCGACTGGCGGGTGACAGAAGTTGATACAGGTTACGGTGGAGCAACGCTAACGACCACGATGCTCGGAGATTGGAGCGGGCACGGAATCATATTTGGACCGAACGGGGGAACACTCCTTTTGAATAAAGATTACCCGGTATCCTATGCCGCATTGTATCAGTACTCGTACGCGACCAACGGCACGCCGGGGACGATCGTCCTCGGTGAACCTTTACCGTTCACGGGAGACGGGCGTAATGACAATTGGCGCGGTCCATTTGATGTCGAGCTGGGCGGCGGGATAGCCGGGGATTTCAACGTGGGCGCCAATCAAAGGCGGTTCGGGGAAGGCGATTTGTCCATTGTCGTGACAAATGGGGCCACGGCCTACCTGGACTGGTCGGTCATGACCAACGGCTTCCTGCGGGTCTATGGGCAGCCGGGCGGGGATTCGTCAGTTATCGAAACGAATGCGCTTGGCACAACCAAGAACGTTGGCCGTTTTCTGCTGCGCGGACCGCACCGGGGGACGCAATATACCGACGAGACCATTCCTGTCGGTGCCATCACCAAATCCATCTACATCAACCAGCCTTGGGGCATGCAGTTCTACGATGCAGTGCAGATCTGGAACCGCGATGGTCCCGAGCGGTTTGCTTGTGATATGAGCTTCGAGTCCGGCAGCTCTGTAGATATTTGCAGTGGTAAGTGGACGCGTTACCTCGACCTGGGCCACATCGGCAACGGTGCTGCCAGCATCGCAGGCCCCACCAATACCATCACGATCAAGAGCGGCGGCAAACTCAATCTGAATGTGCAGATGCGCAGCTGCCAATGGGAGGGCAACGGCCCAGTAGACGGGGAAGCATCAGGTGTTCGGGTATTTGCCAAGACGATTATCCAAGACGGTGGTCAGTTGAGACTCTATCGGTCTCAGAACAATGCTACGCGGGTAAAGTCCATTGAGTTCTTCCGGGATATTACAGGCCAGGGCAGTTCGACCAGCGATGCGGTCATCGTTGTGGAGCTGCCTTATGCCGTACCGAATCAGTTCAATAGGGACGCCTCCGGTGGCAATGCCGGGGGGCCTGGTGTGAATCTCGATACGTTCACCCGAAGCGATCTGGGTGGTAATAATACTACGGGCATCGGACCTTGGAATTGTGGACTCGTCGTCAACGGCAGCTCTCGTTATGGGTTCAAATTAGTCGGCAACAACTCCTACATCGACAACATCATTGGGACTCCCGGATCGGGCGCGACCAAGAACCGGATGGAAAGCCTCAGCGGCACCGGCGGCGTGCTGACGCTTAACGCCACCAACACCAGCGGGCAGATGACGCTGTCCTCTGGGCCGACCAATGGCAATCCTACCTCGATTCGCCTTGGATTCATCGGCGACTTGGGCCACACGTACATTGTAAACCCAGGAACGATCACCAATTTTGCCGGGCTCCTGGTGAAAGCGGCTCGGGTGAAATTGGGCAACGGTCTGGACATGACCGGCAAGAATCTCCGCACGGGCGATGACGGCGCCGCCGTTGTGGCGTTGGACGACGCTGCAACCGCCACCATGAATCAATTGGTGCTGGTTGGAGATACGGCCCTTGAAATGGGCACTGCCGGCGGCAGCGCCGCAGTGTTGAACCTGGCCAACAGCAGCAGCGCCGCTTGGACAGCCGGCAAGACGCTGACGGTCAAATACTGGAACGGCAACACCGCCGGCGGCGGACCTGACCAGATCTTCTTCGGCACGGACGCCACCGGTCTGTCGGCGGGTCAACTGGCCCAGATCGAGTGGATCGCTCCCAATGGCGGCGCGGATGTCACGGGCGCACAGATCCTGCCCACCGGCGAAATTGTTCCGCTGGTTGTCGCCCAACCCAACATTGGCGCGCCGGCCTTGATTGGCGGTAACATCGTGTTCGACGTGGTTGCGGGCTCGCCGAGCCAGGTGGGCGTGGTTCAGTGCGCGACGAACCTGAACGTGCCGATCACTTGGGTCAACGTTGTGACCAATACCGGCAACTTCTCGTTCACCAACAGCGCGAATCTGCCGGAAGCCTATTATCGAGTGCTGGTGCAGTAGTTGGGATGCAGGGTTGACGCCTGGCCGCCCGGTGGTTGAGATGAGCGGGCGGCCAGGCGGTCTTGAATGGTGAACCAGGCGCAAGCAATGAATAAATGCATTCATCGGGTGGCAGGAAGTTGGCTCAGAGACGCAGGGTTCACACTCATCGAGTTGCTGGTGGTTATCGCCATCATCGCCATTCTGGCGGCCATGCTGCTCCCGGCGTTGAGCCGGGCAAAGTGCAAAGCCCAGGGAATTTCCTGCATGAGCAATCTCAAGCAACTGCAAACAGCCTGGATCATGTATGCGCAGGATAATAATGACCGCCTGGCTTTGAACACGCCGCTCAATACCAGCAAGAGTCCGCCGCCAACCGAGAACGACTGTTGGGTTTTCACCATCATGACTTGGAGCGGTGGTGACTGGGTGACCAATCCTGACCGGGCCAAGGTCGGCCTGCTTGGAGATTACGTGGGAAAAAGCGTGGCGATCTATAAATGTCCGGCCGATAATTTGCTCGCGGACGACGGCAAAGCCCGTACGCGCAGCTACTCGATGAACCGGTTCATGGGAAACAAATCGGACGGAAGTCGTTGGAATTTCTTCCAGAAAAGCGCCGACATCAAGAATACAACGCAATACTTCGTGTTTTTGGACGAGCATCCGGATGGCATCAATGACGGATTCTATGCCTGCGATGGCATGCCCGGCGGTAACACGGCAAATTGGCAGGACATGCCGGCTTCGACTCACTGTGGCGCGGGTGGTTTTTCATTCGCGGACGGGCATGCGGAGGTCAAGAAATGGCGCGACTCCACTACCATTCTTCCGGTTACCCGCGGAGGGACAGTCCTCGGCACCCTGACCTTGGGTAAGACGAACGATATCACTTGGGTAAATGAACGCGCGACCTATCCTGTTAGTTCTGTCATTGCACCACCTCCGCCTTGATTGTGCCTGGCGGTTTCCGGCAAAAGCGGACGTGGCGTCTGCGGTTTGACAGACGGATTATCTGTAGTGAAATTTGGCTTGGGACAAGTTTGAACATGAAAATGAATTGCACACGCGGCGGATCCAGGCGGAATACGCCAGGGTTTACCCTCATTGAGTTATTGGTCGTCATTGCCATCATCGCGATTCTGGCGGCGATGCTTTTGCCGGCGCTGGCCAAGGCAAGAGAAAAAGGCTTGCGCACACAATGCATCAACAACCTGAAGCAACTGACCTTGGCCGAGATGGTCTATGTTGGCGATAACAACGACACCTTGACGCTGCCTAATTACAGCAATGGTGGAGGAAACACAAAGCCAGGATGGCTTTACGCGCCGGGCAGGATTTATGTTGACCCGAATTACCTCGGTCCGGAGCGCGGCCTCTTCTGGCAGTATTTGGGAAGCGGCAAGGATACTGGCTACACCGGTAGGCCGGGTGACCGGACTCCCCCCTCGGACGCTTGGAAAGTGTATCGGTGTCCAATGGACAAACCAGATCTGCCCGGGTACTGGGACCGCGAACTGCAGATCCACTCCTACATAATGAACGGGGCGGTGGACTGTTACGAGAACGGGCGAGAAAAGCCCAACAAGCACAACCTTTTCAAAGTGGATGACGTTTTGTTTTGGGAAGCCGATCCCGGGCGGCCGCAGAACTTCAACGATGGTTCGAGTCCACCCACTGAAGGGCTGGCTGAGCAACGGCACAGCAAAGGCGCCGTCGTAGGGTTGTTCTCAGGCGGTGTTGAGTACATTGCGTACAAAAAGTGGAATTATTATGTGCAAGTGGATCCTAACAGGAATCCGGCTTGGTGTGATCCGCACACTGTTACTGGCAGGGGCCATAGTGGCGGAGGTGGCGTGCCGCCGCCCCCGCCTTGACCACAGGTCCCGCTGACACTCACCCATGGGACATCATCCGATGCGTTTCGTAGTAGTTGGCTTTCTGGTTCTTTTTCTAGCAAGCGGATTGTATGGCTGCGGCAGAGACAAAGGGTCGGCGAAGTCGGATGCAGGGGAATTGGAGCAGGCGTTTGGCTTGATATCCGGCGCCCCGCCTTCTCAAGAATCGACGCCGGAGGCTGTTGCTTCGCGCGCGGTCGAGGCCCTCCGTGCTCAGGACTGGCCGCGAGCGTTGTCCCTCCTTGAATGGATGCGGGTCTATGCGAAGCTGACACCGGACCAAGCCAGGGTTGTGCAAAAGGTCTCCGGTAAAGTCTATATTCGGATTAGCGAACTGGCCGCAAACGGGAATGCCGAAGCCAAAGCCGCACTGGACCGCGCCCGAAAGGAGGCGGAACGGCGGTGAGAACCGGGATCAACAATCACCCATGAATCAATCCTTGAAGCATTCCCGCGGCTGCGGTCACGGACAGGTGCGAGCTTCGACCGCCAAGATGGCCTTCACACTGATCGAGCTCCTTGTCGTCATTGCCATCATCGCCATCCTCGCCGCGATGTTGCTGCCAGCGTTGTCCAGGGCCAAGGCCAAGGCGCAGCGCGTGGCTTGCATGAACAATTCGCGGCAGGTGGGCCTGGCGCTGCTGATGTATGATACGGATGTCAGCCGGCTGCCGCAGCCGGCGCCGGGAAACAACGTCACTTACGATTTTAACAGTTCGTTTGCGGAGGACAACCCGCTCAAGGCCATCCGTTCCTACGTCGGTGCGAGCGAGGCCAACACGCTTGTTCCAGTGTACATCTGCCCCGGCGCCAAGCCCTTTCCCAAGGCCGGATACGAGCCGACGGCGATCAGTTCCACCGCCTTGATCTTCAGTCAGGTGGTGCTGCATCGCGGCATGGCCAAACTCCGCAATCCGGCCCGCACCGCGATGGTGCAGGAACATTACGCTTTGAGCGCTTCTGCCTGGTATGAACCTGAACCCAAGGGCAATTCCCGCAACGAATACACCCAATGGCACACGTGGACGGCTTCCGCGAATAGTGAATGGAGCGGTCCACCTGGTCGCGAGCATTACAGCAACCTGCACGAGCAAGGAGGCAACCTCATTTTCTCGGACAGTCATGCCGAGTACCGCAAGAGCGCGAAAGTCTCGAGTATGGATTTTGGTCTGGTGGACTCGTTGGGTCAGGATTCGCCCTGGCAGCCGAACGAGTCGCATTCCCGGGCGAGTTATTTTTATGATTTCGGTTCTGGCGGCACGAAGCCGCCGCCTCCTGATCCATGAGCCCAAACCTGAAACTCAGCGAAAAATGAAAAGGCGATCGGTTCTTCTAGCCACAGCTCTGGGCGTTGTGATGGCTTGCGTCCCCGCTTGCGGGGAAAGGAAAACGGCCGTGGATGCCTCCCAACCCCTTGAACAATCTTTCCAGACGGCTGAGCCCCAGGTGCAGCAGGCGGTCAACCAGGCCACCACACAATTGAAAGCCGGCCAATACGCCGAGGCCACCCGCACGCTGGCGCCGGTCGTTTCAGGACGACCTCTCACCGACTCGCAGAAGCGAGCCGTCGGGCTGGCGCTCCAACAAATCAGCCAGTCCATGACCGCCAACCCTACGCTGGACACCAGGGAGATGTACGAGTTGAGGAAGAAAATGTTCAAGGCGGTTCACAGCGGCCCCAGGTTTTGACAGGTGGCTGGAAAACAGGAGGCAAACTCAGGGGCAAATATGGGAGACTCGGCCATGTCTGAAACCCGAGGTGACTCTGGACGTCAACCTTGGTGGCCTGACACTGAAGTCAAAGTCCTCTTGGACTAGGCGAACTGGCGAATCAATGAAAAGAACTGTGCAACTGCCTGCCGTGTTTCTGTGCGTCATGTCGGCCGCAATCCTCTTTGCGTCTGGTGCGGCGGCGGTGACGACGAACGTCATTGTTTACCACGAGTCCGGGCGTTTCGCGGGTTGGCCGGCCAACAACGGCGTTTGGAGTTGGGGCGACGAGATTCTCGTCGGTTTTTCGCGCGGCTACTTCAAGGCAAATGACGACAGCCATTCCATTGATCGCGACAAAGATAGCCACACCGCCCTGGCGCGCAGCCTGGATGGCGGAGCAACCTGGAAGCTGGAAGTGCCCGAGAGCCTTCGCCGGCGCGAGCCCAAGCCCCTGCCGGGCAACATCCGGTTCAACGACCCGAATTTCGCGCTGCGCGTGCAACACGACCAGCTCCATGTCTCTTACGACCGCGGGCACACCTGGGAGGGCCCTTACGATCTCGCCGCTTCGTTCCCCTTCAAGTTGACTTCCCGCACCGACTATCTGGTGAATGCAGAAAATGATTGCTTCCTCTTTCTCTCGGGCGAGCAGCCGGAGATCAAGGCCGCGAGCTACCACGACCGCGCTTTTTGCGCCCGCACCACGGACGGCGGCAAGACTTTCGCGTTCCTGTCGTGGATGACCGGCGAGCTGTTGAGCGTCCGCTCCGTCATGCCCACGACGGTTCGCACTGGTCCGTCGCAACTGCTGTCGGTCCTGCGTCGCCGGGAAGGAGATGCCTGTTGGATTGACGCCTACGGTTCGGACGACCATGGCCAGACTTGGAAGTTGCGCAGCAAGGTCGCCGACGTCGCCGGCAAGAATGGCAATCCGCCGAGCCTGGCCCGCCTTCCCGATGGACGACTGTGCGCGGCTTTCGGCACGCGCGCCAAGCCTTACGGCATCTGCGCGAAAATAAGCGGCGACCATGGCCGGACGTGGAGCGACGAAGTCAAGTTGCGGGAGGATGGGCGCACTTGGGACTTGGGATACACCCGGACGGTTGTCCGGACGGACGGAAAACTGGTGACGATTTACTATTTCACAACGGCGGAAAAGCCGGAACAACACATCGCCGCCACCATCTGGTCGCCTCCGGTCGCGCCTTGATCAGTCTATGAATTCACGAATGGATGACAAAGTTCTGGGCCTCATCGGCCTCGGCCTCATGGGCGCCGCACTCGCGGAACGATTGCTGGAACACGGCTACCGCGTGGCGGTTTGGAATCGCTCGCGAGAAAAAGCCGGTCCGTTGATCGCCCGCGGAGCGGAGTGGAGTGATAATCCGCTCGCCACCTGCGAACGGGTCATCATCAGCCTCTACACGACCGATGTCGTTGAGGAGGTCCTCGCGCAACTGGACGCTGGTCTTCACGCCGGTCAGATCATCGTGGACACGACCACGGGCGAACCGAAACAAACCGCTGGGTTGGGAGCCAGGCTCGCGGCGCGCGGCGTTCATTATCTCGACGCGCCCATCTCTGGCTCGAGTGAACAAACCCGCCGCGGCGAAGCAACGGTCATCGTGGGCGGCGACCGCGCCACGTTCGAGGCTTGCGCCGATTTGTGGCGCGTGATGGGGGCGAAAGTGCTTCACGTCGGCGCGTGCGGCAGCGCGGCGAAGATGAAACTGATCAGCAATTTGGTGCTGGGCCTCAACCGCGCCGCGCTGGCCGAAGGGCTGGCGTTCGCCGAAGCCATCGGCGTGTCCCCCGCCGCCGCGCTCGAAGTGATGATCGGCAGCAACGCCTACTCGAAAGCCATGGACGTGAAGGGCCGCAAGCTGGTCGAACGCGACTTCACCGTGCAAGCCAAACTCTCCCAGCACTTGAAGGACGTGCGGATGATGTTGCAGGCGGCGCCGGGAGCAGGAATGGAGTTGCCGCTGGCCGACACGCATCGGCGCCTGATGGAGCAGGCCGAGGCGGCGGGTCTCGGCGACTTGGACAACAGCGCGATTATCGAGGTGTTGCGCAAGCCCGGAAAAGTGAAGGTAACTTGAGCAAGGCTGTTTTCTCGCCCCGCGCCCGTCTCGCCGTGTTGTTTGCGGCGATCGGCGGGTTGGTTTGCGACGGCGTGGACTTGGGCCGGACGCCATGCGATTTTCCGAACAAAACATGAATGACGCTCCAACTGCCGTGCCGAAATGCCTGCGCGCCCTTGGCATCCTCGCGTTGATCTGCCCGTTTTATGTAACGGGTGCGGCCGTGGAAGATGCACACTACGATGTGGCGTCCTCATATCGCGCGTTCATCGGACTGCAATGAACCTGGATCTTGAAACCATGCCTAGGGAAATTGCCACCAGAAGGAGCACAACAACGCCAGGGGCAAACCAGTCTTGCTTTCGCCCGGGGCTTACCGATGGCTGATTTATGAAAACACAACTCCGAGTCCTTATCCTCGCCACAACGCTTCTGGCATCGGCCGGCTTCGTCCCGGCCCAGAGCTGGTTTTTCAACTGGGACGGCACTACGGACATTTCTTGCGTGCCGACGGTGGAAGGGAACAACGCCTACTTCCAAGGCGGCGCCGCCAACGGCGGTTTCTTCTGGGAGATTGCGGACAATGGAAGTGGCGGCAAGGCGTTCCGCCAGAGCGTCACGAGCGGGACGGGTTTTCGCTGGTATGGCTACGGCTCGCGACCGGAATTTTATCGCGGGCCTTGCACCACCTTCGCCATGGAGAATTTTAGACCGGACCACAACGCTTTCACCATCGCGTTTCGCATCAAGGCCGAGAGCTGCTCCTCGACCAGCATGAATCGGTTCTTCAACTGCGAATTCGAAACCACGACCCCGGATCCGTTTTGGACCGGCGTGCAGGACCAGCCGGCCTACGGGCCGTTCTACGGCTTCCGCGTCGAGTTCGCCCTGGCAAATGACGCCAACGGCAACATCTGGCTGCGCGATTTTCGGAAGGGCGACAGCCTCGCCGTCCTAAAGTCGAATAGCGTCGCCGCTGCGTGGCATACGGTCTGGGCCACGTGCGAAATGCCGCCCACGCCCTTCGCGACGTTTGAGGGCGTTTATCGGATTTGGATTGATGGCGTGGAAGTCCCCTGGACAGATCGCGACCGGAGCGGTTGGTCCGACTGCGAAGTCGGTTGGACGCCGAATGCCGGACGCAATGCCACGTTCGCTCTGGATTACCTCTGCTACACCTACGGCGCTTATGCGCCCGGCGGCATCGCGATCCCATCGGAGCGCGTCGTCGCGCCCACCAACAGCATTGCGGAACTCCGGACTTACGCCGACGGCACCCCTTGCGAACTGACCAACAAAGTCGTCATGGGAATCTTCACCAACAGCTACGGCGCGAGATTCTATTACGTTGGTGAGCCGGGTGGAACGGAAGGGATCAAGGTAACGCACAACACCGGCAACAGCCCCCGGACCGGCGGCGGTTCCCCGGTTACGCTGGCGGTGGGCGACATTGTTTCGATCAAGGGCGGCCTCGGCTCCGCCGAATGTGAGAAACAGATTTCGGCCCACAACATCATCCGCGCCGCCACGGGCACGTTCACCGCCGCACCCCTGACCGTGACCACGGCGAACTTGATTCAATCCTACAACACCGCGTTGCGCACCGGCACACCGACGCAGATGCTGGCGACGGCGGTGACGGGAACGGTGAGCAGCCTGACCACGAACAAGATAACCGATGTCAGCCAGAACTGGTCGGTCAACCAATGGAAAAACGCCACGCTCTACCTGCCGCAAACGGCCAGCCACACGAACCTTTACTATTACGTCATCTCGAACAGCGCGAACACGCTGACCGTTTCACACCGCACCATCCGGCCGGACTTCAACATCACGCCGAACATGGTGGCGGACGGCGTGCAGGTGGGAAACAGTTATGAATTTGCCGGCGGACAACCCACCGGCCCGAGGCTCGACGGTTGGTATGTGCGGACCCTCGGAACGGTGACAGCGGTAAATGTGGCGTCCAATTATTTCGACATCAATGACGGCAGCGTGTCGTGCGAGGTGCGCACGCTCCAGGACATTTGGGATCGGATCAATTATGCCGGCGTTTGGACGCCCCCGGCGGGAGTGCGCGTGAAGTGGAATGGGGCGATGCCGTCAATCGGCCAGCGGCTGTCGGTCAAAGGGTGCGTGGGCGCGGACCGGTTCAAATACCAAGTCGCCACCACTATTAATGGTGGGTCGCGGGATGAGGTTAAGGTGGACAAGGTTTATCCCGTTCTCGCCGCCAACAGCTTCGTGCCGTGGACCGATCCGGTATTCACAGCGGCCAGCATGACGACCACGGGATTCGCGGCGAACGTTTTGGTGATTGTCGGCGAGCCGTACCGGATTGGTGCTTCAACCAATTTGCAGGACTGGGAAGAAGTGACCAACTTTGTTGCCGCGAGCACGAACCGTCTGTTCCTTGACCCTGCGGCGTTGAATCAGCCGCGCCGCTTTTATCGCGCAGTTTCGCCTTAGCCCACTGACATGAAACCGATCAGCACCGTGACCTATCGCCATCGCCCCTCACAATCGTCCTTTGCGTTGTTTTCGGCAGCTTTGCTGTGCCAACTCCACCTACCGGCCAGCGCAACGACCGCGCAGAAGCAGGCTTGCTTCGAGTGCAAGAAGACCGCGCACCAAAGCCATTACGACCAACGAACTGTCCATTAAATTGAAACTCCAACTGACTCGTATCGCCGTCGGGCTTGCCTTGCTGATGGCTGTTCCGGTGACTCTGCACGCAGCTTCACCACCCGCGAGTGATTTCCGTGCCGCGTCCCAGTGGGCTTCGGGTCACTTAACCTCGGCCAGGGCAGCGCTGCCTTTCTCCTTCACTTACGACAACGCTCGCTCGGCAAGTATGCTCCGTTCGTGGCAGTTCGCTTCCAGCACTCGCAAGCTGAGCGCGGCCAAGACTGAGCGGACGCTGATCTGGACCGATCCAAAGACCAAACTCTCGGTTCGCTGCGTCGTCGTGGAGTATCAGGACTTCCCGGCGGTCGAGTGGACAGTTTATTTCAAAAACACCGGCGCGAACGACACGCCGATTCTGGAAAACATTCAAGGCTTGGACGCGTCGTTTGAGCGCAGTGCGAAGGGCGAGTTTGTGCTGCACGGCATCAAGGGCGATTTCTGCACCGCCGACAGCTACGAGCCGTACCAACTCACGCTTGGTCCTGGCCTGACGAAGAAGTTCAGCCCGCCGGACTATTCCGGAAAATCCTGCGACGGCCCGGAGGGTTGGCCTTATTACAATCTGCAGATGCCCGGTGGCGGGATAATTCTCGCCGTCGGCTGGCCGGGACAGTGGGCCAGCTCCTTCACGCGGGACGCAGACCGCAGCTTGCGCATCACGGCCGGCCAGCAGCGCACGCATCTTGTGCTCAAACCCGGCGAGGAAATTCGCACGCCGCTCATCGCGCTGTTGTTTTGGAAGGGCGACGATCTCGTTCGGTCGCAAAATCTGTGGCGTCGCTGGTTCATCGCGCACAACCTCGCCCGAACCCGGGGCGAACCGCAGCCGCCGATAGCGCAGATTCAGGTGGACGGATCGCCGGGGAACATTGCCTACGTGAAGTCCTTCCTCGACGCGGGCATCAAGCCGGACATTTGCTGGCGCGACGCCGGCGGCGCGCACACCTGGTATCCAAATCAGACCGGCCCCTACAAGGGCAACGACGCCTGGCTCAACACCGGCACCTGGGAGGTGGACCCCACACGCTATCCGCAAGGCTTCAAGCCGTTCAGCGATTGGGTGCGCTCGAATGGAATGCAATTCCTCCTATGGTTCGAGCCGGAGCGCGTGGGCGACACTAATTCCTGGCTGGCAAAAAATCATCCCGAATGGCTGCTGCCCGGCTCGTCGCACGGCTCGATTCTCAACCTCGGCCATCCCACCGCGTTCAACTGGCTCGTGAACCATATTGATTCGATGATCAAAACGCAGGGACTCGATTGGTATCGCGAGGACATGAACGGCGGTGGCCCGCTGCCGACGTGGCGCAAGCACGACGCGGAGAATCGCCAGGGCATCACGGAAAATTTCTATGTGCAAGGCCACCTCGCATTTTGGGACGAACTGCGCCGTCGTCATCCCGGATTGCGCATTGATTCCTGCGCTTCGGGCGGACGGCGCAACGATCTGGAATCCATGCGCCGCGCCGTGCCACTGCTACGGAGCGACTTCCAGTTCCCCGACATGAAGGGCGTTGTTGAGGGAAATCAGGGCCACACCCACGGCCTGTCCTCCTGGCTGCCATTTCAAGGCACGGGTTGCTATCTCTACGACGTTTACTCGTTCCGCAGTTTCTACCTCACTTCGTTTGGCGTGGGCGGACTTAGCCCGGAGAACATCGCCGCACAGAAGCAGGCTTACTCTGAGTGCAAAAGAATCGCGCCCATGATGCTCGGCGACTATTACCCGCTGACGCCTTACAACCGTGAGTCGAACCGCTGGATCGCCTGGCAATTCAACCGCCTCGAACAACGGGATGGATTCGTGCAAGCCTTTCGCCGTCGCGAGTGCCCCGAAGTCAGGATGACTTTTCATCTCCACGGTCTCAATCCGTCGGTCCGCTACGAGATCACGAATTTCGACGCGGAGGGAATAAGTATCACCACTGGCAAGAAGCTGATGAAGGAAGGATTGTCCGTTGAGATCGAAGCCAAACCCGGAGCAGCGGTGATCATGTATCGCGCCGTTTCGCCTTAGCCCGAGAGACTATGAATCGTGCTGCCTTCATTTGCCTGATCAGTCTGCTGAGTTATTGGAGCTTGTTGCTGCCGCACTGCGCGGTCGCGGCGGAGGTTTCTGGAGCAGAGCTGCGCGTCTGGGCGATGGCGGCGGCGCAAAAGGTTTTTCGTGAAGACGACCCGCCGGCCAATGCGGAGGCTGAAATTCGGTTGGAGGCCGCAGCCAACGAAACCGAGGCCGCCCAAGTGGTATTGCGGGTTCAAGGGGCCGAGCTTGTCCTGACCAACGCCACGTTGGCGAGTTTCGCGGGAGTTGGCGGCGCGGTTCCATTCATCCGCGCGCAGTTGCTCAAGGTGGAATATGTCTATCTGCCGGATTTGAACCGCGCGTGGCCGGATCCGTTGCCGCCGTTGAAATGTCCGCTGACCTTGCGAGACGGTCTGACCCAACCGATCTGGGTGAGCGTAAATGTGCCAGCCTTGACACCTCCGGGGCTTTACCACTCCACGCTCGGGCTTGCCTTCCAGGACGGTTCGGGGCGGGAAATTCCAATTCGTTTGCGCGTCCGAGGATTCAAGCTGCCGGAGCGCCCTTCCATGCGAACGGCGATTGGCAACGAGGCGTGGGAATTCGTTCTGCAACAACACGGCGTGAAACCAGGCACGCCGGAGGCGTCTGAACTCCGCCGCAACTACTACCGCTTCTTTCTCGAACGCCGCCTGTCACTCTACCAACTGCCGTGCGACCTGTTTGATCCCGAGACGGCGCAATGGTTGAACGATCCCCGCCTGACCAGCTTCGTGATCCCCTACAGCGACGACGACGCGGTGCTGCGCCGCACGATTGAGCACCTCAGGACGAACAACTGGCTGGAGAAAGGTTTCTTCTATCCCATTGATGAACCGGATGAGCCGGCGCACTTCGCGGAGTTGCGCCGCAAGGCTCAGCGCATTCAAGCCATCGAGCCGCATGCGCGCATCACCGCGCCTTTCAACGGCAATCCTCGCGAGCGGTCGGGCCAGTCCACCTACGAACGAATGGACGGCTTGGTCAACCTGTGGTGCCCCTTGTCCAGTGCGCTGGACGTTGAAGCCCAGGCAAAGCGCGCCGCACGTGGCGACGATTCGTGGTGGTATGTCTGTTGTGTGCCGCGGCAGCCGCGAGCCAACTTGATGATCCACTGGGCCGGCGCGGCGCATCGCATTCTTTTCTGGCAGCAGAAGCAGCGGGGCATAAACGGCTTCCTCTACTGGTCGGCGATTTACTGGGATCCGCAATTCACCCGCGATCCCTGGACCAACATGCGCACCTATGAATTCGGCGGCCGGGGCGCCTACGGCGATGGCTCACTGGTCTATCCCGGCGACCGCGTCGGCATCAACGGTCCCGTCACCTCCATCCGCTTGGAACTGCTGCGCGACGGGCTGGACGATTTCGAATACCTGACGCTGTTCGAGAAGGCGCGGGGCAAGGAAGCGATGCAGGCTTTGATCGCCCGGGCGACGACTGATCTCAACACCTACACCACCGATCCCGCGCTCTTGGATGCCTTGCGCCGGGAGATGGCCGACGCCCTCGAACGGAACTCATCCACCGGACGCTGAGCGCACGTGAACCGAAAAGGAAGCCCCAGCATTTTCCTGATGAAGACCGTCGCAAATCATAGGCAAGTCTTTCTCCTCACCTTGCTCGGTTGTCTGCACCTGATCAGCGCTCTCGGGGAGACTGTGGCGTTTCCTGGCGCCGAAGGTGCCGGACGATTTGCAATAGGCGGTCGCGGCGGTGCCGTATACGCCGTGACCAATCTCCACGACTCTGGTCCGGGATCGCTGCGCGATGCCGTCAGCGTTGGTCAACGCACGGTTGTCTTTCGCGTGTCCGGTACGATCGACCTCCAAACGGACCTCATCATTTCGAATTCCAACCTTACCATCGCCGGTCAGACCGCGCCCGGTGACGGGATTTGCCTGAAGCGTTTTCCGCTCAAGATCAGAGGCGCGCACGATATCATCGTGCGGCATTTGCGCGTGCGTCCCGGTGACGAAGCGGGTTTGCAGCACGACGGCATCGAAGTGCGACGGGCGAACAACATCATAATGGATCACTGCTCCGTGAGTTGGTCCATTGACGAGGGCATCAACGTCTGGCATGGCACGACCAATGTGACGGTTCAGTGGTGCATGATGGCGGAGGCCCTCAATCACAGCGTCCACCAGAAAGGTCCACACGCGTACGGCGCGAGTTGGGGAGGAGAGAACTGTTCTTATCACCACAATCTTTTTGCACACTGCACCGCCCGCAATCCGAGCGTGGCAGGCCAGGCCCACGAACTCACCGTTAATATGGATCATCGCTGCTCGGTTATCTTCAACTGGGAACACCGCTCCTGCGACGGGAAACCCGCGAGCATCAATGTGGTCAACAATTACTACAAACCTGGCCCGGCGACGCTCGCCGAAGTCCGTCGTCGCATCGCGCGCATTGACGATACGCAGAGTGCCTACGGCTACAACTCGCTCTGGTTCATCGAGGGTAACTTCGTGGAAGGATTCCCGGCTGTCTCAGGTGACAATTGGAATGGTGGCATTGACTTTGAAGGCAAAACTTCCGAGGCCGTGAATCGCCGCCGCACGGAGTTTCCTGCGGCACCAGTCGTTACGCAATCTGCCGCCGAGGCTTACCGACTTGTCCTGCGCGACGCCGGAGCAACGCTGCCACGGCGTGACAGCCATGACGCTCGCATCATTCGCGAGGTCGAAACCGGAAAGCCGACTTTTGGCAACGGCATCATTGATTCGCCAAAACAGGTTGGCGGTTGGCCCGAACTGAAATCCACCGCCGCACCTCCCGACTCCGATGGCGACGGCATGCTCGACGAATGGGAGCGCCAACACGGCTTCAATCCCAACGATCCCAGCGATGGCTTGACCGACGCCGATGGCGACGGCTTCACGAATCTCGAAGAGTTCCTAAACGCCTCAAAACCACACCGCTGATAGGCTTTTGCAACATCCTGACCAATATGGCGTACGCCCTACTCAAACGTCCCAGCCGCTTATTCCTCAACGCGCAGCCTGCTTGTTCCGCAACTGCGACCGGGTCAAACCAGCCGCTCCAGCTCTTCGATGTGGTTGGCGATCCGGCCGAGAACCACGACGTCGCTACCTCACATCCCGACCTGGTTGCCCGGTTTGAAACCTACTTGAAGACCGCTCTCACGCAGTCGCCGTACTGGCCAGACACCACGAAGCAATCGGTGAAACAAATGGGGAAACGAGAATGAAGCACATATTGATTTTTCAGATGGTTGGCTTACTAGCTTGGGCTTTATCCATGCCAATGGCCACGGTGATTCGCGCTGGCCAAGCCGGCCGCAAACACGCCGAAAACGAACTGCACGCCCGCCCGGCGGTGAGTATCACGGTCGGCCTGCGGGATGCGGACGTCCTCGGTGGCGACAATCGCGCTTTGCAAGCCGCGGTGGATTACGTCGGCAACCTAGGCGGCGGGGTGGTCGAAATAGGCGCGGGCGAATATCTCATGCGCGATTCGCTGCACCTGCGCAGTCGCGTGACGGTGCGGGGCGCTGGCGACAAGACCGTGCTCAAGAAAGATCGGGAGCATCGTTCACTTCTCGCTGCAGACGGAGATTTCGGCGAGGCGGCGATCACGGTGCAGAATTCCGCAGGCTTCGCCATTGGGAGCGGCGTTTATGTGGCGTCGAAAACGCAGCGCAACTTCCTTGGCGTCTGCGCGACAATCCTGAACTCGCGTTCCAACTACTTCACCCTCTCGCGCCAAATGAACGCGGACATCCTGATGAGCGATGGCGGCTTCGCCGTGACCATCTTCCCGGTCATCAGCGGTTACAACTTGGAAGATGCCCGCGTGGAGAACCTCACCGTGGACGGCAATCGCGCCGAGAATCCCACCAAGGTGGACGGCTGCCGCACCGCCGGCATCTATCTTTATCGCGGCGACAATTGTGTGATCAGCAACTGCTTCGTCCACGATTACAACGGCGATGGCATCAGCTTCCAGCAATCGAACGATGTGAAGGTGGAAGGCTGTGTCGTTGAGCGCAGTGCCGGGTTTGGGCTGCATCCCGGCAGCGGTTCGCAACGGCCCTCGGTGAAAAACTCGCGCGCCATTGCGAATGGCGACGACGGATTTTTCTTTTGCTGGCGCGTGCGTGGCGGCGTGGCCGAGGGCAACTGGTTGGAGAACAACGGCGGTTACGGCATGTCCATCGGCCACAAGGACAGCGACAACTTTGTCCGCAGCAACACCGTCATCGGCAACAAGCTCGGCGGCGTTTATTGGCGCGCGGAGACCGAGCCGATGGCCGCGCATCGCGTCACGTTCGAAAACAACACTGTTCGCGACAACGAAGGCTGGGGTTTGTTCGTGGATGGGGCAACGCACGGCACGATCATCCGTAGCAACGTGATCGAAGACACCGGCAGCGGACGGCAAAACACCGGCATCCGCATTGGCAAGAAAGCGGGTGAAGTTGTGCTGGAGGGCAACTCGGTCAAGGCCGTCAAAGAAGTGCTCGATGAACGTCGGAAACCATGAACACAACTCCCTTGCTCAACTTTTGCCTTTTGCTGCTGCTCAGTTCCGTCACCTTCCGTGCGGCCGCGACAGCCACAGCTTCTTCCGAGAAGTCCGCCTGGAGTGAGGTTCAACTCCATGGCGCACCCACGCGTTACACGGTGGCCGTCGAGCACTACCGCTTCAACGGCGCGTGCGATGTCGGTAACCCTGCGTTCTACCCCGTCCCGCAGGACCTGGTGACGCGCGAGACTTACCTGCGTTGCCTCGACGCGCAGAACCCCGCCGAGATCGCCCAAAATCCTAATCGCGGCATGGATGGCCCGCGCTTGTTCATGCCAGTGCTCGTGAAGTATGTGCAAACCGGCGACGCGATGTGGAGCGAAGCCTGCATCGCCATGCTCAAGGCGTTTCACGCCGAGATGCAGAAGCAGGTCGCAGAGCGGAAATGGTTCTGGCAGTTCGAACATCCGTCGCCACTAATTCCGCTCTACCGCCAGTATCTCATTCAAGGCGGTGCGATGAAACCTGATGCCGCTTGGTTTCGGGAGATGTGGCTCTATTACTGCCGAAATGTCCATGTCTGGGATACCGAGCCGATCGAGTGGCGTGGAGGTTGTCATCGTTCAATGCCCGAAGCCTACGCGAAAGGCCGGGCGGCGGCGTGGTATCCGGACATCCCCGAAGCGGCGCACTGGAAACGCTACTCGGAATTGGTCTTCGGCGATTTTTGGAAGGTCAAGGACATCGGGCAAAACGATGTCCACTACAGTATGCTGTCTTACACACCTCTCGCCTGGGCAGCCGACCAATGGACCGGCGACGATCGCGTGTACAGCGACCCGGGCATGAAAAGATTGTGGGAGCGGCTCATGGCGGGAATTTCACCTGATGGAGCGGTCATTCCCTTCGGCCCGAACGGCGGGTGGAATGAAACGGCGAGCTTCCGCCTCGCAGTCCTGGAACGCCTCGCGGCGAAGACGGGCGATGGCCGTTACCGATACGTCGCGCACAAGCTGCTCAACTATTTGCGCTCTCAATCCCCCGAGTTCAACCGGGACACTTTTCGGCTGGACGCATCCAGCTCGTGGCATATTGCCCTTGCCTGGTTGTTTGCCGACGATTCTGTGAAGCCGGTTCAGCCTGACGCGGGTTCGTTCTGGGACAAACGCATCGAGACTGCGCGCGTTCCGGTCGCGGACAAGCAACACATCGAACGGTTGTTGGGCAATTCCGATCCGCGAACCAACTGCGGCCAGCTCTGTTGCGGTTGGTTTCTGACCGGCAAGGAATGGCCGGACAAACTGGTCTTGCGCAGCGGCTGGAATCCCGGCGACCTCTTTGCGCTCGTCGAGTTGCATCCCACGAGCTTCCCGGCAAATCCCGGCGGTATCATGGGGCTGACTCGCTGGGGCACTCCGTTCACACAGATCGCCGACAGCAAAGGCGCTACCGTCGAGAACCGCGCGTTGATCGAGGACGTCGGCCACACGGTCAAACTTCGGTTGCACCCGGACCCGATTCGCATCAACGAAATGTGGAATGGCCGCCCGCCAGACATCCGCTCGGAGGTGACGTATTTCAAAGACACACCGCAGGCCACCTACGCTCGCGTCCGCGTGCAGAACCCGGACGGTTTGCCCGTGGTTTACGAACGCGAGTTTGTCTTTGCAAAGAACCGCTTCCTCGCCACGCGCGAGATCGTGACGTTCGAGGAAACCTTCAAGGCCCGTGTCGCGCCGCTGTGGAACACCCACAACATCGGCCCGCAGCTCGGCAGCCACTGGGCAAACACCTTCATTCACGCGCCGATAGACGATAATGGCAACCGCAGTCTGAAGACGCCGCTGGCGGACCTATTGGTTTGGTTCGCTCCGCGCGCGGATTGCCGGCTGCAAGTAGTGGATCGCATGGAGACCGACCCGCGGACCGATTGGTGTCCCAACCAGGTCCGCTACCTTTGGGAAGGCACGCCTGCCGCCGGAGAGAAGCTTGTATTCACCCAAGTCTACTATCCGCATCCGCCGTATCGCTCGCGCACGATGTCGAACAACCCCGGTTCAAAGGGCGATTACGCCAGCGACCTCCAAGCCACCGCCCACGCCTCTGGGATCAAAGTGATTCGCGACGATGTCGAGGCTTCGATCCTTCGGCTCGAAATGGAAGCGGGTCGTGTCGAGTGGGTAATTTTCAATCCTCAAGCCAAGTCGCTCAAGGTGGCCCCAGTAGAGACGCGGGAGCCGTATGCTTATGTCGCAAACAGCCAATAGCCCGCAGAAAGCGATCTGCCGGTTTGATGGCGGCGGCGGATGTGCTTTTGATAGGCCATTCCGACCAAGCTGGTGGAAGATGCTGTCGTTCGGCCTAGTCGCCTTGGTGTTCGTTGCACTCTGCCGGGGTGAAGTTAGCCATGCCAAACCACCTCCCGAAGGCAATGACGCACGCATGACGGAAGTGCAGCCGACGGTTTATCCGTATTTGCTCGATCCGACTCTTTACCCTGATTACACCCGTCGTCCAAGCCGCGTCCCTACTTGGGCGACGTTCGGAGGGCGACCGCAATTCGTCGCCCTGAGGACGTTGCCTACCGCTGCCTTCACTAATCAGGGCTTGGGAACCGTTTGCATGCCGACGATTGATCTGGTCTCGAATCCGAAGCTTGGCGAAGCGCTCGATGAATTGAAACGCCGTGGCTACTACCTCTTTGATGTGGGGGGATATGTTCCCGGTAGCGTGTCGAACCAAATTCAAGTGCCGTCCGAGACGCTGAAATTGCTGGATGAGAAACTCGGAGATCGCTTTCTGGGTTTCGATGTGGGGGAGCACGACGGCCGATACCTTTTCAACCTGCGGAAGATTCAGTCGCCGTTTGCCGCCGACCGCTTGGGCCAATACCTTCAAGCTCATGATTACTTCAGCAGGATTGAAGATGATCTAGAAAACCGTCTGAACGCGCTGATGGTTTACTGGTATTGGCCGTATCTCATCAAGGAAGGCCGTGTCGTGCTGGCCGGCGCCGAGGCCCAGAACAAGGTGACGAGTTCGAGCATCCATTACGCCTTCCTGCGCGGAGCGGGCAAACAGTATGGCGTGCATTGGTTCGGCAACGCCGCGGTGTTCAACACATGGCACTACAAGGATTACGAAGCACGGGCCGCGAACTCCGGGCCGACGAAAGGCAACAGCTTGAACCTCCTTCGCCGCCTGATGTTCAGCCACTATCTTTACAACAGTGTGATCCTTGGTGTTGAGGCCGCGCTGTACGAGAAATCCTGGTGGCCGCCCAACGGCGACGGCCCGCTATCGCCGCTGGGCCTCATCCAGCAGGACGCGGTGAAGTTCGTCGCCGATCATCCACAACCCGGCGTGATGCACGCGCCGGTTGCTCTGCTGCTCGATCACTTCGCCGGCTGGATGCCGGCGCGCACCTGGACCACGGCGTATCGGGTGTGGGGATATCTGCCTTACGATTCCGGCGACTACCTGACTCACTCCGTGTTCTCGATGCTCTACCCGGGCTATGAGGACAGTGCCTGGTATCACGATGAGCGCGGCACGATCTGCAATACGCCTTACGGTGACATGGCCGACGTGTTGCACTCGGATGCGATGGCGTGGGTCATGAAACAATACGGCGTGGTGGTGGCTGCGGGAAATCTCTTCACCGCGGACGCGGAGTTGCGCGCCAAGCTCGACGCCTATGTAGCCTCCGGCGGCACCTTCATCGTCACCGCTGAGAATGCACGTCGCCTGTGGCCGGAGTGGAACATCGGGCAACCCAAGCGATTTCCCCCCGACACGGTCGTCACTTGGAAGGACAGAACGCGAACTACCGAACGTCAAGCCATGGACCTGTGCGACGTTTCCCTGCCGGACGGAGCTGAAGTCCTGGCAAGCTGCGGCGAGCAGCCAGCCGTGGTCCGTTTGCGTCTTGGGGCGGGTAAAATCTTGCTGCTGCTGAGTCCGTTTGGGATCAATGCCGAGCCGACTGTGCAGGGGGAGTTGGCTCATCACAACTGGAACCAACCACTGGCACAGCCTCACGCGCTGCTGGCCCACTTCCGGCGAGTGCTGGATTCTGCTTTCAGCTCGGAGCAGCTTTTCTCCGTCGGTGACGATCTTGGTTTCATCACGTGCCGTAAGGGGCCGGGCGATTACACGGTTGGGGTGTTTAACAACGCGCTCCAGTCCAGGCCCTTTAAGATCACCTCACATTGCGGGCCGGTCAAGAAGGTCACGGAGCTGGTGCTCGGAAAAGACATGCGCTCGGCTGCCGGCTACTGGCCGCATGAGTTCCAGAACAATGATGGCGGGCGATCCGACGCGACCAACATTTCCGGCGGAGACGTCCGGCTCTTCTCGGTCCAGGTGGACGAAACCGGCGTGCGCGTACTCGCGAAAGAAAACGTACCAAGTCGGCCCGTGGGCCGTCTGCTGGCCCTCCGTGGCATCTCTGATCTCCGGGAGGAGATTTTGCGCCGGCCCACCTTCTTCGAGCACTTTGATGGCGTGAAACTGGATTGGACCTACCTGCTGCGGCGCGACTCGGAGCAACTGAAGCGCGACCGATCGTGGCTGGAGCGCCAACAGTTGCGCGTGGTGGTGGACTTCACGTCCGGGCTGAATCACTTCCCCGACCTGACCCTGCTCGATCTGCTTCCGGCACCATACGCCGACAGCGTGGCCCGGACGGATGACGTTTTGGCTAAGATGAATCTGGCCGGATCCACCGATGCCGTCATCGCCACCCATACGACTCCTGAGTTCGGCACCACGCCGGAGCAGGTCGAGGCGTCCTTCAAGCGCGGTTTGCGCGACCTGTGTCGCCGGGCGAAAGAGCGCGGGATCACTTTGCATCTGCAAAACCGGACCGGCAGGTGGCACAGCAGCGTGCCGGAGGCCTTGCGCCTGATTGACGACTTAGGCGCAGACAACCTGCGTTTCGCCCTCAACACTTCCTGCGCGGAGGTGAAGGATTCCTTGAAGCAGGCGGGTGAGCGGTTGGGTATGGTCTTGGTGAGCGCGCCGGACCGGTTGGTGCCCGAGATACAGCGGCCGGTTAGGAATAGCGGTGTGGATCTCAGCGAATTGAGAACGCTCAACATTCCCGTGGTGCTCGATGCCGAATATGCCGGCCCTGGTGAGGTGTACAAGGATGTTACGGCTGTATGGCGTCCGCCTGCGAAAGGTCTTCAGCCATGAGAATTCCAGTAAAGACAACCAGTCTAGTGAAGGAGTTGGGAATAGGGCTTGCCGCTCTGTGGCTATCGTTGGGCGCATGTGCCGCCGAACTCGACATTGCCATCCGCCCCGGCAGCGAAGCCGGTGGACTCAACGTGCGGTCGCCCCATTGCCCGGGCGACGTCTTCGACTTTCGCACCTGCGAGGGAGTTGTCATCGGCTCGAAGGACTTTGGCCTGTTCCAGGTGAAACTGCCCGCAACCTTCGGCGAGGGTCAGAAATCCTGGCGGCGCGACGGCAATGTCTGGAGCTACTCCTGGCCGTACGCGCAGGGGGTTACCGTTCACATCGCGGTCGAACCCGATGGCAACAGTCTGAAGCTCAAATACACGTTGCAGAACGTCGGCACAAACGCGCTTGATGCCGTGCAACTCCACACCTGCATTCCGACCACCGAAGCACCAGGTTTTTTCCCATCGTCCTCCGTAAGCAATGCGCAGACGAATTGGTCGGAACTCTACGAGCGTCTGCACGTCTGGTCCGAGGATCGCCGGTTCACGTTCGCTGAAACAAAGCTGGCTGCGAGCGAGCCGCACCTTTCCCTCATGAAAAACGGCGCCGCCCCTGTAAAATGGGGTTGGTGGGTGAACAGCCCGGAGACATTTGATCCGCCATTGATTGCATTGACGAGTCGGGACCAGAGGAAAACCATCGCGCTTGCGTTCGAGCGGGCGATTTGGGCGTCGTCCAACACCGGCGACGATCGGGCGTGTTTTCATCTGTTCCCGTGGTTTGGCCGGATCGAGCCTGGCCAGAGTGTGACCGTGCGCGGGCGCTTGTACGTTCTACGCGGTGGTCCGCAGGAGGCGATTAAGCGGTTCCGAAAGGACTTTCCCAAGTTAGCCGCCAACAAAACGCCGCTGAGCATACGACTTCCCACTCCGCAGTCGCCGATTCTCACGGGCCATCTCGGCCTCGGCGAAACCAACGCTCCTGACGGTCGCACGCTGTGGGTGGACAATCGCAGTCTCTATCGAAACGGTAAGCCGTGGATGCCTGTCATGGGTGAGTTTCATTTCACGCGCTGTCCGCAAGACGAGTGGCGGGATGCCTTGCTTAAGATGAAAGCGGGCGGGGTGGACATCGTGGCCACTTACGTCTTCTGGATTCACCACGAGGAAGTTCACGGCGAGTATGACTGGAGAGGCCAACGCTCGCTGCGGGAATTTCTCAAGCTGTGCCACGAACTCGGACTTTACGCCTTCGTGCGCCTGGGGCCGTGGTCCCACGGGGAGGTGCGCAACGGCGGCTTCCCCGACTGGCTGCAGAAACCCGACAAGCAGGCCATGCGAGAATCCGCAACCGCCGCGGCTGGGGCGGGCACGATGGGAGCGTTGCAACTCGTGTTGCCTGACAAGCTTCGCACCGCCGATCCGGATTTCTTGAAACTGGCTGCGGCCCACTATCGGGAGATCACCGCCCAGATGAAGGGTCTGCTCTGGAAAGATGGCGGGCCGGTTGTCGCCGTCCAGTTCGACAACGAGAGCAACGACCTGCCGTATCTCTTCGCCTTGAAGAAAATTGCGCGGGAACTCGGGATTGACGTGCCGTTCTATTGCATGACGGGCTGGGGGCGGTCGTTGCCGACGGAGGAATTGATTCCACTCTACGGCGGCTATGCGGACGGGTTCTGGACCGACAATCCACGGGACTTTCTCGACGCATTCGATTTCACGCCCGTGCGCAGTCACATGGACAAGGAAAACCGGATCCTGCACCGCTTTCCGTACGCGTGCTGCGAAATTGGCGGCGGCATGGTGTCGAGTTACGCCAACCGCATCCACACGACGGAGCGGGACACCGAGGCGCTGGCGCTGGTGAAGCTGGGCTCGGGAAACAACGTGCCGGGCTACTACATGTATCAAGGCGGCCAGAACCCGGAGGGGCGGCTCACGACGTTGAATGAGTCCAAGGCGAGTGGCTATCCGAACGATCTGCCGGTCAAGGATTACGATTTTACCGCGCCGCTGGGAGCATTCGGTCAGGTCCGTGAACGCTACCATCGCCTGCGGCTGCAGCACCTGTTCCTGCACGATTTCGGCGCCCTGCTGGCGCGCATGCCCGCCTACTTTCCCGAACGCCGACCGGCATTGCCGGATGAAGCCGAACCCCTGCGCTGGTCGGTGCGCTCGGACGGCACGGGCGGCTTTTTGTTCTTCAACAATCATCATCGTTCGGTGGCGTGGCCGGCGCGAAAAGGAGTGCAGTTCGCGCTCCATTTCGAGTCCGAGACGCAACTCGTGCCGCGTCAACCGCTCGATATTCCCGCCGACGCGTACGGTTTCTGGCCGGTGAATCTCGACTGCGCCGGCGTCCGACTGAATTACGCCACGGCCCAGTTGACGGCGCGTCTGGAGGCAGACGGCCAGCACTGGTTCTTCTTCACCGCCAACGAAGGCATCAAGCCCGAGTTCGCCTTTGCCGGCGAGAAACCGCGTCGGTGCGAACCCGGCCTCGGAATCGCTTTCACCCAGAAGAACCGCGAAGGCGCCAGGGTGAACTTCGTAGTATTGTCATCGGATCAAGGCCGCCAGTTTTGGAAGCTGTCGTTGGCCGGACGCGACCGCGTGGTGCTCTCCTCTAATGCGCTGCTGCCCGACAGTGAGAACCAAATCCGCCTTGAGACTCTGGGAGACGAACGGCCGCAGTTCGCGGTGTTTCCTGAATTGCCCGGAGTGCGCCTTGAGGATCGCGCTATTCGAGGGCACAAGCACGGCGTGTTCACCAAATACGGGCTGCCGAAACCAGCCATGCCGAAGGCACGCACCGAAGCATTGTTGGTCAAGGCAGTCTCCTGGCGAGGCACGAATGCACCGAACGCGATGGACGAATCGGTTTGGACGAATGCCGCCGTGTGGCGAATCACCGTGCCTGCGGCGTGGCGACAACGCGACATCCTCTTGCGCATTCACTTTGTCGGGGACGTGGCCCGGCTCTATTCCGGAGGCGGACTCGTGGCTGACAAATTCTACAATGGTCAGCCCTTTGACTTCGCGCTCTGGCGCATACCCCCAGGCCAACTCGACACCCTCGAACTGCGTGTGATGCCGCTCCACCCGCAGTTGGCAGTGCGACTTCCGGCTTCCATGCACCCTACGCCACCCTTGACCGAACCGCGTGCCCAACTGGAGGGGATAGAATTGCTCCAGCGAGAGCAGCTTTCTCTTGAGTTCAAGGAGAGCTCGCGCTGAGGGTCTCGCACCGCTATTCACTTTGGAAGTTACGATATGAGAAAGCATCCATTCACTGGTATCACTCGAGTTCTCGCAGTTGCAGGCATCATCCTGGCCGTCCAACGCGTGGCCATAGGGGAGGGCGTAGGTGGGGCAGGCAAAGCGGAAAGCTCCGCGGCCCACGACGCGCGCATGAAATGGTGGCGCGAGGCACGCTTCGGGATGTTCGTGCACTGGGGGCTCTACTCGGGCCTGGCCGGCACGTGGGAGGGTAAACCTGCCGGCACTTCCGGCGGCATGGAGTGGATTCAGCAGATCGTGAAGGCGGACACAGACACGTACGCCCGCGCGGCGGTGCCGAAGTTCAGACCCAAGCCGGGCTTTGCGCGTGAATGGGCGCGGCTCGCGAAGGAGGCGGGGTGCAGCTACGTCGTGTTCACCACCAAACATCACGAGGGCTTCGCACTGCACGACTCTCAGGTGGGGGATTTCGATGCCGGCTCGATTTTGCAGCGCGACCTGGTGAAGGAAATCGTGACGGCGCTGCGGGCCGAGGGATTGCGGGTGGGCTTCTACCATTCCGTGATTGACTGGCATCACGATCAATATGCCTACGCGCTTTCCAAGCAGCTTCCCCATCCGCTCAAGGGCAAGCCCTATCCCAACGGCGCGCGCGATCATTTGCAGTATGTGAAATATCTCCACGCGCAAGCCGAGGAACTCGTCACGCACTACGGACGGGTGGACGTGCTTTGGTGGGACTACAGCGCGCAGGATTTTCAAGGCGACGAAGCCTGGCGTGCCACCGACTTGATGGCGATGGTGCGGAAACACCAACCGGCCATCATCATGAACAACCGCCTCTTCCGCACCCCTGAAGCCGGTTGGAAGAGCATGGGCACCGATGGTTTCGTCGGCAATCTGGATTGGCGCTATGGAGACTTCATCACCCCTGAGCAGCACATTCCGGACACGGGCATGCCGGGCATTGATTGGGAAACCTGCATGACGATGAACACCACTTGGGGTTACAGCGAGCACGATCACCAGTGGAAGAGCAGCGAAACGCTGATCCGAAATCTGGTGGACATCGCCAGCAAGGGCGGGAATTACCTGCTCAACATCGGGCCCACGGGCGATGGCAGCGTGCCGCAAGAAAGCGTCGCAGCGATGCGCGCCATCGGCGCATGGATGAAGGTGAACCGCGAGTCCATCGTCGGCACCACTGCCAGCCCGGTGGCCAAGCCCGCCTGGGGACGCATCACCGCCAGGGAAGGCAAGCGAGATACGACCCTATACCTCCACGTGTTTGACTGGCCCAAGAGCGGCCAGCTCAGCCTCGAAGGAGTGCCGAATATAATCCGTAGAGCAAAGCTGTTGGGCGGCGGCAAGCTGACGGCCGAATCCCGCAATGGAGTCATTTTCATTGCGTGTCCACCAAATGCTCCGGATCCCGTGGACTCCGTCATCGCTTTGACACTGGATGGCCCGATTGTGCGCCGGCCCCAAGCTGCGAACCCCTGATCTCAAATGAAACGTCGCCTCTCACTCTCTGCATCGGCAATTATTGTGTCAGCTTCGCCGCAAGTGATTCTTTTCTTCCTCATGTTGGCGTGGGTGGGGGTGTCAACGTCCCGCGCGGCGGATGCGCAGCAACCACAGCCACCTTACCCGGATGTTCGGGAGATGATCCGCGAGCCGCTCGAGAACATTACGAACGGGACGGTTGCTTGCGGTTGGGATGCGCTGCGCTACCGCATGCGCGGTAACATCTACCAAAGCAACCCGGGCCGCCTCGATAATCCGAGACTGACGCAGTTCGAGCGACTCGTGAGGGGCGATCCCGAGGATGTAGCAGCCGTCAATCGCGAGATCGTTGACTACTGCACACGGAAGAAGGCGGAGATCGAGGCCGCCTGGCGCGATCCGAAACGCCGAAATCCCGCCAAGGAAGTTTGCCAATACCAGACCGAACTGATTCCGCTGGCCATCCTGACGTTGCGGATCGGCGAACGTCTCACGCCCGAGGCACATCAAGCGATCAAAGATGTGCTCACGGCCTTCCGCCCCGAGGTTGCCGACGTCGAGCCGACCATGTGGATGCACGCGCCCGGTTACAACGGCGCGAATGCCCACGACTATCTGAGTTTTCTCGCTCTGACCTGGGCCGTTACTGGTAACCCCGACGTCCGCGATGCCGCATACTGGGGACTGCGCGGCGAGTTGGACCACTTGAACCTCAGTGGTGACATCTCCGAGTTCAATGTGCTTGAAGGGCATTGGTGCAGCTCGAACGGCTATGACGCGATGAAGGCGTTCCTGCGTGATCCCGAATTGGCGCGCATGGCCCGGATGATCGCCGAGCGTCTCTGGCTCAATCGCTTCCTGATGTGGTCGCCCGTGGTGGAACGGATCACCGGACCGGGTAGCCGCATGGCACCCGGAGCCTGGTTGGGCACGAGCAGCGACCGCCTGCAGTTTGCCACCGGCGTCGAGAAACCCATCTGGCTCAATGAATTCTTCGATTGGGGCGTCTGGAAGTATCCAGTGACCGGCGGGCGCTGGTCATTGGATGATGTGGAAGGCATGGTGCCCGACCTGCCCGCCTACCTCCAGGACGCTGCCTGGCGCAAGCAGTTCCCAAACGAACTGCGATGTTCGGTGCAACTGATTCCCTGGATGGATCGCTATCCAAAACTGCCCGGCATCTCGAATGCGCGACCCGATCCCGTCCTCGGCGAAATGGTTAACCACCAGACCGCCCAATACGCGTTGGGATCAATCAATCATCCGTACGAGGCCTCGGGTTGCATGATTTACGCCTCCGCCTGGTGGAACGATCAGCGTGCCGGAAGCGAAGCCCCGCTTGGCAGCCCCAAACGGTTCGCAGCGCTTTACCCGCATTACGTGTTCAACGGCGCTGCGTTCATGGATTGCACGGAGCTTTATTTCGAAAACCATCCGGACCAGCCGATCAAAGACGAATGGACGGGATTGCCTGGCCCGTGGATGCGCGAGTTCGCTGAGCGGGGCCGCGCCGGTGTTCTCCAGCACAAGAACACGCTGCTCTACACCTATTCCGGACGAAACCGCGGCCCGGACGACGTCCGCCCCGTCGCCAACAAGCTCCATCGCGTGTCGGCAGGGATGTTTCTTTTTCGCTGGCAAGCCGGGTTGGAGGGTCTCTATGTCAACCGCCAGCCGGTCACGCGCCTGCCGCTGGAGCTCAAGCACGGCGATTGGTGGTTCATTCGCGACGGTGACACCTATGTGGGCGTGCGTCCGCTGGAAAGCACCCACCTGCGCGGTCCGTGCAAAACCACGCTCGAGGAGCGGACCCGCCAGATCGTGCTCTACCAAGACAACTATGTGGGTGACACCATTGACGGCATCGCCGACGAAGAATGGGTGAAAGCCCGCAGCGGGTTCGTGGTAGAACTCGGCGATGCCGCGGAGTTCGGCTCGTTCGAGCGGTTCCGCGATCTCATGCTCAAGGCCAAGGTGAAGGAGTCGGCGGATGGATTCATCCGGCACTTTCAATATCAGCGACCCGGACGCCGCCTGGAGATGAAGTGGCACTGCTACGAGGAAAAGTACCTCGCTCGACGCGTGGATGGCAAAGACCAACCCGTGCTGAACCACCTCCAAACGCCCGAGTTCGCCGTCGGAACAACCGAGATCCGGGTGCATGATGCGCGCCTCAAGACCAAGTCTGGCGAGACTGTCTGGCTTCTCTCCGCTGCGTCGTCAAAGACCTATGTCGCCTACCAACCACAGCCGAACATCCAGCTTCCACTCCACCTTGAAACGCCCGTCGCTCAAATTGAAAGTGAGCGATTCCCCTTCGGGAAGTTGGTGGCCAATCAGGCTGCGGACGGCACCCTGGAACTGAAGATTGACGGCAGCTTCCGCCCCTTTTGGAGCAGTGCGCACTGGCGCGCGAGAATCTGGCAAGACCTCGGCACCCACCCCAGCGACATCCGGGTCCGCACCGACGCGCCGAAGGTCACCGCAATAATCAACGGGGACGAGATGCCTGTCGTGCGCGGGAAGCGCGACGGTCAGGCCGTATGGGTGCTCGATCCCTATGCTCGACTCCCGCGCGTGCGCGACCGCGTCGGCGGCAATCGACCCACCAACCTTGTCCCGGGGCAATGACTCGGCTAACGTCATTTGTGGCACGGGTTTTCTGGCTACCTGCGTTCATAAGCTTCCACATCAAATGAAGTCATTTCCCAAATCGAGAACGCGACCTCGGTTCAGCGCGTTAGTGCCCATGCTCCTCATGCCAGCAGGCTTTGTGTTTGCCTGGGGGGCTGCCGGCGCTGATTGGGCTGGGCGCTTCGTTATGCCGCCGGCGGATACGCGGATTCTCAAAATCATCCACAACTGGCCTGGTGCTCCCGAAGCGCAAGACAAGCTCATCAACACGCTCAGCACGCAGGGTTTCGGCGGCGTGGTCTGCAACGTCTCCTTCGATCAATACCTGGAGAGCGAGCTGAAATGGCAGGCCTTCACACGCGCGGTCAGCGAGGCCAAACGAGCCGGCATGGCCATGTGGCTTTACGATGAGCGGGGTTATCCGTCGGGCAATGCCGGTGGCCTGACCCTGCGCGATCATCCGGAGTGGGAAGCGCGCGGCCTGCTGGTCGCGGATATTGAAACCACTGGTGGCGTGGTGACACTTGAAATGCCGCCGGGCAAGCTCGTTCTGGCGCAGGCTTTCCCGGTGCGCAATGGGGCGCTGGATTTGTCTAAACGCGTGGAGCTGTCTGGACAGGTTCGCGATGGCAAGCTGGCCTGGCAGTCGCCGACCGGGCGATGTCGTGTGCTCATTTTCACGGAGGATCGCCTCTACGAGGGCACGCATGCCGAGGGCAACCTCCACGCCAAGATCCCTTACATCAATTTGCTCCAACCCGAACCGACCGCGCGCTTCGTGGATTTGACCTATGGCGGCTACGCCAAGCATCTCGGCAGCGACCTGAGTAAATACTTCGAGGCCACGTTCACCGACGAACCTTCGCTGATGAGCCTCTTTCTGAAACGCATGCCTTATCGCCCGTTGCCGTGGTCGCCGAATCTGCCCGCCGAGTTCAAGAAGCGTCGCGGCTACGCGTTGACCCCGGCTTTGCTACCGGCGCTTGTCGCGGATGTCGGGCCTGACACGCAAAAGGCCCGCCACGATTTCTGGCTGACTGTGGGCGAATTGGTCTCGGAAAATTACTTCGGCCAGATCCAAAAACGCTGCCGCCAACTTGGCCTGTCTTCGGGTGGGCACTTGTTGGCCGAGGAAAACGTCGCGGCGCACGTGGCGCTGTACGGCGATTTCTTCCGCTGCATCCGCCGGCTGGACGCGCCGAGCATTGACTGCCTGACCAGCCTGCCACCGGAAGTGCCGTGGTACATCGCGCGCCTCCTGAGCAGCGCCGCCGAACTCGAAGCCCGGACGCTTGTGATGAGCGAAACCTCTGATCACAGCCAGGTCTATCGCCCCGCTGGCGACCAGCGACCCAAGCGCGTAGTGACGGAGGCGGAGATTCGCGGTACGTGTAACCGCCTGACCGTGGCCGGGGTGAACGCGATTACCAGCTACTACAGTCTCGCCAACCTGAGCGACGACCAGTTGCGCCGTCTCAACGAATGGGTGGGCCGTTGTTGCGCTGCGGTGCGTGGCGGCCATCAAGTTGCGGACATTGCGATGGTGTATCCCGCGGAGAGTCTTTGGACCAAGTTCGTGCCTTCGCGCCACTGGACCAGCGAAGCCGTCGCCGCAATGCGCATCGAAAACCTGTTCCGGACCGCTGCTGAAAGTCTCTTCGATGCGCAACGTGACTTCACGTTTGTGGACAGTCGCGCTTTGGCGGAGGCCGAGATTTCATCAGACGCGCTGGCGCTCGGCGCGCTCGGCTGGCACGCCGTGGTTTTGCCCGGCGTGGATACGCTGCCGCTCGCCGCGTGGGAAAAGTTGGCGAAGTTGGTCCGCCAAGGCGGCGTGGTGATCGCGCTTGGTGCGCTGCCAGCCAACAGCGAAAAGGAATTCCCCGCGAGACGCGTCCGCTCAATCGCGAAAGAAATCTTCGGCGTCGGTGAAACGTCCGGCACTTCGCCGATGTTCCGTGCTAACAAGACTGGCGGCGCAGGCGTGTTTCTTCCACAGGGCTCGGAAAGCCTGCTACCGCTGATGCTCGACCGCTTGCTTGAGCCGGATCTCAAAGTGGCGAGCGCGAAGTCGCCGCTGCGGGTCACGCATCGCCGGCTCGACGGTCGCGAGGTCTATTTCATCATCAACGACAGTGCCCAGCCATGGGAAGGACCGGTTGGCTTCGCCGCAACCGGAAACGGTGAGCGCTGGAATCCGGCCAACGGCCAGTGCGAGGAAAGACTTGCGGGCAATTCCGCGAACCTTAGCTTGGGAGCGTACGGAGCGGCCATTTTCCGATTTGATACCTCGCGAGCCCCGGCCAGATTGAAAGCCACCGGCACCTTCCTGCCGAACCTTTCCTTACGCCACATTCCCAATGTGGCGCCAACCGCGCCGCACGGCGAGTTCGTCCGCGGCGAAGTGGTGCCGGACGTGGTTCAGTCCGCAAACCAAGCCATCGTCTGGCAGGCCAGGTCCGTCCTGACCAGGAGCGGCGTGGACACGCACCTGTTCGCGCAATTCCATTACCCGCAAGCGTTGGACCTCAGTGGGGACGATTGCCTCGTGTTGGAAACCTGGGTGCCGCAGGGACAGTCCACCCTTAGCCAGTTGCTCGTGATTCTTCATGAACAGGACGGAGGCGATTTCCTTGCGGAGACGGGTCGCTCACTCGCATCACCGGGGCGCGAACAGAGCATCATCCCGCTGGGGCAATTCCGCCTCGCCGGATGGTCGAAGGATGCCGACGGAGAACTCGATCTGCGGCGAGTTCAGGACATTCGTATCGGCTGGGGTGGCTACTTCGGCACCGAGGGCGAGCGGGTGCATTTCAGTCTGGCATTACCCCAAGTAGCCGTTGGGCTGACCAAGGGGCAAGAGAAATCTGCTGGTGCGACTACCGAATGAGGGAGTCCGATTTCATCGAATGAAACTCAATATGCTGATGCTACGCAATGACCGATACTTTCTGCTGTTCATCCTGGGTTTGGTCCATTCTTGACCCGAGCGATCAGCGCGGACCGACTCAACATCACGCGGCGCCCCGGGCGCGAAGCGGGCGGTGAAGTTCCGTTTGTTTGGCCGGATCGAACCCGGCCAAAGTGCGACCGGCTTTGGTCGTCTCCAAGTCTTGCCCGGCGGACCACAGCGTGCGCTGAGCAATTTCGAGCGGATTCCCCCAAGATCGCCTGGCATCTTGAATTGCGGAACATCCATGAACCAAAATAGCCGCCGGGATTATGGTCTTCAGGACAAATGCCCCTTGTGCAATAGGGGCAAAATACAATTAGACTTGGCTTGGTTACCCCTCGCCCACCCCAGAGCCGCCTGATTATCATCAAGCGGTGATGATGAAGCTGGCTACCTCCATTCCTGGCAGGGGCACCAGGTTTCTCCGGTCAAAGCCGACGGCGCGCAACCCCGGAAGTCCCCACCTCGCCACGGGCGCGGACATGCGATTTGTGCAGCCGTTTGAACGGTTGCTCGCTAATCGCCTGTTTCTCCCGCAGGCCTGCAGTCGCCCGCTCGCTCCGCCGCCGCGCCTGAAATGGAGCGGCGGCGCGCGCTGGATGAAGTACGACCTCAACAAGGACAAAGTCTGTGTCGTTGGCGGAGCGATCAGCAAAGCCAGGACTTCACGCTGGCAAGCTACTGTGACATAAAGTTGGTGATCAGCGGCAGACTTCTGTGATAACAGTCTTGAATCAGCACCCCGGAGACCAGCGATGAGCACGCCCCGCTGGCTCGATTTTGTGGTCGTCGCTCTTTATTTCATCGCGGTGGCGTGGATCGGTCTCCGCTTTTCGCGCCGGCAGAACTCCACCGAAACCTATTTTGCCGCGCGGCGATCCATCCCGCACTGGGCGATGGGGGTTTCGATGTTTGCGACGCTGATCAGCAGCATCACGTTCATCGCGTATCCTGGCTCGGCCTATGCCGGCAATTGGAGTGAGCTTGTTCCGGGTTTTATGGTCATCGGTGTGCTGCTGCTGGTCGGCACGGTGCTCGTGCCCTTCTTCCGGCATGCGGTCGGTCTGAGCGCCTACGAATATTTCGGGCAGCGCTTCGGTTACGGCGCGCGGGCTTACAGCGGGCTGGCCTTTAGCGCCGGCCACTTCTCCAAGATGGGTTTTGTGCTCTACCTGCTGTCCCTCACCGCCAGCAGCATGACGGGCTGGAACATCTACCTCGTTCTGCTGATCACCGGCATCGTGACCGTGCTTTACACCGTGTTTGGCGGGTTGGAAGCCGTGATCTGGACGGACGTGATTCAGGGTTTCATCATGTGCCTGGGCGTAGTGGTGATCCTGGGCTTTCTTGTTTACCTCATGCCCGGGGGACTTGCCGCGGCGTTTGACCTGGCCAACGCAAAAGGCAAGTTCAGCCTCGGTACTCCGAAGCTGGATTTTTCCGACAAGACCAGCCTGTGGGTGATGTCCCTCTATGGTTTCTTCTGGTATCTGCAAAAGTATTCCGCCGATCAGACCATCGTGCAGCGTTATCTGGTGGCGAAGTCCGACCGCGAAGCGCTGAAAGGCGTGGCGCTCGGCGCGGTGATGTGCGTCCCAATCTGGACGCTCTTCATGCTCATCGGCACACTCGTGTGGTGTTACTACCAACTTTCCGGCACGGCCTTTCCGCCGGACTTGCTGGACAAAACCGGCAAGGTAATTTCCGACAAAGTCTTCCCGCACTTTCTCGTGACCAAGATCCCGGTCGGGCTGTCCGGGCTGTTCATGGCGGCCGTGTTCGCGGCGGGCATGTCCACGCTGGCCTCCGATCTCAACTGCCTCTCCGCCGTCGGCGTGGAAGACTACTACCGCAAGCTGCGTCCTAACGCCTCGGACGCCCGGCGGTTGTTCATGGGGAAAGTGATCGTCGGCGTCTGTGGCTTCGCGGCGGTGGGGATTGCCGCGCTCATCGCTTGGAAGAGTGAGCGGGTGTTGTCGCTCTACTATGCCGTGTCTTCGATTATTTCCGGCGGACTCGCCGGCATGTTCATCCTCGCGTTTCTCAGCCGTCGCGCCAACCGCCAAGGGCTGTGGATCGGCATCGTCATCAGCCTGATCTTCACCGCCTGGGCGACGCTGACCAGCGGCAAGAACAAGATGCTGGATCTCGGCGGCTACAACTTTCCCTGGACCGGTGTGATGATCGGCGTCAGCGCCCACGTGATCGTCCTGGTGGTCGGTTACGTGGCGAGTTTCTTTTTCCCGCCGGGTGGCAAAGGCGAGTGGACGCTTTGGGGCTGGCTGGAAAAACGCAGAGCCTTGGCCGCTAAACAAACATGAATCTTGTCACGCTCCTCCAACCCCCGCGCATGGTGCTCGGCAGTGGCTGCGCGCCGCAGTGCGCGGAGTACCTGGCCCAACGCGGTGTGCGTCGCGTTCTGCTCGTGTCCAGCACGCCGGTGTTGCCCACACTCGGCACGGTGCGTGAAGCGTTGCAGACAGCCCACATCGCGGTCGTGGCCGCCGCGCCTGTGGACTGTGAACCCACCTGCGGCATGTTCGAGGCAATGCTCGCCGCGGCCCGCGCGGGGAACATTGAAGCGGTGCTCGGCATCGGCGGCGGCAGCGCGATTGACGTCGCCAAACTCCTCGCCGCCCTCACGCGCGGAACGCAGACCGTCACGGAGGTTTTCGGGATCAATTTACTGGCGGGCCGCGCGCTGCCGCTCGTTTGCCTGCCGACCACCTCCGGCACGGGCGCAGAGGTTTCCCCAAACGCTATTCTCCTCGACGAAGTCGCCGCGTTGAAGAAGGGCGTCGTGAGTCCGCATCTTGTGCCCGATGCCGCGTTTATTGATCCGTTGCTTACGCTCACTGTGCCACCCGCGGTCACCGCGGCCACCGGTCTGGACGCGCTTACGCATTGCATCGAAGCCTTCGCCAACAAGTTCGCGCACCCGGCGGTGGACATCTACGCTTTGCAGGGCATCCGGCTGATCGCGGCGCATCTGGAGCGCGCCGTCCGCAACGGCCAAGACCTCGAAGCCCGCGCGGCGATGGCGCTCGGCAGTTACTACGGCGGGCTTTGCCTCGGCCCAGTGAACACCGGTGCCGTGCATGCGCTTTCGTATCCGCTTGGCGGACGTTTTCACATCGCCCACGGCGTCGCCAACTCGCTCCTCTTGCCGCATGTCATTCGCTTCAACGCGCTGGCCGCCGCGGAGCGTTATGCGGAAGTGGCCTTGGCGCTGGGCGTACGACCCGGCGCGAATGCGGCTGCCACCGCCGAACGCGGCGTGGAGTTCCTCGCGCAACTCTCCCGCGACTGCGGAGTGCCGCAAACGCTTTCCGAACTCAAGATTCCGCGCGACGCCATCCCGTCCCTGGCCCAAGCCGCTCTGCAAGTGCAACGGCTTTTGAAAAACAACCTCCGGCTCGTCACCGAAACCGACGCCGTGGCGATTTACGAAGCAGCCTTTTGACATGAACAAATCCACCAAACTCGGCGGCGTGGTCGTGCCGCTGGTAACGCCGATCTCGACCGATGGCCAGCTTGATTTTGCCGCACTCGATCGGCTGATCGAATTTCAAATCGCCGGCGGCGTGGAGGGCCTGCTCCTGCTGGGCACAACTGGCGAAGGACCATGCGTGCCGCGATCCCTGCGGCGTGCATTCATCGAGCACGCCGTTGCCAGTGCGCGCCAACGGCTGCGCATTTATGTGAACGTCACGGAGAATTCCCTGACCGACACGCTCGCAGGCGCGAAGGAGTTCTTCGCTTTGGGCGCGGACGCGATCGCCGCCTTGCCACCGTTCTATTTTCCGCCACGCCCGGCGGAGCTGACCGCGTGGTTTCGCGCGCTGCTGGACACCTCGCCCGGTCCGGTGCTCATGTACAACATCCCCATGACCACCCGCGTCTCGATCCCACTGGACGTCATCGGTGAACTGATCGGCCACCCGCGGTTCGTCGGGCTGAAGGATTCCGAAAATGACCCGCCGCGCCACGCGGAGTTGCTCCGGCGGTTCAGCGGCCGGCCGGACTTCTCTCTCTTTTGCGGGGTCGGCGCACTCATGACGCATGACCTGAAGTCGGGCATGGACGGCATTGTGCCGAGCGTGGGTAATTTGATTCCGGATGTATGCCACCAGCTCTGTGCCGCGCTGCAGCGCGGCGATTCGAACGAAGCCGTCGGACACGCCGAACGCATGAATGCGGTGGCCGCGCTTTACCAAACGGGCCGGACGCTCGCGCAATCGCTCGCGGCAATCAAGAGCTTGCTGCATCTGCGCGGACTCTGCTCACCGGCGGTTTTTCCACCCTTGTTGCCGTTTTCATCCGCGGAACTTGAAGCGCTGCGCAGCGAGGCAGCAAAGTTGAATCTGGCATGAGTTCCAAACCAATCTTTGGTCTCACGATGGGCGATCCGGCGGGCATCGGGCCGGAGATTTGTCTGCGCGCATTGCGTGAACCATCTGTGCTAGCCGAGTGCGTGCCGGTGCTGTTCGGAGATGTCAGCGTGCTGCGGCGACTGGCAGAAAAAGGCTTTCCCGCGAATGTCGCGTCGGTTGTCTCGCTGGCGGAATTCAATTCTTCAACCGCGCCGACCACTCCGGCTGTCGTTGATTGCGCCGCCCTGGACCTGGACAAGATCGAACCCGGCAAAGTTTCCGCCGCCTGCGGCAAGGCGGCTTACAGTTACATCGAGCAATCCATTCGCGCCGCGCTCGCCAAGCAGATTGACGGCGTCGTCACCGGGCCGATCCACAAGGAGGCTTTGAGTCTCGCCGGCGTCAAGTTTCCCGGGCACACCGAGATTTTCACCGCGCTCACCGGCGCGAAGCGGAGTTGCATGATGCTCTACTCGGACAAGCTCACCGTGAGCATGGTAACGACCCACATCGGCTACCACGAAGTGCCGGGCAAACTGTCCGTTGAACGGGTATTGAACACCATCGAACTTACTGCTGAGGCGATGCATTCGATGTTGCGCCGCGCGTCCAGCATCGGGGTGTGTGGCTTGAACCCGCACGCGGGCGAACACGGTTTGTTCGGGCAAGGCGAGGAAGAAAAGTTCGTTGTGCCCGCAGTCGCCGAAGCAAAGAAGCGGGGCATAGACGCCACCGGGCCGCTCGTGCCGGACGCGGCGTTCACGGAAGGTGTGCGCACGAAGTTCGATGCGATCGTCTGCCTGTATCACGACCAGGGGCATATTCCGTTCAAGATGCTGGCGTTTGACACGGGCGTGAACACGACGCTTGGGCTGCCCATCATTCGCACCTCAGTGGATCACGGTACGGCGTTCGACATTGCGTGGCAGGGCAAGGCCGATCCGACAAGTCTTTACTCCGCCATCCACATCGCCGCCCAACTCGCCGCGGGGCGCACCACAAATGCAACTCCTTAATCTAAGAAAGCCACCCATGTTTCTGTTCAAAATTGCCCTCAGTGAAGTCCTGGTTGTCAGCATGGTGGCCCACGCCTTTGCCCAGTCTGCCAGCGATCCAACCACCAACTCGATCGGCATGAAGTTGATTCCCGTCCAGGCGGGGAGCTTCGCCATGGGATCCACCATCATGGATGACAATTGGAATGAGCGGCCGGCCCACCAGGTCACGCTCAGCCAGCCGTTCCTGATGTCGGAAACCGAGGTGACGCTGGCGCAGTTTCAGCAGTTTCGGCCCAACTTTGAGGGCACGCCGGGCTGTGATCCTTACGTGGCCGGCGTTAGTTGGAACGACGCGATGGCCTTCTGCGAGTGGCTGACCCAGAAGGAAGGCAAACCGTATCGGCTGCCAACGGAGGCCGAGTGGGAATACGCGTGCCGCGCTGGCACAACCACTCCCTTTTCCTCCGGTGATCAACCGCCTGCGCCCGAGACCGCCAACGCCTGGAGTTTGAAGAACATGCACACCGGCGTGCGCGAATGGTGTTTCGACCGCTATGGCGAGTACCCCTTGGAAACACAGATTGATCCGGCCGGGGCGACTCAAGGCATGACACGCGTGGTTCGAGGCGGCGGCTTGGACGAGAACAAGCCGGAATACGCGCGCTCGGCCACGCGTGGTTCGGCGGGGGAGTGTTTCGGCATCGGTCCGACAGAGAACACAGAACAAAAGCAGAAGACTTTGGCGACCACGTTTCTTCCGGGCATGGTTGGCCGTTTTTTCGGCGAACCCGACCTCACCCGGCCGCATGACAAGTTTGTGATTCCCAAGCTCGACCTAAGCAAGAAGGACGGCGAGTTCGATAAGGGCAGCGGGTGGTCAGGCCGCTTTCTCGGCTTCATCGAGTCGCCCGTCAGCGGCGCGGTGACTTTCGAGGGAATCGCGGATGACGGCATGGAAGTCATCGTTGAGGGCAAGAAGATTATCAGCGCCTGGAACCAGAAGAACAAAGCCGTGGCGGGCACCGTAGACATGGTGAAAGGCCGCAAATACGAGATCGAAATCAAGTACACCCAAAACGGGGGCGACGCTTTCATGCGCCTCTATTGGAGCTGGGCCGGGCAGGAGAAGCAGATCGTCCCGTCCTCGGCAATTTCCTACAACGGCGTCCAGGAAATGAAAGTGGTGGCCATGGGCACCGGCGCAACGTCGGAGTTGCCCGGACATCACCTGATCGGTTTCCGCGTGGTCCAAGCCACGCCGGCGACGCGCTTCCAGCAGACGGAGGCCCCGTACGCGAGGCAGGGAGTTCGCCAGGACAACAGCTTCGCCAAGCTGGGCCCAGACCCGGCTAAACCCTATTTCCGCAAACGCTACATGATGCCGACCCCGCTCGAAAACAGTGACCGCAAGGTCATTGACGCTGCTGGCCTTCACCCTTCTTTCCGCGAACACAACCACAGCCCGGCGGTGGAAGCCTTGCCCAACGGCGACGTGCTGCTGGTGATTTACACCTCGTATCACGAGTATGAACCGGGCGTGTCGCTGATCGCGGCACGGTTGCGCTTCGGCGCCGAGGAATGGGATATGCCAAGCCCGTGGGTGGATTTCTCATTGGTCAACGACCACGCTCCCCTGCTTTGGGTTGACCAAGGAATGCTGCGCCTCTTCTGGGGCAATCCACGGCTCGCTTCCGCGTTTCCCTTCCAATGGGTGGAATCCTCCGACAACGGCGCAACGCTTGGGCCGGTCCATTTTCCGGAATTTTCAAGCCCGGTCGGCCCGCATTCCAAGCAACCGATCAATACCGCGTTCCGGGGAAAGGACGGGACGATGTATGTCGCGAGCGATGCGGCGGGAGCTACCTCAGTCCTGTGGGCCAGCCGCGATAACGGCAAGACCTGGTTCGACACCGGAGGGCGGAGCGCCGGTCGCCACACCACTTACGCGTTGCTGAAGGATGGTTCGATCCTGGGCATGGGCGGCAAGAACAGCGACATCGAAGGCTACATGCCCAAAGTGGTTTCCAAAGACGGCGGCAAGACGTGGGAGAAAAGCAAAACCCCCTTCGCAGCCTTGGGGGCCAACCAGCGGCCCAGCCTGCTGCGGTTGGCCAGCGGGCGGTTGTTCTTTGCCGGTGACTTCCAGGATTTCAACGGCAAGCAACCAGCCGGCATCCGGCAGCGCGGTTCTTACGTCGCCCTCTCCGAGGACGACGGTCAGAACTGGGCGATCAAGCCCTTGTTGGGTGCCCAGCCACATGAAAACGGCAAACTGGATTCGGCGACCATCGGTTATTCGGCGGCGCGTCAGGCCCCCAATGGCGTCATCCACCTGATCACCACGATGAACCGTCCCAATCTGCACTTCGAGATGAACGAGGCGTGGATCCTGGACCAGAACGCCACGCGCGAAGACCCGATGGCGCCCACTTCCGGCGGTCCGCTTGCCGATGTGAAGCCGCAGGAAGAGAAGTATCCCAGCGGACAGCCGAGGTTGACCTGGAGCGCCGGCTTGGGTTCTGACGGTCGTTATCTGCTCCAGGGCCGTGAGGTCTGGTACTATGAAAATGGGCAGAAGCAACGCGAGGCCAACTACGAGAAGGGATACAAGACCGGCACCGAGACTTATTGGTCGCGCGAAGGCAAAGTGGAGTGGATATGGGATTACCAGCCCGACGGCAGCGCAGTCTGGACCCAGTTTTGGTCCAACGGTCAAAAAAAGTCCGTCTCGACCTGGCGGAGTTTCATGTGCGATGGCACCGCCACGTGTTGGAATCCGTCCGGCAAACAAATCAGCCAAGCGGTGTTTTCCCGAGGCGGAATCAAGAAATGATCGGCGTGATCGCAGACGACTTGACCGGCGCGGCGGAACTCGGCGCTGTCGGATGGCGGCGCGGTCTGCAGGTGGAAGTCGTCGTCGCCGGCGACCCGTCGAGTGAGGCGGACCTAGTTTGTCTGGACACCGATTCGCGCTCTTGCACGCCGAGCGAGGCTGCCGAGCGCACCGCCCGCGCCGCGCGCTTATTGAGGCAGCAGCGAGCCGGCTGGGTTTACAAGAAGACTGACTCGGTGCTGCGTGGCAACGTGACGCCGGAACTCGAAGCCACCGTCACCGAACTCGGTCTCGATGGCGCGCTGCTCGTGCCGGCGAATCCTTCCCTCGGTCGGACGATTGTGGGTGGGCAGTATTTCGTGCGCGGGCAGTTGATTCATGAAACCGAGTTTGCCCGCGACCCCAAACACCCGCGCGTGTCGTCCGATGTGCGCGAGTTGATTGCCGCCCCGGCCACACTGCCGCTCTCCGTGCGCCGGGCTGAGGAAGGTCTGCCCGAGCGCGGCATAGTCATCGGTGAAGTTTCAAGCGCGGACGATCTCCGCCAATGGGCGGCGCTGAGGAACGTTCGGTGGCTGAATGCTGGCGGCGCAGAATTTTTCGGCGCTCTGCTCGGGCTCCCGGTCTCCAGCACGAAGCTGAAGCATCGGCCGGGGAATGAACTTTTTGTTTGTGGCAGCGCGAGCGACGTCACCCGGAACTTCGTGGCCCGCCAAGCGGAACAGGGCGTGCCCGTTTTCTCGCTGCCGCAAGAACTGGCTTCTGGCTCGGAGTTCGACGCATCCGCATTGCACCAGCTCACCGATCAAATCACAGCGGCATTCAACTCAACAGGGCGCGTTGTTCTGCACGTCGGCCTGCCGCTGGTGAAGGACGCTGCGGTTGCCGAAACGCTGGCTCTGCATCTTGTCAGGATGGCGGGGGCGGTCCTGTCTCGCGCCCAGGTCGCCCATGTATTTGCCGAAGGCGGGGCGACGGCCGTGGCGCTCGCACGCCAGATGGGTTGGCATCGGCTGCGGGTGATCGCCGAAGTTTCGCCGGGCGTGGTGACGCTTTTGCCTCAGGGTGGCAGCTCCACTTTGTTCACGATGAAGCCGGGGACATATACGTGGCCTGAAAGCCTTGCGAGGCTGGTTCCTCGTTGAAACGACCATTCAAGAACGCATGAAACGATCGTTGAATTCACTACGGCACTGGACGGACTCGATCACGATCTTGTCGGCACTGTGCCTCTTCATTCCCCTCACAGTTCGTGGCGCTCAAACGGCAATGCCGCCGCCGATTGCAGAGTCCGCCGCCGAACCGGTTCGCTATGTCGGGAAGGAACAAACCGACAAGCGTGTTTACGATGGCGCACTTCGCCATGCCGTCGGAGTGCACAAGTTTCAGGCGTTGCGCGCCAATCGCACCTGCCCACCGGAAGGCGGCACGATGGGCTGGACTTACAACCACCAACCCTACCTGGCTTTCTGGCGGGATCGGTTTTACCTCCAGTACCTCAGCACGCCTAAATCTGAGCATGTTCCCCCGGGGCGCACGTTGCTGATGACTTCGCCCAACGGACGGGACTGGTCCAATCCGCTGGTGATCTTCCCGGAATATGCTCTGCCGGAAATCAAGAATGCGGATGGCTTTCTTCCAGCCGGAACGCCCGCGGTGATGCACCAGCGCATGGGGTTTTACGTCGCGCCCAACGGCCGGTTGCTAACGTCGGGATTTTACAGCTTCTGCATTGACCCGCTGCCGCAAAAAGGGCCGAACAAGGGTCAGGGTTTGGGCCGTGTCGTCCGCGAGATTCACGCCGATAATACCTTCGGCCCGATTTACTTCATTCGGTACAACCGACACGCAGGCTGGAACGAAACCAACACCAGCTATCCGTTCTACAAGACCAGCGCGGACGTGGGATTCGTCGCTGCATGCGACGCGCTATTGAATGACAAGCTCATGACCCTGCAATGGTGGGAGGAGGATCGCGCCACGGACGGTTTCTACACCATCGAGCTTGAGAAGGCAGAGCCAAAAGCGTTGAGCTACGTCCATCGCCCGGATGGCGCGGTGCTTGGCGTCTGGAAGGCGCATTACGCGCTCAGTTCCGATTACGGCAAGTCGTGGACGAAGCTCGTCGGCGCTCCCACCTTGACTCCGTGCGGCGCCAAGACCTGGGTGCAGCGGACGGACGATGGGCGATTCGCGCTGGTCTATAATCACTCGCTCACGCGTAACAATCGCTTTCCGCTGGTGGTGATGACGAGCGACGATTGCCGGGATTTCGCCGACATGCTGTGTTTGCATGGGGAAGTTCCGCCCCGTCGCTTTGCCGGTCTGTACAAGAACGCCGGCCCGCAATACGTCCGCGGCATCGAGGAAGGCAACGGCAAGCCGCCCGGCTCTTACCTCTGGAACACCTACAGCATGAACAAGGAGGACATCTGGGTGAGCCGCACCCGCGTGCCGGTGACCGGAATTGTCACCCAACAAGTTCAGGAGACCTTCGACAACGTGGAGTCCACGGCCCAACTGGAATGGTGGAATCTGTATGAACCGCAGTGGTCTCCGATCAGCATCGTCAACGATCCGCGCCAGAGCGGGAACAAGTGCCTCGAATTGCGCGACGAAGATCCTTACGACTATGCGCTGGCGGAACGTACGTTTCCCGAAAGCTCGCGGGTTCAGATCGAGTTCCGTGTGCTGGCAGAGAAAGTCGGTCACGGGGTGCTGGAAGCCGAGGTGCAGGATCGTTACGGCCATCGCCCCCTGAAGATTCGGCTGGATGGCCAGTGGCTGGCCCAGGACCAAATGGACCGCTGGGTCACTTCAATCCGGGTTTCCGAGCATTCGTGGCTTGCGGTTCGGCTGGACATCAACTGTGCCGCGGGAACCTACGATATTGCGTTGGATGGAAAGACCGTCGGCAAGGGCGTGAAGTTTGCAGAAAAAGTTGAAACGGTCGAGCGCCTGGTCTTCCGCACCGGTCCCTATCGTGGCGAGGTGCGGGCCATTTTTGTGGAGGGCGAACATGCCACGTTGGGTTTCACCAGCGAAGATCTGCCGGGCGCAGACCAGCGCGTGCCGCTAAGTGTGTATTTGCTTGATGACGTGAAAACCAGTGCGCCGGAAAGCCGATGACCGCTCGGTGTGCAAACGGCGGATTGAACCAAGCTCGAATTCCCAACATGACCAAGTCACTGCCTCCGGTTCTGCCGGTTCTCACTTTGTTGGCGCTGGCGGCTCACGCCACTGGCGCGCAACCGCCAGGCTACACGGCGAATGTTCAGCCCGATTTGTCCAGACATGACGGGAAACTGCGCTGGGCGGTCGGTGTCCAAAACGTCCAGGTGATCCGCTCCGCCGCGGACAATCCGCGTCTTGCCGACGGTCACGACACCATCTATCGCCACCACCAGTTCATCTGCTACTGGGGCGGCCTCTTCTGGGTCATGTATGACGGTGCCGGGACCCGGGTTTGCTGGTCAACCAACGGCTACGATTGGAGCATTGAAAACTCGTCACCCATTTTTCCGGGCGGACACCATCGCATGGCATTCTATGTAGCCTCGAATGGTAGTCTCCTCGCTTCGCACTATCAGGGCACCCGAAACGGCGGCTTGGGGATGAGGCATGTTAGGGAGATTTACGGACCGAACTCCTACGGCCCGATCTACGCCATCAAGACCAACTACCTTGGTGCGGGACCATATACCAACTGGCCCGCTTACACCACCGCTCCGGACAAAGCGTTCATCACCGCCTGCGAGGAACTCGTCAACCACCCGCTTGTCCGCCAGCAATGGCAGGAAGAGGATCAGGATCCGGTGTTCTACACCGTCAGCACCAACGGAGGAAACCGAGTCTGGAAAGCGTTCAACTGGTATCGCCTCGCGGACGAACGCATCGTGGGCTTGTGGAAGAACAACTATATGGTTGTCAGCGCGGGCAGTGGGTGGACTCCCGCCCTAGTACCCGATCCCACCCAGGTGGAATCGTTCCGCTGGCATCCCGGCGCCAAGATTTGGGGTGAGCGCACTCCGGATGGGCGCTACGCCATGATCGGCTGCGCGAGTAATGGCGACAATCAACGGCGCTGGCCGCTGGCGGCGGCGATTTCCGAGGACGGCCTGAATTTCAACACGCCCTTCTTGGTGATCGCCGGCGACATGCCACCCCAGCGCTACGAAAACGATCCGGGCGACGACAAGAACTGCGGGCCGCAGTACGTGCGCGGAATCAGCTCGGGCAATGGCGACCCTCCGGGCACGGACCTTTGGTTGACCTACAGCATGAACAAGGAAGACATTTGGGTGGCGAGCGTGCCCACCCCTATCGTGGGGGAGGTGACCAATGATGTGCAGGACGATTTCCAAGCCCAATCGCCGGGCCGGCACGTCGCGGGGTGGAACACCTATAGTCCGCAATGGGCACCGGTGGCAATTGTCGCGGAAGGAGCGAACCATTTCGTGCGGCTGGAGGATCGCGACCCTTACGATTACGCCAGCGTGATGCGGGTGTTTCCACAGCACAGCCTGGCGCATCTGTCATTTCAGTTTCGCGCCCACCACAAGGCGACCACGAGCGCGCCCCTGGAGATAGACGTGGTCTCCAGCAATGGCACGCGTGCGGTGGCCATCGCGCTCAACGGCGGCAAGATCACCGCTTGGAATGGGATGACAGAAGAAGAGGACGTGCGCAAGTATGCGGCGAACAAATGGATCACCCTGGAATTGCTCGTGGATGGGCGCCGCCAGGTTTACACGCTCAAGGTGGATGGTATTGAGGTCCTCAAGAACGCTTCCTTCCTTGAAACCACTCCCACCGTGGAACGCGTTGTTTTCCGCACGGGCGAATTTCGGCTCCGCGATTTCAACCGGCGGCGGCATACGGAGCCGTTCCTGACTACGCGCGTTCCAAATGCTGACGTGCCAGAGCCGCCCCGGCATTTTGACTTAGACAACGTCACGGTTGTGACAGGCCGCGGAGTCACTCAATAACCTATGAGAATTTCCCTTGCCTCGGCTGCTCTGGTGCTCCTCTCGACCATCGAGCTTATCGCCGCGCCGCCGAATGTTCTCCTGATCATTTCCGACGACCAGCACTGGGGCGACTACGGGTTTATGGGTCACCCCACGATCCAGACTCCGCATTTGGATCGGCTCTCAAAAGAAGGTCTGACGTTTCGCCGCGGCTACGTGCCCTCCAGCCTCTGTTGCCCGAGCCTGGCGTCCATCATCACCGGCCGCTATCCGCATGAGCATCTGATCACGGGCAACGATCCTCCCCGACCGGCGGGCATGAGGGACGCTGAATTCTACACATCCGAGGCGTTCAAGCAGGGTCGTCAGCAGATGGTGAGGAACCTCGAAGCCTGGCCCACCTTGCCCCGCCTGCTTGGGCAGGCCGGCTACCGCAGCTTGCAAACGGGCAAATGGTGGCTCGGAGATTATTCGCACGGCGGTTTCACGGAAGGCATGACCAAGGGCGGCCGTCATGGCGATCAAGGGCTTGAGATCGGACGAAAAACCATGCAGCCCATCTACGATTTCATTGCGCAGTCGCGGAAAGAGGGAAAACCGTTCTTCGTTTGGTATGCGCCCTTGATGCCGCACGATCCGCATACCCCACCCGATCGCATCCTGGCGAAATATCGTGACAAGGCACCGAGCGAGGCCATCGCGAAATATTGGGCTATGGTCGAGTGGTTCGATGAGACTTGTGGCGAGCTGCTGAACTACTTGGACCGCGAGCGTCTGGCGGAGAACACGCTCGTCCTTTACCTGGCGGATAACGGCTGGATCACCGATGCGAAAACGGGCCGCTATGCCCCCAAGTCCAAGCAATCGCCCTACGACGGCGGCTTGCGCACCCCGATCATGGTTCGTTGGAAAGGCCGGCTTGCTCCGAAGGCAAGCGATGTTCCAATCTGTTCGCTCGACCTCTTTCCCACCATTCTCAAGGCGTGCGGAGTCAAGCCACCGGCGCACCTCCCCGGCCTCAACCTCGCTGACGAGTCCGCACTTCTTGCGCGCACGGCGATCTACGGCGAGTGTTACACCCACGATTTCGTTGATCTTGGCAACGCCGCGCCCAACTTGCGCTGGCGCTGGATTCTACAGGACGGTTGGAAGCTCATCCTTCCCGCACCCCAGAACGAGAAAGGCGGGGCCGAACTCTATCGCCTGACTGATGACCCGCGGGAGGAAAAAAACCTGGCCGATACCGAGACCGCGCGCATCACCAGCCTGCGCTCCAAGTTGGATGCCTGGTGGCCCGGCAGCGAAGCGCCCCGATGAACCGCGCGATGATCCCCAACACCAAAACCTGTTTATGACTTCATGGTGCGACAGAGCGGGGCAGTCTAAGAACCTCATGAAGATTACGATTTTCCTGGCTGCCGCCGCTATCGCAGCCGTTTTCTGCGCTGCTGCCGCCGAGAATCGGATCAGCGGCGACGCCACCAAACCCGTGCGTTTCGTCGGTCCCGAGCAGGCCGACACCACGCACGACGGCGGTCTGCGCTGGGCGGTGGGCGTAAAGAGCTGGCAGGCGCTCCGTGCCAACCGCTCCCATCCCGAGCTGGCGGACGGCTTCGGGTGGACTTACAACCACGCGCCAATGCTCGCCTATTGGCGCGACCGTTTCTGGATCGAGTACCTCAGCGCGCCGGTGCATGAAAACCGCGGACCGATGCACACGCTGTTGATGTCTTCCAGCAACGGCATTCACTGGGACAAGCCGCGCGTGGTTTTTCCGGTTTACCAGGCGACCGACGGCAAAATCATCGAGGTGCATCAGCGCATGGGGTTTTATGTCGCGCCCGACGGTCGGTTGCTCGTGCTGGGTTTCTACGGCCCGGAACGAAGTCCCAATGAAGGCGGCGGCATCGGCCGTACCGTGCGCGAAGTGTACGCCGACGGCAATTTCGGCCCGATCTACTTCATTCGCTACAGCCGGCACAACGGCTGGAACGAGCGGAACACGTCCTTCCCCTCCTACACCAATTCCACCGACGCAGGATTCAAACGCGCGTGCGAAGCGTTGCTGTCCAACAAGCTCATGACCCTTCAATGGTGGGAGGAAGATCGCGCCAAAGACGGCTTCTATCCCGACCTGGGTGACCCGGTGCTCAAGGCGCTTTCCTTTTATCATCGGAAAGACGGCGCGGTTGTTGGGCTCTGGAAGGATTCGTGGACGGCGCTTTCCACCGACGAAGGAAAAACTTGGAGCCACCCGGTCCAGGAGCCTTCGCTCGTCATGTCCAAGGCCAAGGTCTGGGGCCAACGCACGCCCGACGGCCGCTACACCCTCGTGTACAATCGGACCCGCGACAACCGGCATCGCTGGCCGCTGGCGCTTGTCACCGGCGACGATGGTCAAACCTTCGATCAGTTGTTGACCGTGGTCGGCGAAGTGCCGCCCCGCCGTTACAACGGTCTCGACAAGGCGTTCGGTCCGCAATACGTCCGCGGCATTGTGGAAGGCAACGGCACGCCGCCGGGCGAGGCCTTTTGGATCACGTGGTCCATGAACAAGGACGACATTTGGGTCAGCCGCATCCCCGTGCCCGCGCGCGCAACCGTGAGTGGCCCGGTGCGCGATGATTTCAATACCGGAACAATCGAGGACTTGCCGTGGAATCTCTACAACCCGCTTTGGGCGAGCACACGACTGGCCGATTATCCCAGCCGCACCAATCGTTGTCTCGAACTACGCGACCTTGACCCGGCCGATTATGCGCGGGCCGTGCGGATCTTTCCTGAATCAAAGCAAGCGACCGTTCGCTTCAAGGTGCTGGCCAAACAAAACGACCATGGCCGCCTCGAGATCGAACTGCTCGATCGCCACGGTTATCGACCGCCGGTCGTGCTTATCTTCGACGGTCAGGGGCGACTCCTCGCCAAAGACGGCAACCAGAACGAAATCGTCACGCTCGCTCGTTACCTGCCGAATCGCTGGTATGACATTACACTGCGTTTCGATCAGGCCAGGGGTGGCTTTGACGTCGCCGTGGACGGCAAGCGGTTGCTCGTCGGCGCCGAGTTCCTCGACCCCGTGGATTCGCTGGAGAGAATTTCCTTCCGCACGGGCGAGTTCCGCGCTTCGCCGACCACGCGCGATCCAAAATCTCCGGGCGAAGACCTTCCCGGCACTGATGAAACCGTTCGCGAGGCCGTGTTTTATCTGGATGACGTGTCGGTGAGCACTAATGAGCGTCCAAGCGGGTCCTGAAGTAACCGACAGTTCAAATCTGAGAACGAAAGCGAATCAGCACAAAATGAACAAACGATCAACGATCTCAATTATAGCTTGCGGCATGGGTTGCTTTTTTTTCTGCGGAGTTTCCGCCGTGTTGGCGGACGAACGGCCTGCGATGAAAAATGTCATCGTGGCCAACAACCCCGGCATATTCTATGGCTGGCCCGCTAACAACGGGGCATGGACCTGGGAGGACGGGCGGGAGATCCTGGTGGGATTTTCCTACGGAAAGTTTGTGGAACAGGAAGGCCACAACACTTTCGAGCAGAAAGATTATGATGGCCTAGCCCGGAGTCTGGATGGGGGCGTCACCTGGAAGATCGAGAATCCGACTGGGTATGTTCCTGACGCTGTCGGAAGCTCACCTCCGCCCGGGGGGATGAAGTTCGACGCCGCCGGTTTCGTCATGCGCGTTAAATATGGGAATTTTCTCGTTTCCCAAGACCGGGGGAAATCGTGGCAGGGCGCATACAATTTCGGCGACCTCACCGACACCCGAGAACTGAAGGATATGAGGTTGACCTCCCGGACTGGTTACATAGTCACCGGGAGTAATTCTTGCCTGATTTTCATGTCGGCTCTGCCCAAGGGTAAAGAGTATGAGGACAGGTCTTTTGTGGCCGAAACGACCGATGGCGGTAAGTCCTTCCGATTCGTTTCCTGGATTGTGCCCAGGGACGATCCCTACCGGGCGGTCATGCCGTCGCCGGTTCGCCTGGCGGACGGCACCCTGGCTGTGGCGTTGCGACGACGGATTCCCCAAGCCGACGATACGTGCTGGCTGGACTGCTATGGTTCCAGGGATAACGGCCGGATCTGGACCTTCTTGGGCAAAATTGCCGAGACCGGCAAGCACAACGGTAATCCGCCGGCACTGGCGGTTCTAAAAGACGGCCGCCTGGCCTGTGCTTACGGCGACCGCACACGCATTGGGATGTATATGCGAATGAGCAATGATGACGGCAACACGTGGGAGAACGAAATCCTTTTACGCGATGATTTTAGGATGGACAAGTTCAGCGAGAGAGACTTCGGCTATCCCCGTCTCGTTCAAAACAACAAAGGCGAACTCGTCGCCTTGTATTACTGGGCCACGCCGGAGCTGCCGCAACAACAGATTGCCGCCACGATTTGGCGACCCAGTACAAAATGAATCCAATTGCGGCAAACAATGGCCCAAAACACCAAGCTAAAGGCAGCGCCAACTGAAATCCCAACAATGATCCAAGACAAGAAAAAGACTATCATGATCTGTCGTCACTATCAAAAAGGCCAGCAGCTGGATGTTGCCGGGCTCAATGTCGTTACCGTTCTTGTAGATCGTAGCGAGACGCAACTCACCGAGGTGGGCTGGAATTGCTGGCGCAAGGGATTGGAAGGGCCGCCCCACAGCCACGAGGCCAAGGAGCAAATCTTCCACGTCACGGATGGTGAAGGCATCGTGGTGGTAGGGCCGGCTCGTTATGCGGTCAAGCCTGGCAGCCTGGTCTATGTGCCGCCGAAGGTGGTGCATCAAACCATCGTTACCCGCGATGCCCCGCTGAGCTACTTCCTCTTCAACGCATTTCTGGACGCCAGCAAGGAAGGGCACGCGTCGTTCGCCGATCACATTGAGAAGGTCAAAGAGGTTCGCCGTCAGCAGGCGGAGTCCCAGCAAGCCGCGGTGGCAGGCGCGGAGGCTCGCGCGGTGTTCGACCGACCCGGCAAATGCGTTGCCGACATTCATGGCGGACGTTTGTTCGACTTCGGGTCGAACACGACGCGGCTGATCCTCGAGCGCAACGAGGCGGTTCGCGCTGAAGTGACCTTGGTAAGCTGGCCCAAGGGCAGCAAAGGCGCGATGGTCTCCCACCCGGAGAAGGAACAGACGTTTTTTGTGCTGTCGGGTCGAGGCAAAGTGACGGTGGGCGATGAAACCCTCCCGGTGGGTGTCGGAGATGTTGTTTTTGTGCCCTGGCAGGCCCCGCACACGACCGAAGCGGGCGATGAAACGCTGACGTATCTCTGCCTCAACACGCACGTGATCGAAACCAAGGAGATATCTTTTGAGGAAATGTATAACCGCGTCGCCCCCGGCCGGATCGCCCGGTGGAAGTCCGGCGATACCACGGTGGGAGAGTAGTCCAAAGTAAAAGGTATCCCCGCGACATGAACCGTTGCTGCTTTTCGGCCAAGACCCGCCCGCCCTCCCCGGAGTCAGCGACGAAGCGACGAATCCCGGTTCTTGAATTGCTCATGCTTGCGGCCCTCTGGGCCATTCCATGGTCAGGCTCCTCCGCATCGTTGCCGGACGTCTTAGCTTATCGGGCCAACGACCTGACCACGCTGCGCCAGGGCTTTGTCCAGCCTCCGCGTGAGGTCGGGCCTTGGGTTTATTGGATTAGCTGGGACAATGCGATCACTGCACAGGAACTTCTGCGTGAGCTGGAAGTGCTGGTTGCCGCGGGTTTTTCCGGCGCCGAAATGCGCTTTGTCGAATCGCCATGGCTGCAAGACCGTTTCAAGACCGAACTGTCGTTGACGAATCATCGTCCACTGGAGTTCCTGTCGCCAGAGTTTCTGGACTGCCTGAAGTCACTCTGTGAACGAGCAAGGGAACGCGGGTTCAAGCTTGGGTTCAACTTAGGCATGGGCTGGCCACCGGGCGGCACTTGGATCACGCCTGAGCACCAGTCCAAATGCTTGTTGTTTGCGGATGCTAGGATTTCCGGTGGGCAGCAGGTCAAACTGGCGGTTCCACAGAAGGCCAGTCCTGCCGAAATGGTCTTCGCCTGGAGAGTTTCCGGAGCAGACCGCAAACAAGTGCAGCGGGATTCGTTCACCGACACAACGCGGCATCTTGCGGGTGACCGACGTTCGTTGAATTGGGATGCCCCTCCGGGAGACTGGCTGGTCGGGTTCTTCCGGGTCGGACTTGGCGGCAAACTGGACAAGGCGAGCGGTTTTGCCGCGGATCCAGGCTCTGCTTCGGCCATGCGCTTCCACCTCGATCACGTCTTCAGTCGCCTCGACGCGGCGCTCAGCAATTACTACGGCAATACGATCACGGACATCGCAAGTGATAGCTGGGAGTACGACAACCGTCCCTACTGGACTCCTGGTATCTTTGATGAATTCCAGCGGGTGAACGGCTACGACCTGCGCAAGGCCATGCATGGGTGGCTCGGTTACGGGCCGGACCTCGAGCAAATCCAGGAGGACCTTGCCCGTGCCGAGAATTCGCTCGTCTGCACGAACTACTTCGACCTGACCACCCGCTACGCAAACCAGCGTGGCTTGCAGCATCGCCCGCAAGCGCGGGGACGCGGATTGCATCGCGATCTTTTCGACGCGTATGCCCGCTCGGACATTCCGGAGGTAGAGCAGGAGGTATTCCCGGCGGAGGCGGTTTGGGTCGCGCATGTTCTCGGCAAGCCGATCGTCAGCACGGAGGCCTACACCTTTGTTTCACATTACAATCACTTGCTCGGCGAGTTCGGCAAGAGCTTTGGTTCTTGGGAGGCGAACCCGGATCTGCTGCGACGCCACGCAAACCTGCACTTCGCCAACGGCATTAACCGGATCCAGATGCACGGCTTCAGCTATTCACCGCCGGGCTTGAAACTGCCGGGTTGGCGTATGTATGCGGAAACCCACCTGAACGATTACGTCATCTGGTGGCCCTACATGCACCACCTGAACCGCTGGATCACCCGCAACCAGTTCCTGCTCCGGTCAGGCATCCCGATGGCCGACACATTGGTCTATCCGGTGCAGCCAAACCCGCCGGAAGTTGGCATCGGCAGTCTGACGAATGTGCAACCGGTGTGCGCGGCTGATGGAGTGGATGGCCTGCCGCGGGGTTGGTTGAAACAAATGGCCGTGGCCTTGAGATCGGGCTACTACGGCTGTTCGAATCTGCTGCTTTTGCAGGGCTTGGAGACCCCGGCGGAGACCGCGCAGTTGGCTGAATTGCTTGATGCCGGCGTGACCGTTGCCTGCTTGAAATCGTTGCCCGAATCGTGGCCGGGTTTTCGGGATGGCAGCGCGTCGACTTTGCGCGAAAAGTTCAACCAAGCCCGAGAATCTGGACGGCTGCTCGATTGGCGAGGCGCGTCGTGGCCGGAGGCCCTTAATCGGTTGCAGTCAGCGCGCTGGAACCCGGCCGATGCGAGGCTGCGCTACCAGCATCGCCAACTCAAGGACGGCGAGGCCTATTTTCTCGTGAACGACGGCGATGCCACTTTCGATGGCGAGGTTTCATTCCCGCAGGCGTCGCTGGCGCCGGAGGTTTGGGATGCTGAAGCCGGAACGGTTTCGCCCGCCCCGCAATATCGGCGTGAGGGCGAACGGACGTGGGTGAAGCTGGCAATCAAGCCCTATGACTCGGCGATTGTCGTGTTCAGCACCAAGCCGGAGCAATTGCACGCCATCGAGATCCTTGGGGGCAAGGCAAGGGTGGAAGCGGATGGCCAGTTGACAGTGGTGGCGGAGCGCAGCGGGACGATACGCCTCAGGCTTTCTGAGGGGCCAGTGCAGGAGCAACAAGTCACGGTGCCACAAGCGCTGCCGATCCATGGGCCGTGGGTTCTTCACGCCGACAAGGAGCGCTGCCATGGGATAACGGCTTCGGCCGAAATCCGCCTGGAGAAGCTGGTGAATTGGCGTGAATTGCCGGCGGTGCGGGATTGCTTCGGAATCGTGCGGTATTCAACGGAGTTCGAACTTCCGGCCGGGCTGATTGAAAAGCGAACTGGGTTAACACTGGCGCTGGGAGAGGTTTGCGAACTGGCGCAGGTGTGGGTCAACGGAAAGGTGGCCGGCACGAGTTGGTCCGCGCCGCATCGGCTGGACATCACAACTTTCGTGCGGCCCGGGAAGAACTCGTTGCGGATCGAGGTGCCCAATCACTTTGCGGGCGAATTTCAATTGAGCGCGCAACTGGCCCGGGAGTTCGGACTTGCGCAGGAAGAAAAGCCAGCCGCGCAAAAATCACGTCCGTCCGGGTTGCTCGGACCAGTGTCGGTGGTGCCGTATGTGCAATGGAAAGTCCAACCATGAGGGGACGCAATAAACGGAAGCATGACATAGAATCCAAACGTGAAGGAGAAAGACATGAAACGAACTGAAACCAAACTCGTCCTGCTGGTCAGTCTTCTAGCCACCCTCGGCATCAGCGGCTGCAAACAGCCTGCAACCGTCAGCCAGGGAAGGCCGATGATGAATGTCGTCGTCGCCAGCGAGGCCGGCAAGTTCTGCGGCTGGCCGGCCAATAACGGTGTGTGGCGTTGGGATGGCGGGCGCGAACTCCTCGTGGGATTCTCCTTCGGAGATTTCGTCGAACAGCAGGGCCACAACCTCAAGGGTGGGAGCGACGCGACCTTGGGCGTCGTGAACCATCTGGCACGCAGTCGGGACGGCGGTCGGAGTTGGACTGTCGAGGATCCCGAGAACTTCGTTGGCGACGGCGGCGTGGCGACGGATTCCCCCGGTGGATTTGACTTCCGGGCCTCGGGCTTCGCTCTGCGCGTCGTTGGCGTGGGCTATCATGGATCGTTGGACCCGATGGGATCGTTTTTCGTCTCCAATGATCGGGGGCGGACGTGGCGAGGCCCTTATCGGTTCGGAGCCCTTATGAAAGACGCAAACCTTGAGGGGATGGTGTTGACCGCGCGCACGCGCTATTTGGCGACCGGTCCGAATTCCTGCCTGTTGTTCATGTCAGCCCGGCCCAGTGGCAGCACCCCCGGACAGATCGCCACCGACAAGACCTTCGTGGCTGAGACCACCGACGGCGGCATGAGTTTTCACTTCGTGGCTTGGATCGTGCCGTTCCAGGATCCTTATCGGGCGGTGATGCCGGCGGTGGGGCGGCTCATAGACGGGACTATCATCGCCGCGCTGCGCCGGCGTGACGTCGCGAATGCCCAGGTCCCCTGTTGGGTGGATTGCTATACCTCGCGCGACAACGGACGTGCCTGGAGTTTCTCCAGCCGAGTTGGCCAAACCGGCCTGGAGAACGGCAATCCCCCCGCGCTCACGGTGCTCAAGGACGGGCGGCTGGTCTGCGCCTATGGCGACCGCTCGCGTGACAGGCTCTTCGCCCGGGTTAGCGCCGATGGGGGAAAATCCTGGGGCGCGGAGATCGTGCTGCGCGAGGACTTTCAAACCGACAAGTTCGGTGACCACGATTTCGGATATCCCCAACTGACCACGAACGAGCGAGGTGATGTGGTGGCCCTGTATTATTGGGCGACAAAGGACCAACCGCAACAGCACATCGCGGCGACGATTTGCCGAGCCAATTGAATTGAGAACACCAATCTTGTTGAAGCAAACGACAACAAAACGAATGTGTTATTACCACCCGAATTCCCTTCCAGACGAGAAAAGTGCTTCTGGATTGGTGATCCGCACGCATGGGTCACGTCGCAATATCATGCAGACTGAAGCGATGCGCCCTCGGTGAAATCAGCGCGCCAGCGCGGCAGACTTTGAGGAAATTTACTTTGAACCAGTGCAATCAACTTCTCCCGAATTTCGCAACGGAGGTTCCACGCCTTCCCGGAATCCGCCGCCGTGGCCAAAACTCGAATTTGCATGGCTCGCTCGTTGGCGTCCGTCACCTGAACATTCCAGAATCGCCGGTCCCAATCCGGACAACTCTCCACGATGGTCTGCACTTCGCGTCGGAATTCAGCCACGGGCAACGTGTAATCGGCCCACATGACAACCGATCCCAGTAGGTTCGCCGAAACACGCGTCCAGTTCTGAAAGGGTTTTTCGATGAAATGGCTCAACGGCACAACCAGCCGACGGTCATCCCAGATATGAATGACGACGTAGGTTGTCCGCTGCGGTGATGTCGAACCTGGCTAACACAGCCTGTTCTCCCAAACGCACGCCCTGGGAGAGAATCCACGCAATGCTGCCGATGATCAGGATGCTGCTGCCTTTCGCCAAGATGCCGGCGTATTGCGGTGGGAGACCGATTACTGGCAGCGCAAAAATGAGACCGACGACGGGTACGATCACGCGTAAACTCCGGCCCAACAGCGGCACCAGCAGGTCATCGAGTTTGCTGTCGGTCTTCTTTGCCCAATCGGACAATCGCGACTCCAGCACGCGCGTCAGTCGAAAAAATAACCAGAAAAGAACAGCAAAGATGCCCAGGTCGAAAAGGCGGTCGGCCAACTCACGCAGCGGATTTGAAGCTTCATCGCCGAAGAGCTTCAAGAACAGAGGTCTCGTGGCGAAATACGCACCGTAAATCCAGATCAGGAGGTAAATCGGTTTCCGTCGCGAAGGCACTTTTGGAAAAGAACAGGCTTTATCCCAAACCGCTAACCGAAACACTGTCAGCAAAAACGTCAGCAAAGGTGTAGCGAAAGTGCTGGCTCTCGTAATGGTGGAGTTGGCTTGATTTACTCTGAATATCAGGCATGTTTTGAGTCGAAACGACGTTTGAGGCGACCGATTCCGCCCCTCGCCTTAAAGTCATGCCTGCACCGTCTCGATCTTACGATTATCGGGAATCTATGATAAAGTTGCAGTATGGATTTTTTTACCATTCACGACCTGTCTCGCGAGTTAAATGTCCCCGCTCGCGTCATCCGTTGCCGCCGCTGGTTGGCCCAGTTGCAATAATTGCATCTCCAGTTCTCCGAGGTGCCGATTGACAGTCATCAGTTGGCCAACGAGTTCCTTTCTTTCTTCAGCCATTCCTTGCTGTTGCTGCTTCAGTTGATCAATGAAGTAATCTTTGCCGCGGTTCGTAATCTTCAAATCCATCACTTCCCGTTCCAGTTCTCGAATCCGGTCCGATTCTCCTTTCCGATGCTGTTTATCATGGTTGCCGTCTCGTTCAGAACCGTACGGAATGCTTCCGTTTGGTTCGGATACGGTGTTCACTTTCGCGGCTTTCGCCTTTTCCTCAGCAATCGCCAGATCAACACTTTGCGGCGTGATGTAATACTTTCGTTCGTTCGGATCAAAGTAAGCATCGAGTCGCGCAACACCTTGGCCATTGAGTTGGCACCAGTTGATGATGCTACGCTCCGTGCGAGCCGCCCCTGCGGCTTCAAACAGTCGTGCAGCTTCCCGCACGGTCAGCGTGTGGTTTTCCTTGCGTTCCGAGACTTTCGGAACGTTGCGGAAGCTTTCCGAATCGTTCCGCACGCTTCCGAACTCTGCGGAATCATTCGGCATCGGTCCAAAATCGTTTAGTTGATTTGTCTCCATCCAACCATTTTAGCAGAAAACGAGTTCGCAAAGGGCTTGGTTATCCACAGGGGACTTGTAGTCACTTGTGGGATAATGGGGAGACCCATGAAACCCATCGCAGACATACTCAAGGAAAAGAATTTGCAACTAGATACGGTCAACCCGGTGTTGCAGAATGGTTTCACCCAAGTTCCGAACTTCATTCTCCGCGACCCGAATCTTTCCGTTGGCGCGAAGGTGGCTTACGCCATGTTCCTGAGCTATGCGTGGCACAACGATTCCTGCTTTCCCGGCCAGGATCGGCTGGCCGAGGACATGGGTATGAGCCGGTCGCGCGTGACCGAGTTTGTGGGCGAGTTGGAACAGGCTGGTCTAATAAGCATCCAGCGCCGCGGGCAGGGAAAAACCAACCTTTACACCATCCATTTTCAGGTCAAGCCGATCGGGGATAAAAACCTCCAGAGGTCGGCGGGCCGACATCTGGGTGTCGGCCGGTTTACCTCTAGTCGTCAGCCGGCTGACTTCACTCTATAGAAGAATACACAGATTAAAAATATGAGAAAACATCACAAAACGTTTAGAACCTTTTTAAGAAAAAGGGAAGTGGAGCCCGAACAATTTTACGATCAGCTCCGGCTGTGGTTGCGCGCAACGCTGGCGGATGACCAGCGACGGGCCGAGTTCGAAACCATGCTGCAACAATTCGCATTGCCCGTCATCCAGCTGGGGAAGGCCCCAAAAGGAACGCTTCGCACCACAACACGACCGGCGTCTTTTGTCAACTCCGCCAAAACTTAGATGGTTGTCGCCATTCAATGCCCGGTTGCGGATCACGCCCGGCCAACTTCCATTTGCACCAGAACCACATGAACACCCTGAACATTTTCACCCCGTGAGTCAGATTCCTAACAGACGGCTCAACCGGGCCATTTTGTGAAGCCGTGTCGCCGAAGTTTTATTGTGCGACATGGGAAATTGGCTCAACAGAGCCATTCCCTCCATTCCAACATCAATCACGTTCCGCCAACAACGACAGCCCGCATTATTCCAACTCCGGGGAAACCGCAAAGAAACGCTCCTGCAAAGCAGACGCCAAGGAGGTGGGTAGCAACCTGTCCGCGCGGCAGTGGGGCGCCCGGAGACAATCGCGCCGGGTGCGAGTCTGCGAGCACCCGCCCTAAGCGCGATTGGCGAGGACGTGTCGCGCGGCTGATCAGATAGCTGGTTACAATTAGCAACAGCCTCGCGGCACTACAAACACCCCTATTTACATGGTATGTAGAGTCTGGCGACGGGTGTTTCCTGATTCTGCGAAGCAGCGCTGGGTTACTGGCTCCCCCAACGTGTCGTCGGCCACCGCCCGACTTCACGCTTTTTCCATCCGGCTAACCGGGTTCGTGCCTCACCAAAAAGCGTGAAGTCGGGCGCTGCGTCACTATCGTTCCTGGCCCACGACACGTTGGGGGAACTCGGGTTGTGTTAACACACACAAAGGATTCGTGCAGCGCCAACGGCGGTCGATCCGCGACTTTACCCCCGCCGGCACGAACAACCGGTTCTCAACTAATGATGGAAAAAGCGCGCGGCGATTAGCCGTGCTGCGAACCGGCGACAATGCGCGTCGGCGATGGTACAATGCGCGTGACGGCTGTTATAATGAGGACGTGTTCAGACGTCCGGGCCAGCTTCGATTACCCCGCTGGCTCGAACCCAAATCGCATGTCAGCCGGAGACATGCTAGTCGCCACAACAGCACGGAGGCGACCCGCTGTCGTTTGGAGTCGAAGCTGGCTCGGAGGCCATGAGCAATCCCACCATTTACATCGGCGAGCGTGAGAACTGGGGACAATCGTCCCTGTTCGGCATGCACGCCGCCGACCAACGCCAGCACCTCTACATCATCGGCAAAACGGGTGTGGGAAAAACCACCTTGTTGCGGAACCTGATCATTCAGCATCTCTGCCATGGCAGCGGGCTGGCGCTCCTTGATCCGCACGGCGACCTTGCCGACGAATTGCTCGACCACTTTCCGCCTTCGCGGGCCGATGATCTGGTTTACTTCAATCCCGCCGACCTCGAATTCCCCATCGGATTGAATCCGCTGGCGAAAGTGTCGCCGGATGACCGCCACCTGATTGCTTCCGGGATCACCGCGGCGTTCAAAAGCATCTGGCGCGATTCCTGGGGGCCGCGCATGGAATACATTCTCTACAACGCGCTCGTTGCTTTGTTGGATTGCCAGAACACTTCCCTGCTGGGCGTCAACCGGATGCTCACCGACACCGACTATCGCGCGTGGGTGGTTCGGCAGGTCAAAGACCCGTTCGTGCGGAATTTCTGGACGGAGGAATATGCGGCATACGATGCCCGTTTCGTGCGCGAAGCCATCGCACCGATTCAAAACAAAATCGGCCAGTTCCTGATGAACCCGCCGATTCGCAACATCCTCGGCCAGGTTAAATCCAAAATTGATTTTCGCTTCATGATGGACACCGGCCGCGTGTTCATCGCCAATCTTTCCAAAGGAAAACTCGGCGCGGACAAAGCCAACCTGCTTGGCTCCTTGCTCGCCACCCAGTTTCAGATGGCGGCCATGTCGCGTACCGACCTGCCTGAAGCTCAACGCCGCGATTTCCATCTATTCATTGACGAATTCCACAACTTCACCACCGACAGTTTCGCCGCCGTGTTGGCCGAAGCCCGCAAGTACCGGCTCTGCCTGACGCTCTCGCATCAGTATCTTGACCAGCTTTCGCCGGAAGTCCGGCAGGCGGTGTTTGGCAATGCCGGCACGATGATCACGTTTCGCATCGGCCATGCCGACGCGGAATTGCTGGCCAAGGAATTTACGAACACGTTCATCCCCGGCCAATTCGTTGAGCTCGACCGCTACCAGGTCTTCGTCCGGCTCTTGGAAGACGGCGTTGCCGCGACACCTTTTCTGGCCCGGACCCTGCCCGCACTGGAAAACCGCCACACGCGCCGGCACAAACTTATTCAGCGCTCGCGCGAACGCTTTTCAGCATTCCGTTGCGACGTGGAGAAAAAACTCACTCGCTGGGCGGCGGGCGGCTGAACGCTACTTCCAATTCAGACAAGACTCCACGAACGCGACAAAGTTATCGTTTTGCACCAGCTTGGATTTCTCCCAAATGGCGCGTGGAATCGGCAGCGACAGGAATTGCGCAACATCCCGGCGCAGCCCTTCCAGTTTGATGACCAGTTCATCTTTCATGGCGTAATACACGCTGCTGATATGCAGCAGCACCAGATTCACAAAAATCTCCTCCTCCGGCGTGACAGGCTGTTTCAACACATTGGCGGAAGCATCGAGCACACGCGCTAGTTGCGGGTTGTGGGAAAATTCCTTCCACACTTCGCGGTGATTGGCGGTGATGGTCAACAAATGGGCGATCCGCCGCGTCTTCGCTTCCGAACGCAAAGAAAAGGCTGTGAAGAAAAGACCGCCAATGATGCCCATCGCGCTGAGTAGGGTGAACCAGTTTTCTAACAACCATCCTTCCATGTCGCTCATTTTACCATGAGCGAGTCGGCTGGCGAAAGTCCATCAGACCTGATCCGGGATGTCGCGCTTGGCAGCGACGAGAACGTTGCGCGGGACTCTGACCATTCGCTCATCCGGTCCGCAACTGGCGGACGGCGGCAGCTTGCCGGTCAAAGCCGACATATCCAGGCCGATGACGGCAAAGTCGCCGTTATCCAGTTCCCAGATGTCGGGACAACCTTGGCAACCGACGCTGTGCGCGCCGTTGGTGTGCGGATCTGGTCCAAGTCGCTTTACGAACATGCCCGAACATAACTATAGTCCTGTTCGGTGTCAAATAATCCTTTGATAGTGTGTTCGCATGGCTGAAGATAAACACCGTCGTGCGATATGCGCGGCAGTGGCGCAAATACTTCAAAAAGAGCGCGCCCAGCGCGGTTTGACTTTGGCGGCAGTTGCGGCCAAAGCGGGGCTTTCCTACCAAATGGTGCGATTCGTTGAAACCCAAGAGCGAAATCCCACATTGGATACCCTCTTGCGAATTTGCACAGCGATGGAAATTGATTTTGAGGTCGTGCTGAAACGTGCCAAGCGCGAGGCGTGGAAATAGCCGGCAGCATCCGTTTCATGGTAAAATGGCGGGATGGAGTCCACCCGACTTCCCCGCTTCAAGCGGTCGGCTGAAATCCAACCCCTCCGCCTCACCGACCGCGACCTCGAAATCATCCGATTGATTCATCGGCATCGTTTTCTCCGTTCCTCGCACATTGTCCGGTTAGTTGAAGGCAGTTCGCAGCAAGTACTGCGGCGGTTGAAACTTCTCTTTCATCACGGCTACCTGGAACGCCCACGAGCGCAGCTTGACTACTTTCACCGGGCCGGATCGGAACCCATCGTTTACGGATTAGGAAATAAAGGAGCGGGCGTGCTGCGGCTTGAAATGTCGACGGACATGAATTGGAAGAATCAGTCTGTTGGCCGGCTGTTCCTTGACCATGCCGTGCTGACGGCTGACATCATGGTTGCGTTTGAACTGGCGTGTCGCGCCCATACTGACGTGCGTTTGTTGGATGGTGAACAGTTGCCTTTGCCGGAAACTGTCCGCGAGCAAGATGACTTGTTCCGCTGGCGGGTGAAGCTTGAACGCCAGCAACAACTCAGCGTTGTTCCCGATCGGGTGTTCGCTCTGGAATCGACGCTAGAAAATAGATCAACCGCGTATTTCTTTTTGGAAGCGGATCGCGGCACGATGCCGATCACCCGCCAGAATCTTTCGCGCAGTTCGTTTCAACGAAAGTTGCTCGCCTACCATGCGACTTGGAAGCAGGGCTTGCACAAGACATGTTTCCGCTTTCCACGTTTTCGCGTGTTGACGGTCACCACCAGCGTCGAGCGGATGCAGAGTATGATTGACGCGTGCGGTGAATTCGAAGGCGGGCAAGGCCTCTTTCTTTTTGCCGAGACCAGTGCGTTGCTTGACTCCGACCCGTTCACTTATCTTTGGACAAACGGACGCGGTAAAGAAACACGTCTGCTCGACGAGTAGGTCGTCATTTGTCACATCACGAGTGCGCCACTTCGTCAAGGTTCCCATTTTGTTAAAGGCGTGCTAGGATGCGAAACAGGAGGCTCGTTCCCCCATGCGTGTGCATGGATTTCGAACAGCCATTTGATCCCTGAAAAGAAAGGAGCATCCCATGCCCAAAACACAATACGTGGACTTCAAGACGGTCAAAGCAGCCGTCTCGATCCTGCAAATCCTCGACCACTACAACCTCACCGAAACGTTCAAGCGCAACGGTGACAGTCTCACCGGGCCGTGTCCGTTGCACGGTGGTCAAAGCCCGACGCAGTTCCGCGTCAGTCTGTCCAAGAATTGCTGGAATTGTTTCAGCGAGTGCAAACACGGCGGCAACATCCTGGATTTTGTCTCCCGCAAGGAAGGCATCACCATCCGCGAAGCCGCCATCCGCATCAGCGAGTGGTTCAACCTCTCGCTGGAAAAACCGGTTCGCAATGGTGAACCCAAATCCACCGACGAATCGAAGCCCGCCGCGGAACCCACGGCAAAGCCCGCACCCCGACCCGCCGCCGAAAAGAGCGAGCCGGAGTCGGGCGAAAACAAGCCGCTGGGTTTTGCCCTCCAGAACCTCGACACCGCGCATCCCTACTTCGCGGAACGCGGACTGACAACGGAAACGGTCGGCGAGTTTGGTCTTGGTTTCTGCAACAAGGGCAGCATGACCGGACGCATTGTGATTCCCATTCACAATGCTGACAGCCAGATCGTCGCCTATGCTGGACGTTGGCCGGGCACACCGACCGGGGACACGTCGAAATACCGGTTGCCACCGGGATTCAAGAAATCGCTCGAACTGTTCAATCTGCATCGGGCGATGAAGAGTGATCCTAACCAGCCGCTCATCGTCGTCGAAGGTTTCTTCGATTGCATGAAGCTCTGGCAACACGGCCTCAAACGTGTCGTCGCCCTCATGGGCAGCACGTTGTCGCCGGTACAGGAGGCGTTGATCGTTAAACACACCAACTGCGACAGCCGGATCGTGCTCATGCTGGACGAAGACGAGGCCGGACGCGCCGGCTGCGAACAGGCGCTTCAACGCCTCGCGCCACAAGCCTTTGTGAAAGCGTTCCGCTTTCCGAAGGAAGGCCAGCAACCCGACCAGTTGTCTGCCGACGAGATTCACGAACTACTCACTCCACTTCATTGAAAGGAACGCATCGTGAAAATCTATGAAGGCATCCGACAGGGGCATGCCGTTGATGTCACCGTCAACGGCTGCCGCCTCGATCCCCGGTTCGACTTGTGGAATCACAGTCCGACCGGGTTCGAGTGGGGTTACGGCGGCAGCGGTCCGGCGCAACTCGCGCTGGCGCTGTTGGCAGATCATTTGGACGACGCGGACGAAGCCGTCGCGTTGCATCAATACTTCAAGCGAGCGGTGGTGGAAAAACTGCCGCCGCGTCATTGGACGTTGACCAGTCGGCAATTAGACCAGGCAGTGTCGGCGTTGAAATCATCCCTGACCGCGGAAGCAGTCGGAAGCCATGCGGGAGGTTGATATGAAACCCACCAGAAAACGCGGCAACAACCCGGCACAGACCGAGTTTGTCGGCATCATCTGGCAATCCTTGCAGCATCCGTTCCGGCTTCATGCCGGCGATGTCATCCGGTTCAACGGCAGGCTTTGTCGTGTCATTCGCGTGAATGAATGTGCGGCGGTCGTCATTATGAACCGGCCAGTGCGGGTCTTTAAGACCCGCTTTGACAAGCCGGTTCGGTTCCGACCTCCGCCTCCAATTCCAAATATCGTTTGGACAAGGAGTTACAAATCTCAAAGCCCTCAAGTGCCAGCAAAAGTGCCAGCAGATTTGTGACTCGGAAGTACTCAACAACAACTCCGCGATCACCCCGGCACGACTTGCTGAAACGCAATTGGCCGTGCGTTTGGTGTCATTGAGACACCTGCCCTTCG
>CAYWMD010000018.1:0-105182 GCA_964458575.1 uncultured Bifidobacteriaceae bacterium | reverse complement strand
CAAGCCTGAGATGAGGGTTCGATTCCCTTCACCCGCTCCAATAAAATCAAGGGTTTCATCGGGGTCCCCACTTTTAGTGTCCGTTTAGTGTCAGAATTCGATTTTCGGGTGCGTCTTCTTGATTCAATCGAGGTGAGTTCTATTGTGATTGCTCTGCGGGTTTAGCGAGCAAAAAGTCGGAGCTCCATTGGGTCAGCAAGTTTGCTCAAGCAATGGGAAGCGAAGCCGTTCCTTGAATTTCCAAAGTATGAGGCATCAATATCGTCGGACCATCCACGCCGATCGGGGAACATAGCCGGCGGCATCGAGCCCGATTGGCAAAGCAGTATTCTGCGAAGTGAACTCCAGCCCAGTCGGGTTGGATCCCGACTGGCTGGAGCCCTAGTCACGAACGCTTTTTCTATCCACGCACGGTCTGTGTTTTCTGTCGAAGGGTGTCTCGGAACTCGGTGACCAAGCAATCGAGCTGATTTTTCGACAGGCTGAATTTGGCCAGGCTCGCGCGAAGAGCGGCTGCATGCTTTTCCTCCAAGTCACGGCTCCAGTCGGAGCCGATGGACGCAACATTGTTTGCACCGAAGGAAATCAGCGAAGTGACGTCAGGCTTGTGTGGTCGACAAACAAGTATCCGCGCGTCCCAAGGAAAATCTTCGGCGGTGAGATTCACTAACCGGACGGTCCGCGACCCGTCGTGTGTTCCCCCATCCGCTATCGCGTGCAGACTGTCGCTCGGGGAATTGCTGACCGGGGCCTTACAGCGTCCAGCCTTTGCGATACGGCGGATTAACGAAAGCATTCGCCGCTTCGAGGTTTATGAAGCGCATGGCCGCATCGTCCCACGAGAGCGTCTGCCCGGGGAAATGCAATGCGATCAGTCCGAGCAGCCCAAGCTGGCTGAGCGGTCCGCCGTAGCCGAAATGCGATCCCGCCTGCCGTCCGGTACGAATGGCTTCCGCCCAGTCCCACGGGTGTCCCTTCACCCGCGGAATTCTTTCGGCCGGCGCATTCGCGCCGGAGTGTTGCTCCATCAAACCCTCCGGATACAGCACGCATCCACCGCCGCCGTGCGAACCGTGAACGATCATTCCCTTGTCGCCGTAGATGATGGCGCCCGTCCCGGGAATCTTGTCCTCGGGTCCGAATGTCTTCGGGCGCGGAATTGCGTTCAGTCCGTCGTACCAGACGAGTTTCACCGGACCGCGCCCTTTTCGGGCTGGAAACTCAAAAACAAACTTCGCCGCCGGGGGATAAGTCAGGCCATGCTTCGTAACGTCGTAATCGGTCACCTCCGCCATGACCGTGGCCGGCGCACCCAGGTCCAGCGCCCAGAACGCCGGGTCCACCACATGGCAAATCCAGTCGCCAATGGCACCACCGCCGAATGGCAGCCAGCCACGCCAGTTCCACGGAATCCAAAATTTCGAGTACGGCCGGAATTCCGCCGGGCCAAGCCACAAATCATAGTTCAAACCCTTCGGAACCTCCTCGGTCCCGGTAAGCTTTCCGAGGTTGCGCATCTGGCTGTACACATCCTTGAAGGCGCCCGTCGCGGCGTGAATCGTATGCACCTGCCCGATCACCCCCAACCAAATCCACTCGCACACGCGCCGGATCGAATCGCTCGAATGGCCCTGGTTGCCGAGCTGGGTAACGACCTTGTATTTCTCAGCCGCCTTCATCAACTCCCGTACTTCATACACGCTGTGGGCGAGCGGCTTTTCGCAGAAGACATGTTTGCCCCGCCGCATCGCCTCCATCGCCACGATCGCGTGGTTGTGGTCCGGCGTGCCGATCACCACCGCCTCGATTGTCCCGCCCATCTGGTCGAACATCACGCGGTAGTCGGTGAACCGCTTCGCGGCCGGGAATTTCCCAAACGTTTTCACCGCCGTGTTTTCGTCCACGTCACACAAGGCGACGATGTTGTGGCCGAGAGCAGCCACTTCACTCACGTCCGTCCCGCCGCGACTGCCGACGCCAACGCCAGCGACATTTAGTTTTTGTCCGGGCGTTACCGCGTCCGCGCCGGGCAGCCGGCCCGGAAGGATGTTGAACAACGTCAACGCCATGCCGGTTTCGCGTAAAAAAATTCTTCGGGTGATCGGATGCGGGTAGTTCATTTTTAGGATGCGAAGTGATGGCGGTGAGCTTCGCTTCCCCGCGGGCATAGCGTCCGCCGGGGCCGAGTTTTCACACCAGTTGGCGAAAAGCGCAGGGCCATGATTCGAGAGAATACCGCGGCAGCACCCGCGGCGAAAATAGCTCTGGCGAACTATTCTCTCAACCGTCCTGCGAGTCGAATTCACCGCCTCAGGACGAGTGTCATCCGCTGCGCGTGCATCTGATTATTGCCGCGCAGCGTGGCCACGTCGTCCAGCTCAAGTGTGACAATGTCACGCTCGTCGCTTTTTACAATCCGGCCTTTCGGGCTGGTGATCATGACCTTAGAACCCACCGTATCGGTACGGGTGAGCCGGATTCCCTCGAGCACATCGCCGTGGCGCTTGGAGACCAGGAGGGAGTTTCCTTCGGCCCAGGACGTTTCCTGTCCCGCCACGATGAGCTCTGCCGCCGCCGGACCTGACCCGCCTGGCGGACGCGAACAGCCGGATACCCAGAACAAAAAACAGAACAAAACCGAAACGATCAGCAATAGATTTTTCATGATTTCAAGAGTTTTAGTTCAATCAGTTGACCACTCCCCGCGCTTCAACGTCCATCCCAATGGAACGTTCGACCTTTGGCAAGCCTGACCTCGCGGATTGTCTGCCCGTAGCGCAACCGCAGTGCGTTGCCATTCAACGAGCGAATGGTGGCAATGGATAGTTTCCCCTCCCGCCACGCCAGATCCACTTCGAAACCGCCTCGCGCGCGCAACCCCTTCACCGAACCGTTCGGCCACACGGACGGCAACGCTGGCAGGAGTTGCACCTCTCCGGCATGGCTCTGCACCAGCATCTCGGCAATGGCCGCCGTGCCGCCGAAATTGCCGTCAATCTGGAAAGGCGGGTGCGAATCAAACAGGTTCGGCAGCGTGTTCATCGCAAGCAAGTTGTTCAACATGAGCCAGGCATGGTCGCCGTCCTGGAACCGCGCCCAGAAATTCACCTTCCACGCCATGCTCCAGCCCGTGCCGGCGTCGCCGCGGATCCGGAGCGATTTCTTCGCCGCCTCAAAAAGTTCCGGCGTGCCGGTGCGGGTGATTTGCTGGCCGGGATGCATCGCAAAGAGATGTGACGTGTGGCGGTGATGCGGATCGGTGTCCTCGTAATCTTCCACCCATTCCTGCAAACGGCCGGTCTTCGGGCTGATTTGCAACGGGGCGAGCTGGCGCAGGGCGGTCTCGACTTCGCGGCGAAACTCAGCGTCGAATTTCCCGTCCGGCCCAAGGACCTGATTCGCCTCCAGCACGTTGATGAACAGGTCATGGATGATGCCGAGGTCCATCGTGGCGGCGTAAGTGAAACCCGAGGTTGTGCCGTCCGCCTTTTTGAAGCCATTCTCGGGCGAGTGCGAGGGATTCGTCACGAGCCGGCCCGCCACCGGCGTTCCGGCGGGAGCTTCGATCAGGAAATCGAGGATGAAGCGCGCCGCGCCCTTCAACAGCGGGTAACCGTGCTTCGCCAGGTAATCGCGGTCTCCGTTGAAGCGGTAATACTCCATCACATCGCGCACGGTCCACGCCGCGCCCACCGGCCAGACGCCATGCACGCCATCGGCCGGCGTGGTGAAACCGAAGATGTCCGACAAGTGATGCACCACCCAGCCGCGCGCGCCGTAATGCACCCGCGCAGTCTTTTCGCCGAAGGGCACGAGGCTTTCCAAGTATTCGAACAACGGCGGATGACACTCCGCTAGATTGCAGACTTCCGCCGGCCAGTAATTCATCTGGAGATTGATGTTGAAATGATAATCGCTGTTCCACGGCGCGTTGTAGTGTTGGCACCACTTGCCCTGAAGGTTCGCGGGGAGCGTGCCGGGCCGTGAACTGCCCATCAACAGGTAACGTCCAAATTGAAAATACAACGTCACCAGTTGCGGGTCCAGGGCGCCGTTGCGCACGGCCTTGACGCGATCATCCGTCGGCAACTTCGCCGCCTCGGTCGTCCCAAGATCAAGGCGCACGCGGCGAAATAACCGCCGGTGATCGGCAACGTGCGCGGCGCGCAACTCGGAAAATGATCTGGCCGCCGCCGCGGCGAGCGCGCCTTCACAGCGTTGCGTGGGGTCGGCAGAAATGTCCGAGGGATTCTTGTAACTCGTGGCTCCGACGAGCAACAGCGTCACCTCGGTGGCGTTTGCAATTCTCAGCGTGCCGGCTTTTGAAGCAACCTCGCCGCCCTGGGCGCGGGCAAGCAACTGAGCTTCGTATTTCACTCCGAGCTGTCCACGGAGCGTGATGCGATTGCCGGGCAGGCTTTCGCAGGTCGCCCCTTTGCGCTTCAGGGTCGCGGAAACATTCAGCGCGGCGCGCCGGTCAGATTTCAGATGCACCACGATCACCCGGTCGGGCGCACTAGCGAAAACCTCTCGCGTGAACCGCACCTGCCCGAGCCGATAGCTGACGCTGGCGATACCCGTATCCAGATTCACTTCACGGCGGTACTCCGCGACATCTCCTGGGGGTGGGAACTCCAAGACGAGGTCGCCCAGCGTCTGGTACGACTTCACGCGCGACGGCTGGCCCATCATTTTTTCGCCCGCGAGTTTGGTGGCGGCTTCGTTCTCTCCGGCGAACAACAGCCGCCGCACTTCGGGCAATGCCACCAACGCTTCGGGATTCGTCGTATCGTCCGGCACACCATCCCAAACCGATTCTTCATTGAACTGAATGCGCTCGTGATCAATGCCGCCGAACACCATCGCGGCGAGCCGGCCATTGCCCACGGGCAACGCTTCCGTTTCCCATTTCGCCGCCGGGCGGCGATACCAAAGCGTCAGCGGTTCGCGCGGCGGCGACGCTTCCTGCACAAAGGTGAACTGCGTTTTAGGTGTCTCCGCCTCCAGCATAGCGGGTTGCGCGTGCGCTGTGGCAGCGACAATTGTGACCAGTTCGGCGATGGCCGCGATTGCGCAGTGCTTCATGGTGGAATTCTGTTTCGAACGATTCATCGTTTCAGCGGGCCATTTTGATCTGCACCGGCCCGAGCAAGCCGGACACCGTGCTGCCGCGATAACGCGTCGGAACGGTCGTGTAGTGATTGGCGAGCGTGTTGCAGACGAGCACTTCGATTCGGTTGTCGCCCGGCCTGACCAGCTTGCTGATATCAAGCGACCACGGAGGTGCGACTTTGACGCCGGCGAGTTTGCCGTTCACGCGGATTTCGGCCGAAGCAGCAACATCGCCAAGGTTCAACACACACCGCTGCGCTGCGGGCAACTTGATCTTCTTTCGATACCACGCGCCACCGGAGTAGCTCAATAAACCGTCGTTCTGTGCCCAATCGCCGACGGCGAACTCGCCGCTTCCACAATCGAGCTTGATGGGTTCCGCAAAAGTCGCGCCACCGTAGCTCCCACGCTCCTGTTCGATGCGCAGCCAAACCGTGACCGGCTTGGCCGAAGGACGCTTCACTTTGAAGCGCGGCGAACCGGCAAGCTGCGCACCGTCGGCCCAAACTTGAACCTTGCCGCGAGCCTTGACGGTGAGTGCGCGCAGTCCGGGTGAAGACTGGAACCGATACCAACCGACTGGTTTTGCTTCGTTCGGACGGAGGTCAAATGGCAACACAGCGGGTTGATTCCACCAACGCGCAGCGAGCGCACCAGCCCGGGCAGGCGGAATTTCATTCGTCGCCACGACGAAATAGGTCGCGCCGGGCCGATCGTAGTGGAGGAGCAATGGGTTCACGCCGGCTTTTAGGTTAAAGACCTCCCCAGTTACGATCTCGCCATTCAGAAACACTCGCTTCGGCTTCAGCTCTCCCGTGAGCGCGCGCGCAGCCATGGCGCGCGGCACAATGACCGTCGTCCAGAAAATGCCGTCCGCGCCGTTCGTCGCGTAGCGCGTGCTCGTGCCGGTGCGTTTCGGCGCGCCAATGCCGAGGAACTCGTCGTGCAATTGCTCCTTCAACCCGTGCCAGCCTTGATGGCCGGGATCAGTTTCCATACCCCAACGCCACGAAAATTCGTATGCGCTGCCCGCGTCGCCGGGATTCATGACGTCCGCTGGGAAATTCGTGAATAGCAGAAACTGCGGTCCGAACGCGCATGTGACTTTGCGCCAAGGCCCGTTCGTCTGGTCGCCTTCGCAATACCAAAGCTGCCGGACTTCAGCGCCAATCTTCTCGCGCGTCGGTGGCCAGTGAAAATCGCCGAAGCGATTGTCGCTCGTCGGTTGGAGCTCAAATTCCCAGTCGCCATCGAGTCGGATTACTTCGGTTGCCAGTTCCGGTTCCCGACCAGCGATCGTGGGTCGGCCGGGGCTGAAGACGATGAGTTGGATTTCCTTTTCCGAGAGCGGCAGTTGCAGCCTCGTTCCCGCGGCGGTTTGGGAAATCACAGCGAGCGAACGCGTTTGCCCAGTCCACGGATTCCACAGCTCAACTTTGCCCGTCGCACGAAATGAGCACTCGATACCTTGGGGCGCGTTGTAGATGGCGTAGAAATCGCGCGGGCCGATTCTCCGATGCTGAAAGTAACCCGGCCCGTCGTAATCACGCGCCGGCAAGCGGGCGAAAACATTCGTCGTCGGCCCGTCAGGAAAAAGTTCCTGCACCATCGTGGCCACTTCCGGATCATCACGGCCTACGCGGTCGCTGGCTTCGGGCAACGCGCCAAGTGCGACGACGGTTCCGCCGGCGCGATGCAACGCGACGGCCTTCTGCAAGGTGGAATGGCGCACCGCCTTCATCGCCGGCAGGATCAACACGCGATATTTCTCTCCGGCTACGTGCAGTTCGTTGCCGACGATGCGCGCCCGGTCCAACGATTCAAAATCCATGAAATCGAAATCCACCGCCTGCGCGTAAAGGTCTTGACCGGCGGAAAACGCCGTCTTCACCGCGAGCTGACCATCCAGGCCCGCCTCCATCGGCGCCACGGGATAGAGGATCGCCACGTCGCAGACGTGATGACCCTGGCTAAGCAGAAAGCTCAACCGCTGCACGCAGTCCATGAAGCCGCGCAGATGCCGCCAGTAAGGCATGCGGAACGTGTTGTCCGGCGGCGCCCATTCCCACCAACCGCCGTGCGTTGAGTAATACATGCCATGCAATCCCAGGAGATTAAACCCCATCGCGTAGTTCGCGAACGTCGCGTCCACCAAGCCGGCTGAGGTCGTTCCCCAACCGCTCCCATAAAAGCCCTCCAGCCACACGCGCGGACGTTCGTACAGATGCGCGATGGAACTGGCGACCTTGGCCTTGATCAAATCCTTGCCGAGGCCGGGCTGGTCCGCGCCCGGTCCCTGATTCCACCGTTGCGTGCGGAAGTAATCGCCGAATTCGGTGACGTCGCGGCCGCGCCCACCGTGGTCACAGCCCATCGTCATGCCGCGCTGCTGATGCCAGTCGAACACCGGTTTGAAAAAGCCTTCCTCGCTCAACGCGACCTTCACATCGCTGTAATCCAGTCGCACCTTGGGGGTGCGCGGCCCGATGTCCAGGAAGAGCGCGGGCAGCTCCGGCACGATGTCGTAGCCCTTACGGCGTTTGAATTCCTCGGCGAAACGCGCGTTCCACAACTTGCCGGCCACGCGAAATTCCAGTTCGTCCGAGAAAAAGAAATTTAACCCCTTGCCACCCTTCGGCCCGAAGCGGTCTTCGAACTGGCCGAAAAATCTCCGTGCATACTCCGGCCCGGAGAGTGGGTGCATTGGGTCCAACGACGGCTTCACTGTCTCGGCGACGACGGCGATCTGGCGATCGGCGATGTTTGTCACCCAAAGCGCATTGGGCGGCACGTTGCTCGTGACGAGCCGGAGCACCTGACCGTTCAACTCGGGATGCTCGCGCAGCAATTCGTCCACGCGCCAACCCTGACCGATGCCCAGTGTGTAGTCGCTCAGGCTGATGCCCGCGCCCTGTTGCCTCGCGGCCCCCATGAACCACTCTGTGAGCTTCCACCATTCCGGCGAGAACAACGCGGGTTCGCTGGGATACGTCAGCCCGTAACTCAACCCGCCCTGGTCGGAATGCGAGTAATTGATTTGATAGCCGGCGACCCCCATCCCCTCCATCTGCTGCAATTCCCACGCGAGTCGTTCCTTGGTGAGCGGATCGCCGATCCACCAAAAGAACGGCACGATGCCGAAGCCCGGCGGCGCTTTTTGAAACCCCGGCAGCGCGTCAAAATCTTCCGAACGATTCGCCTGACCCACCGCCCAAGCGGGAAACGGCGCGACATTCGCCGGATCGCCGAATGCGAGGTCGCTCGCGCTGACACGCATGACACTCAATGCGATCGCGCCCAGTGCAAAATAGAGGCAGGGCCGATTGGCGTGAAAAATCTTCACTTGCAGTGAATCCCTGATTGCTCAGAGCTTGCGAATCCAGATGTTGCGATAGCGAACGGGATTGCCGTGATCTTGCAAGACGAGCGGGCCTTTGGTGGCCACGCCCTTCAATGCTGAGGCGGTGGTGGATTGTCCTTTGACCGGGATGTGGTCCTGCACCAACACGCCGTTGTGCAACACGGTGAAAGACCCGGGCGCGACGGAACTGTCTGCCTGCGGTTTGGGCACGTGGAAAATGATGTCGTAAGTCTGCCACTCGCCGGGCTTGCGGCACGCGTTCACGAGCGGCGCCGCATTACCGTAAAATGCTGCCGCCTGCCCATCGGGATACGTCTTGTTCTCGTACGAATCGAGCACTTGGATTTCGTAGCGGCCCATCAGATACACTCCGCTGTTGCCGCGGCCTTGATCCTTGCCTTTCACTTCGGCAGGCGACGCCCACTCGACATGCAGTTGCACGTCGCCAAATTCTTCCTTGGTGAAGATTTCGCCGGTGCGGGTGACTTCCATGTAGCCGTTCTGAACCTTCCAGCGCGCCGCGTTGGTCTTGGTGCCACGCCAGCGGGACAAATCTGTTCCGTCGAACAGCACGATCGCATCCGAGGGCACACCACCGGGCGGACCAGGATCAATCACGGGCGGCTCGGGCAATTTCACCTTTTCAGCGGCGAACAGATCACCGCAACTCACGACCACGGTCGCGGTGAGTAGAGAATTCAAAAGGAGATAACGAATTGAGCGTTTCATTTTGGGTTTGTGGTTTGAGTGGAAGGAGATCGGTTGGTTGCCGCAAAGCTGACGTCATTCGTACTGAAGCGGATGCGCGCGAAGCACTCGGGAATATGCGAATCCCAAGCCCCGTGGCGCGTCCACACCCAGCCGCCGGAATCCTCCGCCGGCGGAGCTTCCTTGTACGAATTGAATCGCGAGAAATCCATGCGCCACTCATCGCCGTCGCGCGGCGGCAACGCGCGATTGTCCGCTTTCGCCAGCCACTTCATGCCACGCCACGGAAACGCCAGCTCAACGGTCCAACCGCGATCACGGTCGGAATCGTTGTTCAACGTGCCGTCCACGAACACGGCCGTTCGTAAACCGGGAAACGGCCAGTCCGGATGACGCAAACGATTACCGCGGGGATGCGTTGAGAAACCAACTCCGTTGAACGGTCTAAGCTGGGAACGCGCAAACTCCGGCACCGCGGCAAAGCCGCCCGACTCGTAGGCGTCTTCCCAGATAAAAAACATCTCGTAAGTGGTGTTGAGCGCGTTGATTTCAAATTCGAAATACGAATCGCGCCCCGCCACAAAAAACTCCACGTCGTTCTCCTGCCAGACCGGCGCGTTGTGATTCGTGAAGCTCGCGCGAACGAACGGCTCCACCACGCGGTAGCCCAAATAGAGATTCTCGTCATCCCAAACGACCGTCACCCGTGTGTCGTGCAGCGTTGGCCCGCCGGTGATGATGTCCTTGAAGCGGGGCGAAGTCGGTGCGAGTCGCCAAAATGGTTCGTCCAGCTTGCCGTCCACTTTCACCGGCTGCCGGATGTGATACGCGGTGTAACTTTCAATTTCGCTTTCCGGGCACGGGAATTTCCATTCGCCCGCCGAAACGGATAGCGCCAACGCCGCAAGAATCGTTGTCAGGGCCGAGGCCTTCATGGTTGGGCCGCCAATTTCCCATCGCCCGGCAAGCGCAACGCGGCTGTAAACGCCAGATCAGGATCGCCGCGCCGCTGCATGGTTTCACAGAGCAACCGCAGATCAGGTTGGAGTCTGTGCCTGGTGCTCTTGCCGGCGAACGAAAGTTCCACCGGCTTCTTGAAATCAACCAGCCGGCTGTCGAGCAACACCACGCCGCCAGAGAGATTCTTGGTGGTGACCTCAAGCTGATTGTTCTGGCACGTCGCGTTGAATTCCTGCCCGCGCTGCGGCGCGTCGGCGTGCAACCAGAAGAAGTCACTCACCACTTGATCGGTCAGCGGCCACGTCAGTTCACGCGGCACGGGATTACGCACGGCCGGATACATCTCGGCGATCTTCTCCCGATCCGGCAGCCCCGAGTGCGGATGATCCGCAATGATTGAAACACTCACAGGAAAAATATCCTTCCGTCCACCGCGCAACTGTTCGATCGCCGCCGCGAATTCCCGCGCGCGCTTAATGCGCCCGTGGTCGATGTCTTTTTCACCAACCATGTAGGTGAACGGCGTGTTGCGCAGCGTCTGCGGTTGCGCGCCGTCGGCCGGTGCGGCGGCGCTCGAATGAATCGCCGCAAAGCGATCCGGCATTTTCGGCCCGATGGCGAAGGCGCCATAACCGCCGTGCGAATAGCCCATGAGGAAAACCTTGTTTGGGTCAACGTCGCCGAATACCAGGAATTGCTTCACCAAGTTCGCGATCAGCGGATAAACGTAGCCGGTGTAAAATCCATTCCATTCGTTGTTCGGCGCCCGCAACGCCACGTAACGATAACCGCCCACCTCGGGATGATCCCGATAGTAGTTCTGCATCTTCACCCATTGGCTGTCGTTGAGTTCCTGCGGGGCGCCACCGCCACCGTGCATGGCGATGAATAACGCCCAACCCTTTTCTGGCCGCGTGCCGACCGTTTTCACGGTGTAGGGACTCACCTTGTCGGCGGAATGCACTTTGTTTTCATCGAAACTCTTTTTCAACGCGTCATGGATAGGTGCGGCCAGCAGCGCTTCCCAAACAATGGATCGCACCGCCGGTTCGTTCTTCGCGAGCAAGGCGTTCAAGGCGCGGGGGAACTTCCAATCCGCCTGCTTTTCCGGTGCCGCGGTAAAGTATGCCGTCACCGCGGCTTTGAGTTCAGCGGCCTCGTTCGCCTTGATCGGCGCGACCTTGGGTGGCATCGCGCAGGCCATTGGCGCTGGCGCCATCACTACGGGCACACCGCTCATGTGAATCACCAGCACGTCCTGTTGATTCGTGCCCGTCGAGTAATATCGCTTGTTCTTCACCCCGCCCTGCTCCGCTTCGACGATGTAGGTGCGCTGCGGCGGCAACGGAAAACTCACATGATCGTTGATGTCAGCGGGGTCGGCTTTACTAACGCCTTCCCAATGCAACTTCGCATCCGCGCTGTCGGTGACGCTGACCTTGGCCGCAACGCGCTGGCCCATCGGCCGCTCCAACACCTTCACTTCGAGCTTCATCGTGACGGTGGCGACGGGCTTTGACTTTGCCGCGTAGCGTTCCGTGACGTTCACGGCGTGGACGTAATTGGCGCCGCGCTTCCATTCCAGCGGGAAGATCACGCCGGTCTTGCGAAAGCTCACCGCGTAGATCGCGTGCTGCTGATCATTCGCGATGGCCTGCGACGCGTTGCCCACGAACCAGCCATGATCGAGCCCCTGCGGACTCGCCTCCGCCGCACCGGCGAAATGCCAATCGCCATCCCACACTTCTACCCACGTGTGGTTGCCGCTGTTGTTGACCCACAGCGGTGTGCCGACGACGCGCGCGGGAATGCCCACCGAACGACACGCGTCCACCAGCAGGATCGAAAGCCCGGTGCACGTCGCGATGCCCGTTTGCATCGTCTCGAACGGTCCCTGATCCGACGCGCGCCGCTTCATCGAATACTTAACCTTGAGCTGCTTGAACATCTTCTGGTTGATGCGCTGCGCCGCCTCGCCCGGCGTGGTGCAATCCGCGATCAACGGCAGCGCGATCTCCCGCAAACGCGCGCGCCAGTTATCACGATCCTCGGAGACATTGGCGTACGGCAGGATTTCGTTGAGAAACATCTCGTGCGAAACTTGTTTCGCCCACGGCGCCTTTGCGAACGACTCGTAAGCCAGCGCAACATTCTCCAGCAGGAATTCGGCAGACAACGAAACCAGATCCCGCTCCGGCATGTTCGCGATCAAGAACTGCATTCCCTCGCGCTGTGCGACAGGCGTTTTTTCCAGGGCGGCCACCAACGCGGGGCGGTTCGTCCCAGCCTGGCCAAGCGCTGTAACCACCGATTCATTCCACCACGGCGTTGCGGCAACCGCCGTCCCTGGCGACCACCTGGTCAGCAAAAGGATTACGCAAAATGCGACGGTGGACGCGCCAACGCCAGTGCGCCAACGCAAAGCGCGCTTAAGAAAGAAATTATGAGTCATGCAAATAGGAAAAAGTTTATTGCGACGCCTTGTCGGACGCGGTGGCTTTCGGCTCTTGCCCCGGCAGCCAAAGGCCGACGGGCCTCTCGACCCTACCCGGCGGGCGCACACCTGGGCCATTGCCAGTCGCACCTAGATCGGCATCCATGCGCGCGACGAGTTGTTGCAAACGCGCCACCTCTTCCGGATGGTCAGCGGCGACGTTCGTTTGCTCACCGATTTCAGCGTCGAGATTGTAGAGCCGCGGCGTGAATGGCGCGGCTTCGTTTTGCACTTCCTTTGGTCGCGGAACGATGGCGAGCTTCCACGGTCCGGAACGGACGGCTTGAAGTTTGATCCCGTTGAAATAATAGAACGCGTCGTGCGGCGACGTGCTGCTCTGTCCCAAAAGCAGCGGGGAGATGTCTTTGCCGTCAATCGCACGATCCGTCGGCACGGTGCCGCCGGCGAGCTTCACGAAGGTGGGAAGGAAATCAATGTTCGCCGCAACGGCATCGCAACTCGAGCCCGCCGCAACATGCCCCGGCCACCAGGCGATGGTCGGTTCACGCACGCCGCCTTCGTAAGTGCTGCCTTTGCCGCCCCGCAACGGACCGGCAACACCACCATTCGTTCCCTGGCTCAACCACGGCCCGTTGTCACTTGTGAAAACCACCAGCGTGTTTTTGTCGAGCTTGAGTTCGCGCAACGTGTCGAGCACCCGGCCCACGCTCCAATCAAGTTCGGAAACCCAGTCGCCGAACGGACTATATGTTGTGCCGTGAAATTTCTCGCCGGGATGGATGGGCGTATGAACCGCCGTGTGTGGCAGGTAGAGGAAGAAGGGCTTCTTGCGATTTGCCCGGATGAATTTCACCGCTTCGTCGGTGTAGCGATCCGTGATTTTTTCCTGCGCTTTCGGACTGACCGTTTCAATAACCTTCCCGTCGCGCACGAGCGGCAGCGGCGGACGTTTGTCGGGTTTGCCATTGGGTCTTGTTTGCCCGGCGCGTTCGGGCCCGCCCATGTCGTTGGAGTACGGCAGGCCAAAGTAATGATCAAACCCGCGGCGCGTCGGCAGAAAACTCGGATCGTCGCCCACATGCCATTTGCCAATGACCATCGTGTCGTAACCGCGAGCTTTGAGCAGGCCGCCGATAGTGTGTTCTTCTGCGCTCAAACCGATCGGACTGGCGGGGAAAATCACGGCTGGCAGGGAGACGCGCTTCGCGTAACAGCCGGTTAACACTTGCGCACGCGACGGCGTGCAAACCGGCGCGGCATAAAAACTGGTGAGCTTCATCCCTTCGCGCGCCATGCGGTCGAGATTCGGCGTGCGATTTACTTTAGAACCGAACGGGCCGATGTCGCCGTAGCCGAGATCGTCGGCCATGATTAGGACGAAATTTGGTTGGTCGGCGCGAGTTACGCCGAGCACTCCGAGGAACGCAATGAGGAGGAGGAGACGGATGATGATTTTCATTCAGGCGCGGAGTTCGTAACCCTTGCGACGCGGGCGGGTCAAGAGAGCGTTGGCCTGCGCATCGCCGATAAATACCTCCCGCTTCGGATCCCAGCGCAGTTTTCGTTTGAGCAGCATGGCGAGGTTGCTGAGGTGGCAGGAGGTCAGAATGCGATGATGCGTCCACACGTCGGACACCGGCTCTTTGCACGCCTTGACGCAGTCGAAAAAATTCCGCATGTGGCCGCGGCGCTGCATGCCTTTGTACAGCTTGTCCATCTGCTGCTTCAGCCACTCGCGATCCTTGTCGGTCAGTTCGTCAATCATCGGCCCGGTGAGCTTGCCGCGGTTCACGAAGATTTCTCCCTTTTCGCCCTTGAACCAGATGCCGTTGTCCGGCCCGTCGCGGACGATGACCTGCGAACGGTTCTTGAAAGTCAGATTGATCGTGAACTCGGTGGCGGTGTTGTAACCGTCCACGAGCTTTTGCCGGCCGGCGAAAAAGGCAACAGGATCGAAATCATTCGGAATGTTGGGAAACTCACCGTGGCCTTCGATCTCCACCGGTCCGGTGTACTCCATCCCGAGCCCCCATTGCGCGATGTCCACATGATGCGCGCCCCAATCGGTCAACTTGCCGCCCGAGTATTCCAGCCACCAACGAAACTCGCCGTGGCAGCGTTCCGGGATGTAATCCACCATTGGCGCCTGCCCCAGCCAAAAATCCCAATCCAGATTGGCCGGCGGCGGGGAGGTCTTGAACGGGCCGCCCTTCGGCGCGCCGCCGATGGAGCACGTGGCGGTCAGGTGTTTGCCGAGTCGCCCGCTGCGCGCCAGCGCAATGGCAGAAAGGAACTTGTTATCGCTGCGTTGTTGCGTGCCGACCTGGAAGATGCGCTTCGTACGTCTGACGGTTTTGCAAATTTCCTTCCCCTCGTCGATCGTCAACGTAAGCGGCTTCTCGCAATAAACGTCCCGTCCGGTTTCCAGAGCCGCGATGGCAATCGCCGCGTGCCAGTGATCCGGCGTCGCGATGGTCACCACATCAATATCCTTTCGCTCGAGGAGTTTTCGGTAGTCGCTGTAAATCGCGCAACGGCCCTCATACTTGGCTGCAAATTTTTCCGCGCGACTTCGATCCACATCGCAGACCGCCACCATGTTTCCGAGCGTGCCAGCGGAATGCCCGATGCCCGTGCCCTGCCCGCCCACGCCGATGGCCGCGACGTTGAGTTTTTCATTGGGTGATTCCGCCGCGCGGCTGACAGCGCCGCCCCAAACACCCGGCACGGCAACAGCGCCCGCCAGCACTGCTCCGGCCTTCAAAAACTGTCGCCGTGTCTGAAAACTGTTGCTCATGGTTTCGTCCTTACTTCTGTTCCTGCACCAACCCCACATCAATGAAGCTTCCGTTCTTGTTTTGCTTGCAGCGAACGGCGATCAAGTTGGTTCCGCGCCGTAACGCCTTTTGCGCCGCCGGCTTGAGATCAAGCTCCTCGTAATCCTGCTTGCGGCCGCCGGTCTTCACGGCGAGAACTCCGTTCAGATAAATTTCCACGTCCGATTCGTGCAGGCACTTCACCGCCAGGCCGCGCAAATCTCTTCGATCCAAAGTGACCTCTCGGCGCAACCAGATTTCCGGCTCGTTCCACACCGTGCGCACGGCGCGATTGGTAAACGTGGAGTTACCAAAACCCGCGGCGCCCTCCAGCCAGCTTCCGTCGTCGAACTTCGGTTGCATCCAGTCATCGCCCGGCGCGTTCATGGTGTAACGCCAGCGCACCGGCTCGTTCTGCGCCGTCGGCGCAACGGTGGCGAACACCGGCGGCGGTGCGAACTGACCACGATGCGCGGCAGCGGCTAGCACGGCGTCCACTTTCACAACCTTCCGATCGTAAGTCAGCAAACCGTTGCTCTCCGTCTCCACATCGGTGAGCTGCGTGTAAACCGCCGCGCTCAATCCGGCGTCGCGTTTGAGATCCCAGGTCTTCCGCCAAAGCTCGACATAATTGCGCGTCAGGTGTCGTTTGCCCGTGGCGGAGCGATAACCCCACGTGTTCGTCGGCACCCACGCATGTTCCGGAATACCCAATCCCAACCCGCCGAACTCACCCAGCACTCCAGCCCGGACGGTTTCAATCTTCGGCGCCGCCGGCCCGGGATAACTGTGCACGTCCCGAACGTCGCCACACTCCTTGTCGTTCCATCCGCTCGCATTCGAAACAAACCGGGAGGGATCGAGTTCCTTCACCCACTGCGTCAAGCGCGGCGTGTCGTATTGCCCCCAACCCTCGTTGAAAACCACCCACATGATGATCGAAGGATGATTCCAATGCTTCTGCACCAGCGCCTTCAACTCCGATTCGAACTGCTGCGCCGCTTCGGGCGTGCTCGGCGTGCCGTCCTTTTTGTCGTTCGCGCCGCCGCCACCGCCGCCCGATGGCATGTCCTGCCAGACGAGCAAGCCGAGTTTGTCGCACCAATAAAACCAGCGCGCCGGTTCAACCTTCACGTGCTTGCGAACCATGTTGAAGCCGAGCCGTTTCATTTCCGCCACATCGAAACGCAACGCCCCATCGGTGGGCGCGGTGTAAAGTCCATCCGGCCAGAAACCCTGATCCAGCGGTCCGGCTTGGAAAACAAATTTGCCATTGAGCAACAACCGCGGCACTCCTTGCTCATCCTTGCCGATGGAAATCTTCCGCATCCCGAAATAGCTGCGCACTTCATCGCTGCCGAGGCGAACGGTCAATTGATAGAGAAACGGATCGTCGGGCGACCACAACCGCGCGTCTTTGATTGGTAAAATGATTTCGCTGTTCGCCGGACCAGTTGCGCTCGAAATCTTTTTGCCACCGGCGAACGCAGTCAGCAAAGCCGGCGAGACTCCGGCGTTCCGAGTTGATTGGACGGTGACGCGCACCACGCCCGCATCCACGTCGGGAACGATTTTCAAGTCCGCGATGTAGTCCGTTGGCACCACTTCCAACCAAACGGTTTGCCAGATGCCGCTGCTCGGCGCGTAGGCGATGCCGCCGGGCTTGGCAATCTTGTTGAAGTTCTGCTTGCCAGCGGCTTGGTGATTTCCCGTGGCGTCATAAACCGCGACCACCAATTCATTTTCACCCGGCTTCACCGCGTCCGTGATGTCGAAGCTGAACGGGTCGTAGCCGCCGCGATGTTCACCCACCGGTTGGCCGTTGATGAAAACCTTCGCCTCCCAATCCACCGCGCCGAAGTGCAGCAAGAGTCGTTTGCCGTCTGCGAGTTTCGGTGATTTGAATTGCCGCCGATACCAGAGCCGCTCGGCATTGGTGAGCGGCTTCTTCACGCCCGAGAGCGCGGACTCGATGGGATACGGCACCAGAATCTGACCGTCGTAGCTTCCCGGCGCCGCGGCGTTCGTCGGCTGAATGGCGTAATCCCACAGGCCGTTGAGATTGATCCAGTCGCGTCGCTCCATTTGCGGGCGCGGATATTCGGGCAGCGGATGGCGTGGATCCATCTTAGCCGCCCACCGCGTCATGATGTGGCCGGGCACTGGTCGCCAATCAGCGGCGTTCAACCCCCTAACCCCCAATGCGAAGGACGCTCCCAAGGCCAAAACTGCCAGTGTGCTGATGCGGCGAGACATTGCGAACAGCCTAGCTGTTCCCGGTGAAACGGCGAAATAGCTCGCAGGAACTATTCTCGACCTGACTTACCTCGGCTCCTGCACGTCAGCGCTCGGGAATGTAGTTGAGCGTGTAGTAGGCAGCGGGATGAAGCAGCGGCCTGCCGTCAGCGGACTTGACGCCCGGCAGATGAAATTCATGGACGTGTCCCTCCGCCATCGCATCGAGAGTTACGCGCGCGCTCAGACCATCTGCACTCACGGCGATGCTCTTGATCGCCGGCGTGGTCTTGTCCACTTCCGGGCTGCCGTACTCGGCGCGGTAAACGTAAGTGTAGGTTTCCACCGTGTAGGATTTCGGATCGCTCGCGGTCGCGCGATCCACGGGTTGGGTGAAGGTGAATTCAAACCCGTCCGGCTTGGCGTGCATCTCGTGAATCTCGAAGGGCGTTTTTCCCAGCCAAGCGAGCCGCTGCAACGCGAACGGTTTTCCGCCGCGCGCACCCCAACCCCGATCCGTGCCATAGACAAAAAGTGAGCTATCCGGCGCGAACGCCAGCGACAGACAGCCCGAATCGAATCCACGTCGGAACGGGAAGCACGCACCCTGATAATGGTCCTTCACCTTTTCCAGATACACGCGCATCACCGTGCTGTGAGTTTGATCGCCCACAAACATCTGCGTGCGGAACGGCCCGAATTTTCCCTGCGACATGTCGTTGGCGAACCCGGCGGCGGACTGGCCCATTTTCGGATACGGAAAATAAATCGCCGGCGGACGCAGTTTCGGAATTTTCTTCGCCTCGACCATCATGCGGCTGTTGTCCTTGGGCATCTCCGGCTTCTGCCCAAGAATTTTGGTTTCCGCCTCGCCCCACCAAGTCAATCCGGCGGGATGCCCCATGAAGTCGCCGGGCACGAGATGTTTCAAAGCGCACGCGCCATTCCACGGCCCTTGATTCTCGGTGTAAAACATGTCGCCCAAATAATTCGTCCCGATGCCGCCGGGCGAACGAATGCCACTGCACGTCGGCAGCGTCGTGCCGTCGGCATTCACGCGCATACACCAGCCGCGATACTTGTTCTGGCTGCTGAACGAGCCAGTGAGGCAGAGCACGACCCACATGTTTCCTTCCGGGTCGAACTTCGATCCAAAGGCATACTCGTGATAATCCCCACCAATCTCCCAGCCGTCCGAAACCGTCTCGAACACATCCGCGCGACCGTCACCGTCGGTGTCCTTCATGCGCGTGACTTCGCCGCGCTGCACGCAATACAACCAGCCGTCGCGCCACGCCAGGCTCAACACTTCGTGCAAACCGGAGGCAAATTGTTTGTAGCGAACTTCACTCGGCGGATCGGCGAGCGGATTTTCGATGATGAAGATATCGCCAATGCGCGACGAGACGGCCAGCCGATCATCCGGAAGAAATTCCATGCCGCCCGCCTCCAATTGCACGCCCGGCGGCGTGGGCAGCGTGATGATTTTGGAAAACACGTCCTCTTTCGGCGCTGACTCCGCCGCGAAAGCAGGCGCGACGTTGGCGAGGGCCAACGCGACAGTAAACAGGCCGATTTTGAAATGCCGCATAAGGATCAAATGGTCACCAAATAATTTCCTGAACGAGCTTGGTTTCGCCACCGGTTAAATCCACCGGCAACAACAATTCAGTTTTGCCTTCACTCTGGCGAATCAGCGGCGGGCCAGCACTCGTGATCTTCAATTTGATTTTGCCATCGAGCAGATAGGACTTATCTGCCTGCAGCTCCACGCGGGCGCCGGCCCAGGCACGAAACCACAAATTACCCGCCGGCTTGTTTCCTTTGAAGCGAAGCGTGCGGACGAACGACGCATCGAGCTCCTGCCCTTTGGCCGTGAAGAAATCCTCCACTAACACGCCGGCAAATTCGTAGCGGAACGTCGGACGTCGCACGGCGTCAAGTTCGTAGCCCTTCATGCGGACGCCAGCAGCTTTGCCAGCCAGATTCGGCCACGGTTGCGACGGCGACGACAAAATCGCGAGCGGAACGCCGGCGGGAAATTGTTGCACGTTGTGCCCAAGTGGATTCGCGAATCCCTCGCCCCGCCCCTCGCGGTGCCTACCTGCATCAATGAACGCACCCTGCCAGATGCACACCAACCGCGCATCGTTCGCATCCCAACTGAGATTTGCCTTCTCGGGATAACCCACGCCGATGGATCGCGGCGAACCCTTGATAAAGTTCCGATACATCACCGCTTCCTTGTCCGCGACCAGTTCGATTTTCCCCTGCACCAAACCATCGGGCAAACCGACCTCTTTCGGATCGGCCAGGAACGCCCAGATCGCGTTAATTTGCCGCGCGGTGTCGCCGCCGAGAATGTCCGGACGCGCGCTCTTGCCTTCCGGCCAGAACGGCGGCATGCGCGTGCCGGGTCGCAGCGCACCGGGATTCACCAGGTAGCGCGCGAACCAATCCGACCGCAGACGTTTCGTCATCAACGTGAGATCCATGGCCGGCACGCCGAGCGATTTGTGGCCGCCGAACGTGTGACACGAAATGCACGACATGCCGGCCGTGCCCACCAGCTTGCGTCCCCACTTCGCGTCTTCAGCGTGCGCGGGCGATTCGGCGGGTGAAGGCCCATCGGCCTGCGCTAGCAGCGTGACGAGTTGCGCCACACTGTTGCACCCAAACTGCGGCATGCGCGTGGCCATGTAAGGCCGGCCCGTCGCGCGATTGCACAAAACCTCCCGCAACCATTCCGGCCGCAGCTTGCCACCCACCGCGTTGAGATGCGGAGGAAGCCGGCCTTCATCGCCCAAATCAACTTCACCGACGGAAACGAAATACGGCGAACGCGCCGCGCTCGGCCCGCCCACACCGTCGCGCGCGTGACAGGCCAGGCAATTGAGCCGCGCCAAGGTGTACGCCACCTCCGCTTTCGGTTCGCGCGGTTGCGTGAGCAGTTGCTTTTGCGCCAACACCTCGCGCAACGCATTCCGATCCGCCGACGAGAAGGCGTAATTCGCGGACTTCTTGGGCGGGCGTTCCGCGAGACAACCTTTCGTTGGATTCAACGCCAACAGCGGCTTTGCTTTCGCCGCAGGCTTCGCCAATCCGAGGTCGTGGCACGCCGCGCAGCCGACCGAAGCGAACAGGTCCTTTCCTCGCGCCGCCTTCACCGGGTTCACGGTGAAATTCTCAGCGTCCAGCGGCGTCATTGTTTGCTCGCCATGAAACAGCACGCGCGGCGGAAGCCGGTCGCGATTGCCGCCAGGCCGCTGCCAGGACACAGCCAACTCGGCGCCGCCACCCGCGTTGAAGAATAAAACCTGGAAACCATGATCGCCCGCCTCCAAGCTGATACTGCCGGACCTTTCGCGTGGCGGATGCACACCGTCGTTGTCCACCACCAGCTTGCCATCAATGAAGAGCTTCGCGCCGTCGTCCGCATTCACGAAAAAGGTATACTCGCCGGGCTTCTCGGCGCGGAAAATCCCCTGAAATCGAAAACCGTAATTCTCCGCGCGATGCTTGGGCGAAAGCTCAACTCGATTCACGAACCCCTCGTCCACCGGGGTCACGTGATCCATATCACCCACCGATTGAAACCGATTCGCCTCGTAGTATTGATACGCCAGGCCCGGCACAGTCGTGGTCTCGCCGCCAGCGGTGGCCGGCGATTGGGCGCGCAAGAGGTAAACGGCCAGCAGATTGGCCTCGCGCTCGGTGAGATTCAACGACGGCATCCGGCCGGCGGGATGAAACTTTACCGGGTCGAACAGAAACCGGCTCAGTTCGGAAACAGTAAACTTGGTGGCGAGAGTCGCGAAAGGCACGGATTCGGCCTGAAGTCGCTTCACCCCATCCGCCTCCGTGCCGCCTTTGGGAATTTCCGGCGCGTGACAAGCGACGCAGCCGACCTTGTGAAACAGCTCGCGCCCCTGAACCACCTTCGCCGAATCGCCGGAGTTGTTGGTGGAAGTGTCGGCCGGCGCAATCGAAACCAGGAAATGCACGAGCGATTCCACCGCGTCGGCGCGTTTGCGGGCGGAAAGACCCGCCAGCAGATCCGGCATCGTCGTGCCCGGCTTCGCTTGCGCGGGAGCGGCGAGGTAGGCGCGAAGAAACTGCGGGGTGATTTGCAGGCCCTCCTTCCCCAGCAATGGCGCGACTGGCGATGCGAGATGTGATCCAACGGCATCTGGCGCAGCGTGGCAGGAGGCGCAGCCAAGTTCCCCGAGCAAGAGTTCGCCGCGGTCCACCCCAGTCGGCAAAGCGATCTCCGGGCCGAGGACCAAGACGCTTTCGCCCGCCAACAATCCGAATTGCGAGGTCGCGATGAGGCTCAAGCCCGCGAGCAGGCAAAGCCAAATGCTGCGTCGCCGCCGGGAAAAGGGAATTAATTGTCGCATGAGGATTGTTTCGCGGACGAGCATCAGCAACGAATCATTTCACGCCACCGACAAGGGAAAGTGCTTTCATCTGAAAACCGTAGCGATTGCTGAGTGCGCAATGAAATAGCTCGCAGGAACTAATCTGCTAGCGGAATGCGGAGTGGCGCAGCGCTTCAATTTGCATTGCCCTCAAGTCGCACTCGCAATTCCAATCTTCATGGTTGTTTCACCTCCAGGCGGCCAGTGAAGTCCACCGCCACGACGGCATTGGTCGCCACGGGCGAGTCCGACGGCAATAGGACGACCGCCTGCGTGGCGTCCGACGCCACTTCAAGCTTGCTCCCACCAAGCAGACGCGCGCCTTGCACCTTGTTTCGCAGGCCGGGCAAAACCAATCGTCCGTCAGCGGGCGGGGCGAGGATGTGCAGGTAAAGCGTCCCGCCGTTCTCGGTGACTTTCTTCGTGCATGTGCCCCAGTCGAGTTTGGCGAACGGGTTCGCCGTCGTGGCGTAGATGGACTCGCCATTCACTTTCATCCACGCCCCGATGGCACGCAGGGCCTTGACGCTTTCCGACGGCACGCTGCCGTCGCCAGTCGGACCGATGTTGAGCAGGTAGTTGCCGCCTTTGCTCGCGATGTCCACCAGATTGCGAATCAGCGTCTCGTCGGACTTCCAGGCCAGATCGTGCTCGTTGAAACCCCAGGTGGTGTTCATGGTCATGCACGTCTCCCAATCCACGCCGGGCATGCCCGTGGCGGGAATGTGCTGTTCAGGCGTGATGAAATCACCGAAGCGCGGATCCAACGTGGGCAAGGTCTGCATGCCGTTGCCGACCCAGCCGGCCTCCGGCGTGCGGAACAAGCGGTTGTTCATGACAATGGCCGGCTGGCGCGTGCGAACCTTCTGAATCAATTCAGACGCGCCCCAGGCAGTATCGCCTTGAAATTCTTTCGAGCTGTAATCCCACCACAGGATGTCCACGCGACCATAATTGGAAACCAGTTCGTCCACCTGCGCGTGCAAATATGCGATATACTTTGCCTGGTCCCGCGGACCGGGCATGGCAGTCTTGTTTCCGCCCGGAAAGGGCAAACCTTTGGCCAGCGTGTAGTCGTATTGATCGTGGTGCCAGTCAATCATCGAGTGATAGAAACCAACCCGCAGACCCTCCGTGCGCAAGGCCTCCACAATTTCCTTCACGAGGTCGCGATCCAGTCGTGAACCCGCGTTGTAGTCGCCGATTCTGGAATCGTGCAACGCGAAGCCGTCATGATGCTTGGTGGTGAACACCACGTAGCGACACCCGGCCTCCTTCGCCAATCGCGCCCACTCGGCGGCGAATCCGGGCTTGGGCTTGAACAACGGCAGCGCGTTCGAGGCGTAAGTGAATGTGTCCGCGCCAACGCGATTCTGAAGCCACTCCATGCCGCCTTTCGTCCCGACGACCTTCCCATTCCAGTTTCCCGCGAGACCTGAATACAATCCCCAATGCACAAACATCCCAAAGCGCGCCTCACGCCACCATTTCATGCGTGCATCGCGTTGGGTCGCCGACTCAGTTTCCGGTGCGCTCTTCGCATGTGCATCGGGGGCGGCGATCGTGGGCGACCCGTGCAGCCAGCCCAACGATACGAGAAATTTATCAGCTTCGATTAACGTCAGTGTGCGATGCGGTTCGCGATTGAAAAACGTATGACCGACGCCGTCGTAAAAGCGCGTCTCGCAACGCGCGCCGGCTTGCGTCATGCCGGCCTGAAATTCCTCCACCGTCTTCACCGAGATCAGCCGATCCTCGCGCCCGAGAAAAACGATCGTGGGCGGTGCGTTTGATGTGATGTTGTGCGCCGGAGAAAATTCCTTGAAGCGCTCACCGACGCGGCCATGCCCCCACTGGCCCGGGCCGTTGTTGAAAACGGGATTGAACAACACCAGCGCCGCCGGCTTCGGCGAAACTTGCAAATCATCACCGGGATCATCGAGGCCGTTGACGAGTCCCGTAAACGCCGCGAGATGACCGCCCGCAGAACCGCCGCCCGCCCCGAGTCGTTGCGGATCGAGGCCGAGTTCGTTCGCGTGACTCCGCGCCCAGCGCATCACGGATTTCGCGTCCTGAATGCAGACCGTCGGTGGCGCGTTCGATTTGCCGTTCAGCAACCGATACTCCGCGAGCAGGCAAACCATTCCGCGCGACGCGAAATAATCCGCCTGCGGTTTGAGCAGCGCCGGCGTGCCGCCCGTCCAGCTGCCGCCGTGAAACAAAACAAGTCCCGGTCTGCGGTCGGACGCTTTCCAACCGTCGGGCTTCACGAGATACAAATGCAATTCCCGCTCGCCAACCTTCTTGTAAACCCGCGCCTCGCCGAGATTGACAACCGAATCCGCCGCCGAGGCCATGGCAGCTGCGATCAGCGCGCAGGCAACGATTCCAAATTGAAGAATTTTCATGGCGTCAATCTTTGTTCGTGTTCGTCTTCAGCTCAACCGGCGCGATGAACGGTGTCAGGTGGGCGCCGAAATGCGAGATCAAGGGATACGCGCGGGCGTCTTGAATGACCAGCCGGACTTTGCTGGCTGAAACGGTTTCGCGACGGTCGAGCTTTTGAGAACCGATGGTCGTGCCTTCGGAGAACCGTTGCCAGGCCGCGCCGTCCCAATAGTCCACGCGATATTGTTTCACCCGCTGGCCCATGAAAACCGGCTCGCGCAGCGCCACGAGGTTGAATCGCACGGTTTGCTTCAGGTCCACTTCCAGTTGCGCGGCGGTGTCGCTCGCGGCGGCGGCCCAGTAGGTGTTGGCGTTGCCGTCCACCGCTTTCGCGGCGTCGTAGCCGGCGCAACTTCGCCAGGAACTGCTCGCCACCGTGGGTTTGCCGCTCGCGAAATCCACCTTGAACGTGGCGTCGAGCATCCGCTTGAGCGCGACGGCGCCGGCGATGTCCTCGTCCGGAATCAACCCGCGGCGGTCGGGCGCAAAGCCGTACAACATGCTGATGCCGCGACCAACGGATTTGAAATACGTTTCCTGCCACCAGTTCGTGTCGCGGCCAGCGTTGGGATTCCAAAACCAGCCGCGGCGCACCGAGGCGTCGCCCTGGCGCGTGAAATAATGCGCCACGGGAATGGCCTTGTAGTTGGGATGCGCACCGACGCGCTCCGCCGGAGGTTGCACCCCGCCCGCGTAGCCCACGGGCAATTTGCCCGGCAGCAGCCCGGACGGATTGAGTCGCGGCAGCTCGGAACAATTCCACACCGACTCCGCCGCCGTGCCGGTTTCGTTGCCGATGCCGCTGGAGTCCGGCCCGCCCATCTCGATCGTGCAGGCAGGATTGCGGCGATAAATCGCGTCGTAAATCCGCTGCCAGTCCAACGGCATCGGGTTGTTCTGAATGCCCGCGAGGTCGAGCCAGAACGAATCAATCTGGCAGTAGCGATCGAACAGTTCGTTCACTTGCGCGACGTAGTAATCGTTGTAGTTCGTCGTACCGTAACGCGCGTCGTGACGATCCCACGGCGAAAGATAGAGGCCGACGCCCAAGCCGTACTTGCGGCAGGCGCGGACGAATTCGCCGACAACATCGCCCTTGCCGTCGCGCCACTTGCTGTTCTTGACCGAGTGCTCGGTGAACGCGCTGGGCCAGAGACAGAACCCGTCGTGATGTTTCGCCGTCATCGTGATCCGGGAAAAGCCGTTCTCCTTCGCGACGCGCGCCCACTGCTCGCAATCGAGCGCGGTCGGATTGAAAACGTCCGGGCTTTCCTTGCCGCTGCCCCAACCTTTGCCGGTGAACGTGTTTGGGCCGAAGTGAATGAACATCTGCAACTCCTGCTGCTGAAACGCATACTGCGCCGGCGTGGGCAAGGGCGGGAGCGGTTGCGGCGCATCGGCGCGCGTGTAGATGGACGGAGCGCCAGCCGGCCGAGGCAAAGTGCTGCACGAACAGAGCAACAAGCAGGAAAACAGGGTGAGGAAAGATCGGGCTTTCATTTTGCGCCTCGGGAGGGCGAATTGGTTTCGACGCGGGCGGCGAACATCAACTGATCACGCTCCGCGTGAGCGAGGGTCGTCGCGCGATTTGAGATTTTCTTTCCATTAGGATCGAAGTCCGGATTTTTGAGCGGGAGTTGCGCCTTCATGTCCGCGAGCAAGCGGGTCAGGCGTTCATCCAGCGACCGGACTTTTTCCGGCAGCGCGGCCGACAGATCACGTTGCTCGAACGGATCGTTGGCCAGATTGTAGAGCAGATGTCGGCCCGCGGCGTCGTTGTAAAAGCGGATCAGTTTCCAGTCCTGGTCGAGAAGCACGGAGTTCGGCGCGGCGGAGCCGGAATAGTGCGGAAAATGGAACACGAGCGGCCGAGCGGCCAGCTTCGCTCTCGCAGTCAACACGGGCAGCAAGCTCACGCCGTCAACGTGCTGTGCGGGTCGCAGGGGAAGTCCCGCCGCCTCCAAAAAGGTGGGATAAAAATCCATGCCGATGACGCGCTCGGAACACGAAGTGCCAGGTTTGACGCGAGCCGGCCAGCGAATCACCAGCGGCACACGCATTCCGGCTTCGAAGGGAGACGCCTTGCCGCCGAGCAGCGGATAGTTGGACGTGATGCCAGTGTGCCCGCCGTTGTCGGAAACAAAGACTACCATCGTGTTCTCCTCCAACCCGCATTCGTGCAGGGTTTGCATCACACGGCCGACGCTGTGGTCGAGGCATTCGATCATGGCGGCGTACTTTGAATTGGTCTGGTCGCTGTGCGACACACTGTCGTAAGCGGCGACCAATTCCGGTTTGGGCTGCAACGGCAGATGCACCAGATAATGCGAGAGCATCACAAGGAACGGGCGCGACTTGTTGGTGCGAATGAACCCGATGACCTCGTCCGTCAGCACGTCAGCGAGGTAGTCGTCCGGAGCAAGCCCCGGCAGGTTCGCGAGCGTGTTCGTGGGATAACTCTTGGTCCAGTGACCCTTCGTGTTACCGCCGGCTTTGGGCAGTCGATAGCCGCGCGCGACTTGGAATCCAAAAACTTCGGGCTGATAACCGGGAACTTCGCCGCAGTGCCATTTACCAAAGAAGCCTGTGGCATAGCCGCCCTCCGCCAGGGCTTTGGCGAAAGTGATTTCATTTCGCGGCAACGCATGCCGATGTTGAGCCTCAAGAAACTGGTTCACTCCGCCGCGGTCCTTGCTACGGTCGAACAACCGGTCATCAGGGCCGCCCGGTCCATCCCAGACGGTGGTGAGCGCAGTGCGCGCGGGATTTTTCCCGGAGAAAATCGCACCTCGCGACGGACTGCACACGCACGCGGGTGAGTAAGCTTGAGAGAATTGCATCCCCTCCCCCGCCAACCGATCAATGTTGGGTGTGCGATAGAAAGCGCTGCCCGCGTAGCCGACATCCTTCCACCCCAAGTCATCCGCAAGGATGAAGACGATGTTGGGGCGAGTGGCCGCGAGTGAGGTCAGGCTTGCCGCAAAGACTGTAAATGCAATCTTGAGCGCGAGCCCAAACACAGAAAGGGATTTGATTCCAGAACCTCCGTCGTCGGATGCGGAACCACTTTGCGCAGCGATGTAGGCAAAGTTCATTTCCGCGATTCCTTTACTGCCATCGCGTCGCGAACGGCTTTGAGCTGCTGGAATTGATCCTTGGGAATTTCCAGCGTCGGACCTTTGATTTCCGGCTGCTCCTCAAACGTGCCGATGTCGAACGTGATGACGCCACCTCGCTGGATCACTTCCGTCGCGTAGTGAGCGATGGATTCCGTGGTGTGTTTTGTTCCTTTCGCGGCCCAGGAGCGACCCAGGTATTGAAACGCATGCCACTGGATGCCGTAGGTTTCGTCGAGCCGGCCGCGCGTGGGCAATCGCTGCTGTTGCTTCTCCCAGTTGCCCGTGCAGTGCCCGTGCAAAAAATCCGACAACGCATAATCCGACGAGGTGATGATCGCGTCGGGATTTCCGTGGCGCAGCGCTGCGTGAATACTTTTGCCGTATCCCGGGGAGAAATCCTTCATGCCATCCACCCACCAACCCGCGACCGCCTGGCCGTAGTGATCGCTATACCATTGCAGGCATTCGAGCCAAAGGCGCTCGCCTTCGAGGCTCGTCTCCCCGCGGGTGAATTGCCGGCCCTGACCGTGCCAGCCATTTTTCTCGCTCGCCGGCCCCGGCGACGCGAATGGCGACCCGGTCACGTAGAGCATCATTTTGATGTCGCGCTTCTTGAGTTCCAAACTCAGGTCCAGCGGCAGATCGCGACGCGAACCGAACTGGCCGCGGTCGAAGCCCCAGTGCTTTTCGTAAATCGGATTCGGCGCGCAGTAGTAATCGCCTTTTTGCCCGAGCGAAATAATCACGTAACCAGCGCCAATATCCGCGGCCTGTTGCGCGACTTTTTTCACGTCGGCAGAATCCACCTTGGCGTTCCACTCGGCGGCGGTCCAAGGAATCTGTTTGAATCGGCCCATGCTCGGCACGAAGTGAAACATGATGCCGTACTTCGCCTGGTGAAACCATTCCGTGCGCCGCTGCTTTTCCAACTGCTCCCCTGTGAGCGTGCGCTCGGCGGCGGTGGCGCTTTGGAAGATTTCCGCACCATTGATCGCGAACGCGAAACCGGCACCGAGCAAAAGCCAGCGGGCCAGGGAGGCGAGGCGGTTCGCTGTAGGGGCCGGGCTGATTTGAAGATTACTCATGGCATTATTGGCTGTGACAGGCTCATGGCGCAGCGGGGGTGTTTGCCGTCCTTTCCTTGGACAGGGCCTCCTTTTGCCAGCGGTAGTCCGGGTTGCGGGCGGTGTAAAACTTGTCGGGGTGTTCGATCGCCCAGATTTGTTTTCGGATGCGCCAGTTTTGCGGATCAAGTTCGCGGGCTTTCCGAAACTGTTCCAAAGCCTCCTCGTTTTTGCCTTGCTGCAAGAGAATCCGACCATTCAGGAAACATAGATCTGCGTGGTCCGGTTTCAGTCGCCTGGCGGCATCAAGTTGCTTCGTCGCGGCCTCGAGATTTTTTCCAGCCACGAGCCGCTCCGCCAGCTCAGTGCGCGCGCGCCAGTCTTCTGGCGAGGCGGCAACTCTTTGCTCCAATTCCGCAACGGAGTCCGATGCGTGGGCAGTTTCAACGGGGGTGCTCACTTTGCTCAACGGTTCGCGGATCACGGCTTCCACCTGCTCAAGGAAATCTTTCTGCGGACCTCCGCCTTTGGCTCTGATGATGCCCAGTTCATCAACCAGAATGCTCACGGGCGTCAATTTCAGTCCAAACGCGCGCCCCAGTACGTCCGCCTCATCCACGGCCACGGTGAAAGTGACGTCGGCCTTTTCCACGTAGGGACGCACCACTTTCGCGCCTTGCACATCCACGGCGACGGAAAGGATTTCGAAATTGTGGTCACGGTGCTTCTGGTAGAACGCCTGCCAGGCGGGGAGGTCATTGCGGCAGCCACACCAACTGGCCCAACTGTTGATCAGCACTCGCCGGCCGCGAAAGTCCGCAAGCGAGACCGGCTTGCCGTCCAACGTCTTCAACGTGAAATGCGGCGCAAAACTACCCGCTTGGGGCACTCCTGGAGAAATTCCGGCCATTTTGGAAAAGGTGAAGCCGACTGATTTTCGCCCGGAGCCGAAAACGGATTCCGCGCCCAAAGCCTTCGCGAGAGCCTCGATTCCCACAAGCTGATTTCCGTTCAACTCCGTTACCACCGCGTTGACTAGGGCACAGCGATCCTGATGACACAAGACAAACTCCGTGCGTCCCGGCAATGACTTGAGGCCGATCTGATATACCGTGGCGAGGGCGGCTGCACTGGCATATTCGCGCCCGTCGCGCACCAGAACGGGGATCATTTGCGGGCTTTGGGCGTTGAGAATTCCTGCGAAGGCAAGTCCAAGAATAATCATCATCCGCAAGAGGCCGTTCCCTGCTCGATATGCTTTAACATGGCTGGTTTTCATGGTGGCTGAAACTTAATTCAAATGTCGCCGGGTTATCGTAGCGCGCGAAGGCATTTTTCATTTACGATCTTAACGTGCGCAAAAGCATGCTCAGTGGTCTATGGCGCGGTGATAACACATCCGCCACGATTGTGCATCTGAGAGCGTGGATTTACAGGTGCTGCAGTTCTTCATCTGGATTCATCTCCAATCATCCGTCCGGAATGGCGACGCCGGCAGGCCCGCGCCGTTGAATAGACTGCAGTCGGGATTTCCCTCCCACGCGTAGCGCACCGAGACCGGTCGTTGGACTTCTGCGCAGGAAACAATCACTTGCGTGCCGGCGACGCGTGCCTGCGCCGGATGCCACTTGCGATCCTCGCCAGCGACGACAAAGCCCTTCAACGCGCCGCCTTTCGCCACCAACCCGCCGTTCGTGTGGCGGAACTCGAGCGTGACTTCGTCGCCCTTGATTTTATGTCCCGCCGGTAGCGGTCCGGAAATCGCCGGCACTTCCTTCCCGTAAACGCTCCCCAGCGCCCACAGCGAGAGCCGACGACCGACCTCTTCCTTGTTCTGCGGATGGACGTTGTCCGGATTACCGATGTCCACCGTGATGGCCATGCCCGTGTGCGGCAAGGCCAGCGTTTTCAACATGCCTTCGCGCACCACGCACCACGGCTCGCCGTTCCGGGCGAAGTTGGGCAACTGCACCCAAGCAAACGGAAATTCTTCGCCCCAGCGCCGGCGCCAGTCCTTGATCAAGAGCGGCAACTGATATTCATAGAGCCGGGCCTGCTCCATGCTCTTGGTGTTCGCTTCACCCTGGTACCAAATCACGCCGCGCAACGCATACGGAATGAGCGGTGCAATCTTGCCGTTGAACAAACCGCCGATTTTGATTCGCGCGTTCGGCGGCGGCTCTTTGGTCGCAGCGGCATCGTTCGTTCGTTGCGCGAGCGTGTCGAAGAGCGGGCGCAACTCCCGTTGCTGGCGCTGCAAATCGGCATCCGTCCATAGTTCGATCGCCGTGCCGCCCACCGATGAGTGAATCAAGCCCATGGGCACCTTCAGTTGCTGATGCAGCTCGCGTCCGAAAAAGAACAGCACTGCGGAATAACCGCCGACGCTTTCCGGTGAACAAACCTTCCACGAGCCCCGGCAATCGGACTGTGCATTTGTCGCCGCGCCCGATTCCACTTTGAACATGCGAATGCTGGGCAGATCGGCCGCCGCCTGTTCCTTCGCAAAGTCCTTGGCCGACTTGGTGGTCCGGGCCATGTTCGACTGGCCCGAGCCCAACCATACTTCACCGACCAGCACATCGTTCACCGTGACCGTGTTCTTGCCGCTCACAGTTAAAGTAAGGGCCGGGCCGGGCGCGAGCTTATCGAGCGTGACTTTCCATTTGCCGTCCGCATCCGCGTGCGCCGTTTTCTTTTGTCCGGCGATGCTCACGGAAATTTCTTCGCCCGGGTCCGCCCAACCCCAAATCGGCACGGCTCGGTCCTGCTGCAAAACCATGTGATCACTAAACAGCGCCGGCAACCGGACTTCGGCAAAGCCACTTCGTGCCACGAGCAGCACGACACCGAGGGCGAACCACGCGAGGGATTTCATTGGATGTTTCATGACGTTTCAGCAACGGCTTGACTCAATTTCGATTCGGAGTTGTTGGTTCCCGCAATTCTGCATCGCGATCAGGAGTTTGGTTTTGCGTTTCGGCCAACAACCGCACCGGCCCCAGCAAACCGGACGGCATCAGCGTGGTGTAATGCGCGTCGCTCTTTGGCTGGTTGAACTTCACGATGTTCGTCCGCGTGCGGCGCTGCGCGGGCGGCAATTTCGCGTCGCCGATCAACCGGTTCGGCCAGAAATTCACGACCTCGATTTCGAGCTGATTGTTTTTCGCCGTTAGCAGACCTTCAGGAATCGGCAACTGCCATGGCGGACACCAGGCGATCCCGAGGTCGCGACCGTTGAGCCGCACCCGCGCCATTTCGTGCACCTCGCCGACGGACAGGCAGATCTTCTTTCCGCCAACCGCAACTGCGGAAGCGACATCAAAACTCGTGCGATAGACGGCGGCGCCGCTGAAATACTTTACCGCTGCTTCCGGCCGTTGCGTCCAGTCCGCAAGCTCTTCCATCATCAGATTGCCCCCAGTGGCGTCGTCGGGATAGAACCAAGCGGGATCAAACGCCACCCGCCACGGTCCGGCAATGTCAATCTGCGGCGTGAATCGCGGAAAATTGGCGCGCGTGATCTCAGCGGGAGGTTGGTGCGGCGGTTGGTTTGATTCTCGAAACACGATGAAGGCAGTTCCGAACGGTTCGAGTTCCAAGGGCACTCCCGTCGTTCCAGTTTCAGCAGCGCGCCATTGAGGCAGATAGCGCATCGTGCCGTCGCAAGCATTCCACAACTCCGGCAACTTGCCCGCAACTCGAAACCGCACCGAACCGCGCGCCGGCTTTCCGTCACGATTGGCGACGAAGTAGATTTCTGTTCCACCATCGCGGCGATGGATGTAATCCAGCCGGCAATTGGCGCTCTCGCGCACCGTGAAATCCGGCGGCAATCCAGTTGCTTTCACCCACTCGCTGGCGGCGGCAAAACGAACCAGACCATTCCCCGCGCCGGCTTTTCCCCAAAGCACGTCGATCAGCGCCTTGGCCTCGGAGTCACCGCTTCGCCACGCGTTCAAGCCCGAACTGGATTCCGGACGCGCGCCGATGATCACGCCGCCCGTTTCGGCGAGGGCGCGCAGCTTGCGCAGCACCGCCAGCGAAACCGAGCGGTGCGGCGACAACACCAACGCGCCGTAGCTCATACCGTCCGGCAGCACCATGCGCCCGTTCTTTACCGAGAGGCGATTCAACACGACGTATTCCGTCGCGACATCGTAATCGTGGCCTGCGGGAAGTTGGGCGGGATTGGATTGCTTGAGCTGCGCGAAATTCGGTGCGTGATCGCCGTAGTAGTAGAGCACGTCCGCCACGAATTGCCCCTGGCGCAGCAGCCATTGGCAGCGGTTGATGTAGGAAAGAAACCCCTCTGACTGTCGCCACCAAGTACTGTTTGGATTGAAGTGGGTGCCGGCGAACATGTCCTGCCCGGGCATTCCCATTTCGCGCGGCGAGCAGGCGACGAGCGTCCAAACAAGTTGGTTGAGCCCTTCGCAAAGCGCGCGGTCGAACGCCGGCTTGAGGTTGTGCCAAACCCGCTCCTGCCAGTGCGGACCAATCGTGGTGAAACCTTCCGCCGCCACGATCTGCTTGCCGTAGGTGTGCGCCGCGCTGGCGGGCTGTTTGACGAAAAAGCGGTCTTCGTCTCGGACGCGATGTCGCCAGGAAGTGGCCCAGAATTCCGACATCGGCGCGTCAATCATGCCGAGGCAATGCTGCGCATCAATCGGCACGGCGTGCGGCCCGCCGGACTCGGCCCGCACTTGCAGGCCGTGGCGGTGCGCATTGTTGAGGAAGGTCTGAAAGTGGTTCTCGGCCGAAAGCGTGGCGACGGTTTTTCGGAAATCATTGAGGAAGCGGTCGCTGGCTTCCGTGCCGCCGACTTTGCGTCCGGCCAACACCGGGAGCCACGGTCGCAAGTCGTAACCGCACTGCCTACGGAACGCCTCCGGCAACCGGGCGGTCCAGTTGTAAGGATGCAGCTCCCAACTGTCCGTATGCAGGTATTTGAGCGTGCTCCCGCCAATAGCCGCCGCTTCTTGCAACAACGGTTCAACCACCGCATCCCAATAGCGCTGGAACGCGCCAGCATCCAACGGATCAATGGCCAACCCGCCCCAGTCGGCGCTGAAGGTCTTGACCTGATTGCCCGGCGCGACCGTGTAGCCGAACCGATAGACGCGCCACTCGCCATCCGGCACGGTCCAGGTCAACGTCCCCGCGGCATCCACAAACTGCGCGAGGTCGAGAACGTTGGCAGGATCAAGCAAGGGCGAAGTGTGATCTGGCTCGCTTGATTGTAGCAACCGACGTGAGCCGGCTCTAACTTCCTTCCCCGACTCGGGTTTAGATGGAGCGGACTTACGTCCGCTGCTACTCGATCCGAGCAATTCAGAGGTGTCTGGGGCCGAGCCGCGCATCACTTGATACAGCGCTTTCTCCGGCCAGTTGCTGATCGGATCAGCCTTTCCATTCTGATTCGGCACGGCCACGACCGCGACTTCCTTGAGCAGCCCGTTGCGAGCTTTCGCCGCCGGCAGATTGGTCGTGACGCGGCCCGGTCCGACCACAACCGTTTCGGTCCAGCAGAGAATTTTTTTTGCATCCGCAGGCGTCACGGATGGCCCGCCCAGATTCCAGCCGCTCTGGATGTTGAGCGCCAATTCCATTTTCAATCGAGCCGCTTCGCGCAAGGTGTGCCGGTAAAGCTCGCGCCAGGCGGGACTGCCGAAAACCGGCCCGGGCGGCACCGGTTGGTTTTTGTCATTATCCGCGCCGCCGGCGTCCATGATCAGCGCGCCGCCGAAGCCTTTTTCCAGCATCGCCTCCAAATCCCGCGTGATCGCTTCCTTGGTGACGTTCCCGTTCAACCACCACCAGTAAGCGTGCAGGCGCGCCTCCATCGGTGGATTGGCAAAACCGGCTTCCAAAATGTTCGCGCCAACGGCGGCTTGGTGGCCCACGAACAACAACGCCAGCAGAGCCAATAACTGCTTACCGACAACTTTGCCACACGGGCGACAGAGCACGGCGACGGCCCGGCGGTTCTCCCTCCACCCCTCACCCTGGCCCTCGCCCATTCTGAAGGGGAGAGGGAAACCGCTTTGGGCGTCTAGCGGCCTAGCCACGTTCTTTTCAAAAAAGAGCCTTGCGCGCACGTTCACGGCGGGAGGAGTTTTGCGATGTGCTGCGCCACCTGCTCTCCTTGCAGGGCCGTTCCATCCCGATTGAAATGCACGTCGTCGCTGTGAAGCTCCGGATGCCCGCGCATGAGCGTGAACAGATCGTCCACGCGAATTTTCTTCTTTCGCACCACGTCGAGTGCAATCGCATTGCGAGCCTGCACCCGATCGTTCTTGGCCGAGTTCGAATCGCCGTTGCCGGCGGTTGGCCGAAATGGAGTCGTGCTTGCCCAAATCAATTTCGCTTTCGGAGCATGCTTGCGGATCGTCGCCACAAACCCGGGAAATGCCTCGCGATAGGTTTCCTCGTTGTGCTGCCAGCCGTGCAGGCCGTTGTTGAAATGGATCACGTCGAATCGCACGTTATCGAGCACGGACGCGATCTGCTGGTTCAGCATCGGATCCGTCAGGTAGGCCGAGGTGGTCAACCGCGCAACGTAGGCCTTGCCGGCCAGTTGCTTCTCCACCGCCGGATGGTAGCCGCGCGCAATGGAATCGCCGATGAGCAGCACGCGCGGGAGATTCGTTTCGTTGGCGTGCGCGATCCAGATGTCGCACCACTCGATGCCTTCGCGAGCGGCCGGGGAAGCTCCACTAGATTCGGATGCCGCAAACAGCGCCAGCGAGAGAATGAGCAACATGGTTTTCATGCTTGATCGAGCTTGGTTATCGAGTCGGATTGTGTGCCTTGGCAGAACTCTTGGATTGAATCCAATCAATGTCCAAGTTGTTAGGAGAACTCCAGCCTACAGCAGTCACGTTCGCTGTGCGCGGATCAGTCCATTTGTGCATTTCCGCATGCCCATCCGCAAAGGAAATTCCCGCCGCCCCCTCGTGGAAAGTCGCCGGGGCGCTCGTGGTGTGTTTGGCGGGCATGTTGTTTGGATCGAAAGTGTCCATATCGGTCGCAAAATACCCGTCGTTGATGGTTGCGCCTTCATCAATGAAAACAAAGGTGTTTGCCGGTCCCGGCCGGGTGAGATCGCTCGTTTTCCTGAAATAAAGAAAGCCGGGCGTCCAGGAATCCGGAGACATGAAATAACAGTTCATTGAGACACTCCGGCCGACGCTTTTTCCAGTGAGAACCTCCACAAATCGCGTGGCAGTCTGTTTACGTTGTTGGGCAGGACAGAAATAGACTCGGGTATTTCCGCCCAAGTAAGGACTCAGTTGAGCTTTACGTAGAACCCTCTCGGCTTCCCGGAATTGGCGCAACGATGGCTCTGGATAAACGCCGTCCATCCAAGACCGAGCGCTTAGCAGACGATCCCCATGATCAAGGGCATACTGGCTGCAAGCCCGCGCCAATTGAGCTTGGTTGCTCAGACATATGCGAGTGGGATTCGCACTCCGATTGCGCATCATTGATGCAAAGCATACCAACACCAAGATCGCGAGAGCGCATACGACCACCACTAACTCCCGACGAGTAAACGCAGCGGCTCCGCTTAGTCCCCCTGACCGATATGCAAGGATGATCATGGTTAGAGCGGTATACTGGTTCCGGATTCTGTTAAATAGTCGTGTGTGACCGCATGGCCGATACAAAGCACGAGCGGCAGATTTGTTTCGTTGGCGCGCACAATCCAGATGTCGCACCACTCGATGCCTTCGCGAGCTGACGGTTCACCACCTGCGCCGCCGATGCTGAGGCTCGCGACGAATATCATTAGGCTCAGAAGGATTTTCATAGGCAGGTTGCTATTGGAATGTGTCATGAAAGTTTCAGGTCATCGGCTTGCACGCAGCGCACGCTTCAACACCGGTTCGATCTCATCCGACATCCGCATAAAGCCAAGATCAGTGGGATGCACACGGTCCACCGTGCCCTGACCATCGTCGCCCAAGAGCTTCTCACCCCGAACGTAAAACAACTTCCGGTCCCCAGCTTTCACCCGCTGCTCGAAAATCTTCCGCAACTCGGCGTTTGATTTGACATAGCCGGGCCGGCGCGATGGCGTCACCAGCGCATCTCCAACTTCCAAATGCTCGATAAGCACGATCGGTGTTTTGGGACGAGCGTTGCGCAGAGTTTCAATGAACCCCGGCATCCGCCGCGCGACTTCCTCGGCATTCATGTTGGGCAACGGATCGAGCACGTAAACCGCGGGATCGAGTTCACCAAAAAGTTTTGCCAGCTCCGGTTCGCAATGAGCGCTTCCGGAGAAACCGAGATTGATCGTCGGGCAATCAAGCCGCCGGCCGAGAATCGCCGGATACGCCATGCCCGGTCGTGAAGCCGCGCAACCTTGCACGATGGACGTGCCGTGAAACACCACCGGCTTGGTACGAACTGGTCGCGCGGGCGGCAACTCGCATTTCGCCGCGGCCGGCATGCCGATCTCGATTTCCTTCACACCGTTGTAAAGCGGCAGATACAAAATGCACTCGCGCCGTTCCGGCGTCATACCGGTGGTCAGACGTCTCTCCGTAGTGATTACCCCATCATCCGGCCGCGTCCCTCCCAGCCACATCCATTTGCCTTTGTGCCGCACATACAAATCCACGCCACTGACGCCGCTGGGTGGCATGTGTGGCTTGCCAAGTTTTTCCCGGCGCACCGTCCACCTTGCGTAAAGCTCCGTCGCGTCCGTTACAAACCGCACCGCGATGCCGGCGGAATCGTGCGCAAGATTCCAAACGGCGGGCGTCGCGACCTCCTCGGCCTTGGCCGGCAGGCGATCATAGAATGAAGCCGTGTTGGTCCATCCTTTGCCTTCGATGCAGAGTTCCTTCGCGTCAACCCAGCGCAACCTGCCGTTCGCTGACGCGCCCTGGCTGAAAACCGAAGGTGGACATCGCAGTGCGAGACCGAGCGCAACCCCCACGAGGAAATGCGGGAGCGTCCGCGAACAGTATTTCCGCCAAGTCACAACGGTTTCACAAATTCTGTAGCCGCAGTTTTTCTCTGCCAGCGCGTTCTCCCTCACCCTGGCCCTCTCCCGCTGGGAGAGGGAACAAGGTTTGGTCAACTCCGGTTGGACGCCAGGTTGTCCGGCGATTCCAGCTGCCGGTCCTTGAAGGAGGCGGCGAAAGATTCCCCCTCTCCCAGCGGGAGAGGGCCGGGGTGAGGGAGAATCATCCCCATTCGCCACACGGCTACACTTTAACTTGCACCGCGTGAGATCGGTTTGCATAGGAGGTCTCTGGATTCTTCGCACTAAATTATCGGCGAACCGGCGCAACTCGGATCAACACTACACCGTGCCGCGGAACTGTGGCGCTGAAACCTATCGTGAATTCACCAAGGTCAGTTTGCCGCCAAAGGTCGCGCACACGCGCTTTGTCCCCGATTCCCAGCTCGCTCCAGCTCACCGCTACCGGGCTTTCAAATTCACCGCGATTGAACAACCCCATCGCCTTGCTGCCGTCCTCCATGTCCTTGCCCCAGACTTCCACATTTTCGTCCTTGGAAATCCGATGCGCTTGGCGGCCGAGCGGATCTTGATTTACTTCCAACACTTCATCGTTGGTCAGCAGATTGAGCGTGAAGTCGTCGAGTTGTGTCATGTCGCACCCGATCAACAGCGGCGACGCCAGCAAACACCAGAGGCTGATGTGGGTGTATTGTTCGTTCGCCGTCAGCCGCGTGGGATGCAGCCGACCGCCGCCGAGCATGCCAACCACGAACATATCGCAATCGTTCCAATGGCCCGGACCGGCGACGTTCTCCCGACCATTTTGCGTGAAGCCGATGTCATCCACGCTCGCCCACGTGTCGGTGATGTCGCCGGTCGTGCGCCAGCAATTCGCGCCTGTTTCCTTCGCCCACGGCCACACTTCGAGCGTCTCGCTCAAGCTGAACACGAGGTCGCGTTTCGTTGCGGCGAGCGCCCGCGCCATCGTCTGCCATGGGATGCGCTGTTCGTGCAAACTCACGTTCGGAATGATGTGCGTCGTGTAACACCAGTCGTATTTCAAATAATCAAAGCCCCAATCCGCGTAGCGTTGCGCGTCCAGTTGCTCGTGCTGAAAACTGCCGGTGTAACCCTGGCACGTGTAAATCCCGGGCGAGGAATAAATTCCCGCTTTCAGTCCGCGACTGTGAATGTAATCGCACAGCGCCTTCATGTCGGGAAATCGCGCGTTCGGCAACACGTTGCCATTCGCATCGCGACCAACACCCGCCACGAGTGGATCTTTGGAGCTGTGCTGCCGTTGCCAGCAATCATCAATGTTGATGTAGGTCCAGCCGTGATTGATCAACCCGCTGCTCACCATCGCATCGGCCGCCGCGCGCACCTTGGCGTCGTCCGGGTTGCGCACGAAAACGTTCCACGAATTCCAGCCCATCGGCGGTGTGAGCGCCAGCGTGTCGCCGCATACGATTTTGAAATCGCGCCGCGCTTCACCGTGCGCGTTGGCGGCGCGCAACTGCACGCGCCATTCCCCACGCCGCGCGAGACTGCCGGTGATCCGGCCGGTGGCGGTGTCGAGTCGCAAGCCACGCGGAAGTTTATCCGCACTGAACCGCATCGGTCGCTCGCCCGTGGCTGGGATCGTGAACAGGAACGGCGAGCTTGGTCGCACGCCGAAAACCTTGGCGCCATTGATGCGCGGTTTTGCAGCAGCGGGCGGCGTCAGAAGATAAGTCGCTTCACGCGGCGGAGGAATCGCGCGTGGCTTCGCGCCGTTGACGACGAAATGCGCGTCCGCCCAATCGGCGTGATCGTAATTCACCGCGTCGCCCAGGCTGCTCACGACCAGCACCAGCGTCTGCACGCCAGTCACATCCAAGTCCAGCTTCTCCGCGGGCATGCCGGTCTGCAGCAGTTTGCTTTTCCAAAGCCGCTTTCCGTCGCCCAACACCTGGAAGACCACGCGGCCATTCACGAGGTGATGCTCGCCGTAACCCTTCTCAAACGCGCTCCGCAGTTCGCGCTGCACAATCGGCGTGACGACTTCGTCGTCAATTCCCACCGCCGCACGAAAACGCTGCGCGCCGCCTAGAAGATCAACCCAGAGCGTGCTGCGCGCGTGCGTGCCCACGCCGTTGGTAAACCGCTCGCCGCTGATGATCAACTGGCGACCGCCCACGGATTTATTCGCCTGCGGCCCGCCCCAGCTCTGTTGCATTTCGCCGAGGTTCAATGAACTCAGGGGGACAATTGAGGGCGATTGATCCGGTGACGGCGCGTCCGTGGCCGCGCTCGCGGAGAGTAAACATACGCCACCGAACAATGCGCCAAGGAATTTAATCCGTTTATTCATCACTCGGCATCAATCAAAGCCAATGGCCAGCGGCGGGACTTCATTGCGAAAGCCTCCGCTCGGCGCTCCAGTGGTAAACCTCCCGGCCATTCACATCGTGATGCTCGAAACGAACGCTGCTTTGCTCGCCGGCAGGCGTGATACGGACGGCGAGGAAGCCGCCTTTGACGCGATGAAAGCGATGATACTTCGCGTCCTCGCCGGGCGAACCGCCCGCATGCTCGTCGCTCGCGGCGCCGACACTGAATTCGTGCAAGCCGGTTTGCGGATGCACGGAGTGATATTGCCAATGCCGGTCGCCGCAGATGACGAAGAAGTTTTCCGGCACGTTCGCCTTCAGCCACCCGCGGATTTCGTCGCCCTCGTGTTGGAAGCCGGCGTTGGAATGATTGTCGTTTTTCTTGCCGCGATCCGGTCCGACGAGCGGCGTCGGGCTGATGAGAATTTTCCAGGTCGCGCGGCTTTCCTTGACCGTGCGAAAGAACCACGCCTTCTGTTCCGCGCCCCAGATCGTTTTGTCCGGACCATCCGGCGCGTTATTCGGCGAACGGAAATCGCGGCCATCGGTCAGCCAGATTTGCAGATCGCGGCCCCAGCGGAATGTGCGATAGCTCGGGCCGGCGAGCATCGGTGCTTGTTGGCGGAAAATTTTCTGGCCTTCGGCGAACGTGAACGTGCCCATCTCAGCGCCGGGCCAAGAATCGTTGTTGAGCGTGTCGTGATCGTCCTTCAGCCAGTAAGTCGCCACCTGCCGGTTGAACTCGAACAAGCGCGGCAGACTGAACATCCGCTGCCAGTGATACCGCGCGAGCGCAGGCGAAGTCGCCTTGGGCGCGTCGTTGTCGTAGTAAACGAGATCGCCCGTGAGACAGGCAAAGCCCGGCTTCAACGCCAGCATCGCGGGGTAAATCGCGTGCCCATCCGGATGACCGCGGTCGGGATAACCCTGGCAGGTCATCACGCAAAACGTCAGCTCCGTCGGCGCCGTGGCACTCGGCGCCGTGCGAAACTGTCCACGCAACGCACCGTGCGCCTTGCCGTCCGCACCAACGCTTTCGCTGGCGAAGAAATAAGCCGTCGCCGGCTTCAGCCCCGAAAGCGCGAAATGATGAGTGAAATCCTCGCTCGCGGAAACGTCCGCCCAATCGGTGGTCGTCGCGTCGCGCAGGTCATCGCGAATTCCGTAACGCAAGCGCACACGCCCCGGCGCTCCGGGACACGCGCCTTCCAATTGATCCGGCGACGCCTCGCTCGCGCTGGCGTCCGAACTGGCGGCACGCCGCGCGGCCTTCGCGGTCAGCCGAGTCCAGATGATCGCGCTGGTGTCGGTGACTTCGCCTATGCGCAACCCGGTCGCTTGGTGAGGTTCCGCATTGTCCACGGCAAACGTCTTCAACTCGGGCAGCAGTGTTGCGCCCGCCAGGGCCACACCGGTTTGAGCAATGAAAACACGACGATGGAGTGTTGGTGAGGTTCTTTTCATTCCACGCTCTTTCGAAAGGCGACTTCGACATCGTTTGCCTGCTTCGTGCCCGGCGTGCTGCGGCCGTTGGCGATGAATTTCTCCATCAGCGCAATAAGCCGCTTCACCACTTCCGGCTTCTCGGCTTGAAGATTCTTCTGCTCACCGGGATCAGCAACCACATCATAAAGCTGGATGGGCGGCAGTTCCTTGCCCGCTTTGCTGTTGCTCTTGGGCTGACTCCAGCCGCCCGAACCAGAGCAGAAAATGAGTTTCCACTTTCCCTCGCGGATGGCGAAATTGCCGTCAAGCGAATGATGCACCACCGCGTCGTGTTTCGGCGGCTGCGGTTTCCCGAGCAGAGACGGCAGCAAGCTGACGCTGTCTTCACCCGCGTTGTCCGGCAGTTTCGCGCCGACGACCTCCGCGCACGTCGCCATGAAATCGGTGAGGCAAATGGTCTGCGCGTTGGTCGTGCCTGGGCGGATTTTTCCCGGCCACCGAGCCATGAATGGGATGTGATGTCCGCCGTCCCAGATGTCAGATTTGTAGCCGCGTTTGTCAGCGCTTGGGAAATGCCCCTTCGCCTCCATCTCCTTCACGCCGGTGTAGGGCGCGCAGCCGTTGTCGCTCGTGAGGAACACCACCGTGTTTCCAGCTTTCCCGGATTTCTCCAACGCTTCCAATAAGCGGCCGATCTCGGCGTCCGTTTCCATGACATAGTCGGCATAGACGCTCAGGCCGCTCCTGCCCTTCCATGCGTCGGTGGGCACGAACGGATCGTGCGGCGCGCACGGCGCGAAGTACATGAAGAACGGCTGCGGGCTCACGGCGAATTCTTTCAGCTTGGCGATGGCGCGGTCGCAAACCGTCGGCAGAATGTGCGAAAAATCATCCGGCTTCAGCGGCGTGCCGGCGCCGAACTTCGCTCCGGGCTCGGTGCGGTCAAACAACGGCGTGCCGATGAACCGCTCGTTCTCAACAAACATGAACGGGGCGAAGAACCGCAGATCGTTGCCAAAGTGATAGTCAAACCCGCGCGTGGTCGGACCGTTGTGGAACGGCTGATCGAGCGCGAAGTGATTGTTCGTCAGCGGCGCGTCGCATCCAAGATGCCACTTGCCAAAGCCCGCAGTGCGATAGCCATTCGCCTTCAACATGCCGGGCAACGTCAACCGATCCGCCGCAATCAACGGCGGACTGGTGTTCTGGAGAATCCCCTTCTGCAATCGCGTCCGCCACGCATAACGCCCGGTCAGCACGCCGTAGCGCGTGGGCGTGCAAACGGACGAACCGCTGTGCGCATCCGTGAAAACCATGCTCTGCGAGGCAAGCCGGTCCAGGTTCGGCGTGGGAATCTTGCCGCGCTCCGGATTCAACGCGTGGACGTCACCATAGCCCAGGTCATCGGCGAGGATGAGGAGAATGTTGGGACGGTTGGCGACGGCAACGTTCGGCGAGGCCGCCACTGGCAGCACGCGACGAATGGCCGCAGCGACAGCGCCGGCCTGAATTTCCTGGCCGGGCGGCGTCCAATGCCAACGGTCGCCGCGCGCGAGGTTTAATTTGTCGAGCATGAGCGTGTAGAGATCGTTGATGGCGATGCCCTGTTGGGCGATGACTTCGCGCGCCGCGCGATTGTGCTCGGCGACCGTCGCGTTGATTTCCGTGTCGAGTTCACCGGGTCTGCCCTTCGCAGTGACGGGCGTGGAACTGGCCCAAATCAACTTCGCCCCGCCCGCGTCCGCTTTCAGCGCGGTGACGAATTCCGCAAACAACGCGCCGTATTTCCCTTCCGGAATCGCGTTCGACTGCCACGCGTGCAAGCCGCAATCGTTGAAGTGAATCACGGCATACGGCCCGTGCTTCAGCACCGAACGCAAATGCGGAATCATCTCCGGGTTCGCAACGTTCTTCGGTGTCATCCAGAGGTCGAGATTCGCGACGCCTTTGAGCGCTTCGGCAACTTCCTTGTGATAACCGTTCGCGACGGAGTCTCCGATCAACAACACGCGCGGCAGCTTCGGGTCGGTATCCGTGACCCGCGCATGTTTCCATTGCTTGCCGTCGTTGTATCCGCCTTGGCTGGGCAGCACCCGCGGGCCATCAGTGCGAATTGCCACGGCGACGTCGTTCGTTTGCCGCGCACCGGGCGTGCTACGACCTTCGGCGACGAAACGATCCAGCAATCGCGTCAGCCGCTTCACGACCTGCGGCTCCGCCGCTTGCAGGTTGTTGGTTTCGCCCGGGTCGGTCGCGAGATTGTAGAGCTGCAATTCCGGGAGCGCCTGCTTGCGGGCTTCATCGTCATGCGGGGCAGCCCAACCGCCCGAGCCGGGACAGAACGCGAGCTTCCACGGGCCTTGCCGGATGGCGAATTGGCCGCGAATGGAATGATGCACCGTCGCTTCGCGCAGCGGCTGCGACAATTTTTCGCCGCGCAACGCCGGCAAAATGCTGACACTGTCCTCGCCGGCGTTATCTGGCAGCGTCGCGCCCACGATCGCCGCGCTCGTGGCCAGCAAATCACCAAGGCAAATCGTTTCGTCGCTCGTCGCGCCCGCCGCGATCTGTCCGGGCCAACGCGCGATGAACGGAACGCGATGCCCGCCTTCCCAAATGTCCGCCTTGTAACCGCGCCACGGACCGGACGGGAAATGCCCGAGCTGTTCGAGGCCACGCGTGCCGGCAGCGGGCGAACAGCCGTTGTCGCTCGAGAAAAAGATCAGCGTGTTGCTCCCCATCCCGGCGCGATCCACCGCGGCGAGCACGGCGCCGACCGCAGCATCGGTTTCCATCACGAAATCTGCGTAAGGTGTCAAACCGCTCTTGCCCTGCCACTCCTTCGTCGGCACGACTGGCGTGTGCGGCGAGCTGAAGGCGAGGTAAATGAAGAACGGCGCGCGTTCGGCTGCGCGCTGCGTCAACCAGTTCGTGGCGCGGCGGGTGAGTTCGGGGATAACATTCTCGGCTTCGAACGATTCCGCCGCCGGTCCGGTGCGCACCCATTTCTTCACCGTGTTCGGCACGGCCGTGACGCGATCGTTCTCAATGAACACAAACGGTGGCATGTCCAGCGACGCCGCGATGCCGTAGTAGTAGTCGAAGCCAGCTGATGTCGGCCCGTTGCGAATCGGTTGCGACCAATCCACGTCGTTACCGGCGGATCTGTTGGTAGTCGCGGTTTCCTTCTTCGCCCAGTCCATGCCCAAATGCCATTTACCGAAGCACGCCGTTTGGTAGCCGCGGCTCTTCAGCAGGGACGCGACCGTCATCCGATTCGACGCGATCAGCGGCGGCGAGAAACCGTCGAGCACTCCGGATTGCAATCGCGTGCGCCAGGCGTAGCGCCCGGTCAGCACCGAGTAGCGCGTCGGCGTGCAAACGCTCGAAGCCGTGTGCGCGTCAGTAAAGCGCATCCCTTCGCGCGCGAGGCGGTCGAGATTCGGCGTGGCGATCTTGCCGCGCTGCGGGTTGTAGCACTGGACATCGCCGTAACCGAGATCGTCGGCGAGGATGAAAATAATGTTCGGCGGTGTGGTGGTCGGACCGGCCGAAGCGACGGCCAACATTGCCAGCGTCAGAAAAGTGGCGGCTAACTTCATAGTGGCGCGGGTAACCGCAAATTCTCAACGGGTCACATTCACGATCGTCAAAGAGTGTGGCGGCAGCATGATCATCCCGTTCGCGAAAGTCACCCGGGTTTTCTGCGGCACGACGCGCCGGGGATGCTCGATGTCGTTGAAGGCCTCGGCGGAATCACCCGCAAGCCACGTCGCGCGGAAACGACCCGTGATGCAAGAGCATGAGGGTTTCAAAGACTCCAGCCTTTGCGGTATTTGCGATGCAGCATAGCGTTCGCAGCACGCGCGTTGACGATGCGTCCGCCAATCGGGTCGTAATCGAGCGCCGCCTCGAACAACGTCGAAAGATTGATGAGTTGCATGAGCTCCGTCAGCGGCCCGCCGATGGCGAAGCTGGAAAACGTCGTGCCGTTGCCTTTGCAAGCTTCGGTCCACTCGCGAACGTGATCGCGACCGCGTGGCAGGATTTGCGGCGGGCCGTGCTTGACGCCTTCGAACTGCGTTTCAGGGAGCAGGACGAAGTTGTTGTTCCACGGATTGTCGGAGTAGATGGAACCCTTGCTCCCGACCAGCAGGTCGCCCCATTTGCCCTGTGGATAACCGAGCATCAAATCGGGTGAAGGCCGGCTGCCGGCGTTGAGCGTGAGCCGCACTGAAGGCTGCTCGCCATGGGCAGGCAGATCCACCAGCACCTGCATCGTGCGCGGATAGCCTTCAAGGTTGCGCTCGGAGGGCAGGGCTTCGACCCGGATCACGCGCGGCTTGCCAGCGACCGATGGATCCCAAAGTTGCTCCAGCTTGAGCGCTCGAAAAAGGATGTTGCCCGTGTGGCAGCCGAAATCGCCCACGATGCCGCTGCCGAACGCACGCCAACCCCGCCAGGCTTTCGGCGCGTAACTCGGATGATACGGCCGATGTTCCACCGGGCCGAGCCACAAATCCCAATCGAGCGATGCAGGGACCGGCGGACGCTCCGGCGGCCGGGTGTGAGGCCCGTTGCCATCGGGAAACCACAGGTGGGCTTCGCGGATTTCGCCGATCGCACCGCTCCAGGCGAGTTCCACCGAGCGGCGCACGCCGTCGGAGGCCGAACCTTGATTGCCCATTTGGGTCACGACCTTGTGTTTGTCCGCCAAATGCCGCAGCACGCGCGCTTCATGAACCGTGCGGGTGAGAGGCTTCTCACAATAAACATGTTTGCCGCGGCGGATGGCGGCGGCGGCGGCGACGGCATGCGTATGATCCGGGGTGGCGACGATGACGGCATCTATCTCCGTGCCCATCGCGTCGAACAGGCGACGGAAATCTTTGAATCGCCGGACGTCGGGAAACTGCTTGAAAGCAACGGCCGCCTCGTTTTCGTCCACGTCGCAAAGCGCAACGATGCTTTCACCCGCCTTGGCCACGGCGTTGAGGCTGTCGCGTCCACGCCCGCCGCAGCCGATGATGGCGAGGTTGAGTTTGGCGTTGGCATCGTAAGCGTACGCGCTGCGGGCGTGGCTGAGGATCAGAAGGCCCGCGCCACCCAGGGCGGTGCGACGGAGGAAGCCGCGCCGCGAGAAGAATGTTCGGTTCATGCGGGAGGAAGGGAAACCGATTTACCGCAAAGGGGTCCAGTCGGAGAAACGATAATGATCCCACATCCATGCATAATCCGGGTTTTTCTTGTAACCGCCGGGCCAGTAAAAACTCGACTGGCCGTTACCGCCCTTGCGCGCGGCTTCGATTACGCGGGGGTCGAGCCAGCGGTGAGACTCGACGTGGTTGTCCACGAAGGAAAGCGTGCTCACCACACCGTGGTAAATCGTGAACGGGTCCACCCAGCCGGAGGAATTGGGATCGGGCGAATCGTTTCGATTCAACACCCAGGTGCCCTGGTTGTAGCTTCGCGGGTCGGCTTCTTCGAGAAACACCGTGGCCATCAGAGGTTTCAATACCTCGGAAATTTTCCGGTATGGCGTGCCGGTCCAGCCGTGGCCATTCATGCCGTCGGTCTTTGAGTAGCTGGCGTAAGCCCAGCCACCGTTGATCGGCAGGTGGTTGTAGCGCGTATCGCCGGGGCAGCGAAAGACCAGGGGATTTTTTACGTACACGCAAAGCGGAGACGCCATGATCTTGGAAACCTCCAACCGTTCGGCGAGGTCGAAACGGTTGGGCGGCAAGCCGGTGATGTCGGCGGGCTCATACCAACCACCACCGCCAAAACTGGGCATCATGCGCTCCTGATGGTCGTCCGCGTACATCCACCAACCCAACTGGATTTGCTTTTCGTTGACGATGCACCGCGCCATGGTCGCCTTGAGTTTGGCCTTGCTCAAGGCGGGCAGCAGCAGCGCCGCAAGAATGGCGATGATGGCGATCACGACGAGCAATTCGATCAAAGTGAAACCACTGCCCGCCGTGCGGTCGGAGGCTGGTTGATAAGTCATTCAGTGTTTGGCCGGCTCAAACCCTGATGTTCAACGGGTGATGGGCCGTTCGCGTTTGGCCGTGGTTTTGGACTGCAACCAATCCACGTCATCCGCGGAAGGGGGGGCGTGGGTCGCTTCGTTGTACTGCCGCCACTTGTGAATCTCGGAGTGACCGTCGGCGAAGGAGAACCCGCAGGCGCGCGCGTGCCAGGACCCGGGAGCGTCCCCAAACCCGCTGGCTACCTGGGCGGCCGGGTTGCGCGGGTCATAACCAGCCATGCTTGCCATGAACCAGCCGTCATTGATGCTGCTGCTTTCGTCCAGCAAAACGAAGGTGTTTACGGGACCAGGGCGGACGAAGTCGCTCATTTTGACGTACTGAAAAAAGGCATAGTTGTCGCCCCAGGGACCGTAGATGCCGATGTGATTGTTCATGGAGTAACTGCGGGCGCCCGGTTGACCGCGGGTGGCGGGCGCCGTGCTGCGGCGCGTGCTGCCGGGGCATTGCCAGACATTGATGCTTTTGCCGACGTAAGGGCTCAAGGGCAGCTTGGTCATCAATTGATAGTCGGTGAAAGCCGGGCTGGCGGTGTCTTTCATGTCGCTGCCGCCGGCCACGGGATCAGACACCCACCCCAACGCGGTAAGGCACACCTCGTTGTTGTCGCTGTTGTACATCAACCAACCCAAGGTCAGTTGCTTCGAATTGTTCATGCACGAAATCATCTGGGCCTTGACCTTCGCCTTGCCCAACACCGGCAAGAGCATCGCCGCCAGAATGGCGATGATGGCGATGACGACGAGCAATTCGATCAGGGTAAACGCCGCGCCGCGAGGGCCGGAACGAAGCAGCCGGGGAGTGTTCATAATTCAACGGGTGATGGGGCGGTCCCGCTTGGCAGTGGTTTTGGACTGCAGCCAGTCCACATCGTCAGCGGAAGCCTTTATTTTTTTGGTCCGGTCATATTGCCGCCATTTGTGAATTTCCGAATGACCGTCCGCAAAGGAAAAGCCGCACGCCCGGTTGTGCCACGAGCCGGGGTCATCGCCGAAATTAATGCTGGCCTGTATCGTAGGATTCCGCGGGTCGTAGCCGCTCATGTCCGCCATGAACCAGCCGTCATTGATGCTGTCGCTCTCATCGAGCAGCACGAAGGTGTTCACCGGGCCGGGACGGATGAAATCCGACATTTTCAGGAAATCCAGGAAGCCGGGAATGGAGCCCGGCGGATCGTAGCGCGGTCCGTAGCGGCCGATCCAGTTGTTCATCGAGTAGGTGCGCGCGCCTGGCTTGCCGAAGGTGGCGGGCGCCGTGCTGCGCTTGGTGGTGCCAGGGCATTGCCAGACGGTGATGCTGTGGCCGACGTACGGACTGAGCGGCAGCCTCCGCAACAGGTCGTAATCGGTGAAGGCAAAGCTCGCGGTATCCGACATCGAACTGTTGCCACACCAGGCGAGCGAACTCAGGCAATGCTCGTTGTTATCCGAGTTGTACATCAGCCAGCCCAGCGTAAGCTGCCGGGAGTTGTTCATGCATTGAACGGCCTGCGCCTTGATCTTCGCCTTGCCCAAGACCGGCAGGAGCATCGCCGCCAGAACGGCAATGATGGCGATGACGACGAGCAACTCGATCAACGTGAAGCCCTTCGATGACCTGGAAAAACAAGTCGGCTTCAGAGCTTGAGGCCATGACACTCTGATCATACGGTTGGCTTTGCTCGCGACAGGGAAAGGTTTAATGCCAGGACGGAGCGCCTGCCGACTCCCAGCCGGCCGACAGACGAGATCGCCGTTTGCCAGAGAGGGCGACTGATACCGGTCAAACATCCGCCGCATTCGACTCTGTTAGACTGGTTCATGCTGCGATTATGCCTCCGTCCGCTGGGGCTGGAAATAGCTCTCAGGGACTAATTTGCCGCCCCCTCAGCACAACGGGTACAACGGTCAACCCCCTTCAGCGTGTCCACCGGGCGGCTTTGGCGGAAGACTTGGATTGCAGCCAGTCAATATCCATGTTGTTGGGCGACGACCACCCCCAGCCCTTCGGTTGCGAGGTGCGCACGTCGCGCCAGGAGTGGATTTCGGAATGTCCGTCCGCGAAAGAAAAACTCCCCGCCATGGCGTGGTAGGTGGCCGGCACGTCGGTAGTGGCCTTGGCGGGCATGTTGTTTGGGTCAAAGGAGTCCATAATGGTGGCAAAAAAGCCGTCATTGATGCTCAAGCCTTCGTCCAGAATCACGAAGGTGTTGACCGGCCCTGGGCGCGTGAGGTCGGAAGTCTTCTTGTAAACCAAATAGTCGCCCGACCAGCCCACCCCGATGTAGGAGTTCATGGAGACGCTACGACAGGCCGGCGTGCCCATGTAGGCCGGCATGGTGCTCTTGCGCGGATCGCCGGGGCATTGGTAAACCTTGACGTTGCCACCGAGGTACGGACCGAGCAGTTGATCTTTAAGGCGCTTGTAGAGATCAATGAAATCTTCACCGAGCGGATTGCCCACCCCCACGCCCATCCAATCGCGGGAATTCGCGAAACGCTCGTTGTTGTCTGACGCGTACATGTTCCAAGCCAGCGTAATTTGCTTGGTGTTGTTCATGCACATGATGCGCTGGCCGCGAATCTTGGCCTTGCTCAAAGCCGGCAGGAGCATGGCGGCCAGGATGGCGATGATCGCAATCACCACGAGCAATTCAATCAGGGTGAACGCTAGAACTTTTGGCGCACGGTGCTGACAGGGAGTGCTCACGATTGGGTGAAACAACTCAACGTGTCCAGCGGGAGGCTTTGGCGGAAGACTTCGATTGCAGCCAGTCAATATCCACGTTATTGGGCGAGGACCAGCCGTAGGCCCGGATTCCCCAAGTGCGCGAGTCCCGCCATTTATGGATCTCCGAGTGGCCGTCCGCGAATGAAAAACTGCCCGCCTTATGATGATAGCTGGCCGGCGCATCCGTGGTGCGCTTGGCGGGCATGTTGTTCGGATCGTAGGTGTCCATGTCCGTGGCAAAGTAGGCATCGTTGATGGTAGGGCCTTCATCGGTGATGACGAAGGTATTGGCCGGTCCCGGCCGGACCAGGTGGTTCACCTTCTGGTAATACAAGTAGCCGGGCGTCCACGTGTCCGTGTCGTGAATGTAATTGTTCATGCTGACGCTGCGACACGCCGGTGTGCCCTGACGTATGGTGGGGGAAAGGGCCACACTGCTCACCCGCCCGTCGCCCGGGCACTTATAAATCCGAACGTTCCCGCCCACGTAAGGGTTGAGCGGGCTACTCTGAAGCTTCTTGTACAAATCCACGAAGTCGTCGCTGGCCGGGTTTGATACATCGCCCGCCATCCAAGCCCGGGCCCCGAGCAATTCTTCACGGTTGTCGCCGCTGTACATCATCCAAGCAACGGTGATTTGCTTGGTATTGCTCATGCAACTGATGCCTTGCGCCTTGACCTTGGCCACGCCTAACGCCGGCAGGAGCATCGCCGCGAGGATGGCGATGATGGCAATGACCACCAGCAGTTCAATCAAAGTGAAGCCGGCACTCACGGCTGGCCGGCCGCGGTTCCAGCAACCGCACTCGGTGGAGACTTTCATGACGCCGATTTTCAGCCAAATGATTCGGGGGAGGCATCCGCGGCGCGAATGCCTCCCCGTCTTGATCGTGATGTTACTGCATGCGCAACCGGAAATATTGTTCCGGAGCGGTTGCGTTCACCGGCACCGTGAGTGGCGAACCGGTACCGGTGTTCGTGATCAGCGGGATCCACGCCCCATTCGTGAGGGCATTCTTGTATTCGAGGACGTATCGCGGACCGACCTCGGTCGCGAATTTCAGGTTCAGCGTCGAGCCGCTCAACAAGTTGGTGATGACCTGGTTCACCGCCAGCGTCAGGGTGCCAGCGGTACTCGTGTTGGTCACCGTGAACCAACCATCATCGACGGCAACGGTGTACGGACCGGCATTCGTGAACTGCATCGAAGCGATGGTCAAGTTGGCTCCGCCATTGGTCACCTGCAAACTGGCATTGCCATAGTTGCTGCCGCTCACGTTGGTACCGTAAAGCTTCCACCGGTAATTGATGCGCCCGGACGTAGTCGTGGCCGCCGCCGCGACGGAACTGGACAGGCTCTGTGGAACGGCTTTGTTGGTTGGGTTCACAGTGATGGTAACACCACCCGGAGGAGTCACCGAGACCACCGAACTGGTTCTCGTGTTCAATCCGTTACTGATGATGACCTTGTAGTTGCTGCTGTAGGTGGCGAAGGTCACCGGCGTGAAATACAACTTGTTGGTACTCGTTCCGGTATTTCCGTTGTTGATCTGCCACTGATAACTAAGGAATCCGGTGTCGCTCACCGCGGTGACCGAGAGGTTGGTCGTGGTGTATGCCGGCGCAACAACACTGGTGGGTTGCGCAAGGATGGTCGGGGCGGAGACGGAGCTGTAGGAGGACAGGAACTTGCCTTCAATCGGCGGCAGATTGGTGTCCGCCACGGTCCACGCGCCGTTGGCCCCAGTGCCGTCCCACGGCTGGTCAACCGTTCCGAGGTAACGCCAGCCGGCACGCGAGCTATCCGAACCGGTGGCTTCCAGACTTACCGTTTGGATGAAGTAGGATTGACCAGCCGTGAGGAGATAGTGCGTAGAAACGGCGTAAACGTCGTGGAACACAGTGCCACCTTCAAACCGGTCTCCAATCCACACCGCCCCAGCCGGATCCGAGCCGCTGGGGTTCAGATAGAGGCGCGTTTGGTCATCACCATTCACGAAGAACTCATAATATCCCGTGTTGGTTGGAGTGACCCACGCGGTGATGGTGCTAAGGTAGTTGTCTCCCTGACCGCTGAACAGCGAAACATTTCCGAGATTCTGGCCCGTGTTGATGGCGTCGGAACTGAAGTTTGTGAGCGGACCGGTAAACTGCGGCACGTACGGGAACGCGGAGTTGGTGCCGGGCACTAGCGAACTGAAGTTTCCATTTCCCAAACGATAGTAGTAATTCCAGACGGCCGAGTTCGTGCGCAAGCTCGGCGCCACAACCGTCAATGTGGTGTTCGCGATCTTGTTGGAATATGAGGCCTGATCGTAAATATTGGCAATGGTGATGTTGTAACTCCCGCCGGGTGTCAGTCCCGTTGTGACCAATCCCACAGCGCGGTAGTCGCCACCAAACTTGGTGTCGGCCGTACTGTTGGCGAGAATGGCGTTGGTAATGCTTGGACTACCGGGGCCGGTAATTGTGTAGTTTGCCGTGTTGCTGGCAGATGCCCAATCCATACGTTTGGAGAACTTTACTTCCACCAAGTTCAGTGGTGCCGGCGTGGGATTACCAAAGGAACTAGCCGCCTCATCCAACACGGGTCCTGAAACCGTGAGGCCGCGCACCGAAGCGTCCGTCACGACCGGGGCAACGAAATCATTGGTGATCTTGATGGTGGCATTGGCGGAGTTGGTGAATCCACCGCTGTTAAGGGGATTACTGACTTGCAGGTAATAAACGCCCGTATCATTGGTGCGAAGCTGGTTGATGACCAGCTTCTTGCTGAGCACGCCCTGCTGTGGTCCGCCAGCATTGGTGATTCCGGGGTAGTGTTCGCTCCCGTCGAGATTCAGGACTTGGGACAGCGGTGCGCCGTCTTTGTACCACTGGAACGTATTCGGCAACCCAATCACGTTGGCCGTCATCGTGTAGCTTCCCAGCGACTCAACATTCGTGGTCCCGACCGGCTGCAAGGTGATGACCGCCTGAGTCCACGCCTGAGAAGTATGGTTGGTGATGTCGTCGAAGATCAACGCGTAGTCATAGATGGCCACCTGGCTGAGTGATCCGGCCATCGGAAAATTATACGTGCCGTTGTAGTTCCCGAGGACCAATGGCGCATAATAGTTCTGATTTACGCCACCAGTGGTTGAGCCATCGCCCGGATGCTGGCTATAGCCAACGTTCTGGGTAAAGTCCTGTTGACCGTTGACGTAGATCGTCACGGTCGAGTTGTTGCCGTCAGCCACGGAAACAACGTGCTGCCATTGGCCGACGACCCCGGGAGTCACGCCACCTGCGCCGTTTTGGGAAACGCCCTGGTTCAAATTGTTGTATTTGCCGTAAATCATGGTCCAGTATTGGATCGTGGTCTGGGCAATACCGCGATCTCCCGGGCCGTAGATTGTCGCCAGGCCGGCCTTGGCATTGTTGATGTTCGCTTGAGAGGACACCGCACAACTTGAGGCGCTGATCGAATTAGGCTTGAACCAGAATTCGTGGCTGAAATTGCCATTGTTCTCCGGGTTCAACTCCGGATAGTAGGGGACTTCCACCTTTGAGTTCGCGGTGAGAGTGTTCGTGCCATACATCGTGAGGGCCCCGGTACCTGCCCCCCCAGGTCCGTCACCGCCGGTGGACAATGTATAGCCGCCAGAAACCACACCATCATGCGTTCCCGCCCAGTCCAAAATGCTGGTACCGCTCGTTTCCGTCAGCGGATAAAATGCCTTCGGACCGCCGCCAGAACTGGCATAGACCTTCGCGGCATACCCGGAAGGATTCGACACCGTCAATACGACCGGCGCGCTTGTGACCGCGCCACCAATGCCGCCCTGAACCACAACCGTGAACGGATAAACACCCGCCACAACGCCGGCCCCAAAGAAGCCGTACGATGAGTTGGTAGCATCGGCAATGTTCACTCCGTTGGACCGCCATTGATATGTGAAGGGCGGGTTACCGCCGGCGACCACACTCAAGGTCTGCACGGGGAAGCCGGTGAAGAGTGATTTGGATGGAGTGAGGGAGGTGATGGTTGCCGGTGAGTTGTTCGTCCCGTTATTGAGCCGATAGACGTGTTGCTCGATCTGACTGGCGGTCAGCGCATCGCCGTAAATCGCCAGATCATCAATGGTGCCGCGCCAGGAGTCACGCCAGTAGCCATGGAGGTCCGCACTGGCCCCGCCGCCCTTGCCGATCGTCAAAGGCTGTGAAGCGCTTGGGGGCGTGTTGCCGAAGCCGGTCTGCGTTTTCGTGCCCAAACTTTGTCCGTCCACATAGCAGGTTACGTCGGTGAGATTGCTGAAGACAAAGGCGACGTGGCGGCGCTTGCCAAAGAACCCACCCGGCATCGTCCATACCAGATCCATGCCGGTACCGGATGAGTTCCGGTAGCGCAAATTGCCATAACCGTCCACACCAAACGTAAAATAATCAAACGCGGGCTTCGTGCTGGTACCGGAGGCATTGTAGGTGGTGGCCGACGAGAACCATACGCAGACTTCAGAACTGCCGCCGGTCAACAGGGTGTTGGCCATGCTGGGGTCGGCGTAAAGCACGGCCTCGATGGTGCCGTTGCCGGCGCTGGCAGTTGCAAAATCAAAGGCCGGATTGTCGCCGGGAATCTCAGCATAGCCATTTTCGTTTGTTTTCAAACCGAAGCCGCCGGTGTATTCGAAGTTGGGCAGGTTGAGGGACAATCCCTGGTTGCCCGCCACGTGGTTGGTATTGCCGTTGCGGAATCCAAAGGGCGAGTTGGTGAGCGTACCGTTCCGGGCCGGATCCTTGACGTTGTTCAGCGTGACACCCGTACCGTCCATCGGGAAATAGGCCAGCAAGGATGATTCGGCCATGATGGCATTAGAATAACCGGTAACGAAGGCGGGAGTGTTGGCGGTCACCGTCAGCGTCGCCACAGCACTGGTGGCGGTCAACGAATTGCTGGGTTTTGTGAGAATGCACCGGAACTGGGCGCCGTTGTCACCGAGGGAAGTATTCTCCAAGTTGTACAGGCGATTGGTTGCGCTGGAGATGTTGCCCCAAGATCCGCTGAACCGCTGCCATTGATACTGAAGCGTGGTGTCCGTCGCGGCCACGCACGCGAAAGATGCACCCGCCCCGGACCATACGGTGGTGTTCTGCGGGTCGTTTACAACCACAGGCCCGTGCCACACGGTCGAACTGCCCGGTGCGGCGCGCCGGGTAAGCAGGTTCGTGACCGAGAATTGGCCCGGCTGGAACGAGGACCAGCGCAGTTCGGCCAGGTAACCATCGTAGGCTTGCGCGGCGCCGGGAAGACCGATACCGCCATTGGAATGAGCCAGACCCGAATCCTGAAGACCCGCCACACCGATGCAACTGTAGTAGTTGGTGGTGTAAACCCGCCAGATGTTGGTCGAAGCCACCATCACACCGTTCGTGTACCAGGCGACCGTGCCCGCAGCCGTGTCCCGAACGATTGCCACATGCATCCAAGCGGAGTTGGTCGGCGTCTTGACCAGAATCGGTGGGCCGATGTAGAAATCCATCGTCACCCCGTTGGTGTCCACTGCGTTCTGCGGGCACTGCGCATGCGCACGCATGAACACGTGCCCATCGTCGCCCCGGGCCGGGACCGGGTTCTGCGGCAGATCCACCGAAACTGCGCCGTTGATCATGTCAATGCTGACGCCCGATTGACGCCCGGTTGCGCGGCCATTGCGGTTAAGACCGGTTGCAAAGACACAGGCGGCGTGGTTGGCTGCGCCATTGCGGCTCGGCAACACCCAGGCTTCCACCACCCAGTTGCTGTTGGTCTGGAAGAAATTTCCCCACGCACTCGCGTTGGTGAGTGTCGCGGTGTTCAACGGCGACGGCTCGCAAAACATCGTGCCCTGATTGTTCAGTTGATTCGCGTGCGAGCGAATGCTGTTCCGGCTGATATAACCCTCCGGCCCGAGCGGTCCGCCCACGCAGACGTTGTCAACAACTGGCAGGGTGCCAGAGGGGGACTCGCCGTTGCCGGTGAAACCGCCGGTGATAGGGTGGTTGTTGCCCGTGGCATCGGCTCCAGGATTTCGCAGTTGATCGAAGCGCTGCCAACTGTAGGGGGTGATGTCCGCGCGGACCGCCAAGAAGCCGAGGGCGAGGGCACCGGTGATTAACAGGACTTTTCGCATAGTTTTCGGGGGGGGGTGGGGGATTTATGGAACGCAGGGAAAGTCGTTCGCGTCCGCTCGGTTTGAAACCTGGCCAACATCCAAACGCACCTTGGCCAAACCGAGGCGGCCGGAAACGCAAACATTGAACAGGATCATCGGCGATGATCCTACCAAGCACCGCCAAAGTGTAAATGGCACGAGAGAACTATTTTCAAATCAGCCGGCACAAATTGAGATAAACGCGTTTGCCGCCGCCGGCAACCTCGCGCAAAATCGGCGCCGATGAAGCTTCGCTCCTTACGCCTCATGGCGCCGCGGCTGCGGTCTCTTCCCATCCTGTTGGCCGGAATCGCCATTGCGATAATGGTGGGTTCAGCGTCAGCGGCATGGCAAAACGCGCTCCAACCGGCGGGCGCGCCCGCTAAGCTGCCCCTGCCGCTCGTGGTGGACGGCCAGCCGGCCGCGGGAATTCTTTGCCCGGAAAACGCCAACCCAAACGACCGACAGGCGGCCGCGGAACTTCAGAAATGGATCAGGGAAATCACCGGGGCCACGCTGCCCATCCGCATCGGCGGCGCGCCGGGACGGAACATTCTCCTCCGCACCGACCCGCGCCTGGGCGAGGAAGGTTATTGGATTCGCGGCAACGGGCTGAACCAACTGATCTGGGGCGGCACGACGCGCGGCTTGCTTAACGGCGTGTTCGCCCTGCTGGAAGAGGACCTCGGCTGCCGGTTTTATTCGAAGGATTGCACCATTTTGCCGAAGACCAACACGCTCATCATTGCACCGGTTGAGCGACGCTACCTTCCGCCGCTCAAATTGCGCGATCCGTTCTACGCCTGCGCTTTTGACGCCGAATGGTCGCTGCGCAATCGCGCCAACGCTCCGGACGCGAAAGTACCAGAAGCATTCGGCGGCCACGTGGACTACGACTCCATGTTCGTGCATACGGCCAGCCAGATCGTTCCGCCGGACAAATATTTCAAATCCAACCCCGAGTACTTCGCGCAGCTCGCCGATGGCAAACGATCTCCGGACCAGCTTTGCGCCACGCACCCGGAGGTGGCGCGGCTGGCGATCGAACACGTCCGGCGCGTGTTGAAAGAAAATCCGCAGACGGAGATCGTCAGCGTGTCCAAGAACGACAACACGCAGGTCTGCCACTGCGACCGCTGCAAGAAGCTCCGCCACGAGGAAGGCTCGGACATGGCGAACCAGTTGACGCTCGTCAACCGCGTCGCCGAGGCCATCGAGCACGAATTTCCCAAGGCCACGATTGACACGCTGGCCTATCTCGAAACGATCAAAGTGCCGAAGACGATTCGCCCGCGCAAAAACGTGGCGATCCGGTTGTGCAACGACTCGGTCGGCTCTTGGAAGCACCCCTTCACCCCGGCGAGCGAATGCAACGTCGCGAAGCTCGTGACCGCCTGGAGCGCGGTGCATGACCGGTTGTATATCTGGGATTACAACGTCAACTTCAGTCATTACCTCGCACCCATGCCGAATCTCGATGTAATGGCCGCGAACATCCGCTTCTGGATCACGAACCGCGCTGAAGGGGTGATGTTGCAGGGCGGCTATCAAGGCCCGGCGGAGCGCGACGAACTCAAGAGCTGGGTGACGGCGAAGCTGTTGTGGAATCCGGCCTGGGATGAAACAGCGCTGACGCAGGATTTCCTTTGGGGGTTTTACGGCCAGGCCGCACCGGCGCTGGCGGAATACGAAAGCCTGCTCAACGGATGGCGCCAGTCGTTTGCAAAGGAAATGGCCTCGCCCAAGGGCGGAATCCGTTACCCGATGGATTCTCCCTGCTTCACCAAAGATTTTGTGACTCGCGCGACCGACATTTTCGCGCGCGCCCGCAAGCTCGCCGCGGGCGACGAAGCGCTGACCCGCCGGGTCGAACGTGCGCAATTGCCGGTGCTTTACGTGCAGTGCGTACGCGGCCCGGAGTTTGTGGGCGAAGATTACGCAAAAGTGGTGAGCGAGTTCGAGCGGATTGCCCGCCGCGAGAACGTGCGACACCTGTGCGAAGGCGGGCCGGACTTTGAAGCGAAGCTCGCCGAATTCAAAAGCCGTTGTCCGAAACCCGCGGCCAAGTAAAGCAAACCGCGACTCCTCTCGGCTCGGCAACCTATGGCGCAAAAGCAATCACCCCAGCGTCGCAAAGCGTCGAGACGGCAGAACCCAGCCGGTCAGCCCCATTCGCTGCCGCAAAAGGCGACCTCACCATCAACCGCCGCCATCATTTCGCCGGCCGCGGATTTTCTTTGCTGCGGCGGGATCTCCATCCTCGCCGTGGCTGCGATCTTTCTCTACGCCTTCCGCTTCCCGGGGAGCAAGTTTCTCACGGAGGGGCTCTCGCTATCGGTTTCAGGGATACCGTGGGGCAACATCATCGTCGTGGGCGTGCTGGGCACGCTGATCAACACACCGCACTTCATGGCTTCGTATCACCTGCTCTACCGCAAGCGGGAATACATCACTCGCCACAAACTCGCCTCCATCTGGGTGCCCTTGATTTTTGTGGCCACGGTGGGGTTCGCCTTCCTCACGCCCACCAGCGGAAGCAATTCCCCGTTGAACAGCGTCGTGGTGGATTGCCTGATCTTCCTCAACTTCGTCCTGCTCGCCTGGCACTACACCGGCCAGGCGTGGGGAATGACCGGCGCGTTCGCCTACATCGGCGGCATCCGCATGGACGGACTCGAGCGCAAGCTGATCCGCTGTGGCTATTACACTCTGCTCGTGTGGCACGTCTTGTGGGCATCTCTCTACACGCTCCAGCAACCGGGCAGCTACTTCTCCCGAACTTTCTCGAGCTTGATTCCCACACTCCAACTGGTTTTCAACCTCTGGTCAGCGATTGTGCTTTTGACCATCCCCCTGGGCATCGCGGGTTTCCTTCGCATCCGAAAGCGCACGGGCATCATGCCGCCGCTGCGCTGCTATTCGCCGTGGATCGCCATCTATCTTTGGTATGTTTTGATCTGGGCCTATCCCGGGATGTTCCCCTTCCTGCAAGTCTTCCACGCGCTCCAGTATTTGATCTTCCCACTGCGCGTCGAAACCAATCTCTACTCCGCCAAAAAACCTCGCAGCGGATTGAGACGCGTGCTGCACGGAATCGGCTACTACCTGATCCTCGTCATCGTCGGCTTGATCGTGTTCGAAACCCCGATGCCCCCATATTTCGTGGCTCTGGTCGCGGCCTTCGTGAACATCCACCACTATTTCATTGATGGCGCGATCTGGAAGATCCGGAATCCCGAAGTCCGCCGCGATCTTTTCGCGCATCTCAAGCTGGCGTGACCAGGTGAACCACGTGAAACCGCGTTTGACCTACCAACCCGCCGCCAGCCGGAAGAAAACGGTTGAACTGGAACGGCGCCGGATGCGCACGGTGCTTTGACTGGAATCATCCAGCACGAACACGTCGCCGTTGCCGGAATTGGTGGGCGTAAACCAACGGTTAAAGTCGTACGAAACCTCAAACCCAATTGAGCCGGAGGTGGCGGTTGGGTTTTTCAGGATCTGCAGCTGGAGGTAGTCTTCGCCCGCCAGCTGGACGAGTTGCGGTTGCGGCATCGTCGTCGGTGCATTCGGGTTCGCGGACAGGAGATGGAACTCCACCAAATTCGGCAGCCCGTCGCCTTCGGGGTCCGTGCCCGGCCAGGAGTTGGTTGCAGTGACGCTCTGCCAATAGGTCATCTGCCACTGGCCGTAGTCCGTCAGTTGCGTGGTTAACCGCACGTCGTCGAAGTCGAGATACGTGCCTCCGCCGATGGGTTTGCTGATCCGAATGGCGAGTTGTTGATTCGGCGCGACCACCACCGCGCTCGTCACGGCGCACGAAACGACGGTGAACTGGTTCGTGGCGCTGCCGCCAGCCAGCGCGTTCAGTGTTGCGACGTTGCCTGTTACAGCCGTTCCAAACGGAACACCGTTGGTTAGGAAAGCGAGTTGATAGCCGCCATGGATATTCCCGTTGCGCACGCCGATGGCAGCTTGGAGCGTGTAAATGGTGCTTGGTTGCAAATGGGCGGCAAGCGTCTGGAGAAACGCATCTCCTCCCGGCAGTCCGGCCACGGTCCCATACAACGTCGCCACATGACGGCCATCCATGTTGGTCAACACCCCACCGTTGACCGTGTCGGCAGCACCGGAGTAAGTCGAGATCGTCGGGTTCAGATAGCCGCCGGCTGCAGCCGTAAGATTCGTGCCGGCGGCGGCCAGCCGATTCCAGCCGATGACCTGCGAGAGGAGTTCCGTCCGTCCATCCAGCAACGCGGTGTTCGATTCGAAGTTTCCATTCTTCACCGCCAGGGTTTCGATTCCCAATAGTGCGTCCGCCCACATTCGCCCGTGTTCCGCCAGCCCCGTCGCGTTGAAGTGGACGGTGTCCGAAAGTTTTCCTTCGAGGTGAAAATCGTCCGTGCGCGGGCCGCGAAAACAATTGGGCACCGAGTAGATGCACAGGCGTTGCCCGGCCATGACGGCTTCCTGCGCGGCGAGTGCATTGCCTGCATTATATCCCACCTCGGCGATGCCCCAGGGCACACTCCAACCCGCGATCGCGCGTGAACTTACGATGACGTTGCTCAGCATCGTCGCGTAACTGGCGGCGGAGGTTCCAAGGGAGGCGTCAGTTTCGCCCTGATGCCAGAGCACCGCGCGCACGCCATTCGTGCCGAACAGGCGCATCACGTTGCTGAGGTTTTGGAATGAGGTCGTGCCCGGCAGCCACGACGCGAGCGCCGAACCGCCCACCGCCAGGCAGACGAAGCCCACGGGCACCTGGTTCGAGGCCACGAGGATGCTCCCCAACACCGGCCAGGGCGAACCGCCCGTGCCCATGCCGCCGGAATTGTCCGGCTGCCCGTCCCGCGCGAATTGCCACGCCTTGGGCGCGACATAAAAGGAACTCACGCGGTCGTCGGTGGGGATTTGCGTAGGATTGCCAAAGCAACCGGCGTTGGACTGGCCAGCCGTCACAAAAATGTCTCCGACCCCGAGGCGAGTCACTGCCGCAATCGCCAGTTCATTTGTCGCCGCGTCAATCGCGCGCACCTCCAGCTGATACCAGCCGCCGGCGGCGATGTTGGATATCGCACCGGTGAAGGTGCCGTTCGTGGCGGCGTCAACGATCACGACCCAATCCGTGGCAACGCCGTTGTTGGTCGAGCCGGGCATCACCAACATGCGCGCCTCGATGCGCGCGAGGTTGGTCAGGCTGCCGGCCAAACCGGTGACGGTGAACTGGCCGAGATTGTCCGCGTTGCGCTGAACAATCTGCCGCGGCCGGGGAAAACTGATACTCAGTCCGGCGTGCGCGGTCGCAAGAAATCCAAGCGCCAGCCACACCCCCATGACCGCCGCGAGCAATCGTGGCGCACCTCGCCAACTGCTGAGAGAGAAGCAGGAAAGCTGAAGGCCCAAAGCAGGGGTGTGGTGTGGCGGTTTCGTCGTGGTTGCCCTCATGCACCCGTCAGCGCGTTGGCCGCAGAATTTTCGCCGAGCTTTTCGACTGCACCCAATCAATGTCCACATTGTTGGGCGAAGACCACGGCCAGCCCGTCGTCAAAGCGGTTCGTGGATCGCGCCATTTGTGAATCTCCGAGTGCCCGTCGGCGAACGAGAAGCTCCCGGCGTTGTCATGATACGGCGCCGGCACGTCCGTGGTGCGCTTGTTCGCCATGTCGTTCGGGTCGTAGGTGTCCATGTCCGTGCCGAACATGCCGTTGTTGATGCTGAGTCCTTCGTCCAGGAAGACGAAGGTGTTCACCGGGCCGGGCCGGGTCAGATCGGACATCTTGTAGTAGATCAGATAGCCGGGTGTCCACGTTTGGTAACCAAAATAAATGTTCATCGTCAGCGAGCGGCAACACGGCGTGCCAACGTAACCAGCCTTGGTGCTTTTGCGCGGATCGCCGGGGCACTTATAGACTTTTACATTGCCGCCGAGGTAGGGATTCAAAGGTTGCCGGACCAGCTCCTTGTTGAAGTCAATGAACTGATCGTTAGCCGGGTCACCCACATTCACGCTCATCCAATCAACGGTATTCAAAGTTCGATCGTTGTTGTCAGTGGCATACATCACCCAGGCGAGGGTGAGCTGCTTTGTGTGATTCATGCAAGTCAGCCGATGCGCGCGAATCTTGGCCTTGGACAAGGCCGGCAGGAGCAACGCAGCCAAAATCGCGATGATCGCGATTACTACAAGCAGTTCGATCAACGTAAAAGCGCGTTTCGCAATTCTCCCGGTGGAGGCAAATTGTTTCATCCGCGCTCAGCGGGTTGGATTGAGGATTTTGGACGAACTTTTTGATTGAATCCAATCAATGTCCGGGTTGTTGGGCGAAGACCATCCGGGACTCTTGGGTTCGGTCGTCCGGGTGTCGCGCCATTTGTGAATTTCCGAGTGCCCGTCCGCAAACGAGAAGCTGCCAGCCATATCATGATAGGTCGCGGGCACGTCCGTGGTTTTCTTGCCGGGCAGATCGTTGGGATCGTAGCTGTCCATCAGCGTCGCAAAAAACCCGTCGTTGATCGTGGGGCCTTCGTCGAGGATGACAAACGTGTTGACGGGGCCGGGGCGGTTCAAGTCCGACATTTTTTTGTAAACGAGATAGCCGCTGCCCCAGCCGATGCCGATCCATGAATTCATGGAAACACTGCGACACGCGGAGCGATCAACGATGGCGGGCGGCAGGTTCATGGAGCTCACGCGGCGATCACCGGGACATCGGTACACTTTCGTGTTGTTACCAAGATACGAATGCAACGGACTTTTAGGCAGGTAGGCGCCCGGCCTTCCGGAAGTGTCAATATCTAGAAACTCCAAGGTGCCCGGATCGAACACGTTGCCACCCACCCAGGCGCGGGAATCCAGCAAACGATCGCTGTCATCGGCGGAATAAACGATCCAAGCCAGCGTGATCTGCTTCGTTTGGTTCATGCACTGAATCCGTTGCGCTCGCACTTTCGCTTTGCTGAGCGCCGGCAGCAGCATCGCAGCGAGGATGGCGATGATCGCGACAACCACCAGCAGTTCGATGAGGGTAAAGGCCGCTGCAAGGCGATTGGTACTTAGTGAGGAATGAACCTTCATGACTCAGCGCGTTATGGGACGATCACGCTTGGCCGTGGATTTCGATTCCAACCAATCCACGTCATCGGCCGAGGCGGGAATCTTCTTCAGTTGGTCATATTGCCGCCACTTGTGAATCTCGGAGTGTCCATCGGCAAACGACAAGCCGCACGCGCGGTCGTGCCAGGAGCCGGGTTGATTGCCGAAGCCGGTCGCCGCCTGGGCCGCGGCGTCTCTCGGGTCGTAACCCGTCATATCGGCTACAAACCAGCCGTCATCAATGCTAAAGCTCTCGTCCAGCAGCACAAAGGTGTTCACTGGCCCAGGCCGAACGAAGTCACTCATCTTTATGAATTCGAGAAACCCCGGCGAATCGCCCCTTGGGCCATAATGTCCGATCCAGTTGTTCATGGAATAAGTGCGCGCACCGGGCTTCCCCAAAGTGGCCGGGGCGGTACTGCGTTTGATGCTTCCCGGACACTGCCAGACGGTGATGTTCCGGCCAACATACGGACTTAACGGCAGGTTCCTATGCTTTTCATAATCGGTGAAATCGAAGCTGGCCGTATCGCGCATGGAGCTGTTGCCGCACCAGGCGAGTGAGCTCAGGCATCTGTCATTGTCATCCCCGTTGTACATGATCCAGCCCAATGTGAGTTGCCTGGAGTTATTCATGCAGTAAACCATTTGCGCCTTGATCTTGGCCTTTGACAGCACCGGCAACAATAGCGCAGCCAGAACCGCGATGATCGCGATCACCACGAGTAATTCGATGAGGGTGAAGGCGGGCCGGTTTCGCCGGGCGGGGTCAGCGTCCCGGAAATTTTGCATCCAGCTCATTGCGCGTGTCGCGGAACTTTAGCATCACATCGGTGCGGGAACGCACGTGCAATTTTTCGTAGATGTGCCGGAGATGATTCTTGACGGTAAAGACGCTGATGGACAATTGCGCGGCGATATCCTTGTTGGCAAAACCGCGCAGGAGTAGTTCGAGGATTTCCCGTTCGCGGCGCGACAGGCCTTCGCTCGACACGCCCGGCGGAGCCGGCTCCTGGAACGCGGCCACCACTTGCCGGGCAATTTCGCTCGACATGGGGGCGCCGCCGCGTTGCGCCTCGTGAATGGCCTCCAGGATTTCGTCCGGGCGGGCGCGCTTGAGCAGGTAACCGCACGCGCCGGCGCGGAGGGCCTTGAACAAGGTCGCCGAGTCGTCGTAAACCGTCAGCATGATGATCTGGAGTTTCGGCAACTGCTGGCGAAGCAAAGCCGCGCATTCGATGCCGGAACGGTTCGGCAGGTGAATATCCATTAACACCACGTCCGGGGGATTGCGCGGGACCTGTTTCAACGCCTCCTCGCCGCTGCCACAACTGCACACGCAGCGAAAGCCCGGCGAGAAATTCAACATCCGCTCCATGCTGCGCCGCAATCCGGCGTCATCTTCCACGAGCGCCACCGTGGTCAACGCCGCCGCGCCGGCGGAACTCGCTGCGCGTGGCTCGGTGCTGTTCGGGCTGATCATGGCGTTCAACATTTTTGATTGACCGGTCAGTTTGCGCCGCCGGCCCTGGCCGGACAATGGCACGGGAGAACTAATTTTCCTCCCGACCGTCCGGGGCGCATTACCATCATGGTGGGATGGGTTGCTCACATTCGTTCGCTGGATTGCAACGGCAGATGAAGCACCACCTTCGTCCCGGCATCCGGCTCGCTCTGAATGTCGCAATGACCGCCCAATCGTCGGAGCCGCCCCCGCATGTTCACCAAGCCGTCCGCTCCCTCCCGCTCGCTCCCCGGACGAAAACCGCGTCCGTTGTCGGAAAGCGTAAGAGTGAAGGTCTTGTCGGTGGCAAGGATTTCCAGCCCGACCGCGGTCGCGCCGGAGTGTTGAATGACATTGTGCAAGGCTTCCTTGAAGGCCAGGTAGAGCTGGTGCCGTTGCTCGGCGTTGACGAAGGCGTCCGGCAACACCGGGCTGACTTCCAAACGGCACGCGATGTTGGCCGGCTGCAAACTGTGTTGCGCAAACTGGCAGAGGTAGCGCGCCAAGGACGGGACGGTGTCGTTCTTCGGTTGCACGGCCCAGACGATTTCATCCAGTGCCAGAACCAGTTCCCGGGCCCGGTTGTCAATTTCCCCGAGCAAACCCGCGGCCAGGTCCGATGTGACCGCCGGATTCTGTGCCAGCGCCGTGTTCAGGCTGATTTGGGTCAGCCCCGCCCCCAGGTCGTCGTGCAGATCCTGCGCGATGCGCGCCCGCTCGCGCTCAGTGGCCCGTTGCAATTCGAGCCGTTCAATCTGCCGTCGGTGGCGCAATCGCATCGTGCGCAACACCGCCGTGCCAATCAAAAGAAATCCCGTCGCGGGCGCGACAATCCGGAACCACATCGTCTGCCAGAAGTGCGGCTCGGTGGTCAGGGACAGCGAGGCGACGGTTTCGCTCCAGATACCGGCATCGTTGCAGGCCGTGACCTCGAAGACGTAATGTCCCGGCGGCAGGTGGGAGTACTCCGCGGTGCGCTGGGTTCGTGCCATCACCCAGTTTTTGTCCAGATCGCGGAGGCGAAACTTGAATTGAACGTTGGCCGGCGACACAAAGCTCAGCGCGGTAAATTCAAAGACCAGCCGCTCATAGCCCGGGTGAATGCGGAGGTTCAGCCGGCCGTTCTTCACCTCCAACCAGGCAGCCGAATTTGAAATGGCCGCGCGCCGGCCGAAATCGTGCAAGGGAAGGGGTTGCCCATCCACCGTGACGCGCTCGATCGCCACGGGCGGCGGGATGGGGTTCTCGCGCAAACCAGGGGCGTCCACGACGGTCACTCCGGACTGCATGGGAATCCAGAGTTTGCCAGCAATGCTGCGAATCGCGCCCGGCCAGAAACCGTAGCTCGCCTGCGTGCCGGGCAGGCTTTCGTTGCGGCCGAAGGTAACCGCGCGAAGCGTGGTGCTTTGGCCCGCGGCAACGGCGTCAAATTCTTCAAGCTTGATCGAAAAAATGCCGCGGTTGCCGGCGAACCACAGCCGCCCCAAGCCATCGGGAACGATCTGCGAAATGTAATCCTCCGGCAATCCCTGCTCCTGCACAAAAAGACTGAATCGTTCATCACGCAGGCGGCCGAGGCCGCGACCAGCGTAACCGATCCAGAGGCTGCCATCGTCGCCGGCCAGGAGACAACGGATCGCTTGCGGCACGGCCACCGTGTTGGAGGTGACATCGCTGTACCCGCTCTCATCAAAGCGCAAAAGGCGGCCGGCCGAGGCGGCGGCCCAGATTTGCCCTCGAGCATCGGCAACGATGGCAGCCACCGTGCCGCTGTTGGCGGGAAGTTGGAAGGTCTGCCACTGGTCACCGCGCCGGCACTGCACGAAGTGACGCAGGGTGTCGGGAGTCTCGGTGCCAACCCACAGATCACCGTTCGTGGCGACGAGCAGCGCGTTGACGTAATTCCCCGCCAGTCCGGTCGGCAGACTGAAATTGGTGACCACTCGGCCATCGCGCCACAGATGCAACCCTTTGTACTGGGTACCGATCCAGATTCCGCCCGCAGGTTCGGCCGCGACACATTGCGCGTATTGCTCGGGCCACTGATCGTTCTTGGTCAAGGCGCGCCAGCGTTGGCCGTCCCGCCGGATGACCTGCCCCAGTTGGGTAATGGCCCAAAGGGTACCGTTGACATCCTGGCTGATGGAACGGATCGCTTCACCAGGCACACCGGTCGCGAGGTCCACGACTTCAGCGATGCTGGGACGCAGCCGGTTCAATCCGCCGCCGCGGGTGCCGACCCAAAGATTCCCTTCGCGGTCTTCAGTCAGGCAGGAGATTTCATGGTGCGAACTGGGAACGCTCTTGATGTTGAACCCATCGTACCGAAACAAACCGCCGTTGCGCGTCCCGATCCAGAGCGCCCCGGACCGGTCTTCGAGCAAGGCTGTCGGCGTGACGTTGGGCCGGTCGGTCGGCAGTTTCCCGATCAGTTCCAAACGCCCATCGGCATGGTAACGGGAAAGCCGGGTGGACATGCAGAGCCACACGCCGCCTTGCCGGGCGGCCTGGACCCGCTGCGCGGCTATGTTGGTTCTGGCGAGAAACCGCGCGCCCTGCAAGATCCCAAGCGTCCCGCCTTTCATGCACCAGAGTTGGCCGTCGTTTCCCTTGGTGATCTGACAGGTACCGCCGTCCGGCAAACCATCCGCCGCAGTGATGACCCTCACCCGCCCGTCTTGCAGTCGAACCAGATTGCCGCCAATGTAAGCAATCCACATCCCGTCGCCGGTATCCTCGATGATGGATCTCAGTTCCTGCCGGTACAGCCCGTCCGCCGCGGTGTAAGCGGTGGTTTCCGTCCCGTCCACGCGCACCACAACTCCCTGCGCCTTGCCTACCCAGAGTCGGTTTTGCCGATCCAAAGCCAGCGCCTGGATCAGACCGGTGGGTTCACCCGCCGCGACGATGGGTGAAAATTCTTCAAACCTGACACCATCGAAGTGAGCCAGCCCGGCATGGGTGCCAATCCACAAATAGCCATCTGCCGTCTGCTCAATTCCCACCACGGTATTGTCTGGAAGCCCGTCCACCGCCCGCCAGGTTTGCAGTGACCAGTTGACGTTCGTAGCCGCGCCTTGAACCCTGTGCAGCGAAAGGAGCAGCAGCGTGGCGCAGCCAAGACACTCCGCCAGTGAGGTGATACGTTTGCCGAACATGGCGTTCTTCGACCAGCATACACGTCGCGCTCTCCGAGAACAAGATGCCGAACAACACCAAATCATGCCGCCGTGATCGCCGTTTGCGAGAATCCCAGGCGGATGCCGAGGGTGTGAATAGTTCTTTGGAGCTATTTAACGCTTCTGGCGGAAGCGTTAGAATGCTGGCGTTTCACTCCCGATTATGATCCGAAAGCCCGACCCGCAATCCCCGCGTGCGGGCGGATTCACGCTCATCGAATTGCTCGTGGTCATCGCCATCATTGCCATTCTGGCCGCCATGCTCCTGCCTGCGCTCAGTCGGGCTAAGGCCAAAGCCCTTCGCACCACCTGCACGAACAACCTTCGACAGATCGGGATCTCCACCGTGATGTATGTCGGCGAACACGGGAAGTATCCCGGTTGTCTCTTCACGCCCGCAACCCTGCCCAATTACTATTACGTATGGCCGCCACGCCTGCTCTCGTACATGGCCGGCAATCGCAAGGCATTCTGGTGTCCTGCTGCCAATCCGAACAGCGCCTGGGACACCACTCTGAACAATACCCTCGGCGCCGTCGGCCCCATGCCCAACGTTATGGATCGCTACGGCGTACATAACCGTTCGCGCTTTTCCTACGGCTTCAATGATTGGGGCGCCTTTGCTGCGGGCGGCGCATTTGGCCTGGGTGGCGACGTGGACATCGCCCCCGAGGTCAAGGAAACCATAGTGAAGAAACCCGCGGAGATGATCATGCTCGGAGATAGCAAGCCCGACGGAACGTTTGATGGCAACATTGATCCGACAACACCCGCAGAATGGCCTTCCAATCGCCATCAACGCCGCACCTGCATCATGTTCGCCGACGGCCACGCGGAGAGCGCTCTCCGCAAGGACGTGATTGATTCCAATAACGATCTATGGGTGCGACGCTGGAACAATGACAACCAGCCGCACAACAAGAATGGCTGGTTCGTCAACCCCACGCAGGAAGCGGTGATTGATCCCTAAATGGCTTGCATGAAACCACCGATGCCCACCATGACTGAGTTCCAAATGCAGCGCTCTGGCTACAACGCCGCGTCGCCCAGATCGGGATTCACGCTCATCGAATTGCTCGTGGTCATCGCCATCATTGCCATTCTGGCCGCCATGCTCCTGCCCGCGCTCTCCCGAGCCAAGCAACGAGCCTACAGGGTGAACTGCGTCTCCAATCTCAAACAGTGGGGCGTCATCTGGAATCTGTATTGCGACGAGCACGCCGGCTCCTTTCCCGACGGCATGAGCGTGGGTTGGCATCGCGGCGACTGGCTCTACGTGCTCCGGCAGTATTACAACCAGAAGCCCTACCTTTTGCACTGCCCAAGCGCAACGATGCGATGGAAGAAGGGCGCCACGCGCGAAGCCCTCACTTTGCCCACTGATCTCAATGTCGAAGACCACGGCGGGCCGAACAGCGCCACCATGTTCCCCCTGACCGATCCGGCCAAACCCGCTTACAACATTACCGCGAGTTACGGCGAAAATTGCTATGTTTACAACGCCCCGCCCAACGTGGCTGAAATCCAAGGCCGCCCCACCGTCCGCAACTGGCGCAAGCTCGAAGCCGCGCGCCGCCCGACGGACACGCCCATGATGGGCGACGCCATGTGGCGCGGCGGCGGCCCGCATCACAACATGTATCCGCCAGCTTTCAACGGCCAATGGGTCGGCGCCGGCGGCGAGTTCAACCACTTTGCGATGCTGCGCCACGGCAAGGGCATTCAACTTGTCTTCTTCGATGGCAGCGCGCGCGCGATGAAGGCCCGCCGCTTGTGGTCGCTTTACTGGAACCGGGAATATCTCATCAATTACGCCGACTCCATCCCGACTTTCTTTCCCGCCTGGATGCCCAATTAGCGCCACAGACCACCTGAAAAATCTCGCCGCCGCGCGGTCACCGCCTTCGTTGAATGTTTCGGAGTCGGATGGCCACGCCATTCGTTCGCAATCCCGGCGCCAAGCATAGTTCTCCAGAACCATGATCGCAGGACGTTCGACGGGGCGCGGTGGGCGAAGAAACAGCGCATTTTCCTGGCTTACATTTCAAGCGCATTCGCTATTCTCCCTGCATGTCCAAAAAGATCACCCTGGGATTTTGCTCGGTCATCTTCGCCGCGCTCACCTTCGCCGCGGAGCCGGCGGGCCGGAAACCGAACATCATTTTCATCCTGGCCGACGACATCGGCTACGGCGACCTCAGCTGCTACGGCGCGACGAAAGTGAAGACCCCAAACGTGGACCGTCTCGCGCGCGAAGGCCTGCGCTTCACGGACGCGCACAGCACCGCAGCCGTGTGTTCGCCCACGCGCTATTCGTTCCTCACCGGACAATACGCCTGGCGCAGCCCCGGCCGGGCAATCGGTGTACTGCCCGGCGACGCGCCGCTCACAATCGACACCCGCACCGTCACCACACCGGAAATTTTGCGCCGCGCCGGCTACGCGACCGGCGTGGTCGGGAAATGGCATCTCGGCCTGGGCGGCGAAAATCTGGATTGGAACGGCGACCTCAAGCCCGGCCCGCTGGAAATCGGCTTCGACTACGCCTTCCTCCTGCCTGCCACCGGTGACCGCGTGCCGTGCGTTTATGTCGAGAATCACCGCGTCGCCGGTCTCGATCCGAACGACCCGTTGCGCATCAGCTACCGGGAAAAGATCGGCAACGATCCGACCGGGCGCGAACATCCCGAGTTGCTGAAAATGAAACCCAGCCTCGGCCACGCGGATACCATCGTGAACGGCATCAGCCGCATCGGCTTCATGACCGGCGGCAAGTCCGCCCGCTGGAAGGATGAAACGATGGCGGATACTTTCGCCGAGAAGGCCATCGCGTTCATCGCCCGCAACCAGTCGAAACCGTTTTTCCTCTACCTGGCGACGCACGACATCCACGTGCCGCGCGTGCCGCACCCGCGGTTCAAAGGCACGAGCGAATGTGGCACGCGGGGTGACGCGATACAGGAATTCGACGACACGGTGGGGAAAATTACGGCCGCGCTCGACCGGCTGAGGCTGACCGAGAACACGCTGCTCATTGTTACCAGTGACAATGGCGGAGCGATTGACGACGGTTACGCCGACGGGGCGAAGGCCAACCTGAACGGTCACAAGCCCAACGGCGGTCTGCGCGCCGGCAAGGGAAGTTACTACGAAGGCGGCACCCGCGTACCGTTCATCGTGCGCTGGCCCGGCCACGTCAAGCCGGGTACTTCCGATCAACTCATCGGCCACGTGGACATGCTGGCATCCTTCGCAGCGCTGGCCGGGCAAAGCCTCCCGGACAACGCCGGCCCGGACAGCTTCAATCTCCGACCCGCTCTGCTCGGGGACGCCGGCGCCACACCGCTGCGGAAACATCTGGTTCTCCAGCGCAACACCGCCGAACGGCTTGCCCTTCGCCAGGGTGACTGGAAACTGATCATCGGCACACAACCGGACGCGCCAAAAAACAAAAAGGCCAGTGACACGGAACTCTACAACCTCGCCAACGATCTGGCCGAGGCGAACAATCTGGCCGAACAGCTGCCGGAGAAAGTGAAGCAACTCGCTGCGCTCCTGTCGCAAATCAAAGCAAACCCGTCCAGCCGCTCGCTCAGGTAAAATCAATCCTCAGCCATCCCGCAATCATCCTGAATTAGTGCAGTAGATCTTCTGCACACACCTGACAAAATCCAATATCACGGAGAAGAAAGGCGGGGAGTTGTCTGAAGCTCCGTGAGCTTGAATTTCGTCGGTCGCAAGCCGCAGTCAATAGAGCCGCACACGCGCGTAACTGAGGGTGTTCCCCCGGCCTTCCTGATTTCCAAGCAGCTCCACCGTCCGCGACGGGGGTGATCCACCGCGAACCGTTGTTGTGAAATAGCTTTGAAACGGAACCCGCATGGGGACACGCACCGCCGGTCCCAGTTGGCCCTCGGGCCGGATTTCGCGAACGCGATTTTCTGAAACGGATTTTCCGTCAGCACCAACGCCGCCGGCATAGTAAAACACAAAGAGACGGTCGTCGGGTGTGGATTGCAGCCGCGGCCACGCTCCGGAGATGCCTGGTTTGTCCTCGATGGATTCCTCGATCGTGCGGCGCAAAACCACCTTCCCTTCTCGAATGACCGCGTAACGAAGCGAGTTCGTCTGCCGGGCATCGGGGAAGAATTTTTCGCGCAGCCGCTCGTCAATGGCGCGTTCCATCCATGTCACATGAACATTGCCGTCGCGCGCGACATACAAATCGCCCGGCATGATCCAACCGCAGGTCTTGTCGCGGCTGGCGATTTCGACCCATTCGGCGAAGGGCTGCTTCGTGATGTCCGGCGTCCAAGTGTAAAACAAACGGCGGAAGTCGTAATCCCAGTATTGTCCGGTGAGCTTGTGTTTGAATTCCTGCCAGGCCTTGTAGGGCTCGGTGACGTCGCTCACGCCGCAGAAATGGACGGCGCGGTTCACGATGGCGACGTCGGGATAGCAGACGCGGACGGGTTTGGGTTCGTCGTATTCCGCGCCCCAAGGCCATTTGAGCTGGCCTTGGGCGCTCCATTTGCCGTGGCGATCGAGGAAAGTCCATTCCGCATGGGTGTAGCCGACGTTTTGAAACAGAACCAATTCCTTTGCCGGACCATCCGCCGCGAAACTGCGATAGGAATGTTCGTTGAACTTCGGCGCACCCTGCCATGGGGGAATCAGTTCCTTCGGTGCATGTTCTGCCTGGCTCGCTTTGAACTCGAACACGACGGGCTTGGCCGGATTGCTGCCACTGACGACGACCTGCCCCAGCGTGGGGTTGGCCGAAACGAACACCCGGCCATTGGAAAACGCGGCGAGTGGCGACGGCTCGCGCGTGCGGCCATTTTCATCGAGCCAGACGCGCTCCCATCCTTTGGCCCGCCGCTCAAACAACATCCAGCGGCAGTTGTTGTATGGCTTGGCATCCGGCACGGTCTCCAGCCCGCTGGCGAATACCCGTTTGCCCACGCGTACCAGGCTCGTCGAACCGGAGCACCACATCGGCCCGGCGCCGTTGTTAGCGTTGGTGAAGGAGTAAACGTCCTCTTCGATTTCCACGACGGGCACGAGGCCAGCGGCGCGGGCGAGCATTCCAAAACTGACAAGAAAAGCGGCGAACAACGGCTTCATAATTGATGACCTGACAAAGCGAGTGTAACGACATTCGCCGTTCTTCGCACATTCATTTTCCGTCGAGATAGATTGCACGCGCAACTTCGTTGGCCAAGGATGTTCACGCATGGAAGAAAATGAACATGGCCCTGCCTGCAATAATGCGCTGAGCCGCGCACCGGGTCGTAGTATTCGAACGGCCCTTTCATTGGTCCTGCCGTTCCTTTGCTGTCATCTGACCTGCGCCGCAAGCACCAACACCGTTCCCGTTCTCCGCGGCGTGGATACCGCCGGCTCCACTTCCTATCACAAGCAAATTGGGAAGCGCGACCCCTGGGAGAGCGAGGCATGGTTTCGAGCGCTGAAGGAACTGGGTGTTGGTTTTGTCAGCACGCATTTCCCGCCGGTGATGAACGCCGGCGCGAACAACTCCGCATTGACGCGCCAAAAGCTCGAAACGATTGACCGGGCGATGCGCGATCACCACCTCGAATACAGCCTGAATGTGGAACTCGGAAACTGGGCACCGCGAATCGAAATCACGCCGGGTGTGAACGAGTTGGAACATCCCGGCGACATTCATCGGTGGGACCTGCGCATGGACTGGCTCTCCGCCGTGCTGCCGCCCGCCCGCCCTGCGCCCCCAGCGTTGGTGGCAATCACTTACGACGAGTGCGAGCACATGCTCCTTTCCAACAACAAATTCGCCAACTCGCCGTCGAATACTTTCGACAAACCGTTCCTCGTCAGCACGCACGGCCTGCCGTTGACCACAGCCTACGACCGCTTGGTCGCCGAGGCGAAGCGCATTCGGACGGAGCATTATCAGAATCGTGTTCGCTTGCAGACCGAACAGGTGTGGCCGGATTTATTTCACATCTTCGCCCGCGCCGGTTGGACCATCACGCCGAAACTGCTCAAGGAAAATCTCAGCTCCGTCGTGATGTCCATCGCCTTGGGCGCGGCCATCCAATACGAGGACGCCGGCACGGCCTTTTGGGCTTCGCCCGACCTCTGGAACATGAACAGCTATCCCGGCCACTCGCCGGAAGCACTGCGGTCTTCCCTGCTGATGGCTTATTGGCTCGGGGCGGAAACCATCTACGTCGAGAACTTGGATTTTCACAAATGGCAACCGCGCCATCCGCTGGCTGCCCCGACCGGTTCGCTGATCACGTGGACCGACCCGGAGCATTTCGAAATCACGCCGCACGGACAAGTCGTACGCGAAATCTATCGCGATTACGTTCCGAAGCATCCCCGAACGATTCGCTGGCAGGATTATGACCCACGCGTAGCGATCATCCGCCTGCCGGACGGAGGCTGGGGGCAACCCAACGACAACGTCGCTTCCCGAAACCGGCTGCTGGGCAATCGAGAGATGCCCCTGGACATGGCGGCGTCGGAATGGCTTTACGTGTGGCCCGTCCTTACGCACGGCAGCGCCCGTCCGGGAGCAATTTCAGTAGCCAACACATCTGTATATCCCAAGGGCCTCGGAGATTTCTTTGTGCCGATAGACAGTGTAGCTGTCTTCGATCACAACGTGACGGCCAGCCGGCTGGCGAACGTGGATTGCCTCATTGTCTGTGGCCACGCGCTTTCCGCTCCGACGTTTCAAGCCATCCGGGACCGCGTTGCCAATGGCGCCACCTGTGTCATCACCCGCCGGCTTTACGCGCAACACGCAGTGGCCGATCTCCCCGGCGACTGGTTGGTCGTTGACGATTTCAAAGACCCGCAGATCGCGAAGCAGCTCGCGCCGTTCCTCGGCCCACCGGACGTGGCTCGCTTCCGTTTCAAACACAACGTAGTGGAAATTCACCGAGCCGAAGCGCCCGACAGCATCACTGTGCGTGTGTTGGAAAGGAAGTAACGTCCAAAGCCGGAGTGGTTCTTAGCCGAAATTGCGCGGTCCGTTGCTCGAATATGTTGGAGGCTGCTCGCGTCTGTTACTGCGACCTCGTCGCCCGCCGTTCGCGGGTTATCGAATCGCAGAATTCCGCGAAAGCCGCCAGTAACCGCAGTCACCAGGATCAGTTATGATCGCAAGCAATCGTTTGACCTTGTTCACTCTCATTTCCCTTATCGGCTTGTTGACCACAGCCATCGCACCGGCTGAGGACGCCATTTCCAAGAACGATGCGGCCAGGTGGCTGCAACACGTGACGCCGCTGCCACGCGAGATCGGTATTCCGGCCAAGCTCACGCTCAAACCCGCCGAGATCGCCGTGGTCGGTGATACCAAGGCGAGCAAGGTCATTGACCAGGCGGTGCTCGAAATGAGACAGGTGCTGGCGACTTCGGCAGCTTCCCCGGAAAAGGCGGCGTTCAGGATTACTTTCCAGCTTGGCGGTCCCGATGCCGAGTCGTTGAAGACTTTGAAGAATTCCGACCAGGCTTACCGCATCGAGCCCGCGACTGACGGACGTGGCTTGCGGCTGATCGCGCTGGGCGACCGCGGATTGTATTACGCCGGCAAGACGCTGCAACAGTTGCTCCGCGCCCGCATCACGGCGCAAAACGTTGAGATGCCGCTGGCGACCGCCAAGGATTGGCCCGAGATGGAGACCCGCGGGCTGTGGGGCGGCGATTCGTCCCGCCAGTTGGCATGGATGGCCGATAGGAAGCTCAACTACGAGGAGAATATTTCCTGGATGACCGTGGACCGGAAAACGAAACGTGGTCGCGCGGCGGTGAAGCCCGGCACGGAACAATTGCTGACACTCGGTCCGCGCATGGGCATCGAACACGCGCCGGTTCTGTTGCATCTGGAGATTCTGGAAGGCAAGGGCATTTTCGACGTGTATCCCGAATTCCGCGGGAAAGACGGCGGCAAGCCGGGCGTCATTTGTTACTCGCAGCCCGGGGTCGTCGGCCTGCTGGCGGATTGGATTGCGGATCTGGGCAGCCAGAAAAACGTGGAGCGCGTGGACGTGTGGATGACGGAGAATTTGAGCGGCAAGGGCGGCTGCAAATGCGACAAATGCAAGGGCAAGAACTGGGCCGTGGAAGAAGCGCGCACGGTCGTCGCCGCGTGGCGGGAAGCGCAGAAGCGGAAACCCGGCTTGAAACTTCGCATGTTGACCAGCGAGGCGACCTACGATGACAACCCCGCCGTGTTTGCCCAAATCCCGCGCGAAGTCGGCATCTGGTATTATCACAGCCTGCTGACGTACACGGCGCGCAGGATTCCCATGATTGACGGCCCCGTGCTGCAGGAGGCGCAATCGGGAAGATGGGTGGGCGTTTGCCCGGCGCTCGTGGCGCACGTAGGCGTGACCCAACCGTTTACCAGCGCGGATTTCATCCACTACCGCATGAACGAATTTACAAGCAAGGGATTGAGCGGGATGATCGGCTACGCGGTGCCGCGTACCTTGATGAACCGCTTCCACGTTGAAGCGGCATCGGAATGGTTGTGGAATCCGAACGGGCGCACGCCGCGCGAGTTTGCCCTGACGTGGGCCGTGCGCGAAAAACTCCGCAGCCCGGAAAAATTCGCCGAATGGCACGAGACGATGAGCCCGGTCGAATGGGCGATTTATGGCTCCGAATGGCCATCGGCTGAAAAGCGCACGGCACAGCCCTCCGTCGCGCAGTTGCTCGCCAAGGCGAACCTGCCGGAACTGGGTATTTTCAAATCCGAGAAGTTCGGCTCGCCGTGGGGTGAGTTCAAAAGGCCTGAGGAACTCAAGGCCGCCGCATCCGCCGCCGAACGCGGCGTAAAACTGGCCCGTGAAATTGGCCTGCCGGAGTTCATTCAGGAAAGCCTCGTCATCCAGGGTTATGCGGATTCATTGTGCGCCTTGTGGGAATTGAAGCAGATCGTCACGAAAGATGGCGTTGCGCCGGAAAAACGCGGCGCGGCGAAGGCACTGTTTGACAAGTACCAACGGGCCTTGGCGCAATCACGAACTGCATTGCTCGACTGGAATCGGGCGGTTTCGTCCGGATACTCGCGGGGTGGTCACGTGAGTCGAACGCTCGAAATCCTGGACAAAATGTCGCAGCAGATGAAAGAAACTGCCACAACGCTGGGAGTGAAATGAGAGTTTCAGCAAAATCATGAGTGCGATCAAACGTCGGACCTGGCTTCGTTTTATTCTGTCGCTCGGACTGCTGATCGCTGTCAGGACGCCCGCCGCGGACGTAGTTTCCCAAGCCGAAGCGGCCAAGTGGCTGCAACACCTGACCCCGCTGCCGCGGGAGATCAACATCCCGGCCAAGCTTGCATGCAAGCGGGGCGAGATTGCCTTGGTCGGCCTGCCAGGCGGGACGACCAAGGTCGTCGAACAAGCCCTGCGTGAACTGACGCAGCTTCTGCAAACTTCAGCGACCGGGACAAAGCCGACGAAGTTCAAAATCACATTCCAACTCGGTGGTGCCGCAGCGGAAACCTTGAAAGCGGTGAAGAATTCCACCCAAGCCTATCGCATCACACCGGAAACAGATGGAAACGGCTTGCGGCTCGTGGCGCTGTCCGATCGTGGGTTGTATTACGCCAGCAAGACGCTGCAACAGTTGTTCCGCGCGCGCGCGACGGGGGACGCGCTGGAAATGCCGCTCGTCACCGTCACGGACTGGCCGGAAATGGAAACGCGCGGTTTGTGGGGCAGTGATTCCTTCGACTGGCTGCCGTGGCTGGCGGAGCGGAAGATGAATTATCAGGAAAACATTTCCCGGATGTGGGTTGACCCGGAGACAAAGCGCGGTCATGCCAGGGTCAAATCCGGCACGGAACAATTGTTGAGGCTCGGCCCGCGCATGGGCATCGAACATGCCCCGGTGGTTTTGCACCTGGAGCAGCTCGACAACACCGGCTTGTTTGCGGCCTATCCCAACCTGCGCGGCAAAGACGGTGGCAAGCCCGGCGCGATTTGCTATTCCCAGCCGGAATTCGTCGGCGTGCTGACGGATTGGATCACGGAATTGGGCAGCCAGCCCACCGTCGAGCGCGTGGATGTCTGGTTCACCGAAAACCTCAACGACAAGGGCGGCTGCAAGTGTGAAAAATGCAGCAAGACGAACTGGGTTCTGGCCGAAGCGCGCACGGTCATCGCGGCGTGGCAGGAAGCCCAGAAACGCAAACCCGGTCTGGGCTTGCGGGTGTTGACCAGCGAAGCCACGCGCAAGGACAACGCGGCGTTGTTCGCCGAAATTCCGCGCGAAGTAGGCATCTGGTATTACGACAGCCTGCTCACCTACACGACCCGGAAGGCCGGCATGATCCATGGACCGGTCTTCAAGACGGCGCAGTCCGGCCATTGGGTCGGCGTGTGCCCGAATCTTGTGGCGCGGATCGGTTGGGCGCAACCGTTCACCAGCCCGCAATTCATTCACGCCCGGATGACCGAGTTCACGAGCAAGGGCCTGCAAGGCATGATCGGCTACGCCACGCCGCGCACGGTCATGGGCCGTTTCAACATCGAGGCGGCGATGGAGTGGCTCTGGAATCCCACCGGTCGCACGCCGCAGGCGTTCGCCCGCTCGTGGGCGGTGCGCGAAAAAATCCGCGACCCGGAGAAATTCGCCGAATGGACCGAACTGGTCGGGCCGGTCAGTTGGGCGATTTACGGTTCGGAATGGCCGGCCGGCGAGTTGCGCAAAGCCATCAGCGGCGTTGCGCCTTTGCTGGAAAAGGCGGAACTGCCCGCGCTCGGCGACTTCAAATGGGGCATCTACGGTTCGCCGTGGGGCGACATCCAGACGCCCGCGGAGTTGAATGCCAACACCGTGGCTGCCAAACGCGGCGTGAAACTCGCCCGCGAAATCGGCGCGGAGGAATTCATCCAGGAAAGCCTCGTCATTCAAGGTTATGCGGATTCGCTCAAAGCGCTGTGGGAATTGAAACAGCTCGTGACCAAGAAGGGCATCGCGCCGGACAAGCTCGCCGCCGCTCGCGAACAATTTGCCAAATACGAAAGCTCGCTTGAACAGGCGCGGACGGCCTTGCGAGCGTGGGAGAACGCAGTCATGGCCGGCTCTTCCCGCCGCGGCTTCACCGACTCAGCCGTTGAAACCCTGCAGGCGATGTCGAAGGACATGAAGGAATCCGCCCCCCGGCTGGGCGTGAAGTAGAAGTGCCGCGGCGGGCAGAGCGCGGTGTATTTGAATGACAAACCGCCCGACGTTGATTACACTCAACTGGTGTGAAAACTGAAGGGCGGGTAGAAGCGGTTTCGCGTCGGCGGGAACGGTCCAACCGGATGCGCTGGGTGTGGACGGTCGTGGCATGGCTCACGTTGCCTGCTGCAATGGCGCAGGCGGGATCGGGCTTGAACACAGAGTCTCCGCTCGGCTTTTTCACCAACCTCGCTGCGCGTCTGCTCCAGACCGAGCTGAATTTGGAACTTACGCACATTCAAGTTCACCCGACCAATCAATACACGCCTGCCGTTCATCGCTTGTTGCAAGTCACAGCGAACCTCCACGACGCCACAACGAACCGTTATAATCTCAGCCCGCCCTATTTGCCCAGTGTCTTTCGCCCGATTTTCCGGCGGCAGGGCAACGAAGTCTTCATCAGCGGTTATCAGGAAGTTAACGCCACGAGCGGTTGGTCTGATCCTGTGTTTGCGCTGCCGCTGAACTTATCCAACCCGGCGGATTTGAGTTCATTGCTGGACGGCGCCGACAGTGCGGTGAATGTGTACGGCGTGCCTTGGATTATTGGCACGAAGAAGGGTTTCCCGAATTTCAACGAGTTTGCCATGTCGTCCACGTTCCAGCTGGCGCGCCAACTGGAAATCGAGCGCACGAGCACTGCGCAGAGAGGGATGAACGGCACCCTGCGGATGAAATACATCCTGAGCCTGACCAACGTGCTCGGCATCGAATTGTGGAACTCTTACACCAACGACTTCCCTCGCGACCTGGAGATCGCGGTCCAACTGGACATGACCATGGTCCTGACCAACGACGATGGAATGGCCCCGTATGAGTTACACACCCCCATGGCAGCCGCGAGGATATTCGCAATTCCGGCAATCAGTTGGTCGGGGTACGAACTCAGCAGAACCAATTCATTCTTCATTCCGCTCCTGACCAACGTGGCGTTCCTGCCGCAGTCCACTTACCTGATGGCAACCAAAACATTCAGTCAGAGTCCAAACCTGCCGTTTGAAGACGGCCAGGGCTTTCCTTATCCACGTTGGGGTTTCAGTTCGACCAACCGTGTGCGTGCCATCATTCGCGATTCGGTCAGCGGTCGAATTATTGATTACGTGCAGTTGGATGGCATGGATGGCCAGCGCGACCTTTCGGAGGAAATTCGCACTGGCGGTTACGATGCCCCTAACGACGACCCGAACCTCAGCCGTTGGAATCGGCGCATGTGGATTACCAACCGGTCGCCGACCATTGCCCTGCCGTATCAAGGCATCACGAACCAGTTGTTAGCTTCCATCGGGAGTTATGGCAATAATCCTCCTGCAACTGAGTGGCAGGACTATGGCACCTTCGGTGGACCCATCGGCAGTACAGTTCAGTCGTTAATCGAGGCATTTCGACTTTTCTACTTGGGCCTACCTGGTAATACAAATTTAGTGGCTCAAGTCCCCTTTATTCCCATCGCCCGCTATAAACAGTACCTTGCTTGGCAGGCGAACGATCCCCTCACGCATTGTTTGACAGCCGACTTGGCTTACGTGGACTGGTCCAATGGTGTGCAATTTGTCTCGCTCAAACTTCCACTCCCAATTCCGACCAACATCGGCTATCTGAACAACCGTTACCGTCCATGGGGTGGAAATCCTGCGTACGATCCCACTTACGAGCCAAATGCCTACGATCTGGCGATCAAAGATCCACTTGTTTTTTCGTCCGATCGTTGGTCTTTTCCGGATGCCGAGCCACTGAGCATCCCGATGCTGAGTCAAGTCCATCGTGGCACGCCCTGGCAGACGATTTATTTGAAAGCCAATGCCATTCAGGACACCACCTGGCGCAACTGGACGGGCAACTTCGACGCCATTGACGCGCAACATACTCAACCGGTTCGCGATTGGCCGCTGGTGGCGTTGATCAATTCACTGATCAACACCAATGACCCGCGCCGTCTCATTTCCGTGAACGAAGCAAACACCAACATCATGCTCGCCGCGCTGGATGGCATTGTGGCACTCACGAATTCCTCGCCCGATGGCGAGCCGGTTGTGATGACCGCCGATTCGCCGCAGGCCGCAGTTCTTGCGGAAGCAATTTGCATCGCCCGCGCGAACCAGCCCTATCAACAATTCACCAATCTGGAATCCGTGCTGGCGATTCCGGAACTGAGCGTTGCGTCGCCGTGGCTCAACCAGACCTCCCCCACAGTGCTTCAGCGCGGGACCAGCGACGAAGCATACGAAACCGTCGCCGCTCAACTCCTTGAACGATTGCGCCCGGATTCCGTCGGCTCAATCTCGGAAACAGACGGCGTCGTGAAAGTTCAATTCACCGGATTCGATGATTATCCTTATGCGGTGGAATCATCCTCCGACCTCTTGAACTGGCTGCCGGTGTCCACCAATTCTCCCACCAACGGCGTGTTTGATTTCTGCCCGCGCGCCGCCGAGTCAAACCGGCAGTTCTTTCGTTCAGCCTTGTTGCCTTGATCCGCACGCATGGGAATCATTTCCCGGCTTTCGTCTCGGTTGGGGCATTCAAGATGTAAGCGACCAAATCGCGAAAATCCTTATCCGGCATTTGTTCCAGACCCTCCGGCATGACGGACAACTCGCTCACCTGCATGGACGCGATGTCCTTGCGGGCCACGGTTTCTTCCCTCGGCCCGATGGACAAAACTTTAAGGTGCGTGGGGGTGTCTTCGATCAGCCGGCCCGTCACCATCCGGTCGTCCTTCGTTTCGATGAGGATGTTTTCGTAGCCTTTGCCGACGACCAGGTTGGGGTCAATGATGTTGATCAGCAGCGAGTCGAGGCTGGATCGGCCCACACCGGTCAAGTCGGGGCCGACATCCGCGCCTTCGCCGTTGAATTTGTGGCAGACGAGGCAGACTTTCTTTGCCACCTCGCGCCCGGCCTGCAAATCGGGCGGCGGATTGTCCGGGTTCTGAATCATCCGGCGCTTTTGCGAAACGATTTGTTGTTTGTCGCCCGCGCTGCGGCGCACGCGGCCGATGACCTGGACGGCGCGTTCCCGCACCGCTGCGTCCCTGGACTCCGCGAGCGAGCGGATCGCCGTCACGGGCAACTCGGTGGCACGGATGGCGTTGGTGGCCACCGCGGAAAGCAGGGCCGTCGCCCAGGCGCTGCGCGAGGCCAGTACATCCGCCGCTGTGTTCCGTGCGGAGAGCGACAGCTGGTTCCACGACGCGAGCAGCACGCCGGCCACCGAATCGCCGCCGATTTCGCCCAACGCTTGTATCGCTTCACGCAGGAGCGGCTGCGGTTGGTCTTGGGCGATGATCTTGAACATCGCTTCGCGAGCTGCGTCGCCCTTGATGGTCCGGGCAAGTCCGATGGCCGCGATCCGCTCTTCATTCGATAAATGGGTGTCGTTGACGCGGGCAATGATCGCGCGCATTGCCGCGGGATCGCCCCACAACGCGCCGAGGCGCAACGCGCGTTCCTTCAATTGCGCGTCGGTGACGGCGTTCAGCTTGGCGAACAGCGCTTTCGTGTTGGTCTTGGGCGGCAGCGTCTGGCCTTTCTGGCCCTCGATCAAACCGTTCAGCGCGGCGAGGGTCAGGTTGGCGTCCTTGCTCGCAATGGTGGTCAGGAACTCTACCGCGTGGTTCATGTTCGTGGTTTGCGCGGTGTCGCAAATCCGGCGCATGACTTTGTAAGTCAGCTTCTCGCTCAACGGTTTTGTGGCCGCGCCATTTTCGGCGAGCCAATCCAAGGCGGGCTTCAGGTGTTGCGCGACCAACGGTTCCCACGCCATCCAGATCATGAACGGCAACAGCGGGTCTTTACCGTCGGCGGAGGATTTGATGAGGGCGGAAATAATTTTCCCAACCGGCGCGTCAGGTTTGATGTCGGAGTCAATAGTGAGGGAACTAGAAACGAGCTGGCGAACGGCGGTGGCGACGGCGAGGCGGACGGAGGGATTTGCGTCGGAAGCAATCCTTTCCAACTTATGTAGCGCTTCTGGCGACGAATCCCGGCGTTCGCCAATATGCCGAGCGGCGGTCAGATTGACAAACCCGTCGCTTTTTGATGCCTGGGTAGGTTTCCACAATGAATAAGTTGAAGGTGTGAGTCGTTCGCCAATTTGATGCACAATCCAAAAAGCAGCGAGACGCACTTCGATTCCCAGCGGCGGGTATCCCTGAGTCAAGAGCCTTGGCTCTCGGCCGTTCATTATGCTGAATAGCGGTCCTACAGAAAAGTGGTCACTGTGCTGCACGCGCTCGATGAAAATTCGCTGCGCAGTTCGGCGTTGCCAAACATTTTGATGTTGAAGCAGACTAATCAACTGGGGTTCGGCGAGTCTGCTTAAATCCATTTTCGTATCTGGTCGAGGCGGAATAGTTTTTCCTTTTTCCTTACCGACGTAAACCACCCGCCAGATGCGTCCGCGCTCGCGATCCACGCCTTCGGGATCAGCCAGCGCATTTTGGTAGCACGGATATTTGTCATACCAATCGGCAATCCACAGCGCGCCGTCGGGACCAACCTGTTCACTCACGGGCATGAACCAACCGTCGCTCGTCGTGAGAAAATCCTTTTCCGCGACGGCCTTGAAACTGGAGCCGTTGGGAATCAGCCGGTCGTGATTGATCGCGTTCTGGTGAATGTTACCCATGAAAACGCGGCCCTGATATTCGGCGGGGAAATTGTCGCCTTGATAAACGCAGATGCCGCAGTAGGCCGCCATGTAATGTTTGTGGTCCACGATGGAGGGCAGCAGTTCGTAGGCGTAGGGATTCTTGGGCACGCCGGATTGGCGCTGGTAGATGCCGCCGGGCGCCATGTGAAACAGGTGATCAATCACGCACGCACTGACAAACGCATTGCCGGCCGCGTCGAAATCCACGCCCCACGGATTGCTCGTGCCTTCGGCGAAGACCTCGAACTTTTTCGTGCGCGGATGATAGCGGGCGACGGCGGCGTTCATCTCGATGCCCGGCTCGGTAGCTTCCGGGATTTTCACCTTCGAATGAGTGAAAACGCCGTGCGTCATGTAAAGCCAGCCGTCCGGCCCCCACGTGAAACCGTTGAGCAACTCGTGCCGGTCTTCCAATCCGAACCCGGTCAACAAAACCGTTCGCGTGTCCACCTTGTCGTCGTGGTTCGTGTCCTGGAGGAAAATCAGGTTCGGCGCTTCGCCGACGTAAACGCCGCCGTTGCCGATCAGAATTCCCGTGGCAAGGTTCAGTCCGTCGGCAAACACCGTGACTTTGTCCGCGCGTCCGTCGTTGTCCGCGTCCTCGAGAATCTTGATGCAGTCGCGCGGCTTCGTGCCCGGCGCCGCGCCTTTCGGGTATTCAAACAACTCCACGACCCACAACCGCCCACGTTCGTCCCAGGTCATGGCCACGGGATTGATCACGTCCGGCTCGGCGGCGAAGAGGCGCGCTTCGAAGCCTTCCGGCACGACGAATTTTTTCTGCGCTTCGGCCGGCGGCAGCGCCGGCGTGGCCGCGGGGGCATGGGCGCCGGTGAGTGGAACCGGGGCGGCGGAAACGGCGATCGTTCCGGCCAAAGCCAGAATCAGGAGAGTAACGCGTCGTGTCATCGGGTTTCGGACGCCATTGTGGCGTTGAGGATTCGAGTGAAGCGAGAAAAAATTCTTTTGGCCGCGCGCTTCTCCGTGTTCACTGTGCGGCGATGAAAGCAGTCATTCTGGCCGCCGGCAAAGGCACGCGCATGAAGGAACTCACCAACGAGTTGCCCAAACCCATGCTGCGCGTGCAGGGCAAACCGATTTTGGAACACATCATTGGCGGCATTCTCGCCGCCGGGGTGCGCGACATCTTCATCGTCACCGGCTACCGCGCGGAAACCATCGAAGGTCATTTCGGTGACGGCGCGCGTTTTGGCGCCCGCATCGCTTACGGCCGCCAACTGGTGCAGGACGGCACGGGCAAGGCGCCCGAGGTGGCGCAGGCGTTCGTGGGCAATTCGCCGTTCATCCTGACCTATGGCGACATTCTGGTTAAACCGGAAACCTATGGGCAAATGATCCAACGTTTCACCAGCGAAGATTTCTCGGGCGTGATCACCGTCACGCGGGGCGAGGACGTGACCAAGGGCGCGGTGAATTGCTTCGATACGCACTTCTGTCTGAAACGACTGATCGAGAAACCGACCCAGGCGCAACTCGAGGAACTTCGCCGCGAAGGCTGGCTCAAGCCCGGCGATCCGGTCTGGTACAACGCGGGAATCTATATCTTCCGCCCCGTGGTGTACGAGTTTACCGCCAAACTTCAGAAATCTCCCCGCAACGAATACGAACTCACCGACGCCGTCATCGCCATGATCGGATCCGGCCATCGCGTGGCCGGATTGGAAATTCAGGGCCGCTGGGTGGATGTGCGCGATCCGGAAGTACTGGCGCAATTGGAACGCGAGTCATGACCTGGGAATTTCGCGCGGAGTCTTCCTCCCCCGATCCGGCTGGCCCTGCAGAAAACGCCGGTCCCGATTGCCCGCGGGTCGTGCGCGACCTCGTTCGTCCCGGACTTGTTTTCAGTTCGACCTGACGAACACGACTTCAAACCGCTGCTGCTGGGCGGCCTGGTAATATGTCCCGCTGAGTTGGTCGTTTTGCGGAACGTATAACAACGTGTAGGTCGAGCCCGGATAGTTCACGTCGCGCAATTCCACGAAGAGCTTGGTTTGGTCGCCCTCGCGCGTGGCTTGCGCCTTGGAGACGTTGATGGGCCGGGGATTGAAATAGCCGGCCTCCAGTTTGCCGTCGGCGGCCACGCGGCGGAACTCCAGAATGTAACCGCCGTCGGGCCGAAGCCATTTGCCGATCAGTTTCTGAAATTCCGCGTTGGTGGTTGTGACGGCGGCCGGTTGATTCGTGGGGTTCACGGTTGCCGGCGGGGGGGCCGGCGGTGCGGCCTCTTTCTTTCCGCAGGCGGACAGAAGGCTGGCTGCCAGGGTGACAGCAAGGAGGTTGAGCGAGCGTGGTCTGACCCCCGTGTTCATTGCAGGGTTTCTTTCGTTCGTGCGTTTTTCAAAGATTACGTCATTCAGTCCCCGGTCGGAAAAACTTTCTTCCAATCATCCTTCATGCTGATGACGGTCCAGCCGCTTTTGTTCGCCTCTTCCATGAGCGAATCGCTGAACGTTCCGATGTGTGACTTGGCACCGTATTCGAACTCGCGTTTCGCGTCGTCGTGATGCACGAGCATCATCAGGCGGGCGCCGCTGCCGGCGGCGGTGTATTCCAACATTTGCTGGTCGCCGTCGGAGTTGCCGAACGCGGCGATTGGCCGCCGGCCGATGTGTGAGTTGATGCCGACGGGTTTGCCATCCTTGTCGTCAATGAAGTTCACTTCGGGCAGGCGCACTAGCACGGGTTTGCCGTCGCGCAGTTCAAACTTCGTCTTGATGCTGCTGCCGACGACCTGTTCGGGCGGAATGCCATAGACTTTTTCCGTCCACGGGCGCATGAACTCGATGCCGCCGCCGGAGACGATAAAGGTTTTGAAGCCATTCGCGCGCAGGTAGGCGAGCAATTCGAGCATCGGCTGATAAACGCACTCGGTGTAAGGCTTCTTGAATTTTGGATGCTTCGCCGTGGCGACCCAATCCTTGACGATCTGCTCGAACTCCTCGGTCGTCATGCCGGCGTGCGTGGCCATGACGATTTCGGCAATCGCGCGTTCACCGCCCGCGAGCGCGGCTTTCACGTCCCCTTTGAGCAGTGAGGCGAACGGTTCCTTGGTTTTCCATTCCGGATGTTGCGGCGCGAGCACGCCGACGCGGTGCAGCGCGAAGAGCAGTTGAAAATACATCGGCTGCTCGGCCCAGAGCGTGCCGTCGTTGTCGAACGTGGCGATGCGTTCCGGAACAGGGACGAAATCCGGTGAGCTTTTCTTCGTAACCTTCTCGACGAAGGCGGTGATGGACTTTTTCGCCGGGCCGTTGTTCCACGAGGGCAACGGATCAGTTGAAGGCTGGGCAATGGCGCAGCCGGCGCCAAGGTTGAGAAGTCCGGCCACGGCCACAATATGGCTGACGATTCTTGTGAGCAGGTTTGTTTTCGTTTTCATAACTGGCTTTGTTGCTTTGGATTTTTGAAATCGAACAGAAGTTGACGGAGAAAAAACAGGAGCGCGGACTTAAGCTCGCTTCAACACTCGACATGTAAAGGGGCTGCGAAACATTGCAGGCGTGATTCATGCGCTCGTTGAAGCGGGATGAATCCCGCGTTCCGTGGAAACGGCGGGCGGCTCGTGCGAGCCGCCCGCCATGAAGGTCGTTGCGGCTAGTTACCCGGGCCTTTGGCGGCCGCTTCCGCCTGGGCCATCCGTTTTGCCATCTCGGCTTTCACGGCATCGAGGTTGAAGCTCGCGCCGCGTTGCATCGGGGGATAATCGAGGAAGGTCTGGAGTTCCTTGGCCATCACCTGCTGGACGAACACAAAGCGCCAGAAGTTGTAAACGAAGAACTTGCCGAAGTATTCCTGCGCACCTTCTTTCGTGCCCGCGTTCGGCCAGCGCATGCGTTCGAACGGATCAAGGCGGAGGTTGGTGATCGTCGGCACGTCCATGTGGGTCTTTTCACCGAGCCAACCGTTGGGCTGGTCAATGAACTGATACTTGTAGTCATCAATGCGCACGGCGCCGACGGTGCTTTCACCGAGGTAGAAGATTTCGTGACGCGCGGACTTGTCGGTCTTGCCGGTGATCAGGTCCAACTGATTGTAGCCGTCCAGGTGATTCTTGTAAGTCCGGTCGCCGATTTTCACACCCTTGAGGAGATCCTCCGTGATGGTGGTGTTGCCCGCCGCCGCGAGGAAGGTGGGAAACCAGTCCAGGCCGGAGAAGATGCCGTTCTGCACCGTGTCCGCCGGGACCTTGCCGGGCCAGCGGAGGATGCAGGGAACGCGGAAGCCGCCTTCCATGATCGTCCCTTTGCACTGCGCGAACGGCGTCGTGCCACCATCGGGCCAGGTGAAGAGTTCGGTGCCGTTGTCGGTGGTGAAGACCACGATGGTGTTGTCCTCTTCGCCCATGTCCTTGATCTTCTGGAGCACGAGGCCGATGTCATTATCGAGTTGAGCCATGCCGGCTTCCTGTTCCGACCAGCCATTCTCCGAGTTGCGCGTCGCATTCCACTTTTCTGAGAGGTGTGTGACGATGTGCATGCGCGTCGGATTGAGCCAGCAGAAGAAGGGCTTGCCGTCCTTTTTTGCCTTATCAATGAACTTCAAGGCGAGGTCTCGAATCTCGTCGTCCACCGTCTCCATCCGCTTGGGATAAAGCGTGCCCGCGTCTTCGATCTTCTGTTTGCCGATCTTGCCCCAGCGCGGCATTTCGGTGGGGTCGTCCACATCGGTCGCCCAAGAATGAACCATGTTGCGCGGACCGACTTTGTTCAACAAATCCTGCGGGTAATTCGGATGCGCCGGATCTTCCATCGCGTCGAGGTGATACAGGTAGCCGAAGAATTCATCGAAGCCGTGAACGGTGGGCAGGAACTCATTACGGTCACCCAGATGGTTCTTGCCGAACTGGCCGGTCGCGTAACCTTGGGCTTTGAGCGCTGTGGCGATGGTGCAGGCTTCTGCCGGCAACCCGGTGGGCGCTCCCGCCTGGCCGACGGTCGTCATGCCGGTGCGGATGGGCAACTGGCCGGTGATGAAGTTCGCGCGACCCGCCGTGCAACTGGCCTCGGCGTAGTAATCGGTGAACAACATGCCCTGCTTGGCGAGCTTGTCGAGGTTCGGCGTCCGACCTGCCATCATGCCGCGGTGGTAGGCGCCGATGTTCCACATGCCGATGTCATCGCCCATGATGAAGACGATATTGGGTTTCTTGTCCGCCGCTTGAACGGAAGCCGCAACTCCGAAGAGTGCGCCTGCCGTGAGCAGTGACAAGCCGTAGCTGAGTAGTTTGTTTTTTATTGTCATGTTTTTGTTGTTGGTTGTTGTTTGCTTTTACGCCGGTTCGTCGAGCTGGAAAGTGGTCAATTGGGAGGATCGAAAGTGTTCATTCCGCGGGAGGGGTTGTTCCACGCGGTGTGATCGCGCAACGGATCGCATCAATCAACAGGCTGCCGGAAAATGGTTTTCGGAGGTAGGCTACGCAGCCGGAGGCGGCGGCCCTGGCGCGCGTCTCCGCCTCGTCATGGGCGGTGATGAAGGCGAACGGCAGCGCGGGCAAGGCCGCGCGAACCCGGAGGTGCAAATCAAAGCCGGACATCCCGGGAAGCTGCACATCCGTAACGACGAAACAGGCGCTGCCACGTTCTGGGTCGTCAAGGAAGGATTCGGCTGAGAAATAAGTCTTCACCACATGCCCTGCCACCTGCAACAGACGGCTCAGTGCCTGACACATGCTTTCGTCGTCGTCAATGACGGCAACAAATGGCGGATTTTCGCTCACGGGAAGAGAGCATGACATCCCGCCGGCTTGAGACGCTATCGTGCTTTAGTTGATACGCCCTGGCCGAGTGGGTCAGGCGTCTTGTCTCAGCGAACCCAGCTCCTGGGTGATACGGCCAAGTTCCGCGGGTGAGTGGGCCCGCAGTTTTTCCATGATGCTGGCGCGATGCGTCTTGATGGTGCTTTCCGTGGCGCCGAGGTCGGCGGCGATCATCTTGTTCAATTTGCCGGCAATGACCTGGTCGAGGACTTCGCGCTCGCGGGGCGTCAGCGACTCGAACTGTTGCTGCAATTCCCTCCGGCGGGCGTGCTGCTGGTGGGCCACCGCATCCTTGGCCAGCGCCCGGCTCACGGCGGCCAGCAGTGCCTCCTTGCGCACCGGCTTGGTCAGAAAATCCTCCGCCCCGCCCTTCATCGCATGCACTGAGGTGGGAATATCCCCGTGGCCGGTGAGGAAGATGACCGGCAGCGGATTGCCGCTGCGCGCCAGGGCCGACTGCAATTCGAGACCGCTCAAGCCGGGCATCCGCAAGTCCGCCACGACGCAGCCGCGATTCCCAGGTCCGTGCGCCGCGAGAAATTCCATGGCCGAAGCGGACGTTTGCACCGCATGGCCCGCCACGCTGAGCAACCGGGACAAGGACCGCAACATGGAGGCGTCGTCATCTACGAGATAAACGGTAGGTTCGCTCATGGGTTTGTTTCCTCCTTGAAAACGTTCAAGGTGAACCGGGTGGTGGCTCCGCGGTCGGGATTATTTTCGATAGTGATCGAACCGCCATGCGCTTCAAGAATCGAACGGCAGATGGGCAAACCCAGTCCCAAACCGCCCGGCTTGGTGGTGTGGAAAGGCTCGAAGACGCGGCTCAGGTCGCCCGGAGGGATTCCTACCCCCGCATCGCAGACCGCCACTTCGAGCTGACCCGGTTCGCGGCGCTTTACGCGGATGACCAGACGGCGCAGCGCAACCGGGCAGATGCTCATGGCATCCATTCCGTTTACGACCAGATTGATCAACACCTGCTGGAGATGGACGCGATCTCCCATGGCACGCGGCAGGTCTAGCGGGATTTCCAGCCCGATGCTGACCTTGCGCGTGGCGGCGTCGGCACTCACCATCCGGACCACTTCATCCAGGAGTTGAGCCAGCGCCAGCGGCTGCATTTCCAGATCGCGCCGGCGCAGGAAGGCGCGCATGCCGTGGATGATTTCCCCCGCCCGCAGATCGTCCTTGCGGATGTCGGCGAGAATGGCGCGCACCTCGTCGAGGTCGGGCTTTGGTTTTTGGAGGTGCATTTCCGCGGCCTCCGTGTTGGCGAGAATGGCACCGAGCGGCTGGTTCAACTCATGCGCGAGCGAGCCGGAGATTTCGCCCACCGTCGTCACCCGGGACAGATGCGCCACCGCGCTGCGCTGGCGTTCCAGCTCCAATTCCGTCCGCTTGCGTTCGCTAACATCCAGCAAGACGCCACGCAGGACGATGGGTTTGCCGGCACCGTTGAATTCGACGCGACCGCGCGAAGCGATCCAGCGCATTCCGCCATCCGGCAGCGGCACGCGATATTCTACCTGGTACTGGCCTGCGCCACCGACGGCCTTTGCCTGCGCCTGACGGACGCGTTCACGATCTTCAGGATGCAGTTTTTCCAGAAAAGCCTCGTGATCAATCCGCTCCGATTTCCCAAACCCCAACAAGGCGCGCCACTGGTCGGTCGCCCAAATTTCGTTCCGCACGAGATCCCGAACCCAGACGCCGAGGTTTGCCGCATCAACGGCCAGAGCCATCCGTTGCTCACTTTCGCGCAAGTCGCTCGCGAGTTTTGCCGCGTTCAAAACGTCATTACTCAACTCCAGTCCCATGGCCACCAGAATGGCCAGATAGGCAAAGCTGAACATATACGGTGTCCGCACGATGCCCGCATCCACCAGCGCTGAATGAACCCCGGCGAACAGGATAAAAAAAGTGATCGTCCCACCCACCACACCCGCCCGCCGACTTTGCCCACGACGCCAAAGCGTCACCGCCGCATCCACCACGAACACCAGTAGCAACAGCACGCCCAGATAAAATACCGCATTCCAAGGATTCCGCTCCCCGTCCGCCACCGGATAAGTCGCCCCACCGAACGTCGAGAGGGTTCTGACCCCGGTAATCTTAAGAAAAACCAGTTTCGGCACCGGCAACAGATCCGGGATCAAGGCAAGCCCCATCACGGAGGGAATCAGGAGCGCCAGCCATTTTCTGCCGGTCCCAAAGAACGTCCATACGAAGGCAGCCAGCGACAGCGTCACCGCCCCGCCGCCGACAATGTCCATCCAGCGCAGCACCGCCAGATAATGAGCCGGATTGTCAACGCGGGTCAGCGCCAGTTCCAGACACGCATAAGCCGCAACCACGAACGCATTGAGGGCGAACAGCAAGTGGGCTGTGCCCGGCGTGCGGCGAAGCCCGACGCGCACCTGGATCAATCCCATCGTGAGGCAAGCGCCAATCGCCATCGGCCACGCTATGGTCATCCAAGTCATGGCTGATGTTCCGAAGGATGGGTTGCCATGTCAAAGCGGTTTGCCCTCGCCCGCCCCCGATTCTCCCAACTTCTGGCCATGCTGCTTTCTGGCAGCAGGGCCGCGTTGCGCCGTGTTCTCGTCTTCCTCCAAGAAAGTCAGGGACGCCGTGGAAGTCGTCCCTACCAGAAAACAAAAGGCGGACGACCCTTGCGAGCCGTCGTTCCGCTGGGGCAACGGTCGGCGGCGCGAACCGGTGCAACCGCCACGAGCAGCGCCAAGGCGGCGAAAAATGAGAATTTGGTTTTCATGTTCTTTGTTAACTTTTATTTTCCGTATTTGACCGCATCCATCCTGGCAAGGGCTTCCAGGCTGCTGGTCCACGTGACGAAGAAATCCTCGATGCCTTGGGCAACCTGCCGGGTATGGAGCCGCTGCTCCGCATTCAGTTGCGCGATGGTGTTGTTCCGGGCCGAACTGTAAACGAAGCTAAAGACAAAAGCGCACACCCCGGCGAAGGCCAGCGCCAGCACCATGAATGTTCTCCTGTAAAAAGCGTTCACCAGTCACCAGATTTGATTTGAACCAAGTCCCCTTCCCGCCAGCGACACCACACCGCCAAATGAATCGCGCCCAACCCCAGCGATGGGGATGCGCTCAGGGCCTGGATGACGTTGACCCAACTCATGTGACAACGAGGCCAACAAGTCATGGGCAGCAAGACCAGCCCGGCGTGGCGCACGGATCGTGGAGATCGGCGAGCGTGGCGGTGTTGGTTGGGAGCTCGGGTCTGTGACCCGCAGCTGCTTTGCTTGGAGAAGGGCGTTAAACTTTTTTTGACGCTGTCTGGCGTGGCGGAGTGCTGCGGCTTACAGAGCCGCGCTCCGGGGGCGAGAAACTCCGGGCGGACAGACAGGATTTGTTGCGCGGCTGCCTTCCATGGCGGCGCAATAAAACGGGCCGCTCCTTGCGAAGCGGCCCGCCTGCGTGGCCGTAGTCCGATAAAATTCCGTGCGTTCGTAGTCGCCGTGACCTGCGGCATACCTCAGTCTCCGCCAACACTCCGGCGCGACGAAGGCCCGCGTGGTTCACGATCCGATCAATTCACTTTCACCAAGCCCGGCGGTTTCCATGTGCCTTCGCCGGGCGGCAGGATGGAGGGCGGATGCACCTTGGGCCAGTAAAGGCGCATGACGAGATAGATGGGGCCGTTCGGCGCGGGCAGCCAGTTGCTTTCCTTGTCGGCACCGGGCGAATCTTTCTGGATGTAAAGCGTCACCGAGCCGTCGGCGTTCTTCTTCATTTGCGGCAGCATCGACGAGTTGATGAGGTAACGATTGATCGGGTTCTCGATGAGCAACTGCGTCTTGCCGTCATACATCGTCACCGACCAGAACGCGTTCACCGGCGGGAATTGTCCGGCGGCGAACGTGAGCGTGTAGTTATGTTTGCTGCCGTCGAGCACTTCGCCGTCCGCCAGCGTCTTGGTCAGGGGATACATCGCCTCGACAGCGTCGTTGCCGAAGATGCCTCCCTGGGCGGCTGCGGCGCGTTTCAACCAATCGCCGTTGTAAAATGCGCGGTCGCCGAAGAGCGAACCAATCTTCCAACCGTTGATGTCCTTCTGTCCCTTGACCAGATACTCTTCCACCTTTTTCTGGCCCGCCTTCATGCCCAGGCCGACTTCGAGTTTGTGTTCCAGGGACAGGGCCTCAAAGTCGAATTTCCGGCCGGCACCAATGCCGAGGCTCGCGAGCTTGGCGCGGATTTCCTTTTCTTCCGGTCCGGGCGGCGCGAACTGCAAAGCGAAGTCGAGATATTCAAAGAAATTGGTCTTCACCATTTCCTTGTTGATCGGCGGGAAATTGATCGCGGGCGCGGCGGGCGGCGCGGGCTGATGCAGATAGGCCGAGAGCGGCTGGACTTTGTAACCGGATTGCACCTTGATCACGTTCGGCATGTCGGCCGGATTGATTAACTGGGTGCGGTAGGCCGCCAGCGAGAATTGCGTGGTGGACCGGAATACTTTCTTGATCCCCGCCGGGGGCTCGCCCTTCCAATCGGGGCCAACCACCAGGTAATCGCCCGGCTCGTTACCGGTGGCGCGACTGCCGATGTAGCCGTAGTTGAAGGTGTTTCCGTCGCAAAGCATCACCGAGAAATAGCGACTTTTTTCGACCGCCGGAACGGACAACACGATGGGTTCGGCCCGCAAATCCAGCCAGCATAAGGAATAGGGCGTATCGCTGTTGGGCGTGATGATGGCCGTGTCCTTGTAGGTGAACACGCGCGGTTCGTTGAGGATCTGATTGAACGGCGCCTTGTATTGGCCCGAGTTCTTGTCCACGCAGTATTCATACATCACCGCGTAGTTCATCACGATGGGCAGGCCATAAATGAACCCTTCCTCAGCGATGGCCTTGGTTTCGGCAATGCTTGGCGCGGCGATGCCTTTTGCGGCATCTTGTTTTTCGGCTTGAGAAACAGTGTCCTGCTTCCCGCAGCCGGTGAACAGGTTTGCGGCGATTGCGCAAGCGGTCGCTGCGAAAAGAACGTTTCGTACATGCATAAGTGACATCAAACGCTACAATTTTGGGCCAGGTTCAAATGTGCGGCCATTGCCGCGCGGCGCAGAGTCAACAATTTCGGGCTTTGGGTCAATAGCCCGATTGCTGGTGTCGCCCCCGGGTTCGTTCGGCAAAGCGACCGCGTTCCGGCTTCCCCACCAGCTCAACGGGAGTCTTAAGGGATCGGGCCTTGATTCCCCAACGCCCGACTTTGTCTTTGGCCATCGTGGCCAGCGCGCCACGGCGTTTTTCCTCCACGGCATATCCACGCGCGCCCAACCGGTCTGGAGTTCTTCTCCGACGGCCCGGAGCGTTTCAAACACCGCAATGGTTGGAACTGTCCGGGTGGAATACCAGGTCCGCGTGATCGCGGTTCTGGAAGGTTTCAACTTTGGTTTTACCGCCATCCATGCAAGAATCAACCATTCCTTGGATTTTATGGGCGGTCATCATCGTGGGGGCGGTGGCCAGCTCTTGGTATTTCGGCCGAAAGTCGAAATAGCGGGCGGGGGCCGGGCGGAAACGTCCGGCAACCGGGTTCAACTCAAATGCACACATTGCTACAAGATCTCGCCGTGGTCATGCTGGTCGCCGGGCTGGTGACGGTCCTGTGCCACCGCTTCAAGCAGCCGGTGGTGTTGGGCTACATCATTGCGGGGGTCATCATCGGGCCGCATACCCCGCCGTTTCCGTTGATTCGGGATGAGGCAACGATCAATACGCTGGCGGAACTGGGGGTCATCCTGCTGATGTTCTCGCTCGGGCTGGAGTTCAGCCTGCGTAAACTCACCCGGGTGGGCGCGCCGGCGTTGATCGCGGCGCTGCTGGAGATCTTGCTGTTGTTTTGGGTCGGCTACGAGATCGGACGGTTTTTCAAATGGTCGTCGCTGGACAGCATTTTTCTCGGGGCGATGCTGTCCATGTCCTCCACCACCGTCATCATCAAGGTGCTGGGCGAACTGGGCAAGATGAAGGAACACTTCTCCCAACTGATCTTCGGCATTCTGATCATCGAGGACATCCTGGGCATCGCGATGATCGCGTTGCTCTCCGGCATTGCCATGACCGGACACCTGGCCGTCGCCGACGTGGGCGTGACGCTGGGCAAGCTGGGAATCTTTCTGGCCGTGACGCTTGTGGTGGGATTGATCGCCGTGCCACGGTTGATCGGCTACGTGGCGCGGTTCAAGAGCAACGAGATGTTGATCGTGACCGTGCTGGGCCTGTGCTTTGGCGTGGCGCTGCTGGCGTCCAAGCTGGGCTACAGCGTGGCGCTGGGGGCGTTCGTCATCGGCGCGGTCATCGCCGAAGCCCGGGAAATTCACCGGGTCGAGGCGCTGCTGGAACCGGTGCGCGACATGTTCAGCGCCATTTTCTTCGTCGCCATCGGGCTGCTGATTGAACCGAAGATGCTGGTCACCCACTGGGCGCCGATCCTGGTGATCACGCTCGGTGTCATCGTCGGCAAGGTGCTCACGTGTTCCTTCGGCGCGTTCGTGGGCGGCAACGACACCCGCACGTCGTTGCGGGTCGGCATGGGGCTGGCGCAAATCGGCGAGTTTTCATTCATCATCGCGTCGCTCGGCGTTTCGCTCAAAGTCACCAGTGGATTTCTTTATCCCATCGCGGTGGCGGTTTCGGCCATCACCACGCTGCTGACGCCTTATCTCATCCGCAGCGCGGACGGAGCGGTGGCGTGGTTTGACCGCTCCGCCCCGAAAACCTTGGTGAACGGTTTGAACATCTACACGCGGTGGGTCGGCCAGTTGAGCAGCCAGCGGCACGCGAACCTGGCGGTGAAACTGGCGTGGCGGTGGTGCGCGCAAATGGCGTTGAACCTCCTGCTCGTCGCGGGCGTGTTCATTGCGGCCGCGTATCTCGAACGCCGTCCGCCCGCGTGGTTGCGGGGCGTGGGCTTAAACCCGGATTTGCACAAGGCCGCGCTCTGGCTGGCGGCCGCGGTGCTGTCGCTGCCCATGCTCATCGCCACGTTCCGGAAACTTCAAGCGCTCGGGTTGTTGATCGCAGAAACGAAGGTCACGGAAGCTGCCGCGGGTGAACGCACCGCGGCGTATCGCGCCATTGTCGCGCAAGTCATCCCCCTTGCCGGCACGGTGGGCATGGGGCTGCTGGTGTTGGTGCTCAGTTCCACCTTGCTGCCGACGTTCAACGTGATGATCGTGCTGCTGGTGGTCGTGGCCTTGGTCGCCTGGTGGCTCTGGCGGTCCTTTGTCCGGATTTATTCCAAGGCCCAATTCGCCCTGCAGGAGACGCTCGCCCAAAAGCCGCCGCGTCCGCGCGAGGCGCCGTCCGAACTCCATTCCCTCCTGCGCGAGGCCGACTTGCAGACCGTCCTGATCACGGGCGATGCACCCGCGGCGGGCAAACTCATCCGCGAACTGGAACTGCGCACCCGCACGGGCGCCAGCATTGTCGGCATCGAACGCGCCGGCGCGAGTGTCATCAATCCGGGCCCGGACGAGGAACTCCAGGCCGGCGACCAGGTTTTGTTGCTGGGAACGCCGGACCAACTCATCGCCGCTAAAACGGTACTCACAGCTCCCGCAGCCAAAGCCTGACCTTCGTTACAGTGGCCCGGTCAAATCGTCAAATCGGTCTGGTGGCCGTGCTTTTTCTTCGACTCGGGCGCTTTCTTGAACGTCTCCTCGCTCGCCTGAGCCGGTCGGACGGAATCGCGCTCGCGAAGCGGCCCGCCCCGGCGTAGGCCTTCACGGTCTATGAAACCGTGGTACGAAGAGCTGTTCGCCCACGCCGGAGGATTTCGCATTGATGGCGATTGCGGAAAAGCGGTCAGCGCCTGCCGGTTGAGCCAGGCTAAAAAGCGGGCCTTGCCAATTCGGACCCAACTCCGCCCGGGCCTGTCGAGCGCACCCTTCTCGAGCTAGAAGAGATTCACCACCTTTCCCTAAACCGCTGCTCGGAGCGCGGACCGCTGAGTCCGCGCGAACCCAAAGCTGGCAAGCGCGGACTCGGCGGTCCGCGCTGCTGACGCGAGTCGGTTCCGGCTTCCAATGCGCGATTTCAAGATCGTGGAAACTCTCCATAAACCTCCCCTCGCATTGGGTAAGGACGCGTTTCCACCCGCGTCCCCCAACTTCTGGTTGAAAAGCTGGCGACGCGGACGGAACGCGTCCCGGCCAGGTTCAGGGGTTCAAAGCGCGAAATCATTTTTCGGAGAAATCGCACCTTGAAGTGGCGGAAGCGGATGTTGAACACGGCGGGCCGTGCGCCAGCGCTTGCCGTGGTCCGGCGTGGTCCTGCGCAGTCCATAAAATCTTGCACGGGCCGCCTCTTGCGAGACGGCCCGTGAGATTCGCAAAGGGTTCAGCTTACTCGACCGCCTTGACCTGCGGAATTGTCCAACTGCCGTCGAGGATCGAGGGCGGCGTGGTTTTCGGCCAGTAGAGTCGCAGCATGAGGATGAATTTCCCCTTCGGAGCGGGCAACCAGTTGGATTCCTTGTCCGCGCCGGGGCTTTCGTTCTGGATATAGAGGTCCACGGAACCATCCGCATTGGGTTTCAGGTTCTGCCGAGCGCTGATGCTGTAGCGGTTCAACGGATTCTCCACGAAGAAATACGCGGCGTCATACATCGTGAGCGACCAGAATCCCTGCGCGGGCGGCAGTTCGCCTTTGGGGAAGTGCATCACGTATTTCTTCAGGCCCGTGTAGGCGCCGAGGATGGACGGGCCTTCGGACGTGGGATAAACGGCGTCCTGCGGGCGATTGGCGCCGAGGCCGATGGCGGTGACGAGGGCGCGCTGAATGTAATTCACGCCGTACTCGCCGGTTTTGGTGGTGAACACCCAGCCGTGTACCAATTTCATGTCGCCGGCCAAAATGCCTTCCTTCAGCCAGAGCATGATTTTTTCATTGGCGATCTTGGGAACGGCGTCGAAGGCTTCCTTGGCCAGCGGGCCGAGTTTGCTGCTGTCAAACGGCTGGCCGGGCACGATGCCGAGCTTGGCCAGCTTGGCGAGCATGGGTTTGTCGGCGGCGTAAGGCGGATTGTCCTTCATCAGCTTCGCGAGCAGGTTGAAATACTCATCGGCGCTGAGGGCGTTGACCTGTTCACGCACGGCGGTTTTCATGTCAATGGACGGGTCCACCTTCCCCGGCGGCGGCGTGTAGGGCTTGCCGTAGGAACTGAGCGGCACGAGGGAAATCTGATCCTGCAGCTTGTGCACGGCGGCGTAGTCTTCCGGTGTGCCGGTGCAATAGATGCGGCCCAAAAGCCAGACCATGGCGGTGGGCGACTTGTATTCCTTCACGCCCGCCGGCAGTTTACCTTTCCAACCGGGGCCGGTGATGGCGTAGGTCTGCGCGGCCGTGCCGGTCGTGCGTTTGCCGGGGACTTGAAACACATCCGTCCAGCCGTCGAGCATCGGGAAAAGATAATAGCGGTCCTTCGCATCCGGCAGGCTCAACACCCACGGCTCTTTGCCGACATCAATCCAAGCGGTCGTGTAAAGCGTATCGGCGTTGGGCGCGGTCACATCGCGGAAGGCGGCGGTGGGATACTCGCGCATCCGCACAAAATGTCCCATCGGCGCGCGCGTGCCTGCGGGTTCGCGGACGTTGGTCATGACGCGGCGCGTCATTTCCATCGTGACGAGCGGATAGCCGTAAATGTAGGCGTCAATGCCGGCCGGCAGCGCCTCGAAGACATTATCTTTGGCCTGGCTAGAGTTGTGGGTTACGCACAGCGTGATCGCCGCGAGGCCAATCACCAGGGCCCGTTGTCGGGAACAGCTTTTTATGAACTGCATGGTTTGTTGTTTTTGATTCTTTGTTCGTATTTGCAGGCATTACCCTCCGTCAACTGCACCGCGTAATTCATCCCGATGGGCAAGCCGTAAATGAAGGCCGCTTCGGCGATGGCCGCAGCCAGTGCCACGGTGGACAAGGGTCGTTGGTTCATGTGCCAGTTTGTTCGTAGCAGTCGAAGCGGTCAACCGGTTTTTATGGGTTCATGCTCTGTCGCAAATCCAGCAGCACCTGATCGAAGCCGTGGATGCGGATGATTCCCACCCGTGGGAATTCGAAATCCAGGATGACATAAACCGTCAGGGTCATCACCAGGACAAACGCCAGGCCGTGAAACCAATTGCGCAGCTTGCCCACGCCCAGGCCAAATCCGGCCAGCAACGAACTGGCCAGCAGGAGCAATCCCAGCACCGCGTAAATAATCATCGGCGGGTGCTGTATCGCCCCGGTCGTCCGGCTGGTGGCCATGTCGAACATCTCGTTCAAGGCCGGCAGCAGTAAGATGGTTGCGGATTGCGAACCGGAATCGCGGCAGGCCACGACCGCCTGCGTCCAAATGTCGTTTTGCAGCGCGCCCGCCCGGTTCAACTCCGTCCGGACCGCCGCCATGTCCGGGATCTTTTGAAAAACCGCGAGGCGTGAATCCAGGTATTGCCGGAACTTCTCGCGCAGCGGCGGTTGCGCGGCGGCGGGCAGCAAATCCAACCGCAGCCAGGCGGTGCCGATGGCGTTGGCCTCCTCGACAATGATCGAACGCCGGGTGTCAAACCGCGACGCCGCGCCGGAAAAGGTGAAGGCAATGAGCAACCCCAGCAAACCAAAGATCGCGCCGTCAATGGCCCCCGTGCCGGCCCGGGCGCCCTCCGGGTCGCAAGCCAAGCGGCGCGCCCCGAGCCGCCGGCCAATTTCCAGCGTGCCGAGCGTTCCGGCGACCATGCCGAGGATTGTCAGGATTGCAATGGCTGAGACGTTCATATCAGGCGCAGGGAATGGAATGCGTGTTGCACCGACTCGTCCTTGAGGTAACGCCTCAGGATGTCGAGGTTGTCGTGGTAGTAAAGTGTGCCCATGCGCCGGGACTATGAAGTATTTGGACTGCGGCGGCAAGCGGAGCGCGACGCCGCTTTTCAGCACGCGGGCTGGCCGCTCCCATGATTTTCCTGCCATCGAAAGCGCCGTCGCCGCTGCGCTCTGCCGGCGCAATCCAAAACCTTGAGCTGCGCGGGCCGCTCTCGATGAGGAACGGTCGCGTGGTTCAAAATCGAATGCGGGTCATTTCTTCGTGGGCTCGTTTGATGGGCCGGGCTTTCGCGATTGAAACCACGCCCGGGCGAGCAGCGCCGTCAGGATCGCGTGCAGCACGACTGCCGGCCATAACAGCGGTCCAACCCATTCGCCGCCGATGGCAAGCCAGGTGAAGTACACAGTCCCAAGCGCGTTGTAGGTCAACATGCCGCAAAGGGCTGTTCGACCGGGCAGGCAGGCCACACCCAATGCGATCAGGGCAATGCCGAGCACGCGCGCAACCGGGATGGCGACGCCGGAAAGTTCCGCCCCGAGCAACAAGCGCCCGACGAGCGACGGGACAACCAGCAGCGCCAGACCCGTGGCCAGTTCGGCGACGGCGGCCAGGGTCAGCACTTTTTTCATTTCAATCTTTCTCTCTGTCGGCGGTCAGACCGCTTGCTCTTCAAGTTGCGCAACTGCCGCTACGGCGTGTCTTCAAACCCGGACGGAGCGCGGCTGTGTCGGAGACCAGCCACAGCACTTCCCCGATCCGAAGGAGTTTTAACCAGCCACCAGCTGCGGCTGACCCCGGCGGGCACAGCCGCGCGCCAAAAGTTCAAACGATATCGCTTAGTCTTTCGCGCGGGCAACACGTTCAGCGGCGGCCTTGTGTTCCGCGGCGGTATATTCCGACGGACCAAGGTCGAACTTCAGTTTGTTGATCTTGCCGGTGAACTTGAAGGGCACATCGTAGCGATATTCGATGGCCGCGACGCCGGAGCGCGTGTCCTGACCAACATCGAAGTCCTCGTCTTCCGGGAACATGATGGGCGTCATGTGCTCCAGCGACTTCTTCGCCACGGACTTGCCGTCCACGAACAATTCGCCGGTGCCGCCTTTGCCGAAGCCAGGGCCGTCATATTTGAAGTCAAACACGATGGTATGTTTGCCGGCCTTCAACTCCGGCCCTTCCCAAGCCGTGCGTTTCAGGTCGAGCAGGTTGTGCATGAATACGACGTGGCCCCGGCCAATGCCCTCGATGCCTTTGCTCAGAAAGAGGCCGTAGCCCCCAAAACGGCCGCCTTCGGTGCAGATCATGCCTTCGGCGCCGCCTTCGGGAATTTCGACCTCCGCCTTGATGATGAAATCCTTCGCGAGGATGTTCGGGGCGCAGGCAGCCGGGACACCTGACAACTCGCCGGAGTATTCAAACACTTTCCGGCCGGCCGTGGAGCTTGGACGCTTTGTGAGGAAGCGCTCGAGCGTTGAGTTGTCGAGCGGGAGCACGTCGTACTTCTTCGCCTCGGCGTAGAACACGTCCTGCATTTCCTTGAGCTTGTCCGGCATCTTGGACGCGAGATCGTTAGCCTGCGTAACGTCCTCTTTGAGGTTGTAGAGTTCCCACTTGTAGCCGGTGATGACATCGGGCGGCGGAGCCGTGCTCAGTATCCACGGAATCGTCACCGGCGTCGTCGCCGCCATCCAGCCGTCTTTGTAAATGGCGCGGTTGCCGAGCATCTCGAAGTATTGCGTGGTGTGTTTGGAGGGCGCGTTGGCGTTGGCCTTGTCCCATGTGTAGGCCATGCTCACGCCTTCGATGGGCCGTTGCGGGATGCCGTTGACGGTGTCAGGCGCGGCAACACCGGTCGCTTCGAGAATCGTCGGCACAATATCAATGACGTGATGGAACTGATGCCGGATGCCACCGCCATCGTTGATGTGGCCGGGCCAGGACATGCACACGCCCTGCGCCGTGCCGCCGCGATGCGACGCAACTTGTTTCATCCATTGAAACGGCGTGCTCATCGCCCACGCCCACCCCGCCGCAAAGTGCGGGAAGGTCTTGTCCGATCCCCAGAATTCATACCACAGGAACTGGTCCTTCACCGGCACGGGCACGCCATTGAAGGTGGTGAATTCGTTCGGCGTGCCGTTGAGCATGCCTTCCGCGCTCGCGCCGTTGTCGCCGCTGATGTAAATGATCAGCGTGTTGTCCAGTTTGCCCATGTCTTCGACGGCTTGAATCACGCGCCCAATCTCGTGGTCGGTGTAAGCGAGGTAAGCGCCATAAACGTCGGCCTGTTTGATGAAGAGCTTTTTCGCATCCCAATCCAGCGACTCCCACTCCGGCAAATCCTTCGGCCACGCCGTCAGTTTGGCGTCGGGCGGAAGGATGCCGAGTCGTTTCTGGTTGGCGAAGATGGTCTCGCGCACTTTGTTCCAGCCCGCATCGAACAACTTCAGGTCGCTGATCTTCTTGATCCACTCCGGCGTGGGATGATGCGGCGAATGAGTTCCGCCCGGGACGTAATACACGAAGAACGGTTTGTCGGGCGCAATCTCGCTGAGTTGTTTCATGTACGCGATGGCGTCATCGGCCATCGCCGTGGTCAGATTCCATTTCCCTTCCTGCCCCTGGAATGGATAGATGGCCGTCGTGTTGCGGAACAGGTTCGGCGTCCATTGGCTCGTGTCGCCGCCGATGAACCCGTAGAAATACTCGAAGCCCATGCCGATGGGCCATTGGTCAAACGGACCGGCCTGGCTCGCCTGGTAGAACGGCGTGTTGTGGTTCTTGCCAAACCACGAAGTCGCATAGCCGTTCTGCTTGAGAATCTCGCCGATGGTCCCGCACTCCTTCTTGATGACCGAGTCGTAACCCGGAAAGCCCGTTGCCGCCTCGCCCACGACGCCGTAACCGGCGACGTGATGGTTGCGTCCGGTGATAAGCGCGGCGCGCGTCGGCGAGCACAACGACGTGGAGTGGAACTGCGTGTAGCGCAAGCCGTTCTTCGCGATGCGATCGAGCGCCGGTGTTGGAATGACGCCGCCGAACGTGCTCGGCGCGCCGAAACCGCAATCGTCGGTCATGATGAGCAGCACGTTGGGCGCGCCTTTGGGCGGCACGATGCGTGGCGGCCACCAGGCTTTCGAGTCAGTGGCCTTCAGGTTGATCACGCCGCCAAACTTCGGATCGGCTGGCGGCAGTTGTTTGCCGCTGATGGTGGTGGTGGCACTCGGCGAACCAAGCTCGCCGGTGACTTGTTGAGCGTTTGCCGAATAGGCGAGCGCCAACCCTCCAACGAGGGCAGACGCGAGGTGAAGTGCAGTTTTCATGGTTTGATTCGGTTTGACCGGGTTAGACCGGGTTTGACCCGGTCGGACGCGGGGGCGCGCTAGTAATACGTTGAATTCGGTTTGCTGGCCATGTTTCTTTTTCGACTCGGGCGCTTTCTTGAACGTCTCTTCTATCGCCGCCGCGCTGGTCGGGCGCTCGATGCCTTTGCCTTCCATCAATTCCTTCACCGTGCGCAATTGCAGGCGCGGGAACTTCTGTTTGTTGGTCTTGTGCTCGTAGAAACCAACACTCGCCGCTTCGGTTCCCATCGGGCCGGTGGGCGGTTGCGGGGAAATCAAAAGCCGATGGCGGCCTTCTCGCGGTCCAGCACGCCGCGCAAATCGCGCACGTCTTTCACGCCGGTCTTGCCGCCTTTGACTTGAATGATGATCTGCTCGGGCTTGGCGGCTTTCGGGTCGTCGCGGAAGAGGATCTTGCCGTCAATGCCGTGGTCCGCGCCTTTCTTCTGCTCGACGAGGCGCGCCGTCCCCTGCGCCCCGCTGGCAGTTTCGGACCTCTCTCCGCGTTCGGCGGCGGGCAGAGGACTGCCCGCCCTACCTTGAGCGAGGGCGCGTCGAGATTAGACGAGGTTCACCGACTCGTCCTTGAGGTAGCGGCGCAGGATGTCGAGGTTGTCGCCGTAATAAAGGGTGTCCATGCCAGCAAAGTGAAAAGCGGGTCAGCGTTTGCCCGTGGCTGCGGACGTGCGTCCGCGGCAAACTGGCGGTTTAGCCGCGAACCGACAGGTCAGCCGCGTTGTCACCAACGCAGCCACAACTCGACCTCGCCCGATTCGCCACGTCCGGACGAATTGCGGTTTGATCCTTCATTCCTCGCTCGTGAGCCGTTTCATTCCCTGCACCAGTTTGTGCCAGCCGTAAGTGAGCGAGATACGGAAGCCGTCCATCTGAAGATCGGTGGATTTGCTATCGTTGACGGTGGCTATGTAGCCGGCGGTGAGGGAGAGGTTGTCGTTGATCTGGTAACCGAGGGTGAAGCCGATGGCCGGGCTGTTGAGCGAATCGCCCTCGACTCCGTTCACACTCGACTTACCGCCCGCCAAATAGGTTGTGTCGAGGGAACCCCAAAAAGCTTCGGTGAAGTCCCGGGTGAGATGCGCTTCCAGTTGGAACTTGGGATCCGTGCTC
>CAYWMD010000017.1:0-106481 GCA_964458575.1 uncultured Bifidobacteriaceae bacterium | reverse complement strand
TGCCATCCTCACCCTGCTCGCCGCGACGCAATTGCCCGCGCTGACCGGCGGCAAAACGCCCGTCGGTTTTACGCAGTGCATGAACAATCTCCGGCAAATCGGGCAGGCCGTCATGCTTTACAAGGCGGACAACGATGACGGTTATCCCTTTGGAAACCGGTGTCGCGGACCGGGCACCTACGCCGGCAGCGTGGTTGATCCAAACGCCTGGCCGATGCAGTTGTTGCGCTATATGGGCGGTTACGAAACCAACACGCAACCGGCGGTTTACACGTGCCCGAGCGAGGCCAGCGAGGCCGCCGGCTGGGTCTTTCAAGTGCATTATCAGGTCAATCGCTGCCTGTTGACAGACAACGATGATTTGTTTGTGGGTATCACCGGCGCGATGATACGAAGACCATCCATTTACTGGATGTTTATCGAAAAAGACCCTGGATCGTTTTGTAACATCAGGCCCGGTGGACTGGCCAACCCGGTTTTGGCGGCTTGGAACTACCCGCCCGGCTTTCCGGGATACCGCCGACACAATGGCGGTACGAGCAGCGTGGCTGCCGACGGCCATGTCGAATGGCTGCGCACGCCACCGTATCAGCCGGGGCAACCTGCGCCGGACAATCTCCTGGAGTTGGGCGACTGCGCGAGCGGCCTGAATCCGCCCAGTACCTGGTTGAGCAGCGATGACCGCGTCAAGTTGTTCTCGCGCTATTCCGACTCGCCGACGACATTTTGAACCCACTCGTCCAAGCTGCCAAATGAAAACTTGCGACCCTTTGCGGGCCCGGTTTAGCGAAAGTCCGAACACGATTTCCGCCGCGGCTTTCACGCTCACCGAACTGGTCGCCGTGATTGCCGTCCTCGCCCTGCTGGCGACTACGCAACTGCCCGCGCTGAGCGGTGGCAAAGCGCCGGTGGGTTTTACCCAGTGCATGAACAATCTCCGGCAAATCGGCCAGGCCACCATGCTTTACAAAAGTGACAACAACGGTGCTTTTCCGTTTGGTAACCGTTGCAACGGTTCGGGAACGGGTGTTGGCAGCGTAGTTGATCCTTATGCGTGGCCAATGCAGTTGCTGCACTACCTCGGGAACAACACCAATCAGACGGCATTTTACCTTTGTCCGAACGAAAAGGGCGCATCTGTCGGTTGGGTGTATCCCGTGCATTTCGTGGCCAACCGACAAGTGATCAATGATATCAACGATTTGCCCCAAGCTGTCACGGGCGCTCAGATCAAGAGGCCATCCATCTATTGGATGCTGATGGAAAAGAACTCTTCGGATTTGTGCAACATCAGGCCGGGTGGATTGGGCAATCCGATCCTGGCGGCGTGGAATGTCCCCCCGGGCGCCCAAGGATTCCGTCGGCACAACACCGGCTTCACTGCGCTGGCCTGCGACGGGCACGTCGAATGGCTCAGGCCGCCTCCATACCGACCTGGCGCGCCTCCGCCACAGAATTTTGGAGAATTGGGTGATACCAGTGATGGATTGAACCCCGGAAGCACATGGGTGGACAACGGTTTGCCCAAAAAGTTGTACTGCCGCAAATTTCAAAGCGGCGGCGGCATTGCGTTTTGAACCAGACCAGCGCCATGACACTGCACCGCCGCATGAAAGATTTTTCAAGGCATCCGGCGAAGCTTTTGGCGCGCGGCGTTCACGCCGCTTCACCGCAGGATGAGCACGGAGCGTGGATTTCAATACAGGCCGACTTTCTGGTTCGGATGGTGAAGCGGCATAAATGCCGCGCTCCGCACGCAGACGCACCTGCCATCGCCGCCTTCACGCTCACCGAATTGCTCGTCGTCATTGCCATCCTCACCCTGCTCGCCGCGACGCAATTGCCCGCGCTGACCGGCGGCAAAGCGCCAATCGGCTTTACGCAATGCATGAACAACCTCCGGCAAATCGGGCAAGCCACCATGCTTTACAAGAATGACAACAATGATGCCTTCCCGTTTGGCAACCGAATCCTGGGTCCTGGGACTGGCCCCGGAAGCGTGGTTGACCCAACCGGCTGGCCGATGCAATTGTTGCACTACTCCGGCGGTTACCAGACCAATGTCCAGCCTGGTATTTTCTTCTGCCCCGGTGTGAAGGATCCACCTTTGCCCACGTGGTCGTATCAATTGCACTACACGGCCAACCGGAATGTCGTGTCTGATGTTAACGATTTACCCGCCGGCATCCGGGGCTATCAAATAAGGCGACCCGCGACCTACTGGATGTTCATGGATAAAAATCCCGGCGACATTGCGAACGCAAGGGCGGGCGCCTTGGCAACGATCCTCACCGCGTGGAATATTCCCCCCGGAACTCCGGGCTACCGGCGGCACGATGGTGGTGTTTCAACGGTGGCGTGCGATGGCCGGGTCGAATGGCTGAGAACCCCGCCATATCAACCGGGCGCCCCCGCACCGCAACACTTTGGCGAACTGGGCGACACGAGTGATGGCTCGAATCCAGCAAGCACATGGAACGACAGCCTGGGACCACGCAAGAAACTATATTGCCGCAAGTGGCAAAGCAGCAGCGGGGGCATTGCGTTCTGAACTGGACGAGCACCATGAAACTGCGTTACCATCCGCAGACGTGCTCCGGGAATCGCGCGAGGCTTTTGGAGTGCGGCAACTCAACCGGTAGGGCGCGTCGCTCCGCGCGCGCCGCATGGTTGTCCGTGGAACGGCGCGCACGGAGTGACGCGCCCTACCTCGAATCCGCCTTCACCCTCACCGAACTCCTCGTCGTCATCGCCATTCTCGCCCTGCTCGCCGCGACGCAATTGCCCGCGCTGACTGGCGCGAAATCTCCCGCCCGGTTCACGCAATGCCAAAACAACCTCCGCCAAATCGGCCAATCGGTGTTGCTTTACAAGGCCGACAACAACGATGCCTTTCCGTACGGCAATCGTGTGTCAGGACCCGGCACCGGCAGCGGCAGCGTGGTTGATCCGAGCGGCTGGCCGATGCAGTTGTTGCGCTACCTGGGTGGTTACAAAGCCAGCGTCCAGCCGCCCGTTTACCTTTGCCCGAGCGAAACAACCATCGCTGTCGGTTGGTCGTTCCAGATGCACTATCTGGCCAATCGCCAATTGTTGACCGACACGAGCGATCTGCCAGCACCGATCACCGGCGCGAAGGTTGGGAGACCGTCCCTTTACTGGATGTTCAAGGAAAAAGGCCCCGCTGAATTTTGCAATGTCAGACCGGGCGGGCTGCAAGTGATTCTCATCAGTTGGAATGTCCCTCCGGGTTCACCGGGATACCGTCGCCACAACCGCGGCACAAGCAGCACGGCTGCCGATGGTCATGTGGAATGGTTGCGTATGCCGCCGTATCGCCCCGGCTCGCCGCCGCCCGGCAACTTTCTGGAGTTGGGCGACTGCGCCAATGGACAGAATCCTGGCAGCACGTGGCCGGACGACCGCAATCTCGTAAAACTTTTCGCGCGCGAAAGCACTCAGGGGTTCGGCGGGGGAACTCCGGGATTCTGACGCGGGCTGCACTAAGTCTGTCCAAACTTGCCGCTTGCTGACGCGACCTCATGCCATAGTCTCTCCCGGGTGAACCGTGGAAAGACCCGATTCGCTGCGAACAATGTTGGCCAGGCGGTGTGCCGGTCCCATCCTCCAGCCCCTGAATCATTCGATGCTAACGCGCGTCGGTCATCCTCCGATTCAAAATGCGGAACGCAAAAAAATGTTGGATTGGAGTTTGAACAGACAATGACAAACGAACCCTCACCCCGGCCCTCTCCCATCCGATGGGAGAGGGAGAGCCATCGAACGTTGGCTGAAAAAATCGGACGACTCCGCAAGACTGACGTTCGTTGTTTTTCTCGACCGCCAACTGAGCGCGTCCAACACACCCACATCGCATCGACCAGCTGCAAAACGCCGGTTGCGGTCCCCTCTCCCATCGGATGGGAGAGGGTCAGGGTGAGGGTAAATTCAACACACACTTATGCCTGACAACAAAATCCATCGGCGCAACTTCCTGCAACTCGCCACCACCGGCGTTGGCGGTGCCGCCTTGCTTCCAAGTGTTGCGCAAGGCGACGTCGCGTCTTCCAAAAGCGTGCCGCGCCCCGGAAACGTTTTTGCCTACGGCTACCAGGACGGCCCTTACAAACTGCCGCCCGGCCCGCATCTGTTCATTGACTGGCGCTACGTTTATCCCGGCATCGTGGGTTGGAAGTCGCCGGATGGCAAAGACGCCGCGTTGTTCGCGTACGACCAGATTGATGGCGTCACGGGTTCGCCGTTCAAAGTGCCCTACGGCATCAAGCTCGTGCCGCAACCCGCGCAAAAGATCGGCCCGTTCCTGACCAACGATCGCGAATGGGAGTTTCTCTTCAGTTGCGCCACAATGCTCGACCTCGGCGGCAAGTTCGGTCTTTGGTATGAAGTCGTTCCGCCCAAGAACCAGGGCATGTCGAGCCTGCTTTGCTACGCCGAATCCACCGATGGCGTGAATTGGAAGAAGCCGAACCTCGGCCTGTTCGAGTTCAACGGCAGCAAGGCCAACAACATCATTTTCAGCAGCGCGCAGTGCCCGTATAAAAACTTCCATGGTGACTCGGTCTTCATTGATCCGAACGCGCCCGCCGCCGAGCGCTTCAAGGTGATTTTCTGGAGCAAGAACGTTCCCAGGGAAACGCTCGCCCGGTTGAAGGAGGAAAATCCGGAGAGCATCACGCCCTACGGCACGCGCGAGGAAGCCGGCATGTTGCTCGGCTCATCGCCGGACGGATTCAAGTGGAAGTTTCCTGACAAGCCCTTGTACGCCCATGTCGGCGACACGCAAACGTGCGTGGATTACGATCCCCTGCTGAAACGTTACGTCCTGCTTTCGCGCACGTTTGCGCTGGGTCGCCGGGCAATCTGCCGCTCGGAAACGGCGGACATCACGCGCTGGCCCGCACCGGAACTGTGCCTCTGGTCGCCATCGGATGGCGATCCCTCCGACGATCTTTATCTCAACAGCAAGTCAGTCTATCCCGGCACGCAGACGATGCATCTGGCTTTCGTGACGCTGTATCGTCGCCGGGCGGACACCACGGCGATTCAAATTGCCAGCAGCCTGGACTCGGCGCTTTGGAACTGGCTGCCGGGCGAAGTGCTGCAACCCGGCCAGCCCGGCACCTGGGATGGCGGCTGCGTTTTCGCGCTGCGCGGGCTGACAGAAATTTCCGGCGACCGCGTGGTGTTGCCGTTCACCGGCTATGTTTACCCGCACAAATATCCGCGGTTCGGTCACGTGGGCCAATACGGCCTGGCGTCCTGGACCAAGGAACGCATCGTGGCATTGCAGGCCGACCAGGACGGCGAGTTCTGGACGCCGGAATTGCTGCTACCGCCCGACAAGAAGCTTTACCTCAACTTCGAAGTGCAACGCGCCGGTTACATCCGGGTGGAACTTGAAGGCGTGACCGGACGGAAACAGGCCGATTGCGATCCGCTGTTCGGCAACCTGCTCAAGAAGCAGGTCACGTGGAAAGGCGAAAGTGCGCTCGGGGTTGAGAATGGCAAGTCCACCTCGCTGCGCTTTCGCATGCGCTCGGCGAAACTGTTTAGTTTTGAAGTCAAGTAACGCATTACACCAAGGCGCGCGACGGCGTGAATTGTTGGTGTTATACCTGAATGAAACCAAACCTGGCTGACGAACTCTGCACCCGGTGCGGGCTTTGCTGCGACGGCTCGTTGTTTGCCGACGTGGAACTGGCCGATACCGACGAAGCCTCGGCGCTGGAAGTCATGGGGTTGGAGATCGAGGACGACGAAAATGACAGCGGACTGCTGCTGCAACCATGCCGGGCGTTGAAAGAAAAACGATGCAGTATTTATCCGCATCGCCCGAGTTGTTGCCGGACGTTTGAGTGCCGGTTGTTGCAGGAGACCAAGTGCGGCACCGTCAGCGTCGCACAGGCCCAAGCGAAGATTGCCGAGGCGTTGATACATATCAAACGCGTCAAGGAATTGATCGTCGCGTTGAGACCGGGACTTGAGTCTCTGCCTTTGAAGGAGCATTGCGAGGAGGCGTTGACGTGCTCGGCGCAAGCCGATGCTGATCCGGAACTGAAACAGAAGCGCGTTAAACTTAAATCCGCGATGACTTCCGTGCAGCATTTGATTCAGGAAGTATTTCTTGGTAAACATTTCATGCGCATGAAACCTCGAACTGCATCGCTCGGTAAATTGCCGCTGTTGGTTATGCTTCTGCTCCGGCTCACGGCGTCATCGGCTCTGCCACAGGGCGAGGTGCTTTACAACGGCATCGAACTCACGTCGCCTTGGCCGCCCACCAACTACGTGCTCACCCTCGAACCGGTAAAACCGCCGTATCTCGTCGCGCCGCCGAAGGTGATTCCGATTGACGTGGGCCGGCAGCTTTTCGTGGACGATTTCCTCATCGAGAACACGACGTTGAAGCGGACGTTTCACCAGGCCGAACTCCATCCTGCGAACCCGATCCTCAAACCGGACAAACCGTGGGAACAAGAGACTTATCCCACCGCGATGCCGTTCAGCGACGGCGTTTGGTATGACCCGGCAGATCGGATTTTCAAGATGTGGTACATGGGTGGTTATTGCGCGTCCATTTGCTACGCCACGTCCAAGGACGGCATCCAATGGGAGAAGCCGGCGCTGGACGTGAAGCCCGGCTCGAACGTCGTCTTCCGCAAGCGCCGCGACTCTACGACCGTCTGGCTCGATCTCGAAGAGAAAGATCTGGAGCGCCGCTACAAGTTGTTTCGCTACGACAATACCGACCGGCCCGAAACCGGAACGAGCGACCCGGCGCAAAGCATCTTCTTCTCGCGCGACGGCATTCATTGGAAGGAAGCGTCCGCTCCACGGTGGGTGAAAGGCGACCGCAGCACGGCCTTTTACAATCCGTTCCGCAAGGTGTGGGTTTACTGCATTCGCGACATGGCCAAGTTCGGCGGACTGGACCACGAAATCCGCAGCCGGCGTTATTGGGAATGCACTGATTTGCTCGCGGGCGCGAACTGGTCGGAAACCAACGCACCTCTTTGGATCAGCGCCGACCGGCTCGATCCGCGTCACCCCGAGATGAACATCGTGCCCGAACTCTATAACCTCGATTGCGTGGCCTATGAAAGCGTGATGCTGGGGTTGTTCGACATCTGGGTGGGACAAAAGATCCACCGGCCGAAGCCGAACTACCTGACCGTCGGCTTCTCGCGGGATGGTTTTCACTGGGACCGCACCTCGCGCGCGCCGTTCATTCCGTTGGGCAATCGTAAGGGCGACTGGAATTGGGGCAACGTCCAATCCGCCGGAGGCGGCTGTCTGGTAGTCGGGGACAAACTTTACTTCTACGTAAGCGGTCGCGCGGGCGTGGACGGCTCGGCCGGCTCGGGGGTTTGCACCACGGGGCTGGGCATTTTGCGTCGCGACGGATTCGCTTCGATGGATGCCGGCGAGAAAACGGAAACGCTCACCACGCGGCTAATGACGTTTCGTGGGAAGTATCTGTTCGTGAACGCCGACGCGGCTGGAGGCGAGTTGCGCGTGGAGGTGTTGGACAAAAACGGCAAAGCGATCAAGTCATTCGCACGCTCGAAATGCACGCCGGTTCGGGCGGACAAAACTTTGCAGGCCGTGAAGTGGGGACGCAAATCAGACCTCTCTGCCCTCGTCGGCCAACCGGTCAAATTCCGCTTCCACCTGAAGAACGCGCGGCTCTTTTCGTTCTGGGTCAGCCCAGAAATATCAGGCGCCAGTCACGGCTACGTCGCCGCCGGCGGCCCCGGCTTCACGGGGCCGACGGACACGGTCGGTGGAAAATGAACAGCGCTTGACCAAGACACCTGCGCGTTTTCGACGACGGCGTGCATTCACGGTAATACATCGGACCACAAATCGAAGAATAGCAATCATGACACGACGAGAGTTCTGCACGGGAATGGGTACATCGGCGGCACTGTTGGCATCGCCATGGGCGGCAACATCGGTTTTAGCAGCGGGCAAGTCGCCGCCCATCATGGACAATGATCCCGCAGGCGGATTCGCCATCCGACCGCTCAAACAGATTTTATTCTTCGATTATCGCCACATCATGCCCGGCGACCTCGCCTGGAAAAAAGTTTCCGATGGGACTTTGGTGCCGACAGATGGATCGCCAGAAGGACCAGTTCCAGTTATCGCCAGCACGGCGGAAGTCGCTTACGGAATTCGCCTGGTGGCGCAGCCAGGCACAAAAGAAAAACCCATTTCCCTGGACCTACCCGCCCCGCCCGGCTCGGTAATGTATGAAGATGGCCTCTACCGGTCTTGGGCGCTGGAGGCTCGCTACGCGACGGATAAACCGGGTCGGGGCGCGCTCAAGTTCGCGGAGGCGCTCGTCGTGAATTACGGCGAATCCAAGGACGGCCACGAGTGGTCCGTGCGCAAGGTCGGCGAAGTGAAGCCGGCGAATCCCAAGCTGGCGGCGTTTGGGTTCAGCAGCTTCTTCATTGATCCGAAAGGGTCGGCCGCGGAACGCTACAAGGCGGTGGTGAGCGCAAAATTGTGCGAAGGCCAGGCTGAATTCCGCGACCGCTATCGCAAGGTCCATCCGCGTCACCGTGATCAACGCGTTTACTTGGAGGATCATCAAAATCCGCTCGATTGCTTGTGGGGCCTGGTGTCTCCCGACGGCGAGAATTGGACGATGCTGCCCGAGCCGTTGTTGATCAATGAATGCGACACGGACAACGCCGTCTATTACGACGAGTTTCTCGGCAAATACGTGGTTTACACCCGCCTCTACTGGATGTCGCGCCGAATGATTGCGCGGGCGGAGTCCGACGATTTCCGGCATTGGACACCCGTCGAACCGGTCATCCAACCGTCGCTGGAAGATCCATTGAACTCCGATCTTTATCTGAACGCGCGCACGACCTATCCGGGCGAACCATCGTATCAACTGATGTTCCCGCTGCATTACGAGCGGTTCACGCAGACCTCGGTGGTGCAGATGTATTCGAGCATTGATGGGATTCGCTGGCATCGCGTGCCCGGCGGCCCGGTTTTGAGTCCCGGCACACCGGACACGGCGGACGGCGCGTTCATCGGCGTGGACCGACATTTGGTACCACTGGGCAAGGACCGCGTGGGCATTCGCTATTGGGGCACGGGCTATCCGCACAAGTTCCCGCGCTGGCCGGCACTTCCGCCGTTGAGTCAGCGCGGATGGGTGACCTGGCAACGCGGCCGGTTGAGCGCGGTGGTCGCGGATGAGTTCGGCCAGTTTACAAGCTTCTATGGGAAACTGCCCGGACAGACGCTCAAATTGAACGTCCGCGTGAAACGCGCCGGCGAAGTCCGCGTCGGCGTGCAGGTGGAGGACAAACCGGACGAAGGCCGGCCGCACGCTGATTGCGATCCGATCTACGGGGACCATCTCGACTACACCGTTACGTGGAAAGGAAGTTCCGATTTGCGCGCCAAGCCGGGGAGCAAGGTGCGTCTGGTTTTCAAATTGCGCGCCGCCGAGCTCTTTGGGGCGGAGTGGGTGTGACAGAGCCGCAGAATTGCGTGAATTAACCTGCGACAACGATCAGTCGAAAACCCGGCAATCCTGAGCCGCCTCGAACATCGCCATGACATTCTCGGCCGGGGTGTCGTACATGATGACGTTGGCCGGGGCGATCACCAGGCCGCCGTCCTGGCCACATTGTTTGATGCGGTCGCGGACAGTCGCGCGTACCGATTCCGGTGTTCCAAGAGGCAAGGTCGTGCGGACGCTGATTGTCCCCCAGAGCGTGATTTCTTTTCCCCACCGATGCTTGACCTCTTCCGGGTTCATGCACTCCGGTTGGATGGGGTTGATGATGTCGAAGCCGGCGGCAATCAAGTCGTCCATCACGGCGGAGATGTTGCCGTCGGAATGATAAAACATTTTCGTGGCTGGATTGGCCCGGCGGACGCGACGAATCAACTCGGTCAGGCGCGGCACGTCAAACCGCCGAAACAGTTCGGGTCGGAACATCAGCCGGTTCTCCATGGCGATATCGCCCACAACCATGACGCAATCCACGCCGGCTTGGGCGCAGCGTTCGGCGCGCGCAGTCTCGAAGCCGTAGATGCGATCATACAGCCGTTCGACGAAAGCCGGCTCTGTCATCAGGTCGCAGAGAAAATTCTGCAAACCGCGCATGTGCCAGGCCCGCTTGAACGGCATGACGACTTCCGCGAGCACCACGCGGTCTTTTGTTTTCAATTCGTGGACACGAGCGGCGATGTCAGCGGGTGGCGTCAGACAGGATTCATCAGGCCAGCCAAAGGCGTCCACGTCGGTTTGCGAGGCGAACGGGCCATCCAACCATTGCAGAAGCTTGCCATCATCGCCAATGCGGTGCACGACGCCCCAACCATCTTCGAACGTCCGCGCATCACGCCAGATGTAGCGGCGCGCCGAACCGGGCCAATCGCCGCCGCGCGGCGGTTCGGCCCGGCGCTCGAATTCCGGAATGCGCTCGCCGATCTCAACGCGGGCGAAGTCCACGCCCAAGGCCGTTTCGACATCGGCCGTGTTTAGACGAACCTGCAATTCGCGGATGACCTCCGGTCGCGCCCAAAGATCGAGCGGCGGACGATCTGGTCGTTCGTGCCGGACGGTTTGGAAGAAACGCTTTCGCGAGCCGCTCATTGAGTCTTTCCGCACCTGCAACCTTTTGTTGCAGATGCAACAAAAGGTTGCAGAGGTAAATCAGTCATCGTCCCCTCCGCTCGTCGGCGGTTCGGACGGTTTTGCCGCTTCCGGAAAAACGCCGCGAGCTTCTCAACGATTCGTGCGTATGCCATTGGCTGCGATTCGTGCGTGACGCCGCCGATGTGCGGGGTGATGACTAGTTGCTCATGCTTGCGCGCGAAGCGAATCAGCGGATGCTGGTCCAAGTCCCGTCGCCATTCGCCTTGGATGACATCCAAGCCGGCGCCGGACAACCGGCCGTTCTTGAGCGCAGCCAACAACGCTTTTTCATCCACGACCCCACCGCGGCTGGTGTTGATGAGAACCGCGCCAGGCTTCATCCGTGCGAATGCCGCCGGTCCAAACAGCCCGTGCGTCGTCTCGTCCAGGTGGACATGCACGGAGACGATATCTGACCAACGGAGCAGTTCAGGGAAGGAACACATCCGCACGCCGCGCGCCGGCTTCACCGGACGCACGTCACACGCGAGCACGCGCATGCGAAACGCCTTGCCGAATTCGCCGACCATGCGCCCGAGCCGTCCGTAACCGACAATGCCGAGAACTTTGCCGGAAAGCTGATGGCCGCGGAACTCATCGCGCGCCCAATCTCCGCGTTGAGCCGCGGCGACGGCGCCGGGCAAACGCCGCACGACCGCGAGCAAAAGTGCCCAAGCCAGTTCCGCCGTGGCCGTGATGCGGTTCAAGAACTCCGTGTCGTTTTTCAACGACAGAACCTCGATGCCGTGCGCGTGAACGAACTCCAAATCAATATGGTCCGTGCCGGTCGAGGCGGTTGCTATCGCTCGCAGGCGTTTGGCCCGCGAGAGAAGGTCTTTGTCCATCCGCAGGTGCAACGACGCGAGGCAACCGTCGAATTCGCTGATGCGTTTCGCGACCATCTTGGGATCCGGCGGCAGCGACACAACCTCGGCAACCGACCTCAAGGGTTGGAGTGCGTCCGGGCACGGTGCGAGGTCGAGCAGGTTCAGAATGCGGCAGCGCATCGGATGATTTTCAGAACGGATGATTATGCGGCAACGCGGCAAGCCACGTCGGCAAATCCGCGCCTTCGGCCCGGGCAAGTTCCGGCCACGCCTTGCGCTTGGCTTCGCGCGCGGCGTTCAAGTAAGTGCGAATGACCTCGGCCACATCCCTGGCCGGCAACGATGTCGGCCGGTCTTTGAGCAGCAAGTCGAAGCCGCTGCCAACGACCATGACGCCCGCGGTCATCGCTTCCGGAATGCGTTCGGGCGTCATGCCGCCGGTGACGAAGAGCGGACAAAATCCGAACGCGGCGTCGTTGCGACACAACTTGACCACGTTCAGTTCAGGACCGATGAGTTTGATGAAATGCGCGCCGGCCACGGATTGCTGGTACGCTTCGTTCACCGTCATGGCTGCGGGAATGACCAGGTGGGTCGCGGCGTATTTGCGGATGCGGTCGGGTTGCCAGCCGACCAAAGAGACAAGACCGTCCACGCCCATGTCCGCCAGTTCGTCGAGCGTGCGCACCTGCGGATGACGCCGCCGGGTCTGGCGGATGATGGTGTCGTCGTCGAGCGTGCTGCCGGCCAGGACGTGCAATTGCGGAAACTGGCGGCGAATCCACGGGATCAACGTGGGGGCGTCCTTGCGGCGTTGCGTACATTCGACCACGCGGCAGCCGGCTTCGACGCACGCTTCAACCAACACGTGGCTGTCGCGGTCGTCGTTGACAAAAAGCGGCACGAACGCCTGTTCGTGGATCGCACGGTAGGTTTCAATCAGTCTGCTCATGTGAAGATTTCAACTCAACCACGCATGGACACGGTGGCCAAAGCCGCAACCAACGTAGCGCAGGCTGGCAGCCTGCTGTGTCGCGCGGATGCCTCGCCGACTGCCAGTCGGCGGAAACAGCAGATTGCCAATCTGCGCTACACGGTCGCCGCGCCCTGGCTGCCGCAACCGATTCATGCTTGTTCCTGTCCATTCGTAGGTATCGCTCAGGATGATTTGCTGCCGCCACTAAACAACATTTCCCGCCAGCCGCGCCAGCGCCACAGCAACGGTTCAATCCGGCTTTGATCCGGCTGCGCGAAACAACGGCTGGCTACACTACCCACAACGAGCATGACTACTAGCTCCACAGTGCCGAAAATGGTGAAAGTAAGTTTTGTCGCGTATTGCATATACAGCCCCGTGGCGAACGATGCGACGAAGCCGATGAGCACGCCGGGCGCGTTAGCCCGCCGGCTGAACAAGCCAAGCAGGAAAATGCCCGTCATCGGTCCGGTGAACATGCCAATGATCGTATTCACGGTTTTGAGAATGCTCTCGATGCGAATCATGCTCAAGGCGGCGACGATGATCAACACGCCCCACGCCACGGTCAGGCATTTCGCCATCACGACGCGGCCGCGGTCGGAGAGCGGTTGCTTGAACTGGCGCGCGTAGGCGGCGGACACACCCGGCGTGCTCAACATCGAAAGCACGTTGAACAGCGAACTGACGGTTGACATGGCCGCCGAAAGCAGCGCCGCTATCATCAAGCCGCGCAGCCCGACCGGCATCACGGAGTAAATGAAGTGCGGGAAGATGCGGTCATACTGTTTGGCCGCGATGAACTGCGCGACTTCCGGCGAAGGATGATGGCGATAATAAGCGAACAGCCCAATGCCCACGCCAAACAGCAGCAACCAGAACGGCATGGTGAAGAACGATTGCACCAACATGGCCATTTTGGCGTTGAAGGGTGATTTGGCGCTGACGAAGCGCTGCACGTTCATCTGTTCCACGCCTTTCGTTCCCAGGAAATCCACGATGCCGTAGGGGATGAGCGTCCAGAGCACGTAGCGTTGCGTCAGGTCGAAGTCGGTGTTGATCAGGCGGAGACGGCCTTCCGCCGCGGCGATGTCCCACGCCTCGCTGAAGCCGCCCGGCACCCGGCTCATCGCGAACCACAGCGCCGTGATGATGCCGCCCAGCATGATGAAGAACTGCGCGACGTCCGTCCAAATCACGCCTTTGAGTCCGCCGAGCGAAGTGTAAAACACCGTGCCTAAGCCGACGCCGACGATCGTGGCCTTCAACGGAAAACCCATGACGACGTGCAACACGAGCGACAGCGCATACACGACGATGCCGCCATACAAACAGCGGAACACGATGTAGCTCGTCATCATGATCGCGCTGACAGCTTTGTTGAACCGGGATTCGAGGTATTGAAACACGGTCTCCACCTTCAGCCGGACGAAGACGTCAATGAACAGGATGATGGCCAATATCGCCACGAACGGGAACAGGACCAGCGCCGCGAGGTATTGGAGATCGTAACGAAACGCCTCCGCCGGCGCCATGACATAGGAAATGGAACTGAAAATCGTGGCGTAGATCGAGATGGACAGCGGAATCCACGTCATGGTTTTGCCGGCGAGGAAATAATCAGTCGTGGTCTTTTGCTGGCGCATGAATCCGCTGCCCAGCACGATCACGAAGGCCAGATAACCCACGATGCAGACGTAGTCCGCGAATTGAAGTCCCGTCATACTGATTCCGGCGATTCACCACTATGGTGGGACCGGAACGCCGCGGAGAATGAACGCAGCGGGGGCGATTCGCAAGCCTCGCCACGTCCAGGCGTTGTCACGGGTCAGCGAGCCCGTCGTCTTGAACCGGCCCGGATGGATGGCTTCTTCGGTGGACGACAGGCATTGAGTGTGGTTTATTCTTCCGCGCTTCGATTGACCCGTGCCTGGTCAGTCGTTCGGGTTGTGCGATTCGAAATGCAATGAATGACAGGTCAGCCATGCTTTTCCTTACTTCACAATGGTAGTTCCAAAACAACAATCGGATTTGTCATGCCTGGACTGAAGCGCGTCCGCCATTCAAGGTTTCCGTTTGTCTCCCGGTTTGCCCTGCTCCTCCTGTTGGGCGTGCTGGGCGGCTCGGTGACCGAAGCCAGGCTGATCAACCATGTGATTCATGTCAGTGTGGACGGTTTGCGTCCTGATGCCGTCACCTTGCTTGGCCCAACCAATGTTCCAAATTTTTATCGCCTGCGAACCGAAGGCGCGTTCACTGACAACGCCAGGACGGATTACGATTATACGGAAACGCTCCCCAATCATACCAGCCAGCTGACCGGACGTGGCGTGACCGGCGCCCTGGGTCACGGTTGGACGGAGAACGTTGATCCCGCACCGGACGAAACGCTGGCCTCGAACAAAGGTTCTTACGTGGCCGGCGTGTTCGATGTGGTGCACGACAACGGTTGGCGCACCGGCGAATACGCCAGCAAATCCAAGTTCTTGCTTTACGCTACAAGCTGGAATGAAATGCATGGCGGGTTGGACGGCACGTCCCCGGACCACGGGCGCGATAAGATTGACGTGGTTGTCATCATGCGTGACACGTTGCCGCTGGCCAAAGCGCTCGCGGCCGGCATGAAAACACAGGCGATTCACTACGCGTTTCTTCATCTGGCCGATCCGGACAGCATCGGACATGGCAACGCCTGGGAGCCCACACCCGGCTCGCCGTATTCCGAGGCGGTGAAAGCCATGGATTCTCGTCTGGGCGTCCTGTTGGACCTGGCCACCACAAACGCGCAGTTCGCCGGACGCACGGTTATTATTGTCACGGCCGACCACGGCGGCATTGGCTCAGCCCACGCCAACGCGGGTGTCGTTGAGAACTACACGGTTCCTTTTTACATCTGGGGACCGGGCGTAACGCCGGGAGCGAATCTTTACAGCTTGAACGCCGGCCGCCGACTGGATCCGGGCACGGGCCGCCCGACCTATGGCGCCGCGGTTCAACCCATCCGCAATGGCGAAGCTGCCAATCTCGCCTTAAAGTTGCTCGGTTTGCCGCCGGTACCGGGTTCAACGATCAATCCGCTTCAAGACCTCGCGTGGAGCACCAACACCAGCCCTGGGCCCCCCGCACCGGTCGCGAGCGGAGCCACAAGCGTGACCAATTGCAGTTTCACCGCGAATTGGAACAGCGTGAGCGGTGCGCAGGGCTACTTGCTGGATGTCTCCACAAACAGCGCGTTCACGAGTTTTGTCGGTGGGTATGAGAACATCGTCGTGGGCAACGTGCTTTCGTTCAGTGTGACTGGGCTGAAAGCATCCACGACCCACTATTACCGCGTCTCGGCTTACAATGAGAACGGCACCAGTCCCAATTCCGGCACGATCAGCGCCACCACTTCGGCGAACGCGACCGCCCCGAACGCGCCCGTCGTCGCGGCGGCAAAGGATACCGGCAGCGCCAGCTTTACGGCCGCTTGGGTCGCCGGCTGCGGGGCGACGGGTTACCGGCTCGATGTCTCCACGAGCAGCGACTTCGGAAACTTTGTCGCGGGCTGCCAGGATTTGGACGTGGGTAACGAGACCAGTCGGGCGGTCGTTGGATTGAGCGGCAGCACAACTTACTTCTACCGGGTGCAGGCCTACAACGGCCTCGGTTCGAGCGGGAACTCCGGAACGACCAACGTTACCACTCTCGATGTCAATTTCTGCATTCCCCGTCTGCCGCTGGGACATGGCAACATGGAGGACTCGAATCCCATCGAATACTCCGTTTGTCCGGATTGGACCGGTTACAGTGCAGGCGCGGGCGCAGCGTCTTGGGCGAAGGAAAAGACCATCGTTCACGGCGGAGCCGCCGCACAACGGGCAAAGAACATCAATCCGGATCTCGGGGCGTATGTCGGCGTTTACCAGACAGTCGAGGCGAATCCCGGCGATGCGTTCACTTTTGAAGGCTGGGTTTATCCCGAATCAAACCCGGCCTATGCCCAGGCATCCATGGTGGCGAGATGGGACGGCGTCTCCGAAGATCCGGATGAGACGGCCAGTTGGAGGATTACCGGCGCGCCAAGGCTCACTTGGACGCATGTGCAAGATTTCTCTGGCAACGCAACCGGCGACGCAGTGACGCTCTTCCTCGACAGCCGGCTCAAATCCGGCAGCGTTGCCATCACGGCTTATTGGGATGACGTGGTTTGTTTCCACGCTTACGTGCCCCCACCGCCGACGTTGAGCGCGGCGAGCAGCACCGCCATCAATGTGGATGTCAATGCCGGCTGCAACTCGACCAATCCAGCGGCGCAGTTTGCCGTCAGCATCGGCGGCGGAGCTTACGCGCTGGGAACGCATTGGGTTCAGGCCAATGGAACGATCACAACCACCCCCGCCTGGCAGACGGACGCCTCGTGGACGACCAAGACTGTCAGCGGCCTGATGGCAGAGACGGCATACACTTTCAAGACCATGGCGCGTTACAGCGCTTCAGTTACGCAGGCCACGTATTTCGGTGCCGGCGCCTCGCTCTCGTCACAGGAGCCGCCGCCGTTGCCGCCAACCATCACGCAACAACCGTCAAACCAGAGCGTGGCGGCCGGCGGGACGGTCAACTTCACCGTTGGCGCGACCGGCAGCGGCACGCTTTATTTTCAATGGCAGACAAATCAGACCAACGTAAACAACGGCGGGCATTATTCAGGTTGCACAACTTCAAACCTGACCATCACGGGCGTGGATGCCGGTGACGTGGCCGGTTATCGCTGCGTGGTTACCAACGCTCACGGCAGCACCAACTCCGTCGCGGCAACGCTGACGCTGGTCGCGAACTGCAACGCCGTAAATTTGGTCAACGGCAATTTTGAGAGCGGCAATACCGCTGGTGTCGCCAACGGATGGACTGCTTATGAAGTAAACGGCCCCACAATCAAAGTCTGGTCCATTCAGACCGCTTCGGCCCCGCAGGGTTCGCAGTATCAACAAATCCAGGCCTACAACGACGCGCATACCGCCGGCGCCGGCGTGCGCCAGAACATCACGGCATGCGTCATCGGGGCTACCTACCAGATCGCAGGCTGGTTCCGAAGCAACTCCGCTCTTGGCAGAGCACGGGTGCGGGTCAGTCCCACCGCCTCGACGAGTTGGAATACCGCCGTGGACCTGAATCCAGTTGCCGACTTCGGAAGCGGCACGACTTGGTCGGCCTTCAGCGGAACGGTGGTGGCTACCGGCACCAATATGACCCTTTGGCTCGACGGACGCACTATCAGCGGCACTTCGGGCAAGGTCGGCTGTTTCGATGCCGTGACCGTGACGTGTTTGGGACCGCCCACGCCGCTGCGATTTGAATCAGTTGCCTTCTCTGCCCCCAACCAGATCAATTTGCGGTTGAGCGGCCCCGCCGGCAGTAACGTCACGATCCAAAGCTCGAGCAATCTCGCAGGTTGGACCACACTGACCAACCTGCCCAACCCCGGCGGTGCTGTTCAGTTCACGCACCCGGTTTCGGGCAACGCCACGCGCCTTTTTTACCGCGCCACCTCACCATGAATCGGCGGCCCCTCACCCTACCCTCTCCCCGCTTCGCTGCGGGGAGAGGGAATTATTTACGGTGGTGGTGTCAAGTTGCGCCTGCCCGATGCGCGTCCATTGTTGGAGGTCGCAGTTCCCCATGAACCTCCGCCTCTTCCCGGCCTGCCCCATGAAACTCGCCCAGCGGCAGTGGAAGAGCACCAGCCAAACACATCTGACACAATCATGAGAACGACAGCAGCCTTCATCACGACCTTACTCTTGACGCTGCATTGCCTCGCTGAAACCGGCCCATGCCTGTTCATTGACGATCATTTCATTGCCGAAACCACCGGCCTCACACGCCGGGTCAATCAGCCCGTCAAGCATCCCACCCCAGTGATTCACAATCCAACGTTCGGCGTGACCCAACCTTTCGTGACCGTGCTGCGCGATCCGGATTCGGGTTTGTTGCGCATGTGGTATTGCCACGGAACGGAAGTCTGGCAGGCGACCTCGAAGGACGGCATTGAATGGTCTGACCCGCGCGTGGCCTACGCCCGCGGTCGTGGCTACGGCGCGTCCATCATTGACGACAAGGGCTGCGATCCCGATCCCGCGCGCCGCTACAAACTCGCCGATTGGTCGGCCACGCCCGCGATTGAAGACACGCCCAAGGATGACGGCGGCATGTACATCGCCTTCTCGCCGGACAACGTGAAGTGGACGCGCATCCCCGGCAATCCGGTGCTGCACGGTTGGCCCGAGGGTTTTCCGAAATATTCGGTTCACGGTGTTTCCGACATCATTGACGCGTTCTACGATCCGATTCACAAACGCTACGCCACCGCGATCAAGTTGTTTTCCGGCCTGCCGACCGATCCGTGGAATCGCGGCACGCGCCTGGGCAGCTCGCCGGGCACGCGCCGGATTGTCGGCATGAGTTTCAGTTCCGACTTTGTGCATTGGGAAAAGCCGTGGCGCATCATCGTCCCCGACGAACGCGACCAGGGTGACATGGAATTTTACGGCATGGGCGGCACACACGCCCGGGGTTCACTGCTCATCGGATTCGTCCGCGCCCTGCGGGATGATTTACCCTGCGACCCTGGCGGGCCGAAGGATGGCATCGGCTGGACCACGCTGGCGTGGAGTCGCGATGGCCGCAACTGGACGCGTGATGCGGAGATTTTCATTGATCGTGACCTCAAAAAGGGCACGTGGGATCATGCGATGACCTGGGGCAGTTCGTCCATTCAAATCGGCGACAAGCTGTTCATCTATTACGGCGGCTACGCGCGGGGCCACAAGGTCGAACCCCGGACGGAACGACAGATCGGCCTGGCGCGAATGCCGGTGGACCGTTACGTCTCCCGCGACGCGGGCGCGAACGGCGGCACGCTCCAGACCCAGCCGCTCGAACTCAAAGGCCGCACACTCCAGGTCAATGCTGACATCCAGGGCGAACTGCGCATCCGCGCACTCGGCGAAAACGGCAAACCCGTGCGGGGTTACGATTGGAAGGATTGCCAGCCGCTCAAAGGCGATTCAATTGCGCACAAGGTTAGTTGGCGCGGTTCGCACGAGAAACTGCCCAACGACGCCGTCCGGCTCGAATTCAAACTGACAAACGCAAAACTGTATGCGTTTAGGGTGATGGATTGAACCGCCGCCTGGCCCGGGTTCATTGACTGCGAATCGCTGAGCTGCCTTTGCCACGATGTGGACATTTGGGATTTACGTTGCAGACGCGGTGAATACCTCAAGCGCACCGAACGTCCGTGTTGAGCGGAAATTGCCATGACCCGCTCCCTCGCGGGCAGGTCAGGTTTGGTCCTCGTCGTTCAGCCGACATTCGCGGCTGAACTCTCAGCCCGCCGGACGATGACCTGTGAACCAGCGGGCGTAAGTTCATTTGGTAGCTAAGATGAAAATTGAAACGAGCATTCTGTTCGGTTGTGTCGGCGCAATGTTGGCCATTCCCGTAAACGATCTTTTGGCGGCAACGCCTAAAGTCACCGAGAACCTGATCGGTCCGTGGCAACTTTTTGTGGACGATCACCTGATCGCCACGCAAAAGAACGTCGTGCGACGCTACCACCAGTTCCGCAAGCACCCGGCCAGCCCAATGATCGTCGTGGATCAGCCGTGGGAAAATAACGTGGTGAACTGCACGGCCGTTATTCCCGACGAGGAGGGCACGGGGTTTCGCATGTATTACTACTGTTGGAAACAGGACAAAAAGAAATATCCAACCCATTTCATGTGCTACGCGGTGAGTAAGGACGGCTTGAAGTGGGATAAACCCAAACTCGGCCTCGCTGAATGGGAGGGCAGCAAGGACAACAACATGATTCCCAATTGCCCCCACGCAGTCATGCGCACTCCATGGGCGCAGGATTCGCAGAAGCGTTTCCAAGGCGTCGGCGGAATGTACTACGCCTATTCGTCGCCAGATGGCATCCAGTGGAAGCGGCAATCGGAGGAAAAGATCGTTTCCGGCGGCGACACGAGCCACTTTTACTACGACCCGAACACCAAACTCTTTCGTTGCACCGTCAAAGGCGGCGGCACCGACCGGCTCAGCGGTGATGTCACCGGCCTGCGCCGCCGCACCGTCGGCTATGCCGAAACGACGGATCTCACCAAGTTTCCGGAATTGCGGATGGTGATGGCGCCCGACGATTATGACGACCTGTGGTGCAAGCAGGACACCGTGCAACGGACGCATTTCTACGCATGCCCGGTGCTGCCCTACCAGACCATGTACCTCGGCTTCCTCCAAATCTACCGCGCCGCCGAACCGGAAGGCTATTTTCACGGGCCGCTCTGGCTGGAGTTGGTGAGCAGCCGGGATGGATTTCATTGGCTGCGCGAGGAAGTGGACACGTCGGTGCAGCACCCCTATGCCCTTTACGAAACGAGCCGCCCGCCGTTGTTGCCTCTCGGCAAATTCCGCCAATTCGACGATGGAATGGTGATCGCTCCAACGCCTTTGCTCGTCGGTGATGAGCTCTGGATCTATTACACCGGCTACGAGGAACTTCATGACCTGCTCCCGTACAAGTCGGCCATCGGGCTGGCCACGTTACGCAAAGATGGATTTGCCTCGCTCGATGCCGACGAAGTCCCCGGAGAAATCGTGACCAAACGTTTCGCGGACGCGAACGGGCAGATGCTGGTCAACTTCAACTCGCGGGGCGGCAGTCTGAAGGTCGAAGTGCTGGACGCCGACGGCAACGTGATTCCGGGTTACGGCCGGGATGATTGTGAAAACCTGAAGGGTGAATCCGTGCGACAGCCCGTGACGTGGAAGTCAAAGAAAGGGCTTCCCGCCGGCGCACCCGTTCGTTTCCGATTTCTGCTCGATCACGCCCGGCTCTATTCGTTCATGGCCGGCGATAAAGCCAGGCCACTCGACGAACCGCCGGGCGTCTGTCTCCAGGCCCTCTACACCTTTGACGGCGAAATCAACGCGTGGTCCGACCTGCTGGGCGACGATGGGCTGCAAAAGCTTCGCAATCTTGGAACGTGCGCGATCGACAACAAGAAACCGGATCCGGCCTTCGGCAAACATTCCTTGATTGTCGGTTCCCAGTGGCGCTCCTGGAATCGCGCGGAAATTGATGGCAGCAGCCGGTTAGGTCGGGCTTTCACGCTGGCAGCCATGGTGAAGGCGACCAAAAAGGGCCATGCGCGTCTCTTCAGCGCTTACGACGGCATGTCCGCCATCGGCACCTCCGACCTGGTGTTTGATTTTGATCCGAGCGGTCGCACGCTCGACGGCCTGAGGTTGTTCTGCAAGGGCATTTCGGTTTTGTCGGACCCCGTAACATTTGCCGACGGGAAATATCATCATCTCGCGGTCGTTTACGATGACGGTCTTGTCGCCTTCTACCTCGACGGTAAGCCAATCGGCCGGCAATGGATCCCGGGTGGCGAGCCGGTCACGTTAAACCGCAACCTGCTTGTGGGCGAAGACGCGAAACGGGCGAGCGACGAGCAATTGGACGGTCACGTGGACGATGTACTTGTTTACGGTCGGGCGTTAAAGGAGGGGGAAATCGCGAAACTCGCCGCATCCGGCGCGGCGGCGTTTTTCCAACTTGGAAGATGAGCAGCCTGTGGGTGACGCAAAAGCCCTGATTCGATCAAGCCGCGACAGAACGCAAACGGCACAGTGCGGCTAAGCGGCAACCGCAGCGAAGCGCGAGTTGTCCCACCTCGCAGCAGCCTGCCTCGCGGTGAACCATTGAGAACATGGAGTAGTGGTTCGCAGTCGTGGCTGCTGTGGCTTGGGCCAAGCCGCGCTCCGGAGATATCCTCGCCGCACGCGACGAAATTGAGAGATAGCCCTGCGGATGACCCCGATTGCTTTGGCCACAAAAAGGCACAAAAGGCGCAAGGCTTCCCTTCACCTCATCCGGCTTTGCCGCCTTCTCCCCATCCGATGCGGAAAAGGGATTTTTTGCGCCATCGAGTCGCTAAGTGCCAACGCTTTTATGTGCTTCGCGGTTGAGCTTGGAATCAATCCTGTTCACGATATGCGTAATGCTGAAATCCGTGTCCATCCGTATTGCTATTCTGCACAGTTTTGTTTTCCTGCGCAGATTGTCCAAACTGCACTACAACCGCAGAGACGCGATGAACGCCGAGAAAGCGGCGGATCTGCCGGCTCTGCGTCCATCGTGTCCCTGCGGTTTCCGTTGGCGCGGCCCTTTGGTCGCCGCTTGGCCGCGCTCGGTTTATCCGTGGTTCATGACTTTTTCGTCTTTTCATCGCTTGTGGAAATCAAACGTGCCGCTCCTGCTGGCTATCGTTCTCGCAAATGGCAGCCTTGCACTCCAAGGCAAACTCGCCGTTGAGACCGAACGGCAATGGCTGGTCGAGCATTTCGACAAGGAGCTGGCCCGCATTCTTTCAGTGAGGCCGCAGCAAACCGACAACGCGCAGGGAATGATCGCCTGGGGTCACGCTTACACGCTTGAAGCGCTGGCCGAAATGGTCCAGGCCACGCACGAACCGCGTTACGCGGAGCAATTCGTGCGCGTGGCCGATGAGGTGATTGTCGCGCGCGACGATCAACACAACCGGCGCGACGAGATTCGCGGAAAAGTCCTGCCGGCGTGGGGTTCGGTCAAATATTCCAAGGATCAAAACTACGTCTGGGCGGTTCACACCGGAATAATTGTTGCCCCCATGGCGCAGTTCGCCGCGGTCGTGAAGTGCGACGACAAATTGCGCGCGCGCTTCGGCAAAGACGCCGAACGGATGCTGCAAGTGGCGACGGAAGCCATGGCCATTCATGAAAGCGAATACCGCGACGGGCCGGCGTCGGACGAGGGCTATCTCTACTGCCCGTGGTTGAAGTCGCACCTGCCGTTGAACCAATTGCTTACTCCCGGAAGCGCCTGGTTGTGGCTCTATGTCGCGACTGGCGATGCGCGCTATCGCCAGTTTGTCGAGCGGTTCGTTCAGTTCACGCTCAACCGCGTCCGCCGCCTGCCGGATGGCGCGTTGGTCTGGGGTTATTGGCCGGGACTCGATGGCCCTGGCGAGAAATTCGATGACACGTCGCATGGCGCCGTCACCGCCGACTTTCTCGCCCAATGCGTCGAGCACGGACTGGCTCCCGCCGAACTGCTCGATGCGCTGGACAAGACCTTTCTCACGCGCGTTTTGCTCGGACCAGACACGGTTGCGGATTTTCTCTCAGGGAAAAGCGTGAACAATTATCGCTACGCCCCTTATCATTGGGCGCGGCTGGCGCGGCACAATCCCATCATCCGCGCGCAACTGCTGGAGTTTATCCGCCGCCGTCCGAGCGGTTGCGAGGACGGCGTGTACATCCAAGGTCCACTCGTCGGCTTGGCGCAATTGGTGGCGGCGACGCCGGTTGAACATTACGCAACCGGCAAGCCCCGCCTGCTGGGTCACTGGCCGTTGGCTGGCGATTCCAAGGACAAGTCGGGCAACCGCAATCACGGCGTCAACCACGGCGTGAATCTGCGCGCTAAAGACCCCGACGGCGACAGCAAACCCGTGGCCTCGTTCGATGGCCGCAGTTCTTTCATCGAAGTCAAACCCGGAAAATCGCTGAAGCTCGGCACGAATGATTTTACCGTTTCGGTGTGGGTTCACACCGACCGCGAATTGGATGACGTGCTGGGCGATGTCCTCAGCTTTTACGATCCGACGACCCGCAAAGGAATCAACCTGGGCTTTATGAACTACGCGGGCGTCACGACGGCGCAGTCGAATTTCCGCAACGTTTCGTTCGGCATTGATGACGCGCGTCTTGATGCCAAATGGATGGATTGTGGACGTCCGGGCAACAACCTGTTCGTTTTCGCGCTGACGGTTCACGAGGGAAATCTTTATGCGGGCACATTCGAAACCGGAACGAATGAAGCCGGTCACGTCTGGCGCTACGGCGGCGGCACGCAATGGACGGACTTCGGCAGTCCGGATCGGGCGAACTCGGTGATTTGTCTGGCGAGCTTCAAGGGCGGGTTGTATGCGGGCACGGGAAGGTATCACGCTCAAGGTTCGGCGCTGCCGGAGTCGCCGAACCAGACGCCCGGTGGCCGCGTGTTTCGCTACTCGGACACGAATGGTTGGGTGGATTGCGGCCGGCTGGAAAATCCAACGACCGGCGCGGCGGTGAACCTGCACAGCCTCGCGGAATTCAACGGGAAGCTTTACGCCAGCACGCTGAACGCCGAGGGCTTCGGCCTTTATGAATATGCCGGCGGCAAGAAGTGGACTTACCGCGGCAATCCGGGCCGGCGTGTCGAGACGCTCACCGTTCACAACGGGCATCTCTACACGTCTTCTTACGATCTCGGCGGAATCGTTTCCCGGTTCACGCCCGACGGAAAATGGGAAGACCTGCCGGTGATTCCCGGCGTGACGCAAACCTACGGCTTCATCGTTTACGACGGCGGCCTGCACGTCACGACTTGGCCGACGGGTAGTGTCTTTCGGCTCGGGCCGGATGACAAATGGGTCGCCGGTGGCCGGCTCGGCGACCAGACCGAGGTCATGGGCGTTTCGGTTTACAACGGCAAACTCTACGGCGGCACGCTGCCACTGGGACAAGTATATCGCTACGAAGGCGGAACAACCTGGACGGACATTGGCCGACTGGACTGGACTCCCGACGTGATTTATCGTCGCGTCTGGTCCATGGCGGTTTATCAAGGCCGGCTCTACTGCGGCACGCTCCCGTCAGGTCACGTGTATTCCATCGAAGCGGGCAAATGCGCCACCTACGACCGCGCGCTGAAACCTTGCTGGCGCTTGCTGGCCGGCGTCCGGCGCGGCGACCGCTTGGAACTTTACATTGATGGCGAACTCGTCGGAATTTCATCGTCACTTGATCCTGCGGCTTTCGATATATCCACGGACAAACCGTTGCGGATTGGCTTTGGCGCGCACGATTACTTCCGCGGGTTGATGCGCGACGTGCGCCTGTATGATCGCGCGTTGGACTCGACAGCGTTGCAACTTCAATCGTCCCGCGAAAGGTAGCTCGCCGAGAAAGGACTGGCCGACAGATTGAATCGCGTTCACGATTCGAGCAATGCAAACATCCGTGTCCACGCATACTGCAATCTCGGAATATCATCACGGCTTGCGAGATTTTTCCCGGAGCGCGGCTTGTCCCAAGCCGCAGCACACCCGATGGCTATCCAGTCTCCAATGCTTTCGACGAACAAACGCGTGCCAGTCCGCTGCGAGTTGGGAGAACTCGCGCTCCGCTTTGGTTACTGCTTTACGGCGCTGGCCCCATGCGTGGCTGACGATTTTTTTTGCAACCACAGCCATTGCTACTGATTCGCCCGAATCACCACGCGCCACGATGGGTGATTCCGTCGTCGAGCCGGCGTGGGAACAACGGCTCACTATCACCGTCGGGCCAGCCAAGGCGGACATTGTGGGCACGAGCGAAAAGGCGATTCAGGCGGCGGTGGATTACGTCGCGCGATTCGGGGGTGGCACGGTGAAGATTCTGCCGGGCACTTTCCGGTTGCGCAACGCGGTTTATCTCCAGTCCAAGGTTCGTCTGCTCGGCAGCGGTTCGGACACGGTGTTCGTCAAAGAGCCGTCCGTTACCACGACGCTCGCGGCGGACAGCGATTGGTTCGACCAAGAAATCACGCTCGCCGACGCGACCGGGTTTGAACTCGGCGACGGCGTTTGCCTGCGCACGAAGAAGGACGCGGCGGGCAGTGTAAAAGTAGTCAAACGCACACTCGTTGCGCGCACGGGAAATCGCTTCAAACTGGACCGGGGATTGCGGGAAGATTTCTGGCGGTCACCTGAAACCGCGGTTTCCACGCTGTTCCCGATCATCTCCGGTGAAAACATCTCCGACATCGTAATTGAAAATCTGGTCCTCGACGGCAACCGTGCGAAGAACGAGAACCTGAATGGCAACTACGTTGGTTGTATTTTCTTGCAAGAGTGCAACCGTGTGATCATCCGTGGCGTCACGGCGCGGAATTTTAATGGGGACGGCATGAGCTGGCAGGTTTGCCACGACGTGCTCGTGGAGAATTGCACGAGCGAAAGCCACAAAGGTCTCGGCCTGCATCCGGGCTCCGGCTCGCAGCGCACCGTGATGCGCAACAATCGGCTCACCGGAAATCACATCGGTATCTATTTCTGCTGGGGCGTGCGGCACGGGCTCGCGGTGAAAAATCAAATCGAAGGCAACGACATCGGCATCTCCATTGGCCACCACGACGAGGACAATATCGTCCGCGACAACGAAGTGATTGGCAGCAAGATCGTCGGCCTGTTGTTCCGGCCCGAAGCAGGCAAGGACTTCACCGGCAACCGGAATCGCATTGAGAACAACCGCTTCGTGGACAACGGCGGAAAGGATGGTTTTGCCGTGGACATTCAAGGCGGAACGAAATCCATCGAACTCATCGGCAACGAAATCACCGACACGCGCGGATCGGGCCAGCGCATCGCCATCCGCCTCGGCCCTGAGACGAGCAGCATCACCTTGCGCGAGAATCGCATCAAAGGTTTTGCGAAGGAGGTGGAAAGGGAAAACGACAGCGCCAAGAAGTCCGCTGACAAATGAACCGCCGCGATTTCTTAAACACGCTCTGCGGGGCGGCTGTTGTCAGCCTAGCTTTACCTACGCCGGCACTTTCGCCTGACAAGACCGCTTCTATCCCGCGCACATTCAGCCTGTGGGCCATCGGCGATGCGCATGTGGGAACAGACTTGAAAAGGAATCGCGAGAGCCTTGCGGAAGCGATCCGGCAGTCAGAAAAGGGCGGAAGCGAAGGCGGCCCGGCATTCGACTGGGACATTGCTCTTAATGTGGGTGATTTTTCGGGTAACCAAGGCCCGCCCACGGACGAGGAAGGCCGCGAAGTTGTGCGCCAATACGCCGTCGCCACCAAACATCGCCGCGAAGATTTCTATGACCTGGCCGGTAATCATGACGCCAGCGGCCCGGGCGAGAAGACGCAATGGTGGTTTCGCAAGTGGATTGATCCCAGTGGCGAGAATACCCAGTTCTCGGGCTTGGATTCGAAACGTCGTCGGTATCCGATTCAAGGAACTTGGGAGCGCTACTCGTTTCGTGTTGGGAATCTCCTGTTCCTCGTGATGAGCGACCGCAACGACGGCGGACCGCCCGTGGGCCGAGATAAAAAGGGCGGTTATCCATCGGGCGCGGTCACCGGTGAAACTTTTGAGTGGTGGAAGCGCATGGTTGCGGAGAACGAGGACGCCATCATCATTTCCGCGCACCATCACATGCTCCGCGAAACGACCGTTGCTTCCGGACCGTGGGAAGGTTACACGAAGAAGCCCGACGGCACGTGGCAGGGTCACTATCACGGCTATTTTCCCGATGGCGGGCCGGAAGGCGCGTCTTATCTCTACTGGGTGGACGGCAAGCCGGATGCGCAAGCCTTCGAGCGCTACCTCGCCGCGCATCCGAACGCCATTGATCTCTGGATCGGCGGTCACACGCACACGAATCCCGACGACCGCAAGGGCGGACGCTCGCACATCGAACGCAAGTGGGACGTGAATTTCATCAACTGCAGCTCGTTGAGCCGTTATCACGCGTCAAAAACCACTTTGCCGATAAGCCGCTTGCTGACTTTCACTGAAGGCAGCCGCGATGTGCGTGTGCAGTGCTATCTCCACACCTCGCAACACGCGCCGCAGGGTTGGTATGCAAAGGCGGAAAAAGTGATTCGCCTCAGCAAACCGTTTCGATTCGACTGAGACCGTGTCATCAAGTGCGATAAGTCACCCATGAAACATTCTGTCTGCTCGAAGATCGCTTCGATCATCTTAGTTACGTGCTACTTGCTTGTGTCGCCGGCCCAGGTGAACGAACCGGTCGCACGGGTGCATTCAGAGGATGGCGGGAAGCGCGATCAAGAAAGTAGGACAGGCGTCACGCCTATCTCCATTTGCGGAGATATCACGAGCAAAACTGTTCATGACCCTTCCGATTTGGCGGTCCGCTCAAGCGGGACATCTTCCAGATCTGAGAGAGGCGCGACACCTGTCCTACGCTCAAACACCGCTTCATCCTACGTCGTTCCGATTGACTGGTCCAAACTGAAACGTTACGGAGAGATCAAATCCAAGTCACGTGAGTTGACCGACTGCGCGGCGATATTTCAGAACACCATCCGTTACAACCTGGGCTGGACCACAAACGCGATTGGGAAACTGGATGGCCGCATCCCGTTTGTCGGTCTTGAAGGTCTCCAAGGGCGGAACGCACATGATTTCATCCGGCCGATTTGCAACATGGTATTCGGATACGCGGTTGCGTTCAAGTCGGGATTGTATGACGAGCAGGTGCTGGGCGTTTCCAAGAACGATGCGTTGTTGCAGACATTGACCTTGATCCGCGGCGCGGCGTGGGAACACAAAGGCGCGGCGTGGGAACGCCCGTGGCAATCGTCGCTTTGGGCGGCTTATCTCGGACAGGGCGCGTGGATGTTGTGGGACGAATTGGATTCCGACATGCGCGGTTCGGTCGCAGAATTGGTGGAATGGGAGGCCAATCGTCTGGCGACGAATGTTGTTCCTTATTGGAATGGCCAGGGCGGCGACACCAAGGCGGAGGAGAACGCCTGGAACTCGATGGCGCTTTCGCTGGCGGTGGCGATGATGCCAAAACATCCGCATGTCCGCGCATGGAAGGAAAAGTGCAGCGAGTTCATGGTTTCGGCCTACGCAACCGAGGCTGACCTGAAAAACAATCGCAGGGTTGATGGCAAAACGGTCAAGGACTGGTTACACGGATTCAACGCGAACCCCGACGGCTTGGTGGTGAATCACGGATTCCTTCATCCCGATTACACCTTGTGCGTGCGACTCAACCTGCGTGCGTTCGTGATTCAACCGTTGGCGAACCAAGCCGTGCCGCAAGCGGCGGATTTCAACGCGGCGCGGGTTTATCGCGCGCTGGTCACGAGCGAATTGCCTTCGCCACCGTACGTCGCACCCGGCGGCACGATGTATCGGCCCGGTGAACCGTATCTCTATTATCCGGTGAAGGCGGACTGGGGGCGTGTGGATTGTCTTACGCCGTATTGCCTGGACGTCTATTCGTGGACGCTAGGACTCGATCGCGGCCTGCCGCATCACGCGCGGGATTGGATGCGCATCCGCGCCGCAAAGATTTTGGAGATGCAACAACGCCACGAGGATCTCCGCGTTTACGCCGACGGCGAGAGTGACAAGTGGCCGGGCCGCGAGCAAACCGCCTGCGGCCGGTTGGGTGTCGCTTTCCTGACCCTTTGGATGCACACGCAAAATTATCCAGTGCGACAAGCCAACTGGTTGAGTTCCCACTAGCCATGTTGGCTTGACCGATTTCTTTCGTCCCTAACGGGACTTGTTTCGTTTTTACTTGCTCCCACCGTTGAATCGGTGGGCTATTGTCGGTCGTTCTTACAGGACTTTGAAGTGCGTGTTTGAATGTAACCAAATTGTGCCGCGTCAACTTTGCGGGTCAAATGAATCTCTCACTTACTACCACAAACTTTTTGTTGGCCATACTCACCTCGGTTGCCGCAACTGCGGAGATGGTGCCCTACACGAAGCAGTGGGATGTGAAATTACATCGCCTGCCGCCAAGCGAGGTGCTGTCAAAACTCGATTTGGACCGGCCCGGATTGGAAGCGGTCAAGGCCGCGGCGATCAAAGGTGACCAGGCTCGGGCCTTGGCCGGGTTGCTCCGCTATTATCGGGCGAAGTATCCGGCGACGTCCAAGCAGGACACCACGCCGCAGATGATTGAGGCCGCGGGCCGAATTTGCCGTCACGTTTTTCAGTGGGGGCCTTACCAGCCGGCAGATTACGGAACGAACATTGACTGGACCATCAATCCCGCCGACGACATCGAATGGGTGGCCGCCATGTATCGTTTCCAATGGGCGGATGATTTGACCAGGGCCTACAACGCAACGCACGATGACAAATACGCACGGGCATTCGTAGAGTTGACGACCGATTGGATCGCCAAACATCCGTTGGACGACTGGACGCGAACGCATCCGATGCTGACTCATTGGAAAGGTTTCGCCTGGCTCGACCTTCAAACAGGCATCCGCGCGACGCGAGCCGTCGCTGCGTTGAAGGCCATGCTGCGATCAGAGGCCGTCACGCCGAAATTTCTCGGCGTCTTTCTGGCGAGCCTTTACGATCACGAGCACAAGATGGAATTGGTCCCGATGGGCGTGGTGCACAACAAAGCCATTTTTGAACAACGCGGCGCGCTCAACATTTGCGTGGCCTTCCCGGAGTTTCGGGACGCGCCACGCTGGGCGAAGCTTGCCGTCGAACGGACCGAGGCAAACCTGCTGGCGCAAACCACAACGCAGGGCATCCAACGCGAATGGTGCGGCAGTTACCACTCGGCCGTGTTGCGGGACGCGCTCGAAATCATGGAAAACGCCCCGCAGTTGGGGGTTACCGTTTCGGACGAACACCGCCAGCGCGTGCGGGCGATGTGCAATTACGTGTTCGCCATCGCGACCCCGGACCTGGGCTATCCCATGTTCGGCGACACCGCGCGTCCCCTCCCCAAGGACGGGACAACCGGCCAGTTATCCGATTCGTTGCTTCATTTCAGTAAGGTCTGGAACGACCCTAAATATTCGGCGTGCGCGAAATGTGACCTGGCCGGGTTGCCGCAACAAACAAGCTATGCCTTCGAAAGCGCGGGCGTTTACGTGATGCGTTCGCAATGGGGTACCAACGGGAGCTACCTGGCGCTGCAATGTGCGCCACCGGCACTCAGCGCCCACGATCAACCGGACAACGGCACGTTTGAACTCTTTGCCTACGGACGCTGGCTGATGACCGACAGCGGTTTCTACACTTACGGCCACGACAGGGCGGGCCGGAATTGGCATCGGCAGACGCGCGTCCACCAGACATTGACGCTGGACGGCGAGGATTCCAAAACCGACGGACGCCTCCGACTGTGGCGGTCGTCGCCGGGACTCGACGCGTTGGTGGTGGAAAATCCATCCTACGATGGAATTCTGCATCGCCGGTCGCTTTGGTTCGTGGACAAGAAGTTTTACATCTTCCTCGATGAAGCCATTGGCAACGCCCCCGGTGAGTTGAGCTTGCACTGGACGCCCGCACCCGGCACGGGCCGATTCAATTCCGACCGCACATCATTCACGACGCAGTTTCCCGACGCCAACGTCCTGATCCAGACCAGTGCTCCAGGACAGGTCAAATTCGAGGAGGAGGACGGGTGGTTCGCGTGGGACTACGGCCAACGCGTGCCGCGAAAAATGCTCAAGGTCAAGAACCCCGATGTTGCTCCGGCAAGGTTTCTGACGGTGGTCGCGCCCTATCGGGGAACGAATCCGCCGGTGGTCGAGGCAAAGTTTGTCGGGAATACCGAAGTCGGTAGCGACAAAGTTGAGATTGCTGTTAGCGCATTTGGCAAGCGATGGACTATTGGTCGAAACCTCGAAAAGAAGACTGCCTGGTGATACTGTTGCTTCTCCCTCGGTTTAACTTCAAAATGCTTGGAATCTTTTTTCAGTGAAACCGACAATCCTGTTTGTAATCGTCGTTCTTTCCGCATCGGCAATCGCCGCCACCTTGGCGGTAAAAGGCGGCGGCATAAATTCTCCCGCGCAATCTCCCAATTCGGCGTCTGCCAATCGAATCGTCACGTTGGGGTCAACGAACCACGAGGATGAGTTCCCGGCCATTGGAAGCGATGCCGGCGGAAACGTCTGGGTGTCGTGGGTCGCGTGGGACGGGAAGGTGGATGCAGTGCTCGCGGCGCAGATCAAGGGCCAGGCATCGTCGCCGCCGGTCGTTTTGAGCGAGGCGGTGGGCGATCATTGGCGTCCGGCCATGTGCAAGGACGGCCAAGGGCGTCTTTGGGTCACGTGGTCTCAGGGCCATCAAGGCAAATGGAACATCTGGGGAAAATATCTGGCAAACGACAAGTGGTCGGAGCCGGTTCAACTGACACGAGGGAGCGGAAACAGTTTCGCACAGAAGCTGACGGTGGACAAAGCCGGCACGCTCTGGATGGCGTGGCAGTCCGTGGTCAATGGCAACTACGAGGTAATGCTCGCCCGCATCACTCCCAACGGCGTAAGCGAACCGATCAATGTGTCACGTCATCCGGCAAGCGATTGGGAGCCGGCAATTGCGGCAACGAAGGATGGTCGGGTGTTCGTGGCCTGGGACAGTTACCGGAACGGCAGTTACGACCTTTTGCTCGCGGAGTTGAAGGATGGAAAATTGTCCTCGGCCCGTGAGATGACGGGGCGTCCGCGTGACACGGTTACCGTTGGCTCTATCTCACGGGCCGAGCCGATGGGCATTGCGACGTCGCCAGCTTACGAGGCGCACGCGACGCTGGCGGTTGATCATAAGGACCGGCTTTGGATTGCGTGGGACAACGGCGGCGTCCGTTGGGGAGAAGACAACGAGGATGGCCGGAAGTTACACAGTGAACGTTCGGTGGAAATTCGTTGCCTGGCCAACGGAGAATTGTCCGAACCTGCCGAGCCTTTGTCCGCGGCTCTCAGCGGGTCGCTGACGAATTTCTGCGAGTTGCCGGAGTTGAGCGTTGATGGCAACGGCCGGTTGTGGTTGATCATTCGGCACCTGACCAATTTGACACCCAAAGGAACGCGCGACGGTGGACGTCCTCATCAAGACCGGGGCATGTGGAATCCTTACGCGCTTTGTTACGACGGCAATCGCTGGTCGCAACCGCAACCGCTTCCCGACAGCAATGGCCGCAACGATATGCGCACTTCAATGTGCCTTGACCCGGACGGGCAGGCGTGGGTTACGTGGGCGGACGACGGACGCACCAAAGTCAAGCCTCCAGAACCGCAAAACCATGATGTCCACGCGATGCCGCTCGCGGCGTCCGGTTCGGAAAAGGTGGTTTTGAAGACGGTGCCGCGTGGAAAGCCTTCGCCCGTGTTCGCGAAGCTGGAGCAATCCGTTGTCCATCCCAAGTTGACCGTCGGCAGCAAGGAGTTCCTGTTGGCCTACGGCGACACGCATCGTCACACGGACATTTCCCAATGCGGCATGAACCGCGACGGCTCGTTGATGGACACCTATCGTTACGCAATGGACGTGGTGAAGCTGGATTTCCTCGCCATCTCGGACCACGACCAGGACATTCTCAAGCATCGTTCCAATCGCAAACAGAGTCCGTTGCAACATTACGCTTGGTGGCGCTCGGAAAAGTATTGCGACATTTTTTTTATCGAGAACAAGTTCATCCCGCTCTACGCCTATGAGCACGGGCGTGGTGGCGTCCAAGGCGGGCACAAGAACGTCCTGTACGCGGATCGCGGTCATCCTTGCCACGAGGAGAATGTGCCGGGGGAATTATTCAAGGCTCTGAAGGGAAAGAATGCCGTTGCCATTCCGCACCAACTCGCCGATGGACCGTCCGCCACGGATTGGAAGGTGTGGAATCCGGAGTTTGAACGAGTCGCTGAAGTTTTTCAGGCGCGCGGCTCTTATGAATACAAAGGCGCGCTGCCGCTGGTCCGTCTCAACCGTGACGGTCACTACTACCGGGACGCCCTGGAGATGGGCGTGCGTATCGGAGCGATTGCCAGTTCGGATCACGGTATGGTCAGCAGCGCGTATGCCGGCGTTTACTGCCGCGAACTGTCCCGCACCGGAGTAATGGAGGGATTGAAAAGCCGCCGGACCTTTGGCTCGATGGATCGAATGGTCATCGAGTTCCGGCTCGGCGACCGGTTGCTTGGCGAAGAGGTGGAAATCAACGGTGCTCCGACATTCAGGGCGCGCATTGAATCTTCCAAGCCGCTCCGCAAGGTGCAGGTTGTCAAGAACGGCAAAGAAATTCACACGGTCAATCCCGATGCCACTACGTGCCGTTTCGATTATGTGGACCAGGAAATTAAAGCCGGCCAGCAGGCGTGGTACTACGTGCGGTGCGAACAGACCGATGACCGCAACGGCTGGTCATCGCCGATCTGGGTTGCGTGGAAACAAGACAGCGGAAAATAATTTTCCAATCGGATTTGCCTCAAGTTGAGTTTCAATCTTAGACTTCCGGTCCGAACATAAACTCAGATGAAAAACGCCAGCCCACAGTGTAGGCAATCTGCAATTTTGAACGACTCTCCCTCACCCCAACCCTCTCCCGTTGGGAGAGGGAGAATCATTTGCCGTCACATGCGAAAACCAGCAACTGAATTTGGCCGCCATCGTTTGGCGAAACAAGCGGTGACCAGCGGCCTTTCCCTCTCCCAGCGGGAGAGGGTCAGGGTGAGGGAGAACGCAGCGGACATGGAAGCCTGCCGCAACGCTTCTTTGGGAACTCCGTTGAATGTTCGCGCGCGTCTGTGTCGGCGGCTGGGGGCTTTAATCCTGTTGGCCATCACGTTCTCATTCCTGCTACCCAGCCGTTTGCTTGGCGAAACGCATTTGGAGAAAATGACGAAGTTCAACACCACGGGGATTCACCGCGACTTCATCATGGCCGGCAGTCATTACGAAGTGGATGGAAACGTGATTTTGTTTTGGGACTGGCGCTGGGTTTATGCCGGCTATCCCGCGTGGAACACGCCACCCGGCGTCAGAGGCGGTGACATGAGCACCGGCTCAACTGATCCAATGCCCTCGGTGCCTTTGGTCTGGGGCAAGGGCGACATTCCCGTTGGTCTGCGGTTGGAAGCGCAACGGCCCACGTTGGAGCGCCGGGTTGACGGCGACACCGAGACGTATCCGCAACTGCAGGAGGACGGAATCTACAGGGCGTGGAACGTCATCCCCATCCCCGGGGCAACCATTACAAATCTTGGCTTGCCGCCCAAAGCCGCCGCGCTTACCTACCTCGAATCGCGCAACTTGAAAGATTGGAGCGGCCCGCCAGCGTCGAAGGTCACGAAAATCGCCGGCTTTGAAAGTGCGACCAACGCCATTGCCATTTTACCAACGATGGCGCACGGCACGGTGACGGTTTTCAAAGACCCGTCCGCGCCGGCGAAGGAACGCTACAAACTCATCATGGTGGGAGTCGTCTCGCCTAAAGCCGAAGAGCGCTACCGGAAGAAGTGGCCGAAGGACATTGATCGCTACGCGTATCGCGGCAAAGACATTTGGGGGATGCTGGGGGCAGTGTCGCCGGACGGGTTGCACTGGAAGATGCTCGACGTTCCGCTGTCCATTGTGCAGTGCGATACGCCGGACTTGCTCGCATATTACGATACCGATCTGGCCAAGTACGTTTTCTACGGTCGGACGCGTTATGCGTTGCATCGCGCGAACACGCGAATTGAGACGGCGGACTTTCGGCATTTCCCGCAACCCGACGTGTTGATGTATTCAAGTCCGGAACTGCGGTCGGATTACGAATGGTACGGCCCGTGTAGCGTTTCGCGTTATCCGGGAACGCGTCAATATCACATCATGCTGCCGCTGATGTGGCGCAAGAACGACGACACGTTTTCGGTTTACATGGCGACGAGTTTGGACGGCAAGAATTGGGGCGTGTTGCCCAAAACAATTCTCGAACCGCCCATCGGCCCCTTGGGACAACCCGGCGCGTGCGGCTATCATGTGCGCCAACCGCTCCTCGAACTTTCCGATGGCCGCCTGGCAGTCATGGCGCAAGGCGTTTCCATGCCGCACAAGTACCCCTATCGCCCGTCGCATCCGCCCGCCGGAACGTTTTGGGCAACCTGGCCGCGCGACCGGCTGGTGGCACTGGTGGCCGACGGCAAATCAGAGTTCCGCACGCCATCGGTGGTTTTCAAGGGCGACAAGCTTTTGATTAACTGTCGAACGAGGCAGGCCGGTTCAATTCGCGTGCAAATAAGGTCGGAAGGAAAGATTTTGCGCAGCTTTGAGGATTGCGAGCAAATCACTGGTGATTTCAGCGACAAGGTTGTGACCTGGAAGAAAAAAACGCTAAACGACCTGGGACACACGCCAGGAACCCCCGTCGTACTTGAGTTTCGGATTGAAATGGCAGAATTGTTCTCCCTCAGGTTTCAGTAGCTCACCCAGAACCTCACTATGACAGACCAAGTATTCCAAACGGGAGCGCGGCGTTTACGCCGCTTCGATTCACAAACACCGGAAGGCGCGGGGAGTGATTTTATTGCCAGAGACGTTTGCACAGTGAAGCGGCGTAAACGCCGCGCTTCACTTGGTTATGCGGCTTCGCTTGCGATCCTCGCGCTCGCGCTTCTGTTTCCAAGCCCGTCACATTCCGAAAACTATTCGATGCAAATGGCGGAGCGTAATAAGAAGGAAGTCTTCCGGGACGCGGTCAGCTCCGCCGCCAAGAACGAGGTGGATGGCAACGTGATGTTGTTCTGGGATTGGCGTTGGGTTTATTCCGGCTATCCAAACTGGACCGCACCGCCACGAGTGCGCGTGGGCATGATGACGACCAGTTCGACCGATCCGATGCCCGCGTTTCCACTCATCTGGGGCAACGGCGACATTCCCGTGGGTTTACGCCTGGAAGCTCAGCGGCCAACGATGGAGCTACGGACGGAGGGCGACACAAAAACGTTTCCGCAGATTCAGGAGGATGGGCTATTCAAAGCCTGGGCCGCCGTCAAAATTCCGGACGCGACCCGGACCAACGCCGGATTGCCACCGGACTTCACCGTGCTGACGTATTTGGAATCGCGCGACCTGAAGCATTGGACCGGCCCGGCGGCAAACTCCGTCACCAACATCAAGGGACTTGAAGCGATGACGAACATTGTCGCGGTTTTGCCAACGGAAGCGCACGGTACGGTTTCAATTTTCAAGGACCCGTCCGCGCCACCGGAAGAACGTTACAAGCTGATGATGGTTGGATTGGTCACGCACGCGGCCGAAGAGCGTTATCGCAAGCAATGGCCGAAGGACTGCGACCGTCTTTCCTACCACGGCGAGGAGATCTGGGGTATTCACGGTGGCGTTTCGCCGGACGGACTTCACTGGAAAATGCTGGATATTCCGCTTTGCATCGCGCAATGCGACACGCCGGACATGCCGGCTTACTACGACACTGAGCTGGGCAAGTACGTTTTCTACGGTCGGACGCGATACGTGATGTATCGCGCCAACAGCCGGATGGAATCCACCGACTTCCGGCATTTTCCGTTGCCGGAGATTCAGCAGTTTTCCGGCGGCGACCTGCGGGCGGACTACGAGTGGTACAGTCCGTCATCCGTCTCGCGGTATCCGGGAACGAAGCAGTATCACGTTATGCTGCCTTTGATGTGGCGCAAGAATGACGACACATTCTCGGTTTACATGGCGACGAGCTTCGAGGGGAAATACTGGAGCGTGTTGGGGCCTGGACCGATCATTGAACCAAGCGTAGGACCACTGGGCCAGCCGGGCAGCAGCGGACATCACGCGCGACAATCCTTGTTGGAGTTGCCCGACGGCAAACTCGCCGTGATGGTCCAAGGCATTTCCATGCCGCACAAATATCCGTATCGTCCGTCGCATCCGCCCGGCGGAACCTATTGGGCGACTTGGCCGCGCGACCGGCTGGTGGCGCTGGTGGCCGAGGGCAAGGCTGAATTCAAAACCCCATCGGCGGTTTTCCAGGGCGACAAACTCGTGATCAACTGCCGGACGAAACAATCAGGTTCAATTCGCGTGCAAGTGCGGTCGGAAGGGAAAATCCTGCGCAGCTTTGAGGACTGCGAGCAGATTACGGGCGACTTTACAGACCGTGTCGTGACCTGGAAGAAGAACTTGAAGAAGCTTGGCCACGCTCCTGGCGCTCCCCTCACCTTCGAGTTCCGCATGGAGATGGCGGAGTTGTTTTCGTTGCGATTCGAATAGCCGGGACGCGCCCGGGATTGCTGCAGATTCAAGCCTTGGACTGGCTGGCAACTCGGCCGGCCGGCTCAAACCTGCGGTCAAGCGTCTAAAATCGGCCAAAATCGCGAAAAACTTAATCCCGGCGCTTGACGACCGCATTGAGCTGTTGGATGCTACGCCCAAACTTGGCTAGAACACCCCCACTCAGTAATGGTGCGTACCAGAGAAATTGTTGTCAACATGAACTACATCCAACGAAAGCTTGCTCGTCAAGTCGGACTGCGCCTTCTCGTCGTGCTGACCATTGCGTGGGCGCAGCACACCCATGCCGCCCTGACGGTAATCGGCACGCAGTATCGCATGGATCAGTTGTTCCCGGAATTCAACTGCTACTACAGCAGCGGCAATTATCCGACCTCCTGTGGGAACCCGCAGCCCGGCGCCACCGTATTCGTTTGCGTCAAAAACACCGGCGCGGCGGCGGAGACGATATCGGACGCAATCCTCGGCAGTTACAGCCTCAAGACGGTCATCAAAACCTCCCTGGCCAATTACAATCCCAAGCAACTCAGCAGCATTTACTTCACCTGGGACGACCCGCCCGACGACATCGAGTTCGGTCTCGGCGAGCCGGTCTGGTGGAGGGCCGACCCGCCCACGGTCCCGGTTGGCGGTGTCGCGCAGGTCGCCGTGCGACTGCGGAAGGTTCCAACCAACCCGAATTTGAACTTCGGCGTCGTGAGTACGTCCGGCACGATCACAACCAACATCACCGTGGACAGCACCGCGCCGCGCATCGCCAGCATTGGTTATTCGGAGGACCGGAAAAAGATTTACCTCCACTGGCGCCGGTCCACTGGCGGTTCGGCCGCCCCAACATCCGTCTGGCTGAACGGGACGAACGTGACTTCGCTCACGACGACGGTGGGTGATCCGGGATATAATTTTGCGGCATCGGTCATTTCGCTTCCCACCGGCCTGCCGCATTTCTCCTACCACGTTTATCGGGGCGTTTACGGCGACGGCAAAACGGCAACGGCCGGGCAACGAGCGTGGACGAACAAGTTCGTCTATTGCACTTGGAGCACGTTTGAGGAAACCTCAAATTACAACGGGGAAGATTGGGTGGATGAAGCCTCAACCCACGGCTTCAACGCGTCCGAGATGAATCTGGGGAATTTGCCCAATGATGCCTCCATGAAGTCGAAGGGCTACGGTTACATCATCCTGGACAAGACGAAACTGAAGAGTTTCGACCCGGACTTCTGGTTTTTGAACGACGAACCGGACGCTGAAGAAAACAACCAGGGCAAAACCCATTGCGGTACGGGCACCAGAATCCCGTGCGATACCAGCAAATACGCCGGAACTTTGGTCATCAAAGAAGCGGTCAATTTCGCCGCCGACCTTCGGAAGTTGCGTCCCAACGTGCCGACGACGGTGAATCTCGATGGCGGTCTGCAACCGCAAAGCTGGTATACGTGGGGACCGGCGGTGGACGTGTTGGAATCGAACAATTACTACGAAGTGCGTTTACGGGACTCCTATTTCTCCGCTCCCAACCTGATTCCACTTCACGGCAAACCCAAGGTATCCTACTCCACGGCTCGATCGGGCACGGAAGGCGCGGCCCCCAACCCCTTCCGGCACATCCTTTACTCCTGCAAGGGAAGCGACCCCGACTGGCCGTATCCGTTCCCCACCTCCAAGCACATTGAGGCCTATTACTCGCTGGCCGGCGGCACGAAGGGCTTCGGCTATTGGTGGTTCAATCCGCCGCGCGGAATGTTTAACTCCGCACAGGCGCCCGCGCTCTGGAAGGAAATGGGGTTGATCGGCAACGAGGTCAAAACGGCAAAGGATTTGATCGTCCGCAGCACCCCGGTGGATTTGATTCTCTCAACCAACAGCCCCTGGATCTGGGTGCGCGGCGTGGCTTCCGGCATTGACGCCCTCGTGCTCTATGTGGTGAACGACAACTTCTTCAACGACATCGCCGGCTGTCACATCACCAACGTTCCCAACGCCACCGTCACGGTCACGCTGCCGTCCTGGATGCAAAGCTCGCCGACGGCCTTCGAGATCACCCGCGGCGGACAGCCCGGCGACGCGAATTGGACGCTCAACGGCAGTCAGTTCCAGATCAACCTCGGCACGTTGCAGACGGTGCGGATGATCGTCATCACAACGGATGCGAATTTGCGGACGACCGTGCAGCAACGTTACGACACTGCGGTCAAGGCGAATGTGTGCAGCTTTGCGCCCGAGTTGTGCGTCAATTACCCGCCCAGTATCACGCAACAGCCACCGAACCAGACCGTAGTCCCCGGCGGCACGGCTAATATGACCGTGGTGGCGGGCGGCACCAGCCCGCTGGGATTTCGCTGGCAGAAGAACAACGCCAACCTTAACAACGGCGGACACTACGCCGGCGTGTTGACCAGCACGTTAACCATCACCGGCGCAGACCAAAACGATGCGGCGAATTATCGCTGCGTGGTGACCAACGCCTACGGCACCACCAATTCCCTCAACGCCTCGCTGTTGGTGACCAACCTGCCCAATCTGCCTCCCTCCCTCACCCTTCAGCCGGTCAACCAGACCGTGAATGCGGGCGGCACGGCCAACTTTGCCGTCGCAGCCACTGGCAGCGGCACGCTGGCCTTCCAATGGCAAAAGAACAATTCCAACCTCGGCAACACCGGCCATTATTCCGGCGTGACTACGGAGATTCTGACCATCACCGGTGCCGACGCCGGGGACGCGGGCAATTACCGCTGTATTGTGACCAACGCTTTTGGGAGCACCAATTCCACCAGCGCCGCGCTCACCATTGATTTGAACGTGTGCAGCCCCGGCGAATTGTTTGGCCACGGCAACATGGAAGACGCCAGCAGCTACAGCGTATGTCCCGATTGGAAGCCGTATAACGCCGGACAAGGAAACAATGTGTCGTGGGCCAAAGAGGCCGTCATCATTCATGGCGGCGCTGCAGCGCAGAAGTGCCGCAATGCAAACGGCGGCACCGGCAGCCTGCTGGGCGTGCTCCAGTCATTCGATGCAAACATCGGCGATGCGTTCACCTTTGAAGGCCGGGTTCGGCCTGTTTCCAACCCCAGCGCGGGTCAACAGGTCGCGTTGGTGGCCGCCTGGAACGGCTCCACGAACCATCCGGCCACTGATGCCAACACCACCTGGAAGATTTCCGCCGGATTGCGGGACGTCTGGACGCACTTGCAGAACCTCGCTGGCAACGCCACTTCCAACCGCGTGACGCTCTTTCTGGACAGTCGGCGCACCCTGAGCAGCCAGGACTTAACGGCGTACTGGGATGACGTGGTATGTTATCGTGCCCATGTGCCGCCCGCGCCGCTCGTCAGCGAAGCGAACAGCACTTCGCTCAACGTGGATCCGCTGCCGGGCTGCAACACCGACGGCGCCGCCGAATTTGCGATCAGCATCGGTGGTGGCCCTTACACGCTGGGAACGCACTTCGTCCAGGCCAACGGTGACATCGGCTCGACCGCCATCTGGCAATCGGATGCTATATGGGCGCTCAGGACGGTCACCGGCCTGACCGCAGGAACTCCTTACACCTTCAAAGTGCAGGCGCGCTACAGCAGCGCCTTGCCGCAGCCGACCAGCCTCGGCAACGGCAACACCTTGTCGCCCGCGGTCACCCAACCGCCGCAAATCACGCAACAGCCCTTGCCGCAAAACGTTTGTCCGGGCGACAACGCCAATTTCAGCGTGGCGGCGACCGGCAGCGGATTGACCTATCAATGGCAAACCAACGGCGTAAACGTCACCGAAAGCACCCACTACACCGGCACTACCAGCCCGACGTTGACAGTGAACAACGTCGGCAACGCCGATGCGTCGGGAGTGAACTATCGCTGCGTCGTCACCGGCAGCGGCAGCACCAATTCGGCGGCCGCAGCGCTGACCCTCAAAGCCATCACCATCATCACCGCGGATCCCAAGGAGCAGGTGGTTTCCGCCGGCACAAACGTCACGCTTTCCATGGCGGCCACCGGCGAAGGCACGCTGACCTATCAGTGGTTGGCCAACGGAGTGGAACTCACCAACAACACTCATTACAGCGGCGCGACCTCGCCGAGCTTGACCATGTTCAACGTGACCGGCGCCGACTCGGCAGATTATCGTTGCGTAGTGACCGGCGGTTGCGGCAGCGAGAATTCGGGACCGGCGTTCGTGACGGTCATCACGCCGGGTTTGTGTCTCGACACCTTGAACGCTGACTTTGAGAATGGTTTCAGCCTGGCGGGCGGCGGCTACATTGCCGACAACTGGTTTGAGTGGGAAACGGATCCCGGCGTGGTGATTGGCTATGAAGAAACGGACACGATCCATGGCGGCGGACGCGCGCAACGCATCCGGGTTTGGGGCGGGACGAATGGCAGTTCGGGCGGAGTGTATCAACAGGTGCCGGTGGCCGTGGGTCAGGCCTTTTCCGTCGGCGTTTGGACCTACGCGGAGGACAACCTGACCACCTGTTCATTGGGCGTGGACCCGATTGGCGGGACGGACGGAACCGGCGTGACCTGGTCCGCCGGTTCAACGAACACATCGTGGGTGCAGCAGACGGTCGCGGGCGTCGCGACGGGTTACTACATCACGATCTACTTGAAAGTGACCACCACCGACGACGCCAAGCGCAACGGTTACTTCGATGACGTGTCGCCAGCCGGATCGGGCGGCTTGCTCCTGAATGTTCACGGCAACGGCAACAGCTTGACGTTGACGTGGCCCGAGTGTCCGAGCGCGCATTTGGAGCGTGCCGAAAGCCTGTCACTGCCGACAACCTGGACCACGATCACAAACCAAGTCTCTGTCGCCGACGGACAAAGGACAATCACCCTTGCCCCATCGGGAGATGCGGGATACTATCGGCTGGTTTTGGATTGAAATCCGTCACCGTTCACCAAGTCGCACCAAAATGGCTCGTTGTTACTATCCGCGCGCAAAATCTATCATCGTCCTGGCCGCACTCGCAGCCAACCTGGTTTGCTTTACCGCCAGCGCGGCTGTCGAGGTGCTCGGCGTTCAGTACCAACAGGACAATCCGTACCCCGAATACCAGTGCTGGTATCGTTACGGCAACTATCCCGTCTGTCACAGCACGGTCGTTGGCTGCAATGCCCATGTGTTCCTGAAGAATACCGGGACATCAGCAGTGACAATCAGTGACGTGAGTTTGGGCGCGTACAGTCTCAATGACATTCTAAAGCGGAACGCCAGCCTGCACGATACTGCCAGCATTTATTACAAATGGAGCGATCCGCCCCAGGACGTGTTCGATCGCGGCGAACCGGTTTGGTATCGGGCGGACCCGAATCCGATTCCCGCGGGCGGCGTGGCGCGGGTGGTCGTCCGTCTGCGGTTGGTGCCCGTGACCGCCCCCATCAGCCTCGCGATTTCCACTTCCGCGGGCACGGTGAACGCGACGATTCCGGTCAATGCCAGCGATCCGGTATTGGCGAGCATCGGGTTCTCGACGGACCGGACGAAAGTTTATTTGCATTGGCGGCGCAATGGCGGGGCGGCACCAACTTCGGTCTGGTTGGATGGGACGAATGTGACGGCCCTCACGACCACGGTGAGCGACCCAACGATGAATTTTGCGGCGTCGGTCATTCAGTTGGCGGCCCCGCTCGGCGACATGTCCTATCACGTGTACCAAGGGGTTTACGCCGACGGGAAAACAGCGACCGGATCGCTGCGAACGTGGGTGAACCGCTTTCTTCATGGGACATGGGGCGTCAAGGAGATCCCCGATAACGACAACGCGGCGGCACAAGCGTGGATTGACAGCTGTGAGGATCGCGGCATCAACTGCTACGTCAACAACAGTTCCGGTGGTTTGCAGGATTTCATGGGCACAACCACCGGCCAGAACTACGCGGAAGCGCACGACTACGGCTACGTCAAAGACAGCTCCTGGGGCAACAATCCGCGCATGTGGTTTATTGACGATGAACCGGACCTTGAGGAAGGTAACATCCTCTGCAAGGAAACTGGGTCGGGCTTGCGTGTTCCCTGCAACAGCATTCACTTTGCCGGCATCCTGGGCATGGTCATGCTCGAACGGGGTGAAGACTTGCGTGCACGCAATCCTTTGGTACCGACCACGATCAACGTGGACGGCAATTTCAAGCCCGACGGTTGGTATGCCTATGGCCAACTGACCGATGTCATGATGATGGACTCCTATTACGAACAGGAGCAGGCGGGTCGCGATGGGACGCCGGCGGCGGCGATCTTCACGAAGCCCACGTCCATTTATGCCGCCTCGATCGCGACGACGACGGCCGCCGAACCGAATCCGATGCACATGATTCTATATTCGTGCGAGTACAAAGATCCGAACGACAACATTTGGCCGTTTGCCGCTCCAGCCAACAAGCGGATTCAGGTCTATTACGCCCTGGCCGGCGGCGCGAAGGGCCTGGCATATTGGTGGTACAAGTCGGGTTATCCTTACAACGGGTTGAATGCCAGCGGCACGAACTCGGCCGCGCTCTGGAATGAGATCGGTCGTTTGGGTAATGAAATCAAAACCGCCCACCCACTGCTGGTTACCGGTCATCCGGTGAGCGTGCCGTTGACGCCCAGCGCGAACGTCTGGACGCGGGCGCTCGCCTCGGGCACCGACACAATGATCGTGTTCGCGGTGAACGACACGGTTTACATAGACCAGACCGGCACTTACGTCACGCCGGTGCCCAATGCCACCGTCACCATCACGCTGCCGACGTGGATGCAGCCCTCGCCCACCACCTTTGAAATCTCCTGCGGCGGCCTGAAGGCCGTGAACACACAGGTCAACGGGAGCCAGTTGCAGATCAATCTCGGCACGCTGCAAGTCACGCGGATGATTGTGCTGACCAAAAACCCGGCGCTGCTCTCCACCCTCCAGCAACGCTACGACAACTTGTGCCGTCCTGGCATCGCCGCTTTCGCGTCGGAAAGTTACACGAACGTTCCGCTCAATATTGCCCAGTCACCGGCCAACTTGGTTTTGTCGCCGGGCGGCGCCGGCAGCTTGACGGTGACCGCGTTCGGCACCGGGCTGAAATATCGTTGGCAGAAGAATCTCGGCAACCTGAATGACGGCGGCCATTACGCCGGTGTCACCAATGCCACGCTCACGGTCAGCGGCGCGGACGCAGGCGACGAGGCAAGCTATCGTTGCGTGGTGTTCACCAGCTATGCCACCAACAATTCCGACCCGGCAACGCTCACCCTTTCCACCAATTCGCCGGCCGTTCCCGTGGCCGCTCCAGCTACCGCGCTCACGACGAACAGTTTCACTGCCAATTGGAGCAGCGCCAGTGGCGCCAACACTTACCGGCTCGATGTGTCCACCAACAGCGGTTTCGCAAACTACGTCAGCGGTTATCAGGATTTGACCGTGGGCGGCTTGAGCTGGAACGTCACCGGCCTCAGCGTGGGCATGACGTACTATTATCGCGTTCGCGCCGTCAATCCCAATGGCACCAGCGGCAACTCGGCCACGATCAGTGTCACATTGGTTGCGCCGATCACGTGTCCGCCCACCGGCCTGGCGAATGCGAGCTTCGAGGGGGGCAACGTCAATGGCGTGGCTACGGGTTGGACGGGTTATCAACGCGCGCCAAATCCGGCCATTACACTCTGGAGCATCCAGAGCAACGGACCGCCGGCGGGCGGCGGCACGCAGTATCAGCAGATTGCCAACACGAATTCCTCGGGCGGTGGCGGAGTGCGGCAGAACATTACCGGCTGTATCGTCGGCGCGACCTACACCATCTCCGGATGGATGCGTGGCAATTCGGGTGATTCCTCAACCTGCGCGGTGAAGGTAAGCCCGAGCGCCTCGACCAATTGGGCCACCGCTGTCCATTTGAACCCGGCACAAACCAACACCGGCAGCACATGGGTTAGCTTCAGCGGCACGGTCGTGGCGACGGGCACGAACATGACTCTCTGGCTCGACGGACAAACCACCGGCGCCGGAAACTTCAAAGCGGAATGTTTCGATGCGATTTCGATTGGCTGTGAATTGACGTCCATTCCTCCGGGCATTGTGCAACAGCCCTCACCCCAGACCATCGGCACCGGCGGCGACGCAATTTTCAACATTCAGGCGTTTGGCAGCGACCCGTTGTACTATCGCTGGCAGAAGAACAGCACCAATCTGAATGACAGCGGGCATTACTCCGGCGTTTTTTCCCCTGCCCTGACCATCACCAGCGCGGACGGCGGCGACGCCGGAAACTATCGTTGCATGGTCACCAACGCCTACGGGAGCACCAATTCCACGGCGGCGACGCTGACCGTCACGAACTCCGCCATCGCACCCACCATCACCCAGCAGCCCGCCAATCGCAGCATCGCGGTCGGCGGCACAGCCAGCTTCACCGTGGGCGCCGCCGGCAGCGGCACGATTTATTATCGGTGGCAGAAGAACGGTGCCAATCTCAGCGATGGCGGTCATTATTCCGGCTGCACAACGACGAATCTGACCGTCACCGCTGCGGACACCAACGACGCGGCGAACTATCGATGTGTGGTAACCAATTCCGTTGGCAGCACCAATTCCATCGCGGCATCGTTGACCGTGACGCAGGCTGTTTTCGGCTGTTTATCAATCCTGAATTCGGACTTTGAAAAGGAATTTCTCCTCATCGGCGGTGGTTACCTCGCCACCAACTGGACCGAATGGGAGGCGGTCGCCGGTGTTACCATCGGCTATGTTGAGACCAACATCGTCCACGGCGGCGCTCAATCCCAGCGCATCCGCGTCTGGAGCACCAACGCCACTTCCGGGGGAGTTTTCCAGCGCGTGCCGGTGACCGTCGGCGGCCTTTACAACGTCAGCGTCTGGATTTACGCGGGCGACAGTCTTTCGGCGTGTTCTCTGGGCGTTGATCCCGCGGGCGGCACCAATGCCAGTGCCGGTGTGATTTGGTCGCCGGCCACGACCAATTCTGCCTGGGTGCAGCAGACCTGGAGCGGAACTGCCATGGCGAGTTACCTCACCATCTACTACAAAGTCGCCTCCACGGATAATCAGAAACGGAACGGTTATTTCGACGACGCCCTGCCCGCCAGTCTCGACGCCCCGCCTGAACTGGTGGTTCAGCGAAGCGGAAACGTGCTGGCGTTGACCTGGCCCGCATGCCCATCCGCGCATCTCGAACGAGCCGGCAATTTGAATCCGCCGGTGAGCTGGGCTACAGTCACGAACCAGGTTGCGGTTGGGGGCGGACACAAGACCGTGACGCTCGCCCCGTCGGGGAATGCAGGTTATTATCGTCTGGTCCTTGACTGAGTCCGCGAGAACCACTGGAAACAAGATAAAAAGCATGAAGAGCAAAATTCGCCGGTATGCGTGGATGCTGTTGCTGTCACTTGCCGGTAGTTTGGTTGCCCACACCGCCAGCGCCGCGATCCAGGTGATTGGCGCCCAGTACCAACAGGACATTCCATACAATGAGTTCGACTGTATCTGGAATGACAAGACTTACCCCACGAACTGCCCGCCCCGCGCGCTGGGCTGCAACGTTCACGTGTACTTGAAGAACACGGGCGGCGGTTCGGTGACCATCACCGATGTCATCCTGGCCGGCTACAGTCTCGCGGATTCGCTCGCGGAAGACGCAAACGTGCATTACGCGCGGAGCATTTATTTCCGATGGGACAACCCGCCGCAGGCGATTTTGGACGCAGGGGAGCCGGTTTGGTACAAAGGCGACCCCACGGTGATTCCCGCTGGGGGCGTGGCCCAGGCTGTGGTGCGTTTGCGAACGCCGCCCGTCGCCTCGACGGTGGCTGTGGGAGTGAATGTTTCCGGCACCATACTCACCACCAACATCACCAAAGATGTCAACGCCCCGCAGTTGGCCAGCATCGGTTACTCGTCAGATTTGCAGAAGATTTACCTGCACTGGCGACGGCCCGGCTCCGCCGGTGTCGGCGGGGCGGCGCCCGTCACCGTGCGCATGGACGGCTCGAATGTGACGACCATCACGACCACGGTGGCGGACCCTTCGATGAATTTCGCTGCATCCGTCATCAATCTCGCCGCCCCCATCGCACCCATGTCTTACCATGTCTTTCAAGGGGTTTACGACGACGGCAAGACCGCGACGGCCTCGCAGCGCGCCTGGACGAACAAGTTTATTTACGCCAGTTATGGCAATTTCGAGACCAGCGCCGGCTACACCATTGCAGACTGGGTTGAAGAGGCTTCGAACCACGGATTCAACAATGTCCAGGTGAACGTCGGCGAAGTCGGTGGTTACATGTTTACGCCGACCGGTCGGGCCGATTGTCAAGCCCGCGAATACGGCTACACCACCGGCGACAAGACCAAGTTCAATCCGCTGGACCCGGACATGTTTTTCCTAGAGGATGAACCCGACGCCGAGGAAGCCAACATGGAGAACACCAAGTGCAGCACAGCCGCCGGTTTGTTTCTCCCCTGCGGCAAAAGTCCCATGGGCATTCTCGTCATGCGCGAAATTGCCAAAGGCGAGGACCTGCGCTCACAGCGGCCCATGACGCCAACCAACGTCAATCTGGACGGAACGTTTCGTCCGGAAAATTATTATGCGTGGGGGCAGGCGATGGACGTCACCCAAGTGGACCCTTATTATCAGCGTCGGTTGTCCGATGTTTATTGGCGCGATCAGTACCGGATCCCGCTTTATCAGAAGGCCACGTACATTTACGCGGTGGCCAAGGCCACGGTGACCGCCGCCGAACCCAATCCGGCGAACATCCTCCTGTACTCGTGCGAATGGAAATGCAACGATGGCGATTGTGATCCGGAGTACGTGGGTGAAATCTGGCCGTTCCCGACGCGGGAAGCCAAGCGCATCGAAGTGTATTACTCACTGGCCGCCGGGGCCAAAGGCATGGGGTATTGGTGGTTTCCCCGGGGCTATCCATCCAATGGTCTCGCCGCCCAAAATCGTCCCGGTGCTCCTGAACTGTGGGAGGAACTCGGCTTGCTTGGCAATGAAATCAAAACCGTGGCCCCATGGCTGGTGACCAGCCATCCGGTGGAACTCCCGCTCGCGACGGGTGCCAATGTGTGGGCGAGAGCCATCGCCTCGCGAACGGACACGATCATTCTCATCGTCGTGAACGACAATTACTACAATGACTTCGCCGGCTGCCATTACACCCCGGTGACCAACGCCACCGTCACCGCCACGTTGCCCGCCTGGATGCAGCCCGCCCCGATGGCCTTCGAAATCACGGCGGGTGGATTGAAAGCCGTCACCACGCAACTTGACGGAAATCAACTGCAGGTGAATCTCGGCACGCTCGAACTTACGAAGATGATCGTGCTCACACGCAATGTGCAGACCCCGACTTTGATCAAGCAACGATATGACCAGAAGGTGCGCTTCGGCGTATGCTCGTTCGCGCCGGCGCTTTGCGGCAATGTGGCGCCCACCATCGTCGTGCCGCCGCAAAACCAGGCCGTGCTTCAGGGCGACAGTCCGTTGTTCGCGGTCGTGGCGAATGGAACCCCATCGCCTGGTTACCAATGGCGCTTCAACGACAACAACATCCCAGGTGCGACGACCGACACTTACACGCGCACGAACGCGCAAGGCAGTCACTCGGGTGGGTACTCCGTCGTGGTCAGCAACAGCTTTGGATCGGTGACCAGTGTGGTGGCCAGCCTGACTGTAAGCACCAACGGCCTTGCGCCGACCATTTTCACCCCGCCCCAAAGCAAATCGGTCAACCAAGGTGAGAATGCGACGTTTACTGTGACAGCTAATGGGACTGAGCCGTTGAAATATCAATGGCACTTCAACGGCGCCAATCTCAACGGCGCCACGGACAGCGCCTACACCCGGTTCACCGCGCAAACCAACGACGCCGGCGAATACCGGGTGGTCGTTACGAATGCTGCCGGGGCCATCACCAGTGCGCCCGCAACGCTCACCGTGACGGTGCCGATTTACTGTCTGCCCGTGGGCCTGGTCAACGGTGATTTCGAGGGCGGCACGAACGGTGGCGTTGGCGCGGGCTGGACCACCTACGAAGTCAACGCTCCCAGCATCAAGGTTTGGACGATTCAAACCACTTTGCTCGCGCAGGGCACCCAGTATCAGCAGATTCAGGCCTACAATGCGGCGTTCACTGCCAGCGCCGGTGTCCGCCAAACCGTGACCGGTTGTGTTCCGGGTGCCACTTATCAAATCGCGGGTTGGTATCGGAGCAATTCGGACAACGGACGCGCCCGGGTCAGGGTGAGTCCAACGGCATCCGCGAACTGGAACACCGCTGTTGATCTGAATCCGGTCGCGGATTACGGCGTCAGCACCAATTGGGCGACCTTCAGCGGGACCGTGGTGGCGACCGGGACCAACATGACCTTGTGGCTGGACGGGCGGACAATTGCCGGACCGTCGGCCAAGGTGGGTTGCTTTGACGCCGTGACGGTAACCTGCCTGGGGCCGATGGCCCCGCCGCTGCTGGAATATCGGCGGCAGGGAACGAACCTCATCTTTAGCTGGCCGACCAATCGTGGTAACTATGGCCTGATCGCCGCCACGAATGTCGGCGACGCGACTTGGAACGGAGTCCTCCCCGCGCCATCCGTGGTGAATGGAACCAATGTTGTCACCAACGCCATCTCGGGCGAGCGAAAGTTCTACCGATTGATGCATCCTTAGCGCATTAGGATTTGCACGACACCTGAACAAAAGCGACACACCCTGATGAAAATGATCCAAAGTGACATTTGTTGCCGGGCGTTTTGCTGGCTGGCGCTGATCCTTGCCGTCATTGTCCCCGCTGCGAACGCCGCCGTCCAGGTGATTGGCACCCGATATCAGCAGGACCAACTCTACCCCGAATGGAAGTGTTACTGGCACGACGACTGCCACCTCGACATCCCGGGCGGCAATGTTCACGTGTATGTGAAAAACACCGGGGCCGCGTCCGTGTCCATCACCGACGTGACGCTGGCCGGTTACAGCCTCAAGACGGTCATCAAGGCGGACCCGAGCCCGGTCACGCCGGATGTGCCCAGCAGCATTTTCTTTTATTGGAATAATCCGCCCCCCGCCATCCTGAACGCAGGTGATCCCGCCTGGTACAAGGGCGACCCGACGGTGATCCCGCCGGGTGGCGTCGCGCAGGCCGTGATGCACCTGCGAGCCGTACCCACCACGCCGACGGTCAGCGTGGGCGTGGTGACCACCGACGGCACGGTGACCACGAACGCTCCGATTGACGCGACCGCGCCGCAATTGGTTAGTGTGGGGTTCTCGACGAACCGGACTGAGGTGTATCTGCATTGGCGTCGTCTTGCTGCGAGCGGGAGCGCCGTCCCCACGACGATCAAGCTGGACGGCGTGGATGTGACCGCGATCACCACCACAGTAAGTGATCCCACTGTCAATTTTGGCGTGTCGGTCATTCACCTTGCGCAACCTCTCGACTATATGTCCTATCACGTGTTTCAGGGGGTTTATGCTGATGGCAAAACCGCGACGGGTTCGCTGCGGGCGTGGTCGCATCCGTTCCTCTATGCAACGTGGGGCACGTTTCCCTATGCGGATGACAACACAACGAGTGCCCAGAACTGGATAACTGAAGCGACGCAACACGGCTTCAACGCGGCGCAGAACCAGGGCATTGGTGGGGCGCTTGGTAGCTACCTCGGTACCTCTGCCGGCAAGGCTTATGCCGCCGCCCGTGGTGGCTATGGCGTCATCATCTGGCAAACGGGCGCCAGCGACGACCCGCTGATGTCGTTCCTGGAAGACGAACCGGACGCCATCGAAGCCCGCTTGGAAGCCAATAATGCGAACTGCGGCAATCTGCCGTGCGGCAAGAGTCCCATGGGCGTCCTGGCCATGCGCGAAATCGCCGAGGGCGAAACCTATCGCGCGCTCCATCCGCTCTCCCCCACCACACTCAACGTTGATGGTTCGTGGCGGCCCCTCAACTACATCGCCTGGGGTCAGGCCGTGGATGTGCTGCAAGTGGATCCGTATTACCAGATGCGGTTGTTGGATGCTTATGGGAAGAAATCCGTGCCCATCTCGCTTTACCTGAAGGCCACCTACATCTATGCGGTCACCAAGGCGACCGTGACGGCTGCTGAACCAAACCCAGCCCACCCGATCCTGTTTTCGACCGAGCGCCTGGATGAGTCGGATGGCTCGGTGATTTGGCCCTTCCCGACGACGGAAGCCAAACGGATTGAAGTCTATTACGCCCTGGCCGCCGGGGCCAAAGGGATGAGCTATTGGTGGATGAATCCCGGCCCCAAGTTCAATGGTATGGGCAACCAAAACAAACCCGAGTCCCGGGCGCTGTGGAAGGAAATGGGACTGCTCGGCAACGAAATCAAGACCGTCGGGCCATTGATCGTCATCAGTCATCCCGTGGACCTACCGATAACTCCCGGCCCGAATGTTTGGGCCAAAGGGCTGGCTTCTGGCGATGATACCCTGGTGCTGTTCGCGGTGAATGACAACTATTACAACGACACGAACGGCTGCCATTACACGCCGGTTGCCAACGCGACACTTACCGCCACCCTGCCCGCCTGGATGCTGCCCGCGCCGATGGTCTTCGAGGTGACGGCCAGCGGATTGAAAGCCGCGAACACACAACTCAACGGAAATCAATTGCAGATCAATCTCGGCACGTTGCAGTTGACGCGCATGATCGTCGTGACCAAGAACCCGCAAGTGCCATGGATGACCCAACAACGATTCGACCAGCAGGTGCGGCCCGGCATTTGCGCTTTTGCCTCCGAGTTTTGCACCAACAGCGCGCCCGCCATCGTGGTGCCGCCGCAAAGTCAAACGGTCCTCAAGGAGGACAACGCGTTCTTCACCGTTGCCGCCAGTGGCGCGCCGTTGCCGAAGTACCAATGGCGGTTCAAGGGCACGAATCTCGCCGGCGCGACCGGGGACACTTACACCCGCACCAACGCGCAGACCAGTCATGAGGGAGATTACTCGGTCGTGGTCAGCAACAGTCTCGGCGTCGTGACCAGCGCGGTGGCCATCCTGAGCGTCAGCACCAACGGCCTGCCGCCACATATCGTTACGCCGCCACAAAGTCAGACGGTGGAACAAAATCAGAATGCAACTTTTATCGTGACCGCCGACGGTCCGGAACCGTTCAGTTATCAATGGCGGTTCGCCGGCACAAACCTCGCCGGCGCCACGGACAGCAGTTACACGCGCTTCAATGTCCAACCGTTTCACGCCGGAGAGTACAGCGTCGTGGTCGCCAATGCCGCCGGCGCCATCACCAGCGCGCCGGCGACCCTGACGATCACGGTCTTGTGCACCCCGGTCACCTTGGTCAATGGCAACTTTGAAGGCGGCCACACCGGCGGCGTCGCCACGGGTTGGACCAGCTACGAGGTCAATAGTCCCACGATAAAGGTTTGGGTCGTTCAGAATGCTTTGGCCGCTCCGGGCGGGAACAATTATCAACAAATTCAGGCCTACAACGACGCGCATTCCGCCAGCGCCGGCGTACGCCAGAACATTACCGGCTGCACGCCCGGCGCCACTTACCAAATCTCGGGTTGGCACCGGAGCAATTCGGACAACGGTCGGGCGCGGGTCCGGGTCAGCCCCGGCGGCTCGACGGATTGGAATACGGCCGTTGATTTGAACCCGGTCATTGATTACGGCGTCAGCACCAACTGGGCAACGTTCAGCGGCACGGTGGTCGCCACCGGCACAAGCATGACGCTCTGGCTGGACGGTCGCACGATCGCCGGCACGTCGGCCAAAGTGGGCTGTTTTGACGCCGTTACCGTGACCTGTGTCGGCCCGACAGCAACGCCGCGGCTCGAGTATCAACGGCACGGGACGAATCTCGTTTTCAGATGGCCGACCAATTACGGTAATTACGGTCTGATCACCGCGACGAATGTTGATGGTGCATCTTGGACCGGCGCGCTGCCCGCGCCATCCGTGGTCAACGGAACGAACGTGGTCACCAACGCGATGTCCGGCCAGCGGAAGTTTTTCCGGTTAAAGCGACCGTAGCCGAGTACCGACGCGCCGTCGAAACAACCTTCCCGGCCGGTCGGCCTGTCCGACGTTGTTGAAACATCTCCCCGGAGGTGTTATGAACAACTCCGCATGATCTTCACCCGACACATCCTCGTAACCGTTTTGGCCATTGCGCCAAGCGACATTGTTCGTGCGGCGCAATTTGAGACCCGCAAAGCGGACGAGAAGGTCATGCAGTCGGACGCTTACGACTCGGCGTCAAGTGAACCGCTTTTTGGTGATCGGCCCGGCGACGTGGTGGTCGTGCAATCCACGAGCTTTGCCGGACTTCCGCTCGCCCTGCCGGACGGGCGCGTCATGCTGTGGGCCACTGCCAACGTCAACGGGAAGCAGTTTGCCACGGCGGTATTCTCCAAGGACAACGCGGCCACCTGGTCGCAACCCGTCAACCTGTTTGAATTTCCCGCCAAGGAAAAGGCCTCTTGGTCCGGCGGCGCGAGCCTGGTGGACGACAAAGGTTACATCCACCTCTTCGGCCTGGAATATTATCACTTCGATTTCAAGGACCGTTCCAAGTCCAAGTCCCTCCTCTGGCACGCGCGTTCGCGTGACGGCGGTAAGACGTGGGATAAAGTGCAGGATGTGCTCTTCGGTTACGAATACACCGGTTCGAGCAACAACTCATTTCAAACTTCGCGCGGCCGGATCTTTGCCCCAATCAGTGCGCTGTCCACTCGGCGCGTGGGCGCGTGGGTCAGCGTGTGCCCTTACTCGGATGACAACGGTGCAACCTGGAAACTGCCCGAGGCGGAAATCAACATGAACACCGGCGCCGCGGACTGGTATGAAGGCGGAGCCGTGGAGCCGGTGGGCATCGAACTCAAGGACAGCCGTCTCTGGCTGCTGCCACGGTCGCAGGATGGATTCCATTGGGAATCGTTTTCCTCGGACCACGGCAAGACGTGGACTCCGGCGCGGCACACGCGCTTTGTCAGCAATCAATCCGCCATGGCGCCCCTCCGGCTCAAAGATGGACGGCTGCTGTTGCTCTGGAACAACTGCGGCGCGGAAGGGTTGCTGCCCATCAAGTGGGGCAACGCCGAGCGCGCCGTCCTCGCCGCCGCGATTTCCGACGACGAGGGCAAAGCCTGGAAGGGCTATCGTGAAGTGGCGCGTGTCACGTCGAACAAGTCCGTCGGCTATCCTTTCGTGACGCAAATGGCAAATGGCCGCTTGCTGCTCAATGCCAGCGGATTCATCGCCACGATTGATCCGGCGTTTATCACTGCAAACAATTTCACCGAGGATTTCCGGCACGGCCTCCGGCGCTGGTCAACTTTGTCCTCGGAGGGTGTTGCCATGGTTACCGATCCTGACGGCGGCGCGGGCAAGGTTCTGCAAATGCTCAAACCCAAGACCAATGTCACCGCGGCGGCGTGCCTGAATTTTCCGTTCGGGCGCAAAGGAACGATCACGCTCCAGGTTAGGATCGAACCGAAGTTTCAGGGAGCGCATCTGACGTTGTCCGACCACTACGACCTGCCTGGACTGGCGCGTGACGGTTCGTTTCCAATTCGGATTACGCCCAAGGGTCGCGTCGAACTCAATGGCAGCGGTGGAAGCTGGCTGGCCACACCGGGGGATCTTCTGCCGGGGAAATGGCACGAGTTGAAAGTTTCGTGGGACTGCCTGAATCAAGAGGCGCTGTTGGAACTGGATGGCGCGGAGATTGGCCGTCTTCACCAATTCGTCTCCACCGACGGCGTTTGTTATTTGCGCCTGCGGTCAACAGCCGTCGCGACCGACGATGCCGGCATGTTGATCAAGTCCGTGAAGGTGCACGTCACACCTTTATGACCGCGGCGTCGGTCAGTCTTGAATGAGCCGGAAGTAGCCGGCACTGCCAGCGGGCGTGAGGCTGATGGTCTTTTGTCCTCCCGCGACGGTGGCCTGATTGGTCACCGCCGTCCAGGTCGGAGTGGTTAAATTCGTGGCCTGTTGCAGCGAGGCACCCGGACACTCCGGCCAGCCAAGCGTCAAACCATTTCCGCTGCGCTGGACCTGGAGTTGAAGCGGCTTTGCGCCCGGCTCGGCATCATCGAAGTAGCCGTTGCGCTTGTTGCTGTCCGACGAAGTCACCCTGAGATACACGGTCAGGTAATCGGCCAATGTCGTTCCGGTCAACGTTCGCTGCACCCAGGCGACATTGGTGCTGGGGGACGACCAAAACACGCCGCTGGCCGCGTTGGTGCCGCCAGCCGGGTCCACGCCCAACGAGCAAGCCGTCATGGTGTCGTCGGCAAACATCCACACGCTGATCGAAAATGGAATTCCCGCGCTCACCGGGATTCGCTGATAGACACCGCCCGAAGTGCCCCCGGCCCCGCCCCACACGCGAAGGCGTTGCGAATGTCCACCGCCATGAGTGACGCCGGTTTCATCGTAGCCGACCACCACGCCGGGTTCGGCTTCCCACTCCGTCCATTGATTGGCGATGTTGCCGCCGCCCGCCAAGGTGAAACCGCCTTCAAAGCCCGAGTCAAGGATCGCGAAGCACGGACTGGCTGCGATGGTGGTTGCCGTAACGACGCCTGAATTTGTGCTGTTGCCACCGGCGTTGTAGGCGCGCAACCGGTAATAATAAGCCCTTCCGGCGGTCAGTCCGCTTACCATGCGATTGGTCACGTTGCCAACATCCAGGTTCTGATAACCACTCACAAAACTGCTGAACGTGACATTGGTTGAGACGTCGAGGCGGTATCCGGTTGCGCCGTTGGCGCTGGTCCAATTCGCATTGAACCCGCCGCTGGTGATACTGGTTGCGGCGAGGGCGGTCGGTGCGGGAGGCGCAGGTGGAATCTGCACGACGATATTCGCCCAAACCGGATCGCCAAACTCGGCACCGGAAGAATTCTTCATCTTGAAGTTGGCCTGATACGTGCCGGGTGTGGTCGGAGCGATCAGCGGGAGGTTGAAGGTGTAGTTGACGCCGGCGGCGACGTTATTTGACAGCACCGTGTGCAGCGCCGCGCCCAGATTGGGACTCGTTGGAGAATCCGAAGTGTGCTTCAACGTGTAACCGTTCGTCCCGTTGGCCGTCCAGGTCGTCGTGCCGGAATTCTTCAAGACAAACTGCTTGGTGAATCCCTGCCCCGGACTCAATACGCTGCCATCGGGATAATTCTCGGAAACAAAGGTGGCCCCGTCCGTGCCGCCCGCCCCTTCGCAGGTCGTGACCGGGTTGCCGTTGTTTTGATTCACCCAGTAGGTCAACGGACCCCCGCAGGCCCCTTGATACGGATCGTCGGCGACGTTGTTCACTCTCACTTCGAAGTGCAGATGCAACCCAGTCGAATTGCCGGAAGTCCCGACGCCGCCGATTTGTTCACCGCACGCGATGGCCGACCCGGTGGATTTGCTCGTGACCGAGCCGGCGGTCATGTGGGCGTAAATGCTCAGGAAACCTCCGGAATGGCTGACGCGGACGTGATTGCCAAATCCTCCGCCGTCCGTGCTGCCCCAACTGCCGTCGCCAAAGCCGTCAATTTTGGAGTGCAACGTGCCGACGGCGCCGGCGTAGATCGCCTTGCCCCGCGGTCCGCCGGAAAAATCAGTGCCGCGATGGCCGGAATAGGTTTCGTTGCCGCACTTCCAGTCCGTCGTGCTGCCGTGGTCGTAGTAATAGTGCGTCGTGGTGTTGGACGCGAGGGGAAGGCGGAACAGAACGGCCTGGGCAGGAAAGGCTAAACACCAAAGTCCAAACCCCAAACACCAATGAATCTTCAAACACCAACCGCCACGAACCTGCGTGCGATCCGGCTTGGCTTCGGAGTTAGGGATTTTATGTTTGTTGTTCGCTGGCTTCATCTGCTCACGGCAATGTTGCCACCGCTGTTTCGGTCTGGCCATTGATCGTTTTGGAATAGACGATCGTCCGGCCATCGGCTGCCCAGCGGGGTTCAAGTCCTTCCGCGAGTTGCACCGCGCGCCCAAGTTCGCCGTTGGCCGTAAATTCCAATCCCCAGATCTGTCTTCGTTCACCGCTCTTGAAATCATAAACAAACCAGCGACCGTCCGACGACCAGATCGTCGTTCGATAGGGCGTGGGGACGAAGGATGCCGCCACCGCCTGCTGGCCGATGTTGGTGATTTGTTCCGGCTCGCCGCCTTTGGAATCAACCTTCCAGAACGACGCCAGGCCGGTGCGACCGCCGCTCACGAACAGAATCCAACTGCCGGACGCCGAAAACTCAGGCCGACCGTCGTCAAAACGCCCATCGGTCAATAATTTAACGCCTCCCGAAGCCGGGTCGAGGGTGGCCAGATGCAACGCACCCGGCAGATGCAGGTCACGTCCTTCAGGCACTTTCGCGAAAACGATGGCACTGCCATCGGGCTTCCATTGAGGCGCATATCCGCCTCTGACCTCGGCCAGCTTGTTTCCCTGCGAATCCTCAACGCGCAGGGTGGCGTCGCTGGTGGTGTAGGCAACGCGCTGGCCGTCCGGCGAAAACCTGGCGCTGTACACACTGGCGTTGACGAGTCGTTCAGCGCCGGAGGGATCGCGCACCCACAGGTCCCAGCCTGAAGCCGCGTCCGAATTCGGAACGAATTTGCTGTCCCGACCCCGGGCGTACAAAACGCGACCCGAGATCCTGTTCGAGTCGAACACCCGTTCCACATGTGAAGGGGTCGCGGCGGCGGCTGGTTGTTCCGGAACGAGTGTGGCCGCGGGCATTGTCCCGGCAACGAGAGCAGTCTTGGCGGATCTCGCGGTCTCGGCAACATCGGCAATTGTGGAAACACCCTCTTTCGCCGTATGACGAAACCACCAAACGGCCAGCAGAACCACGAGGACAAACAAAACAACTCCGGCCCACACTTTACCCCTAAGCGGGCGGTCTCGAGGTGGCGGTTTGGTTTGCATTCTTTCGAACCTTGGCCGACGCGACCAGGATTGTGTCACTCCAGCACCAATCTGAAAAAAGCGCCGCCATCGGCCGGCGTGAGCGTGACCGTGTTCAGTCCGCCCAAATTGCTGATCGGGTTCGTGACCGTGGTCCACCCAACCGGCGCCGTCAGGCTGCCGGCTTGTTCGAGCCGCGCTTGCGGGCAATCGGGCCAGGTCAGCGTCAGGTCGGGGCCATTCCACGCGGTCACCAATTGGGGACGTTGTTCCGTCGTTATAAGATCGTCAAAGTATCCGTTCCGCCTCGCAGTGTCGGTGGGCGCGGTCACCTTGAGGAAAATGGTGAGGTGGTCGGCCTCCGCTAGCCCGGTCCACGTCCGCTTCTGCCAAGACGAGGAGTTGTTGCCGGGCGACCAGATGGTCCCGCTGTTCGCGTTCGTCCCACCTGCCGGGTCAACGCCCAGATGGCAAACGGACAACGCATCGGCAGCATAGGTCCAGACGCTGATGGAGTAAGCCAAGCCGGCAACCGCCGGGACGCGCTGATAAGTTCCGCCGGCAGTTGGACCGTTGGTCACACCCTGGATGCGGATGCGCTGGGAATGCAGACCGCCGTGAACGGTGACCGTTTCATCGTAGCCGATGGTGCCGGTTGGCAACCCTTCCCATTCGGTCCAGCCGTTCGCGATGGTGCCGCCGCCGGCCACGCCGAACCCGTTTTCGAAACCGGCATTGGAAACCGTGAGGCAGCCGTAGTCCGTGGTTTGCGGCAGGGTGACCGCAATCGTGCCCGAACTGGCACTGGCCCCGTTGGTGTTATACGCCCGCACGCGGTAGAAGTAAGTCGTGTCCCCATTCAACCCGCTCACGCACAGGCTGACCAGGTTGCCGGCCTCCGCATCCTGATAACCACTCACATAATGCTCGAACGAGTTTGTGCTGGAGACGTCGAGCCGGTAGCCCGTTGCTCCCGTGACACCGTTCCAGTTGGCCGTGAACGCGGTGCTCGTGAGCACGGTGGCCGCGTTGGCGACGGGCGCCGCCGGCGGTCCCACGGACGTTGTGACTGAGATGGTCCCGGAGTTGCCGCTGGTGCCGTCGTTGTTGTAAGCCCGGACGCGGTAATAACAAGTCACGCCTCCGCCCAGACCGCTCACAACCCGGTTCAACATGTTGCCCACGTCAAGATTCTGGTAACCCGGTACGAAGCTGGCGAACGTATTGGTCGTTGAAATATCCAGCCGATAACCGAGCGCCAGCGCCGCGCTGCCCCAGTTCGCGGTGAACCCGCTGCTGGTTACGGCGCTCGCCGCGCTGGCGACCGGCGTTGCGGGAGGATTGACAATGGACAGGGTCACCGCGACCGAGTTGGTGCTGCCGTAAGTGTTGGTGACGACACAGCGGAAGCTGGCGACGTCGTTGGAGTCGGCGCCGGTGATGGTGAGGGTGGCGTTGGTGCAGCCGGAGTAGTGACCGCCGTTGATGAGATTGGTCAGGTTCTTCTGCCATTGGAAGTGAAGCGGACTCGACCCCGTGGCGACAACCGTGAAATTGGTCGAACCGCCGGTCGCCACGACCCGGTTGGACGGTTGCAGGACCAGAAACGGCGGGGTGGCGGATGCCGCCAGGGTGCTTTCGGCGATCCAGCCGTTCGTGCCGCCAAAATCACATTGCCACCAGTAAAAGCCCTTGGCGTACACTCCGCCGATTTGGTGGCTCAACACCGTTCCTTGCGCGCCGTTCGCCAGCGTCATGAATGAAAAATAATCCGTGCCAGGCCCGAGCCGGAAGTTGGCGCTGGCGGTGGTTTTCACGCTTTGACCGGACGCATAGGCGGTCGAGGTGAGCTTGGGCTTTACGTTGACCATCATCAATCCATTGACCACGGACCGCTCAGAGCCGTCGGTTGGGCTGTTCTTGATCGCCCCGTTCACGACCATCACGGAGGAGCCGCCGCCATCCATGTTGACCGCTTCGGTCGCGAGGAGATTCGTGAGACAGAACCAGCCCATTTCGTCACTGGTCATGCCGACGCTGCCGCTGCGTTCGTCGCAGACGCCGAAGAATACGTTGGTCGCATTGTAGGCAACGAAGGTTCGCGCCCGGCGCACGATCATGCCGGTGTTGTCCGTGGGAATAACCTGGCTGTTCTTCAGAAAGTGAAAATTTCCCTGGGCCAGGCCGTAAGTTTTGACGAAGCTCCGGTTGTCGGCGCTGCTGCACAGATTGCCGGTCGGCCCATCATACTTCAGCAGATGCTGGTAGATTTGAACCGGCTGTCCCACTTGGGCGTTGTTCTGCAAATAGGTGGCCGATGTGCCGCGACCGGAGAGGACAATGTGATCGAACGGAATTCGGGTGGAACCCTGGCCCACGCGCACCTGCCGGATCGTTCCCGTGACAGGCGCGGGCGAATCCAGATACACCAGCGGCCCGGACATCTCCACCAGCACCTCCACGCCGCTGTTGTCCGTCAGCGTGTTGTTGTTGTACTGCGGCGTGTAAATGATCAACTGGTCGTTGGTCCGGACAATGTTGATGCCGTCGTAGCTGTGGCTGACACCACCCACGGTCAGGGTTTGATCCCCCGGCTTGTAGCGCGCACAGACGCCCATGTAGTAGCTTCGGTCCATCCGCCAAATAAACCCCATCTGCCCGCTCCAATCGTCGAACCGCTTGGCGCACCAACCGTCGTAGTAATCGCCGCCGGCAATCGTCGCGGTGCTGGTATTTTCAAAACTGCCGTTGATCGCCACGATCACGTCATTGCGTTGCCCCCAGCTTTCGCCCCAATAATTGATCGCGTCCTCCATCCGCGTGGCCATGGCGCTGGGCTTTTCCCGGGCGCCAGCCACGCGCTGGGATGCAATCATGCTGTTGATGATGCAATTAGTGTTACTGGCGGTCATGCGCGACAGGAACAGATTGTTGTTCTTTCCGTCGTTCATGGTGATCGTCACCTTCTGGTAATCAATCCCGACCCCCACGTTTGTCCATTGCGCGAGCAGCGGGGATGTTACCAGCATCAAAAAGATGCCGACCGAAACGCGGCCGATCACGGGGTACAAAGAGCGGAACGAACACGAGTCATTAAACATCTGGGGCATTAATTTGGATGAAGGTTCTTCCCGCTTCAATCTGCAATCAACCGATAGAAGCCGGTGCCCGCCGGCGGCATCGGCAAGATCACGCTCCGTAAACCGCCAGCCGTGACGACTTCATTGGTCGTTCCCATCCAATTCGGTGAAGTCAAATTGTCGGAGTGCTGAAGCGACGCCGGCGGGCATTCCGGCCAGACGAGCGTCAAGGTTTCGCCGTTGCGCTGGAGCATCAATTGCAGCGAACCGCCGATAGTGACTGGCAGCGCGTCGTCAAAATAACCGCTGCGCTTGGCGTCGTCGGCCGTCCGCACCCGGTAATAAACCGTAATGAAACTCGCGCCCGCCGTGCCGGTCAGCGTTTGCTGAACCCAGCCGACATTGGTCGAACCGGCGGACCAACTGACGTCAATGGCGGGGTCAGTGCCGCCGGTGGGGTCCACCCCCAGGAAGCACGTCGTCTGATCATCGCCGGCGTACGTCCAGGTGATGACGCTGTAAGGCTGGCCGGCCGTGACGGGCACGCGTTGATAGACGCCGCCTTCCGAGCCGCCCGCACCACCCCAAATCCGGATGCGTTGCGAATGCCCGCCGCCATGCACGAGGTCGGCTTCGTCATAGCCAATGACCACGCCCGGGTCGGCTTCCCACTCGCTCCAACCGCTGCCGATGTTGCCGCCGCCGGCCAGACCAAAGCCGCTTTCGAAATCCGCATTGGCAATTCCGTAGCACGAGCTGATGACGATTTCACTCAGGGCCGCCGGGTCGGAGATGTTCGTGCCATAGGCGTTGGTCACCACGCACCGGTAAACGGCGTAATCGTCGTTGTCCGCTCCCGTGATGATCAACATGGGCGAGTTCACGCCGGAGTAATGGCCGGCGTTGCTCAGGTTGACGTTGTTCTTCTGCCATTGATAGAAAAGCGGATTGCCGCCTTCCACGCCCACGAAGAGGCTCGCCGATCCGCCGGGGAATACGCTTTGATCCAGGGGCTGCTGGGTGAAGATCGGCGGCAGGCTGACATTGGTCACCGTGAGCGCTGCGGCCGCAGAATTGGTGCTGCCGAAGGCATTGGTCACCACGCACCGATAATTCACCGCGTCGCTGCTGTCCGCGCCAGTGATCGTCAAGCTCGCCGTGGTCACGCCCGAGAAATGTCCGCCGTCGTTCAGGTTCGTCCCGTTCTTTTGCCAACGATAGTTCAACGGCGCGCTGCCGATGATTTGAACGTCAAACCCGGCGTTGCCACCCAGCCCCGTGCTCGTGGGTGTCGGCTGTTCCGAAATGTGTGGCCGCACCGCGAGCAGCGCGCAGGACACGGTGATCGAGTCGAAGCAGCCCACTTTGCCGGAGGTGCCATTGATTGTCCGGGCGTTGAGCCAGAGGGTCATATTAGTTCCGGTGGCCACCACGGTGCCGCTGAAGGTCGCCCAAGTGGTGGTGCTGCCGTAATCAGCCACCGGATTGAGATCAATCGCGGTGCTCCAGTCTGCCGAGCCATTCGGGCTGACCCGCACTCTGGCCCGCCCGAAATCCGAGTTGCTCCGATACCAGCCCGAGATCGTGTAAGTCGCGCCCGGAAGACAGCCGGTGATGTTCTGGCGCACCCCGGCGCTGGCGGTGTACGTGGCGTTGTAGGCCTGGATTTGTTGGTAGTAGTTGCCACCGGGAGCCGGCAGCGCGTTTTGAACGGACCAAGCCTTGACGGAGGGACTGTTGACCTCGTAGCTGGTCCAACCGGTGGCGACGCCATTCGCGTTCGTGCCGCCTTCGAAATCGGCGTTGACCAGGCCCGTCGAGGGACAGGTGATGGGGGCGGTGAGGAGCACGCTGATGGTGCCGGAATTGGCGCTGTCGCCGTTCGGGTTGTACGCCCGCACCCGGTAGTAACAGGTCGCCCCAAACGGCAGGCCGGTCACCTTCCAACTCAGCGCCGTGCCAACATCAACATTCCCATAGCCCGCGACGTAGCTCGCGAAATTGTCGTTGGTCGAGACCTCGATCCGATACCCGGTCGCGCCACTCGCGCTGCTCCAATTCGCCGTGAAGCTGTTGGTGCTCACTTCCGTGGCCGGATTCGCCACCGGCGCGGCGGGCGGCTGAGTGGACAGTGTGAGCGTGGCGGCATTGGAGTTGTTGGTCGCGTATGATGTGAATACGACGCACCGGTAGCTGCCTTCGTCGCCGGCGTCCGCACCGCTGACGGTCAGGATGGCATTGGTGCAACCGGAATAATGTCCGCCATCGCTGAGGTTGCCGAGATTCCGTTGCCATTGGTATCTCAAGCCGGTGCCAAACGCAGCCACCACGAAACTGCCCGCGCCGCCGGGGGTCAAAGTCTGGTTCGCCGGCTGCCGCACAACGCTCAAGGGAATGTTCGTACAGCTCTCCGGCGCAAAATTGCAGATGCCCGGCCGGCACTCGGAATCGTAGCGGCGCTGCAACGTTGACACCAACCCGGCATCCCGCGTCAGCACGATCATTTTCGTGACCTTCAGCGTGTCCAGATTCACCTGCAATTGATTGCCACTGACCTGCGTGTTCACGTTGTAAATGCCGCCCGCCGTGACTTCAAATGCGTTGGGCGACGGCTGCATCCACGCCGGCAACGTCATGGTCACCGTCGCGTTGGGCACGTCGGTGGCATGCCAGCCCGCCGGGTCGTTGTAATGGTTGTCATTCACGAGCAGCAGGATCATCGTGTCTGTGCCCACGGCCAGCGCCCGCGCCCAGACGTTCGGCCCGGGCGTCAACGGTACATCCACGGGATGGCTGGCGACGAGGAGGTGCGAAACCGTTTTGATTTCGTTGCCGTAAAGACCCATTTCCTTCCAGACATCGCGCGCGGCCTGTTTGCTTTGATCGCCCAGGCCGTTGGAACAGCCAACCGCGCCGCATGGTTTGAACCACCAGTAGGACATGCCCTTGGTGCCCGCCGCCAGCGCATAGTAAGCCTCGGTCCGCTTCGCCTCCCGCGTCGCGAACGGCCACGTCGTGTCCACGCCATTGACGATTTGGTGGGACTCGGTGGATTGCAGGATCACGTGATACGGATTGGGTTCCGCTGCGCGCGTGGCGCCTTTCACGATCGCGTAGATGTAGGGGTAGGCCTTTTTATAGAGCGGCGTTCGCTCCGGATTAAACCAATAGGTGTCCTTCAGCCGCTTCTGGTAATAGGGGTCGGACTGCAGCACATCCACCGCTTGTCCCCAGGCGTAATAGTTTTCCGGCTTGTAGGTGGCGGCCATGTTGATGGTGGTGGGCGTGTTGGGATACGTGGTCCGATAAGTTTCGCCTTCCGCGATTTCCCGCATCGCCAGAATCCCCATCGGGCTGCCACCACAGGGTAGCTTCTTGCCCGAGCTGTTGCAGTCGTTAAAATTCTTGGAAAGGTTGTCCTCCTCCGAGTCCACCTCGTCCTCCAGAAATGACAACAGCGGAGTGCCCGACAAGTCCTTGTTCCATACGATCATTCCGTAGCCTCGCGAAGCCGCGTAAGCCTTCCCCGCGCCCGTGTTCAGGTAATCCGTCACCCCTCCCCCAGCCTGATTCTGGATCGCATTAAATCCCCGATCCAGACTTGCATCCACAAACGCCTTGCCCCCGGCCAGATCGCCGTCGGCGACCGGAAACACGCCCCACGACGCATGAATGAACTCATGCGACCAGGCCCGCACTGACGCGGTGGCCATCTTGCCGTCCGCATAAACGCCCTGGAACACGTGGTAGGACATGTAAGCGAGCGGCGTGGTCAGATTGATGACCGACGCGGCAAAATTCAGTGTCGGATCGCCCACCGTGGTGGTCATCAAGGTCACATCGTCGCCGTCCATTTTGACGGTAGTCGGGGCGGCCCCTCCGCTGCGGCGCCAGTGCAGATACACTTTGCTGCGATCCTGTGAAAACCCCACGCTGGCCAGTTGCGGCGCCGTGCTGGAAATCGGAATGTTCGTGTTCACCGTTCCGATGGAAGTGACCACTCCCACGCTCACCGTCGCCGTGGTCGGAGGAGATCGCAGCCGGATCACGCATTGCGCGACGCCACCGCCGGGCACCGTTTTAGGGTCACCCTTGAACCAGACAGGTGCCCCCGCCGCCAGGATGTCCGAAGGCGGATTGTCCCAGTAATAATAGATGCTGCGGTCTTGATGCCCTGTGCTGCCTTCTTTGATGACCGTATTCAAACTGTATCCGGCCAGGGTGGCATCGTTGATCGAGATCGAAGACCCGCCGGTGTTCTTGATGTAAACATGAAGATTACCACCCAGATAAGTGCCGGGACAACTGGTTGGATAGTCCTTGTCGTGCCAGATGCAGTTGTATTCGGGAAACAACTCGTCCTGCTGATATTGCACGCCAATCACTTGAACGGCGGCTGACGCCCCAGTACAGAGCGCTACTGTGAACACGACCAACAATTCGATAACACCCCGACCGCTACACCGCGTGGTTGATTCCATACGACAAAGTGTCCGCATCCAGTTGCTGCCCGGACCGGCCAAAGATAAATAGCCCGAATCTCGCTGTTTTGCGAGGAAATTGTGAAGTCCTCGGCAAGCCTTCCAGCACTTCGACACTAACCACTCATCCCGTAGGACGTGGTCGCCGCACTCGAACCCATCGGCTTGAAATGCTCGGGGTGCGCTAGGCCCGGCATCTTCGCGCACTTTGCCTCGATCCGCGGCAGGAACACCTCGTAACCGTGCTGGCCCGTGCGGTGCTTCTCCGCAATCCACTCCTTCCAATCATTCACCTCGCGCTGGGTGCGGGCGATGATCTCCTCCTTGGGCATGTTGGGGAACAACGTCTTGATCCAGTCCTGGCCGTAGCGAATGTGTCCGGCTTCATCCGCCCAATCGTAGTCGCAATCCTGCGACGTGTAAGGATCGCCCATGGCCCACAGCTCCGCCTTCAACTGCTGCTTCCATTTCGGCCCGCTCTGTTCCAGGCCATGGACCAAAAAAAGCATCGCCTCCATGCCGCGAACCGCTCCCACGCCCATCCAATGGTCCGGGACCATCGGCACATCCACCCCCACTTCGAAACCGTAGGCCAGCAAACGGCGTTCGCCCATCATCGAGTGACGCATCTCGTCGTACGCCCAGCGTGCCGTGTCCCGGTAAATCCACCAGGGTAACGGATGCCCGTCCGGCGATGTTTCGTAATGCCAGATGAGCGCGGCGGGCAGTTCACTCGCCCAAAGCTCGTTGACGTGGTCAATCGCCACCCAAACCTGCTGCTCCTGCGGCGTGCGCGGCGGACGCGGCGGAACTTGTGAAATCGCCGGCCGCCAGCGCGGGTCGCGCTTCGGGATCAGCGGAACAACATAACGCGGACGGTCCGAGAAACCCGCGCGCACCAGCAACGGTCCGCCCGTGTCCTGACTAAAAAAACCGCCCGCCGCCGCCAGCGCGTCACGCAACCACTTCTCCCAACCGCCCGCCTGTTCCCGTTCGCTCGCCGGGCACTGCGCCCACAGCCCCTCAAATTCTTTCAACTCCGCTTCAAGCTCCTGAACGATGGGTTGCATCGCGCGATGGCTGGGCGAGTCATCCAACGGATCGCTTTGCTTCAGGTAAGACCTCAACGCCGCCAGTACGTCCGGCTTGATCACCCGGTACACCCCCGCAAGAAATTCTGCATCACTGATCGTCGAAGGCAGCTTCCCCAGCACCGTGATGAGCGCCTTGTCCACGTCCAGATCCACGTCCACGCGCGGAAAACGCAATTCCAACACTCGCTGCCGCAAAGCCTCCCCATGTTCGGCATCCAGCCAGATATGCCGGGCCAGAAGCTTCTTGGCCTCCCATTTCGCCACGCCACAGATGCGACCCGCCATGGCGCGCATCGTTTCGCGAATGGTGCGATACCACCGCCGTTGCAAGGCGCTGGCCTGTTCCACTGAATGCAGGTTGGGATGGACTTGAATCATGGTGTTCGAGGTAGCTTACGAGTTCCAGGTTGCCGGTTGCAAGCGGGTTGTCGCGGGGGTGCGACTGGAAGTGACGGTCATGGCCCGAACGAGCCCGGTCCGGCGGCCTGACGGGCGGGCGAAGGATCAAAACGGATCGAGCGGGACGAAAAAGAAAACCGCAAAGGGAGACTCCGGGAAATGGGTCGGGCTGGTTCAATTCACCCCGTGGGAAAAGCTGGTGACTTGATGGACGAGCCATTCCCGTCATCGTCCACTGCTTTGAAGAACGTGCGCGCCCTTCCGATTTCCCACAGGGCAAGACGCTTAGCTTTGACGCTCCGCACGCGCGATCACCTCTCACTCCATTCCAACGTCCTCCCCGCGCGTGCTCCGGTCAAAGCTAACCTTGGAGGTTAGACATCACCTGTGTGTCTCCTCTCATACTTTGGTAAAAGAGCTACTCCAATCCCAACCAGAATACTGACAACAATAAAAATGCTGGCCGCAATCACCAAGTCTGACCGCATCATCCTCCACACCTCGTCCTGCGACATCAAAATGGTCTCGCGGCGACCACTGGAATACAACCACAGAAACCAACCAGCCGCGATGAGCAAACCACTCAGCACTCCGCAAACACTTCCCTGCAATGGTCTGGAGATTTTCACGGCGCGCGATGATGTCTAACGTCCCGGCTCACCGACGCCGGGCCAATGATGTCCGCTTGTCAACTGAGGCGCGGTCCCGGCGTTCGGTGCAGCCGGCTTGTTGGGCGAGGTCGAAGCGCGTCTCATAACCAACTTCTCAAGCCCCGGACAAAGAAGAACAGGATAGATGCTACGACGACCAGCACCAGTAGAACAATGCCGAGCTGAACGATCCGGGACGTCCGCTTCCAAGGAACAGACTCCAGCCACTCCAGCTCTCCTCGAACAAATCGCGCAATCAGTCCCTGAGCTTCGGAAAATGAAATCATGCGCGGACAATAGACGACTGCTGCATCCGGTGTCGCCTGACGGGAGAACGCAAAGCCGTCAGAGACACAGCCGGAAACGGAAACCCACTCGCCATCGTCGGCGTAAAAGGTGGCGCGGGCGCTGTTCTCAGGATGAAGGCCCCGCAAAATCGACGCTATTCGCTCTTCGTTCAGCGCTTCGATCCTTTCACCACTCTGCAATTCTACACGCACGGTCTTCATGGAAACCGCCGCTGGGTCACTTCCGCCTAGACACTATGGCTTTCGATGAAAGCGAAAGCGGTGTCTGCTCTCCGGAGTAAGCGTGGGTTGCAACCCGTGATGCGGGTCGCCGAGCCACATCCATCCTTCGCAACAATGCTTCGGAGGACAGGAGTTGTGGGACTCACGTCGCCAACAACCAATGATCGAAGCACAAACACCATGAAGACTTACATACTCCGTGACCCCAACTCCGTCCAGCCCCAAAAAACCGGCGCAGCGAAGCTTTTTGGAGTTTAAGCCGGCCGCAAGCCGGCGCTCCGGAAAAATCTTCGCCCTTCCGATTTCCCACAGGGCAAGACGCTTAGCTTTGACGCTCCGCACGCGCGATCACCGCTCACACCCTTCCCACCTCCAGCACGCGCGTGCTCCGGTCGAAGCTATGCTTGGAGGTTAGGCGTACTTTTCGCGTCCCGCATAATTGATGTCGCTAGTGAATCAAAAAATGGACTCGGTTTGAAACAATATCCAACGTTGCATCTATCACTGCGGTAAACCCGTTTGTGTGTGGCGTCCCAAACGTCATGGTCTTCCAATTCACCGATGGGTATGCATCCTTAGTCGGCCACTCGTCGGCGGACCAATCTCGGCCGCTGGCGTCTGTCCCCGACCAGAAAAACTGGATACCTGAATTGGCGCTAATAAACTTCTGTAACGCATTTGTATCAACCTCTCCTGCCACTGAAAGCATCGGATCTTTAATGAAGCCAAGTCGCCATTCGATGTCTCCCTTGAATGGAAATGTCTGAATCAATGAATTGGTGAATGTGGCCGCTATCTGTGAACCGGCCTTGGTGAAAGGCCGGTGCAATGCCGCGACGCTACTGACCCGGCCTTGGTCAAATACCATGGTATGATACACCCACCGCAGCCCGAGAAACCCAAGCCCGAGAATGAGAGCGATAACCGCTATGCGATTTTTGCCGCGCATACGCCTAACAGGTAGCAGTGTATCCGCCATGCCGAAGCCGGGCAGCGATCGAATTAACACGGGACGCCGGGGGCATGGCGGATAAACTGCCGGTTGAACTGAACCGCTGCGTTGCTGACATCCAAATTACAGGAGAAAGCATCCGCCCCGCGGTGTCAATCGTCGCTTTGAATTTTTTGCGTGGCGTGGCCCAACCCGTCCGTGGCCCCGGGCCATGCGGGTCAGGCAGAAAAGAAAACCGCAAACGCCGCCCTCCGTCTTCCGTCCTCTGACCTCCCTTTTCACCTTTCCCACCTCCAGCACGCGCGTGCTCCGGTCAAAGCTAACCTTGGAGGTTAGGGCTTGGGTTAGGTCGGTCGCCTGTTTCCCGGAGGTATATTGTCGCCAGTATACTTTCCGGGTCGCGTCGATGCGGTGGGCTTCCAACCGTCCTTATTCTGAAAACTCTCATAGCTGACAGGTGAAACGTGTTCAAAAGATTGCCCCGTCTTTCGTTCATACGCGCTTGGCACCAGACTAAGAAGCGCCTCGAACTCCAAGTCCTTCGGCATCTTCTTCGGGTTTGCAAGCACCGTCGAGAAAAACACTCGACCATTTGCCACAACAACACAGCGGCGGTAGAGAAAATCATCTGCTGAAATGTAGTCATCTCCTTTATCCGGATCGAGTTCGCCAGCAAAACAGGCTTTGCAATGCTTTCTGGTGTCCAGTGCATGTAACTTCGCGGCGAGTATGTCGCTAAACTGGAAGATGTCCTCCACCGACATTGTCGCGATTAAGCGGACGGCCGGCTCAAGCACCGCAGCATCATCACCAGTTTTGTCCCAATCAAACTGGCCAATCAACTTCCAGAAAGTATCTTCGTCCATATCTGCTCGAATGCCGGTTTGGGCCTAACGACCCAAGATGGCATGAGTGTTGGCAAGCGCCGCGACAGGCGGCAACTTGAGTTGTCCGTAAACAAAACCTTCAACCATAGAAAGACTATTATGAAGACCAACACTCATACCGCAATCAACCTCACCACAACCCCACCCAACGCGCAAGCGACAAATCCTGCCCAGCCCCAATACGACCGCATCCTCCTGGGCGTGGACCAGCACGCCGAGCATCTGCGGATCGTCCGCCAGCTCGACGGCGCGGGGCCCCAACCGCCCCAACGCGTGTATCCGGGCGGCGATCTGGAACGGTTCATCCAGAAACAACTCGCCCAGGCCAAGGCCGTCTTCGCCGTGTATGAAGCCGGGCCGTGCGGCTTCGTCCTGGCCCGCCAGCTCAAATCCTGGGGCGTCACGTGTTTCGTCATCCGGCCGATGAAGCTCGACCCGCTGGGCAAGCGCGTGAACACCGACAAGACCGATGCCGCCGAACTGGTCAGCCGCCTGGACCGTTTTCTGGCCGGCAATCGCAAAGCCTTCGCCGTGGTGCGCGTGCCCACGCCTGTGCGTAGAGTTCCCCGGTGTCTTGGGTGCGCACGCGGCCGCGGTGCAACTGGCGCAGGAGCGGATAGAACTCGGTCCATCGGTTGCAACCCGGCTTCACCGGCCAGGCGGTGTTGCAGGACCCAGCGGTGGACATTGCCCTTGCCGACGTCCAGTTCGTCGGCCACGAGCGGCAAGGTGAAGCCCTCCTCGAGGTGCAAGCGGACGGCCCGGAGTTTTTCGGCCACGGAGTTGCGCCGTTGTAGCTGCGGGTCGTGGTAATGCCTCCGCTCTGCGGAATCGAGATTTGGCGTCCGCGCCGGGGTTCTTCAGTCCCGAAATTCCGCGTACCGCGCTGCGGGCGACCTGTTTTAGATGCGGACTGGCGCCTGAGCTTTCAGATTTGGCATTTCTCCCACCGCGCTTTCGGTTATCTTGCTGGTGTGCCAACGCTCACTTCCCAGTTTGCCGACCTTCCTGCGCTGGTGCAGGTCGCCGTACCTGACCTCTGGCAACAGCAGGCCGTGGCCGCGTTGCGCGACGGGAAGGATGTCGTGGTTCAAGCGCCGACCGGCGCAGGCAAGACACTGATTTTTGAACTCTGGTCCAACTCCGGCAAACCGCGCGGCCAGGCCATTTACACCGTCCCCACCCGCGCGCTGGCCAACGACAAACTTGCCGAGTGGCGCGCGCGAGGGTGGGACGTGGGCATTGCCACGGGTGACCTCGCGGAAAACCTGAGCGCGCCGGTCCTCGTAGCCACGCTGGAAACACAGAAGAACCGCCTCGTTCACGGGGATGGCCCCGCGCTGTTGGTGGTGGACGAATACCAGATGTTGAGCGACGCCGACCGCGGGCTGAATTACGAACTGGCCCTCGCGCTTGCCCCGCCGCAAACCCAATTGCTCCTGCTCAGTGGCAGCGTGGCCAATCCTCATCATGTCGTCCAATGGCTGACGCGCCTTGGCCGCAAAGCCGTTTTGATCCGTCACGAGCAACGGCCGGTCCCGCTGGAGGAAGTTCATGCGAACAATCTCAATTACCATGTGCCGTCGGAAATCCGCGGTTACTGGCCGCGGCTCGTCGCCAAGGTGCTCGCCGAAGACCTCGGCCCGGTTTTGATCTTCGCCCCCCGCCGTCAGGCCGCGGAAAGCATGGCCGCCGAACTGGTTCGCCAACTGCCGACACCGAACCCGCTCGCCCTCAGCACCGACCAGAAGCAGGTGGTCGGTGAACATCTCGCCCGACTGCTCAAGAGCCGGATTGCGTATCATCACAGCGGCTTGAGCTACGCGGCGCGCGCCGGCGTGATCGAACCGCTGGCCAAAGCCGGGCAGTTGCGCGTCGTGGTGGCCACGATGGGTCTGGCGGCGGGCATCAACTTTTCGTTGCGCAGTGTGGCGCTGGCCGGCGACTCGTACCGGCGCGACGCGGTTGAGCAGCCGTTGCGCCCCGATGAAATCCTGCAAATGTTCGGCCGGGCTGGTCGTCGTGGCCTTGACGAAACGGGCTTCGTTCTGATCACCGCGAATCAGTTGCGCCTGCTCGATGCGCGGCCCGGCCACCTGGCCAGGAGTGGCGCCGTGGACTGGAGCGCGTTGCTGGGTTTGATGTCGGCCGCCGCCGAGGACGGTCGTGATCCATTCGGTGAAGCCGTGCGCGCGCAGGAACGCCTGTTCACCACCAAACCCATCTTCCTGGGGGTCGAAGAATCCTTGAAACATCCTGACGTTCCGTGTGGTTTGCACACCGACGCGGAGCGCGCCCGCCACGTCCGCAAGCGCCAGCGGGAAATGCTCAACAGTCGGGGAGAGTGGGAAATGTATCCCACGCCGGTTGAAAAGCCGCTGGCAGAAACCAAGGTAGGACAGGCGTCGCACCTGTCTCACAAATCGGTCCTGACAGACGGGCCCGACAAATTGGAGACAGGCGCGACGCCTGTCCTACGACCCGTCTTGTCCGAACCCGCCGCTTTGGAAAAAATCGGCTCCGGCACGCTGGTCGTCCTCGATGAAACGAACGGCCAAAAAACTTACGGTCGCGCCATCACGGTTGCCGAGCGGCTCAGCGACGACCGTGTCATCATCGCCAAATGGATACGTCGACTGACCAACTGGAATGGCCGCCAGGCACCGATGCCTCTTTGGCGGGATAAAATCGTCCCCCTCGTCGAACAACGGCTGGCCGGCCAGAAGACACCCGTCGTGTGTTTCGTGCCGCAAGCTCATCGCATCGTCGCCCACGTTAGTCTGGCCGAGCTCACGATGCGCGTGCCGGTGGACCGGCACGGCGTGGCGCTGTGGCGACCGGTCGAGCGCGAGGTGTTGCCTTACGACTGCGCGCGGTGTTCGCTCGTGGAAACGTGCAAGAAACTGCCGACGGCAACCGGCACCGCGTTGCTCTGGCGACGGCTAAACCTGGTGGACGCCCAGGGCGTGCCGACGTTGCGTGGTCGCGTGGTGAGTTTCTTTTCCCAGGGCGATGGTCTCGCCATCGCCGCGGCCCTGGAGGATGAGCGCTATCCGCTCGATGAATTGATCTACGACCTGGCCAATCTCGACGCCGGTTTCCGATTTTGCGGTGACGACAATCGCTGGGCGGGCCGGCTGGCAATCGTTTGTCACGAGAAGTTCGGTCTGCAAACCGTCACGGGCTATCTTGAAAACGGCCTCCCGCCGAAATACGGATCCGGAGCGGAAGCCGTGGTGGCGTCGGTTCACAAAAACCCGCTGACCAAGCACAGTTGGATCACGGACCTCGTCGGCGCCGGGGACATTGATCGGGTCATCATCGAATGGCGAAGTCTGTTGCGGCAAATCAGTCATGCGCCCGAACTGGACTGGCCGCGTTGGCGCGCGTTTCAAGCCATGGCCAAGACCATCCTCAATGAAACCGAATCGCCGACGCTCACCACCCTGCCTCCGTTGGAATTTCACCAGACGCGCCGCGTGGAGCATCGCCTGATACTGCGACGGCATTGATCGCGACGTTCGCGTTGGCCCGCCGCGTCATGCGCCGGTCACGTCCTCTTTGCGGAGATTCGCCGGCAACCACCAGCGCAGCAGCGGGCCGGTCATCGCCGTGGTCAACAGCGCCATGATGACCAGCATGGTGAACAATTCCCGGTTGAGCAGTTTGAGGTCGAGGCCGACATTGATCGCCACCAGAGCCATCAGCGCCCGGGTGTTCATGAGCGCCGCGATGCACGCCGCATCACGGGTCGGCTGACCGGTCATTCGCGCCGCGACAAAACAGCCGCCCAGTTTCCCGAACACGGCCGCGAGCAGCACGACGCCACAGCCCAGCCACGCGAGCGGCGTCTTCAGCGCGCCGATTTCCGTGTTCAGGCCCGTGTTGGTGAAAAAAATCGGCACCATGGCCACAATCACGAAGTCCGAGAACTTCTCGCGCCAGGCCTTGACCAGCGCCACCTCCTGGTGCAACGAGACGCCAAACAGGAACGCACCGAAGATCGCAAAAATGCCCAGGCGATTGCTGATCAGCGCGGACCCGAACAGCAGGATCAGCAGCAGCGTGAGAAAGGACGCCGTGAGCCCCTGCCCGCCATTCCGGTCGGCGACCCGCCGCCAAAGTTGGCACAACGCCGGCCCCACCAGCTTTTGCAGCACGAGGAAGAACAACAGAATTCCTGCCACTTGCTTTGTCAACGCCCAGGCATCGAAGCCCGACGTGACAATGGCCGTGGCGACGGCCAGCAGAATCCACCCCACCACGTCGTCAATGGCCGCGGCGCTGATGCCCATGGCGCCAATGGCCGTCCGCTCCAATTTCATTTCCAGAAGGATGCGTCCCATGATGGGCAGCGCCGAGATGGAGAGCGCGATGCAAAGAAAAAGCTGGAAGCCCAACGACGGCAGCGCGGGGGCAAATTCCCGGTGCAGCCACGGACCGATCAAAAGGCCACAGACAAACGGCACGGCGATGCCGCAAATGGACACGGCGGTGATGGTGCGCGACCGCGACCGCAAATGGCCGTAGTCGAATTCCATTCCGACCTGGAACAACAGCAGGATGAGCCCAAGCTTGCCCAGGAGTTGCAATGACTGCTGTGATTCCTTCGGAAACAACAGTGGCCAGTCCGCGGGCCACACCAGGCCGAGCGCCGAAGGTCCGAGCACAATACCCGCGAGGATTTCGCCCACCGCCAGCGGTTGTCCCAGTCTTTTGCCCAGTCTGCCAAACGCCCAGGCCACAACGATGATCACCAGCCACTGGAGCAAAACCAGTTTGAGATGGGCTTCAATGGCGGTAGGGTTCATGCATTGATCGCGCTGCAATTACGCGCACGTCCCAGTCTTCGCAAGCAGAAAAACGCCAGACCGCAGCCGCTGGCTTGCCGTGCTGACGGGCGTTCCCCTTCCGATCAATCGGTGGATTGAACCAGGGCCCGGAACGAGCGGCCCAAGTGGTCGGGATGCGTCAGCGTCTGAAACTGACGCGTGTGTTCGCTGGACCATGGCCCAAACCCGCTGGGCTCCTGCCAGGCCCTTCGCACGATGCCGGTCAAAAACTGCCCCTGTGGCGCAATCAAATCGGTTCGCAGGCCCGACGCCTCGCCGACCTTTCGAATGGTGGTGAAATTGACATGGGCCGTGAGGTCCTGGTCGCCGGGATCGGCGAGAACGTCGTCCACCAAACGGTGGCGATGGTAGGCGCGCAACGTCCCGCCGGCTCGCTGGGGGAGCAGGAATTCCTCGGTGGCCAGACCATAGTCGAAGGTCAGAAGCTTGCCGCGCTGCAAAACCCCCGCGGCCGCGCGCCACCACCGCTCGGCTTCCGGACAAATCTCGGTTGTGAAACCATCGGGCAACACTGCGAGCAACTCACACGGCAGATCAGACAGGGCCGTTGGCGGATGGCCGGTCGCCGATTGGTTGGCGAGTCGAGCCCAGACGAAACGTTCCTGCTCCCAGCGCACGCCCCATTCAAACCATTCCCGGCGTTGCGCGTCCCAGCCGAACCGATGAACCGGCATGGCATCGAGCAGTTCGTTGCTGAGAATGACGCCGTGGACCGGTGCTGTTTCACCCGGAACGCCGGAACTGGTGGCGAGGGAAGTGAAGTCGGCAAACCAGCGAACCCGCGGCGCAAATGCTTTTAGGGTTGCTTGTTGCCACGCCTGCCGCGCGACCGAAGGCTCGATAATCCAGTACTCAATTCTTTCAAACAGACGTGGTCGCTGCAACCGCAGCCAGGTAAGAATATCGTGCGCCAGCCGTCCGTCGTGCGAGCCGGCTTCAACAATCTGATGGCAGCGGCCATCGGCGACCGGCTGGTGTTTGAACCACGCGGCGAATTGAAAGGCGAGCAGTTCTCCGAACAGCGGTCCCACGCTGACACTGGTATAAAAATCCCCGCGCCGGCCCGGGGTGTCCCCTTTCTTTTCGTAAAATCCATAAAGCGGACAGTAGAGCGCCAGCTCCATGAACCGCGCGAAAGGAATCGCGCCGCGTTCGGCGATTTCAGTTCGGATTTTCTCGGTGACGGGACTCACGTTTCGGGTGTGGTGCGGATTTAGCTAATAGTGGCGCGTATCGCGAACCAGTTATGGCCAAAATTGACGCATTCTTCAACCTGATGTTCGAGCAGAAGGCTTCCGACCTTCACGTGGCCTCGGGCAACCAACCCATGCTGCGCATCAACGGCGAACTCCAGCGCGTGGACTTTCCGCCGCTCGAAAACGACAATCTCAAAGCGATGCTCTACGAAATCGCGCCCGAGTACAAGATCAAGGTGTTCGAGGAAACGGGCGACGTTGACTTTGGTTACGAGATTCCCAACATCTCCCGCTTTCGCGCAAACTTTTTCCAGCAAAAGAACGGCATCTCCGCCGTGTTCCGCCAGATTCCCAGCAAAGTCCTCTCGTTCGAGGACTTTGAAAAGTTCGACGCGCCCCTGCCCGCCGTTCTGAAAAAGTTCTGCATGCTGCACAAGGGCTTGATCGTCGTCACGGGACCCACCGGCTCCGGCAAATCCACGACGCTGGCGGCGATGCTCGATTACTGCAACAAGAACCGCAAGGACCACATCATCACGATGGAGGATCCGATTGAATTTGTGCACGAGAGCAAGAACTGCCTCGTGAACCACCGGGAGGTGGGGGTGCATACCAAGTCGTTCGCCACCGGCTTGCGGGGCGCGTTGCGCGAAGATCCCGACATCATTCTGATCGGTGAAATGCGCGACCTGGAAACCATCGAACTGGCCATCACCGCCGCGGCGACCGGCCACCTGGTGTTCGGCACATTGCACACACCCAGCGCGGCGAAGACGGTGGATCGTATCATCGACGTGTTCCCGGCCGAGCAGCAGAACAAGATTCGCGCGACGCTTTCCGAGGCGCTCAAGGGCGTCGTGGCGCAAAACCTGTTCAAGCGCATTGACAAGAAGGGCCGCGTGGCCTCCCTGGAAATCCTGGTGTTCACCACCGCCATCGCCAACCTCGTGCGCGAAGGCAAGACGCACCAGATTCCGGGCATGATTCAGGTCGGCAAGCGGCTCGGCAATCAGCCGCTCGACGACGCCATCATGGAACACCTGCGCATGAAACGGATTTCGCCGGACGAAGCCTACGAAAAATGCCTCGACAAGAAAAAATTCCGTCAATTCCTGCCCCACCCGCCGGATGACGACGAAGCCTGACCATGCGCCGCCCCGAACTGGACAACATTCTAACCACCATGCTGGACTCGCAGCCGGAAGTTTCCGACCTGCTGTTCACGGTGGATAAACCGCCGCAGGTCGAATCCTTCGGCGAACTCAAACCCGTCACGCTCGATCCGGCCATCACGGCCCTGACGCCCTTTCAAACGGAGATGGTCGCGCTGAACATCATCGGCGAGAACCACTGGCTCATCGGCGATCTCTTGCGGCGGGGCTCGTGCGATGCGTCGTATTCGCTATCGGACAAGGCACGCTTCCGGGTGAACATCTTTTCCCAACGCGGCAACTATTCCATCGTTTGCCGCAAGTTGAACACGGCCGTGCCCACGCTGGACTGGCTGCAATTCCCCGAGATTTTCACGAAGATTCCCCGCGAAAAGACCGGGCTCGTGCTGGTGACCGGGGCCACCGGCTCCGGCAAATCCACCACGCTGGCCGCGGTCCTGAACGAAATCAACCAGTCGAAACCCGTGCACATCGTCACGTTGGAGGACCCGGTCGAATACGTTCATCCCCAGCAGCGGGCCACTTTCAACCAGCGCGAACTCGGACAGGATTTTGACTCCTTCGCCAGCGGTCTGCGGGCTGCCCTGCGCCAGGCGCCGAAGGTCATTCTGGTGGGTGAAATGCGCGATCGCGAAACGGTCAGCATCGCCCTCAGCGCGGCGGAAACCGGCCACCTCGTGTTGAGCACGCTGCACACGATTGATGCCGGCCAGACCATCAACCGCATCCTCGGCATGTTTGAACCCGAGGAACAGGAACAGGTGCGCGTGCGCCTGGCGGACACCTTGCGCTGGATCGTCAGCCAGCGGTTGGTGCCGAAGGTGGGCGGTGGACGTTACGCGATGCTGGAAATCATGGGCTCAAACCTGCGCACACAGGAGTCCATCCGGCTCGGCGAGAGCGAAGGCAAAAGCTTTTACGAAATCATCGAGGCCAGCCATACGTTCGGCTGGCGCACGTTTGATCACTCGTGTTTGGAGGCCTTTGAAGAGGGCAAAATCACCGAGGAAACCGCGCTGCTCTATTGCACCAAACGCGGCCCGGTCACCCGCGGCATTGACAACATCAAGAAATCCCGCGGCGAAACCACGACCTCGGTCGGCAACCTGCGCATGCGCGCCGGGATGAACCCCAAAGCCGCGGAAGCGGCCCCCAAACTGGCGCTTACCCTCAAGTAACCTATGAGCGACAAATTTGATTTCATCAGCGCCACGGACAAGCCGGCCTTGCTGGCGTTCTCCACTCCCGAATGGCTCGACGCCGTGCGGCTGGCGCTTCAGGAACTGGGTTACAAGGTGCACACCGCGGCGACGCACAGCGACTTTCTCATCCGTTTCACCCAGGTCCGGTATCAGGTTGTCATTCTCGAGGAATGTTTCGCGGCCAACACCATCGAGGAGAACATGACGCTGAAAAGCCTGCAAAACATGCCGATGCATCAACGTCGTCACGCCACGGTGGTCTTGTTTGGCAATTCCTTCCAAACCTTCACGCCCATGCAGGCCTTCCAACAGAGCGTGCATGCGGTCATCAACTCCTCCGAGTTGTTCCTCGTCAAGCAACTCATCGAAAAAGCCGTCGGTGACAACACCATGTTCCTCCACAGCTATCGGGAGGTCCAGGAAACGGTTTACTCCAGCGGCAATCGCGCGGAAAGTTGAGCCTCGCCGTTCAACGGCAAAGCGCGCCGGCATCGCCTCGCGACACCGCGTCTGACCTCTCCGCCCGGATCGGGCGTGATTTTTGCGCGGCCCGCCCCTACCCTTGCGCCATGAGTCGTTTGGATCAGGCGCTGGTCGAACGCGGCCTCTGTGAAAGCCGCGAGAAAGCCAAACGCGCCATCATGGCCGGTCAGGTCAAAATTAATGACCGCATCGCCGCCAAGCCCAGCGACCCCACCAAGCCCGGCGACCAGATCGCGCTCCTGGCCGCCGAAAAGTACGTCAGCCGCGGCGGCCATAAACTCGAACATGCCCTGCGAAACTTCCATCTGGATGTGACGGGGCTTTCGGCGTTGGACGTCGGCGCCTCGACCGGCGGCTTTACGGACTGCCTGCTGCAAGCCGGAACCGCCAGCGTTCACGCCGTGGATGTCGGCCAGGGCCAGCTCGCGTGGAAACTGCGGCGCGATCCGCGCGTGATCGTGATGGAAAAAACCAACGCACGCCATCTCGTCGCGGCTGCCTTTCCGCAACCGTTCACGCCCTTTGACCTGGCCGTGATTGATTGTTCATTCATTTCGCTGCGCAAAATCCTTCCCGCCGCCGTTGCATTGTTACGGCCAACCGGTAAAATCGTCGCGCTGATCAAACCACAGTTCGAAGCCGGCAAAGCCGAAGCCGACAAAGGCGCGGGCGTCATCTCAGACCCGGCCATCCACGAACGTGTGTTGCGCGAATTGCGCGAGTGGACCGCCACGCAACCAGCATTGCGATGGCAGGATGTGATTGAATCGCCGCTGGCCGGACCGGCCGGCAACAAAGAATTCCTGGTGTTGATTGAAAAAACCGGCTGACAAAATCGCCCGCATCGGTTTGACCGGCAGTTCCGACAAGGTCGCCGGCAAGGACATCGTGCCCCGGGCCGCCCGATTGATCCGCGCGGCGGGGCGGCAGGTCTTCACCGATGAAGCCACAGCGGCCTCGGCGAGCTTCAAAGCGGCCGTGTGCCCGGACGCCGCCGCGCTGGCGCGGCAGGTGGATCTGCTGCTGGTTTTCGGGGGCGACGGCACCATGCTGCGCGTGGCGCGCGAAATCGCCGGATCCCAAACGCCCCTGCTGGGGGTCAACCTGGGCGGCCTCGGTTTTCTGACCGCGGTGCCATCCACCCAACTGGCGACGGCCTTCAAGCAGGTGTGGGCCGGGCAGTTCTCCTTCGAACGCCGGGCGCTCATCGAGGCGACGGCCCGTTGCGCCGGACGGCGTCTCCAATTCACCGCCCTGAACGACATCGTCATCAGCCGCGGCGTGATTTCACGCCTGATTCAACTGGACGTCGAGGTCAACGGCGAACCCCTGACGCGATACCGGGGCGACGGGCTCATTGTCAGTTCACCGACCGGATCAACGGCCTATTCGCTGGCGGCGGGCGGTGCGCTGGTGGCGCCAACCGCGGAAGTTTTTGCGCTCACGCCGGTTTGCCCGCACACGCTCACGAACCGCTCGCTCATCGTGCCATTGTCCGCCACCATTTGCGTCAAGGCCGGCAGTCCGAAGCCGTCCACCATTCTCAGCGCGGACGGACAGGTGATCAGCGAATTGTCCGCGGGCGACGCCGTCACGATCCGGCGGAGTCATCGCACCGTTCGATTGATGCAACTGGCCGGGCGTTCGTTTTTCGAAGCGCTGCGTCAAAAGCTTCATTGGCGCGGCGCGTATGTCTAAACCCTCGCGCTGGAGCACCGAGTAACTCATGGTTCGCCTCAAAGACATCGCGGAACGGGCCGGCGTCTCGATCATGACGGTGTCCAAGGCGTTGCGCGGCGAACCGGATGTTTCGCCGTCCACCCGCGAGCGCATCAAAACGCTGGCGAGGCAGATGGGTTACGTGCCGGACTCCGCTGCCCAGGGACTGCGTTCCCGCACGTCCAAAACTCTGGGCGTCGTCATTTCGTCCGTGACCAATCCAATCTACGCGCGCATCGTCCGGGCCATCGAGGAGCGGGCGCATGACACGGGCTACGACATGTTCATCGCGCAAACCATGAACAACACCGAGCGCGAGGAAATCGCGATCCGGCGACTGCTCTCGCGCCGGGTGGACGGGTTGTTGGTCTCGCCCGTCTATCGCATCGAACCCGAGGCGCGGATTTATCAAGAGGTGCTGGCGCGCGGCACGCCGACGGTGTTGATCGGGCCGCCGGCACCATTTTGCAGCGCGTTTCCATCGGTTAGTTCGGACGATCTGCTCGCGAGTTATACCGCGACCAGGCATCTGCTGGACTTGGGCCACCAACGAATTGCAGTGCTAACGGGCCGATTGGTCGCGCCCTGGGCGCAGGCGCGTTTGGACGGCTATCGCCGCGCGTTGCGCGAAGCGAACCTTGATGTGGATGACCGGCTCGTGTTCACGGCGGGCAGCACGATTGAGGACGGCGTCAAGACCGGGTTGCAGATGCTCAACGAAAACTGCAGCGCCACCGCCGTGCTGGCGGTCAACGATCTGGTGGCCGTGGGTTGCGCCAATGCCCTGCTGCAACAAGGTCTGAAGATTCCCCAGGACATTTCGGTGGTGGGCTTCGGCAACATTCGGGTGAGCGAACATTTTCGGGTGCCACTGACCACGTTGCGGCAGCCCAAGTATCGGCTCGGCATCGCGGCCATGGAAACCATGCTCAAAGTCCTGCGCCGGGACCACATCGAACCCCGCCGCCTCCCTGCCGAGTTGATTGTCCGCGAGAGCACCGCGCCACCGCCATCCCCGCCGCCCGCCTGAGGCCGGTTTGTCCCGCTTCCAGACAGCCCGTTGGTATCTGACGTGCTGACTAGCCGGCATGAGAAAAATCTTGGTCGGTATCGGTGTGCTTACGGTGATTGTGGGCATCGTCTGGGCCAGTCGCGCCTGGTCCACATGGCAGGTCAACGCGCGAACTGCCAAGTTCAATGAGGATGTCGAAAACCTGTTCGTCGGCCTCCAAAAATACAAGGAAATCGTCGGCGCCTATCCGCTGGGCAGCAACGCCGAGGTGGCCAAGGCCTTGAAGGGCAAGAACTCGAAAAACGTAATCATCCTCGTCGGCCGCAAGAACGAGTTGAACGAGAAGGGTGAAATCGTTGATCCTTGGAACACACCACTGCGAATTTACTTCTCCGACAACGGCGTCCTCATCCGCTCCGCCGGCCCGAATCGCCGCTTTGATGACAGCACTGCCATGGAAGCGGACGATTTCATCCGTTCCAACTGAGCCTGGGGACACGCCGGGGTTAGATTCGTTCATCAAACGGACGGCGCTCCCTGTCCTGATACATGCCCCGTTCTCCGGGCTGAAGCGAACGATGCCGGGCGCGTTCGGTTCAAAGCCCTTGAATCGTTCCGCGCCCCCGGCGTAAGCTGGACAAACTGATGTCCCAGCCGTCGCAAGGCTCGCCTCCGAATGTCGCCACCTCCGCGCGGCGACCCGCCGCGGACATTGGTGACGCCAGCAAGAGCCGATCTGAAACAACGTCCCCGAGCGGTCTGACCCTGGGTCTGGTGTGCATGGCGCTGGCCGCGACGGTCTGGCTGGTCTTTGGTCAGACGCTGAACCACGAATTCGTCAACTACGACAACGATGTTTACGTTTACGAAAATCCACAAATCAAAGCCGGGTTGAGCTGGCAGGGAATCGCCTGGGCGTTCACGCACATTCACGTGGATGAATGGTGGCCGCTGACTTCCCTCTCGCACATGGCGGACTGCGAACTCTACGGCTTGAACCCGTGGGGTCATCATCTCACCAACGTTCTCCTCCATGCAGCGACGGTGATTTTCCTGTTCCTTGCCCTCCACCGCCTGACCGGGGCTTTCTGGCGCAGCGCTTTCGTGGCGGCGGTGTTCGCCATTCATCCGTTGCGGGTGGAATCCGTGGCCTGGGTTACGGAACGCAAGGATGTGCTGTGCGGGTTGTTCTTTGCGCTGACTTTGTGGGCTTATGTCCGCTACGCACGACAGCCCTTCGCCATCGGACGTTACCTGCTCGTCGTGTTGTTCTTCGCGCTGGGGCTGTTGTCCAAGGCCGCCGTGGTCCCCCTTCCCTTCCTGCTCCTGTTGCTCGACTACTGGCCGTTGCGGCGGATTGCTTTCGCATCCGGTTTCCGGCTGCAGAAGCCCCGGGAACTCAAGCGGGTGGTTCTCGAAAAAATTCCCCTGCTCGCACTGGCGTTGATTGCTTGCGTGACCACCATCGTCGCGGTGAAAGAGGTTCATCCCCTTGATGAACTGACCATGCCCTGGCGGGTCGCGAACGCGCTGGTTGCCTATGCCACGTATCTCTGGCAGATGATTTATCCGGCCGGACTCTGTGTTTTCTACCCGCATCCCCAACAGCATCTGGCCATCTGGCAAATCGCGTTGTCGGCATCGGCGCTGGTCGTCATTTCCGTCGCGGTCATTTGCGCGTGGCGGCGTCAGCCGTATCTCCTCGTCGGCTGGCTCTGGTATCTCGGGATGCTGGTGCCGGTAATCGGTCTCGTTCAGGTCGGCAGTCAGGCCCACGCGGATCGCTACACCTACCTGCCGCAAATCGGACTGTACGTCATGGCCGCATGGGGGGCTGTGGCCTGGTCCGCGAACTGGCGATTCCGGCGGACGGTCCGGGCCCTCGCCGCCGTCGCAATCCTGGCCGGTTTGGGCATCGGCGCTTACCGCCAGACCACCCATTGGCGTAACAGCGAGTCGCTCTGGCAACGCGCGCTGGCCGGCACCTCCAACAATTACCTGGCCCATAACAATCTGGGCTCGACGTTTGCCGATCAACGAAAGTGGCCGACCGCCATCTCCCACTACGAAGCGGCGATCCGGATGAAACCGAATTATGCCGAGGCATATTACAACCTGGGAGTCGCCCTAGCCGCTCAGGAACGACTGGACGATGCGATTGAACGATACGGGCAGGCGCTCCGCCTCAAACCCAATTATGTGGACGCCCTGAACAACCTGGGCAATGCGCTGGCCGCCCAGGGCCGATTGGACGAGGCGATCCTCCGCTACGAAGCGGCGCTCCGCCTCCGACCCGATCATCCGCAGGCGCATTACAATTTTGGCAACGCCCTCACGAAACAACGAAAGTTCGATCAGGCCATCCAGCACTACGAACGCGCGCTGCAAATTCATCCCGACTTCGCCGATGCCCATTTCAATCTGGCCAACCGGCTCGCCGCCCAGGGCAAATTGGATGAAGCCATCGAACACTTCCAACGCACGGTCCAACTCAAACCCGATTTCGCCGAGGCGCACAACAACCTCGGCAACCGGCTCGCCGCGCGCCGACGTTGGGACGAAGCGGCGCAGAGTTTCAACCGCGCGCTTCAGTTGCGACCCGATTATGTCGAGGCCCTCAATAATTTCGGCGCGGCGCTGGCCGGCCAGGGAAAACTGGACGAGGCAAAGTCACGCTACCAGCAGGCGCTGCGCATCAAACCCGATTACGCCGAAGCCCGTGCCAACCTCGGCAACGTATTTCATCTGGCGGGCCAACCGGCCGCCGCCATGGACCACTGGCACGAAGCCCTCAACCTCGCGACCGCGCAAACGAACACGGCGTTGGCCCAGGCGATTCTCAAACGGCTTGCATCACTCCAGTCCACCCCGCCCGCTCAAGCCCCATGAACCCGTAACGCCTTCCGGCAACGATGGCCTGCATCAAATCGGGTGGGCCAAGCCGGACGAGGCACACCGCCAAAGGGGCGAAGGCGGCGCAAATTTCCCCTTTCAAATCTCCCCTGCCCCCCCATACTCGCGCACATGGATTTCAGGTCTCACCCGGAAATCAATGATTCGTGCCACGACGAACGCCGCCGGTGTTTCGGCTATGCGACGACAACGCCAACCAAAGGCCAAAGGATAAATGCTAAGTGCTAAACACCGGAACGGTGAGTCGAGGTTGGCTTCCTTCAGCCTTCAGCCTTGGTTTGTCCCGCCGGCAAATGGATCGAACGCTTCGCGGAATGGCTGGCCGACAGTGGGTTTTTGAAATAATGTCCGACGCATTCCAGTACGACGTCTTCCTGAGCCACAGCGCGAAGGACAAGGCGGTGGTGCGCCCGCTGGCGGAACGGTTGCGGAAGGACGGGCTGAAGGTGTGGCTTGATGAATGGGTGCTCAAGCCCGGCGACAGCATCCCGGCGAAGATCGAGGAAGGGCTGGATCTCTCACGCGTGCTGGCGCTCTGCATGTCGGCCCATGCGTTCGGCTCGGACTGGGCGCAATTGGAGGCGGGCACGTTCCGGTTTCGCGACCCGCTGAACAAGGAGCGCCGCTTCATTCCCCTGCGGCTCGACGACGCCCCCATCAAAGGCTCCCTGGCACAATTCCTTTACATCAACTGGCTCCCGGCGCAACGCGAGCAGGAATATGCGAAACTCCTCGAAGCCTGCCGCCACCCGGCGAACTGGCCGCAGCCTCCCCGCGATAGCGAATCGCTCAAACAACCAGTGCAAGCACGGCAGAACGAGAAAGAGACCACCGGTGGCGAGCGTGAATCACGCTGGACAAGCTGTGCTCACTTTTTCTCCAGCCGGTTCGCAAAAGCGTTTCCCGGCATTCGAGACGAAGTCGTGTGGTTCAGTGATACTGAAAGCATCGCGAGCAGAATGGATCGGCTACTGCAGCCACCTCTGGAGATCGGCAACTATTCACCAATCTGGTGGTTTCGAGGATTGAGTTCGAATAGCGTCGAACGATTTAGGCGTTTGGATGAAAAGACCTGGCTGTTCAACGATGAGGAACTTCAGATTGGGAGAATTGCAGCAGTCGAGAACAGAGCGTACTGGAAGAGTTTCGTTTATGTGGAAGTGAATGGGGTTGCTCCAAGTGGTGCCTACAACCGCCCGAAAGAAGCGCTCGAGAGCGAGATCAGGAGGCGTGGATACTCTTCGGAGGAATTGTGCCTGTTCCGTGGTCGCTATTTGAAACGAACTTTCTTCGACGATGGCGCCGCAGAGATTGACGGGCAGCTTGTTGACTTGGGCAACGAAGCAGAACTTCGGCAACGCTACTTGAGTAAATACAACTTTGTGCTTACCGGACAGGATTCGGCAATCAACAACACGGACTTTGAAATGCAACTTCATTCGTTGATGACGGAACTTCTCGTTCAGCCCGCAAGATTTGAACAGTTGGTGCAAGGGGTCGAACCGCTCCCAAAGCAGGTAAGTTACTTCAACGGACGAGGGCCATATGTCGACTGATTTCTCCCACGATGTCTTCCTCAGCCACAGCGCGAAGGACAAGGCGGTGGTGCGCCCGCTGGCGGAGCGGTTGCGGCAGGACGGGCTGAAGGTGTGGTTCGATGAATGGGTGCTCAAGCCCGGCGACAGCATCCCGGCGAAGATTGAGGAAGGGCTGGAGCAATCGCGCGTGCTGGTGCTCTGCATGTCGGCCAATGCGTTCGGCTCGGACTGGGCGCAGTTGGAGGCGGGCACGTTCCGGTTTCGCGACCCGCTGAACAAGGAGCGCCGCTTCATTCCCCTGCGGCTCGACGACGCCCCCATCAAAGGCTCCCTGGCTCAGTTCCTTTACATCAACTGGCTTCCGGACAGCCGAGAACAGGCTTACGTTGAACTCTTAATCGGGTGCAAGCTTCCCGCCATTCCTGAAAAGGCCGCTGGCCTTGCCGAACCATCTTCAATTCGAATTTACACCGGCCATCGTGACTTCGTGAACTCCGCCGTCTTTAGCACCGACGGTCAGCATGCACTCTCCGGCTCATGGGATCGAACGCTACAACTTTGGGATATCAATACTGGCAAGTGTGTTCGTGTTTTTAAGGGACACACCAACAGCATCAAGAGTGTGGCTCTAAGTGCCGATGGCCGACTTGCGCTCTCCGGTTCTGGAGACAAACCTATTTACCTTTGGGACGTTGGAAGCGGGAAATGCTTACGCAAGTTGAGGGGGCATAAGTCAACCGTTTACAGTGTAAAATTCAGCAAGGACGGACGTTCGGCAATTTCTGGAGGCGGTGATGGAACAATAAAACTCTGGGATGTTGAAAAAGGAAAATGGCTTTACGAATGGGATTTGCCTCTAACTATGATTTATGCCGTCGACCTTAGCCAAGACGGGCGACACGCTCTATCTGGGGCGTCGGACAGGAAGGTCCATCTTTGGGAGACGAACAAAGAAGAGTGCATACATGAATTTACCGGACACACAGGAAGCGTCGAGTGCGTTTGTTTCAGTCCCGAAGGTCGTTACGTATTATCGGGTTCGTATGATAAAACAATTATAGTATGGGAGCTTAAAACTGGACGTTGCCTACGAGTTTTAGAGGGCCATTCGGACGTTGTGCATGGAGTCTCAGTGAGTGCGAACGGCCACCACCTGATTTCTTGTTCTGGAGACAAAACGGTCCGCCTCTGGGATTTGAAGACAGGCCATTGCGTGAAAGTGTTTCGGGGGCACGAGAGGGGTGTTTATTCGGTCAATTTTAGCCCAGATGGCAAGTCTGCAATTTCCGCTTCTTGGGATTCCACGGTCCGCCTATGGAATCTAGCGGATTATGTCTTACCCAAGGCCAAAGTAACCAGCGTCTTCCCGCCGACACCAGAACAGGTCCAATACACGAACGCCAAAGTGCTGCTCGTGGGCGAGAGTGGTGTGGGCAAGACAGGGCTTTCTAACTACCTCGCCCACGGCATCAAGGTCCAGGACGACAAACCGATTCCGTCCACCGACGGCGCTTGGGCGACTCACTGGCCATTGGGTCACGAGCAGAAGAAAGCTGGCGTGGAGCGCGAAATCTGGCTGTGGGATTTCGCGGGACAGGTGGATTATCGGCTGGTGCATCAGCTCTTCATGGACGACACGGCGGCGGCTGTGCTGGTTTTCAATCCACAGAACGAAAATCCGTTTGAGGGGCTGGGGCATTGGGATCGCGACCTCCAGAAAGCGGCGCGGAAGCCGTTTGCCAAACTGCTCGCTGCCGCGCGCATTGATCGCGGCGGCCTCGTGGTCAGCGCCGGCAGCATGAAGAAGTTCATGAAGGAACGTGGCTTCCTCGGTCCGCTGCAAGAGACGAGCGCGAAGACCGGAAAGGGTTGCGACCAACTCCGCGAAGCCATCGTGAAGGCCATTGATTGGAAGAGTATCCCGGAAACAACGTCGCCCGCGCTCTATCACCGGTTGAAGCAGGAAATCCTGAGCCTGCGCGACACCGGCCTCGTCCTGATCCGCCTGGCCGAATTGAAGCAGCGGATGGAGATGACGCTGCGCGACACGAATTTCGAATTGGCGGAGTTGGAGGCGGTGGTGAGCCTGCTGGCCGGGCCGGGCATAATCCAGCGATTGGACTTTGGCGGCTTTATCCTGCTGCGGCCCGAGGTGCTCAGCCGCTACGCCGCCGCCGTTGTGCGCAAGGTGCGGAAGCATCCGCAGGAGTTGGGCTGCATCCGCGAGGACGAATTGCTGGCCGGGGATTTGGATTACCAGGACTTCAAACGGCTGCCGCGCGAGGACGAGGCGGTGGTGTTGCGCACTTTGCTGGAGACTTTTGTCAGCCGGGCGTGGTGTCTGCGTCAACCTTGCGATGGCTCGGCGATGCTGACCTTCCCGAGCTACTTCCGGCGCGAGCGGAAAGAACAACCGAGTCACCCCAGTGTGTTGGTGACGTATCGCTTCGATGGTCCGGCGGACGACATCTACGCGACGCTGGTGGTGCGGTTGCAACACACGGTGGCGTTTCAGAGCACGGACCTCTGGAAGTCGGCGGCGGATTTCAAGACGCAGACCGGAACGAAGCTGGGATTCACGCTGACGCGGGAAGCCGAGGGCAGCTCGCGGCTGGAGGCTTATTTTGAGCCGGATGTGGACGGAAACTCCCGGGTGCTGTTCTTGCGTTATGTGCATGATCACCTCATGCAGCACGCGCAAAACGTGGTGCGGCTGAGGCGTTATTTCTGCGGGGACAAGAAGTGCGATGCCTTCGGGCAGGCTTTTGACGACCAGGCGAAGATCGCCAAGGCGCTGGCTCCCGGCGGCAAGGGGAAGGTGTTCTGTCCGGATTGCGGCAAACCAATCCTCCTACGTGATGTGATCGAGGAGAAGTTCGAGTCGCCGGCGGTGAAGGAGCAGGTGCGCGAGATGCAGAGCGAAGGGCAGGCGGTGATTGACAACGAGAGCCGCGAATTGCTGGCGGTGCATCACACGGGATTTATCGTGGCCGAAGCCGGGCAAATCTATCGCGGCTACACGAACAGCGATCACGGGATTGACGGCGAGATCGAGTTCAAGGACGACCTGGGCCGTGCCTCCGGGAAGCGGCTCTATGTGCAACTCAAGTCCGGCGACTCCTACCTAAAGAAACGCCGGCGCGATGGCGCGGAGGTGTTTCAGATCAAGAACTCGCGCTGGGCCGATTACTGGCAGCAGCAGGCTTACGCCGTCATGCTGGTCATCCGCACGTCGGATGGCGAAATCCGCTGGATGGATGTGAGCGCCTACCTCAAACGCGAAAGCGCCGGCGGGAGGACGGGGAGGCAGATCGTCTTCGCAGGCGAGCGGTTCGACGCGGTGAGCGTGCAGAACTGGCGGAAGAAGGTGTTGGGTTTGCTCTAATGCAATCCCATCCGGAACTACGTCTGTTCAAATCATCGCCATGAAGACGAAGAGGGAAATCAAGCCTATTGGCAATTTTCATCGGCAGTCGTTCCACGGCTTGGCCACGCTTTTCTTCCTCCTGAGCATTGCCGTGTTGCGCGCGGAGGAACGGACCGTTTGGTCGAATCATTTGGCGGAGTTGAATCAGCGTGTGCCCGCGGGTTTTGTGGTCGTGGTGCAACCGCCGTTTGTCGTCATTGGGGATGAAGCGCCCAGGATGGTTCACGCGCGCGCCACCAACACGGTCAAGTGGGCGGTGGATCAGTTGAAGCAGGAGTATTTCCAGCGTGACCCGGCCGAGATCATTGACATCTGGCTGTTTGCGGACCGCGAGAGTTACACGAATCACGCGTGGCGGCTGTTTGGGGACACGCCCACGACGCCGTTCGGTTATTACTCGGCGCAGCATCGCGCGCTGGTGATGAACATCGCGACGGGCGGCGGTACGTTGGTGCATGAGATCGTGCATCCGTTCATGCGCGCGAATTTTCCGGAGTGCCCGGCGTGGTTCAACGAGGGGCTGGCGTCGCTCTACGAAGCGTCGTCCACCAAGAACGGGCGCATCCATGGCAGGATCAACTGGCGTTACAAGGCGCTGGAGCAGGCGATCAAGGACAAGAAATTGATTTCGTTCGAGCAATTGACCGCCACGTCCGACGAGGCGTTTTACGGGGGCAACAACAATCCGAATTACAATCAGCATTACGCGCAGGCGCGGTATCTCTGTTATTACCTTCAGGAGCAGGGGCTGCTGGCGAAGTTCTATCGCGAGTTCGTGGCGAACGTGAAGGGTGATCCGACGGGCTACAAGACGTTGCAGCGGGTGCTCGGGGAGAAGGACATGGTCACTTTCCAGAAGAAGTGGGAGAAGTTCATCCTGGAGCTGAGGACGGCGGGGAATTAGTGCCGTGCTTGTTCGGGCGGGTTGCTTACACGGTCAGATCGTTCTCGGACTTCAGGTCCACGGCCTGTTGCAGAATTCGTTCAAACACCGCCGCCGCCGCGGCAACAACGACCGAGCCGAATGCGATCAGGATGCCCATGAAAACCCCACCGGCCCGATCTTCACCCGTTTGCAGCATGATGAAAATCTCGGCTCCCACAACAAATCCGATGATGGCAATCGCACAGAATTTTATCGTCCGCAACGCCTTCACCGCCTCGGGCGTGAATACTTTGTTTTGTCTGGAGTAGCCCAACACTTTGAATGCCTGGTAGAGCGCCACAAAGAAGGCGATGGAGGCAACGTACGCATACGCGAGAAAGGGATCTTTGAAATAGATCTCAAAGAGTGTGGCATGCGCGTTCCGGCCCTCGACGTGTGGCTCCCAGAGCATGAGGGCCAGTGCGCCCATGCCGACGAGCACAATGACGACCTGAAGAAATATCGCTGAGCCCTTTTTCATACGTGATTATGCGCGGCCACTTTAGTCGGGATTTATCGTTCGTCAATATGGTGTCCAAGCTGAAATGTGACCCAACATTCGATTGAGCGGTTGCGGGGTTGCAGGCGCAGGAACGGTTGACGGCGTTGGTGCAAGCTCAAGGCCATCGTCCCCGGGTGCCGCTTGGCGGCCTGAATCACTTGCCATCCGGCTTCGGCCAGTTCAAGTGTTCGTGCAGAAAATCAAACGTGCCCACGCCGTGGATCTCGTGGCCGCCATCGAAGAATTCGAGCTTCGTGGTTGAACCCAGTCCAAGCTGATTGTAGAGCCACCGGACTTTCGCGTATTCGTAACTCACCCACTCGTCCGTGCCCACCGGGTCGCGGTGTCCGCGTTCCACCATGAACGGCCGGGGCGCAATCAACGCGGCCAGCTCCGCATGACTGAACGTGTTGCCGAGGTTGAATTCGAACATTTCGTATTCGGACACATACATGAAGCTGCCCGCATAATCCACCGCCACCATCTTGTGTATCCACTGGTTAAAACTCGCCGAGCAAATCGCAAGGGCATACCGGTCCAGCAACGGCGGCACATGCATCGCCGTGTTGCCGCCGTAGGACAACCCATAAAAACCGATGCGCCCTGGATCCACAAACGGCTGTTCGCCCAACCAGTCGAGAATGCGATTGTGCTGCGCCGTGATGATGGCAAACAGGGATGTGCCCAGGGGATTGGCCTTGCGTTGCAGTTGCCGGAACGCGTCATCGCCGCGATACGGATTTTGCGGCGCGAAAACCACGAACCCGCGGTCGGCCAGCCGCGCGGCAAACGCCCGGTAAATGTGGAAACCTTCGCTGCGCGGGCTTTCGATGATGAGGTCTTCGGGGGTGCCTTCCAACCCATGCTGGCACACCACCACCGGTCGGCGTTCGCCGGGTTTGAGATCGTTCGGCAACAGCAGGTAGCCCGATGCGAACACGCCGGGGAAAACGTCCAGCATCACGTCGTAGCCCGTCCACCGGGCACCTTGCACGAATCTGCGGCTGCGCGGATTGGCAGGAATCGTTGCGTTGGTAAGCGCGCCGATGATTCCGTCACGATAATAATCCCGCAACGGCCGGGTCGAATTCGTAAAAGTCCCGACCGATTCCGTCTTGAGGTTCTTCCAAAAGAAATCGTTTCGGGCGCGCTCCGATTCGCGGTAAAGCTTCTGCGTGTAATCTACCAGTTCCGCGACCTGACGATGCTGCCGTTCCGTCAGATCGAGATGTTTCCCGTCTGTCTCCAGCGCCGGCCCGGGTTGCTTCACCTGATCAATCGCCAAACCCAGCGCCCGCAACAATTCCCTCAAAGATCGGTCGGACATCGGTCCGGTCGCCCGGCCCTCCGTTCCCGTGATCAGGTTGAAGCCGTCAAACGTTTTGAACTCCCCTGCCTTCACCAACGCACGCGCCCGATCAAATTCCGCCTCCACCGAATCGTAGGTTGGCGTTGTCAGTCTCCCCGGCGCAGCCCCGCTGCGACCTTCCCGCGACCTGGGCGGACCATCCACCTGGGGAACATCGCTGTATTCGACAATCAACGCGCGCGGCGCAATCAAGCTCGCCACTTCCGCGTCGCCAAACTCCCGTAACAAACTGAAAACATTCCGATAAACCGGTTCGGCCCAGAGGCGCTGGCGCGAGTCGAAATAGCCGCTGACCAGCGAGGCATCAATGCGCGGGTCCAGCGCCGCCGCATAAAAGGCAATCAATCCACCCTCGCCATAGCCAGCCACGCCGATCTTGGCCCCTTGAACTTTGGACTTTGGACTTTGGACCGATTCGTTTTCAAACCAATCCACCGCCGCCAACACCTTCTGAACTTCATAACCGATGATGTGTCGTCCCATCTCAAACGCCTGCCGATAAATCCATTCGCGATGCGGCTGGTTGGTAAAACGCTTGATGACCGGACTGCCGGACCACGCATCGTCACGATTAATCAGCACGGGAACGAGAACCTCGCAACCCTGTTCGGCCAATCGCCGCGCGAATTGCCGCTCCGGTTTGAGGCCGGGTGCAAGGCCCAGCAACATCTCCGGCGTCTGGTCCGCATCCGGGATGGCTACGACGCAAGCCGTCGCCGGAGTTTTGGGGCGAACCCACAGTCCTTCGCCGAACACGCCGTCAAACACCGGCCAACGCACCGCCCAGACTTCATACGATTCAGCCTCCGCGATCTTCGCCGGGCGGTCGGTGCGGCCGACAAATTCCAGCGCCGGCAGCGGCAACCGTTCATCCACCGCGCCGATGATTTTCCGGAAGCGCTCCCGATTCGGCGCGACGGATTTTTCGTAGGCCGCCGGCGATGAGAAGTCGCGTTGCCAGAACACCGCCCGGTTCGTGACGGACCGCGCGATCTCCCGCGCGAGGAACTGGTCAATCCCGGCGAGCATTTCCGCGGACCGGCTGCCGGTGGCAGTGAGCCGTTGCGTGCCCGGAAGTGTCGCCGCGTCGTCCGCCCGCGCGACTGACTGAATCGCGATGAGGGCCAGCACGTTCAGGCCGGTCTTGAAACAGGTCGGAAATATCTTCATTCAGCTTCCGATTTTCGATTTGTTCCCAGGTCGTTTCGGGCAAACGCAAATTCCTCAACTACCTTGCCGCGGACGAGGTGCTCCTGAATAATCCGCTCCAGGACTTCCGGCGTGCACGAGTGATACCACACGCCTTCCGGGTAAACGACCGCAATCGGCCCGCGCGCGCAAACGCGAAGGCAATTGGCCTTGGTGCGATACACCAACGGTTGAGCGCCGACCAGTCCGAGTTCCTTCAACCGCCGCTTGAGGAACTCCCACGACCCCAGCCCGCTTTCCTTCGGCGCGCACATCGGCTCGCTCTGATCCGCGCACAAAAAAATGTGGCGCTGGAACTTTTCCAATCCCAGCGAGTCGGTGATGTTGCTCAAATCATTTGCCATGCGTCATCGGGTTCGGCGGTCGGCACAACTCCGGAAAATCAAGGCCCAACCGCTGGTTGGCCGACACAAAAAGTTTGAAGCACGTTGTGCGGAAAGGCAAATGCCATGTGTCAGCGGCCCACGCAGGCTTCCCCTCAGCGCAAATCGAGCTGCCAGACTTCCGGCGTGCGCCGGCCCGGACGCACTTCACCGTTCGGGATCACGGCGTGCCGCCGCCATTCCACAACCGGAACGGTCGCCCGCGAGAGTGGTGAATCGTCGAGTGTGGTCCATTGATCCTTGACCGGGTCATAAGCCAGCACCGTCCGCGGAAAGCCCGGATGCTTTGTCTTCGGTTCGAAGTCCACGAGTTTGCCGTCATCCCCGCTGACGATGAGCAGACAATCATTTCGCTCGATTGCCGGCGACGGAGCCGCCACCGCAGCGCGTGGCATCTCCGCGAGTCGTTTCCAACCTCGGCGCGGATCGAATCGGTAGGCATCGCGCAGGAAGCGGCGCACGGGTTTTCCTTGCGAATCGCCGCTCAATTCCGTCCCGCTGAACAGATAAAAGTCGCCCCCGAACGCCCCGGCCACCGCGAGCGTCCTGGGTGGGCCGGGCCACGGGTCGAGTTGCTGCCATTGCGGAGTGCGGCGGGCGAGATTCAGCGACCAGAAATTTCTCATCGCGTTCGTCGCATCCGGTTGCTCGCTGCCGCCCGCGAGATACACCGTCGGCCCGATCAGCGCACCGCAACCATAGGCCATGGGCCTGGGCAATGGCGGCAGCGACTTCACGACGATTTCGCGTCCGCGCCAGCGCAGCAGGAATACTTCGCGAAAATGCTCGCGCGCATCGCTACCGCCAGCACACAGAACGCCGCCGCGCGTGGTCAAGGAGACTCCGTAAGCCGCCGGGCGCGGGAGTTTGAAGCCCGCCAGCCAAGTTCCTTCCGGTTTGGGCAGCACGAAGACCGAATCGTACCAGGCTTTTTGTCCCCCGTCCCACGGCATCGCGCTGGGAAAATTTGCGCCGCCGGCCACGATCAAGGCCCCATCACTGATTCCCGCAAATGGCGATGCGAATCCCACCGGGTCGGGGAGCGATGGCAATTGCGCCCACGACAACTTGAAACGGTCTGGACCAGCGGTCCCCAGCGCAGCCGGGACCAGCAGCAAAACCCAAAGCGTCGGGATTCTTCCGAAGATGCCCGCGCGTCCAGCTCGCGCAAGCTGTGTCTCCGTCCGGAGCGGCAAGGCGGCGCGAACCGCAGCGGCATTCCGGAAACAACGCGACCAAGCTGAAACCATTGACCGTGAATCGAACACCGGCTTAGTCTCGGGTCGTGACAACCATGCGCAAGCGGATTCTGCCGGCGGGCGTCGCGCCGAAAATGCACCCACTTGATCCGATTGAACGAATCGTTTCCGGCGGGCAAACCGGCGTGGACCGCGCCGCGCTGGATTTTGCCATCGAGCACGGCATTCCGCACGGCGGCTGGTGTCCACGCGGGCGGCTTGCCGAAGATGGCGCGATCGAACCGGACTATGTGTTGAAGGAAACGCCTGATGATGCCTACCCGCAAAGGACCGAATGGAACGTGCGCGATTCCGACGGCACGGTAATCTTCACCGTCTCGTCGAACCTGACGGGCGGCTCCGCGCTCACGCGGGAACTCGCCGTTGAACATGGCAAACCGTGCCTGCACCTCTCGAAGGAACGAGACGCGGAGACCGCGGCAACAAAACTACGCCAATTCATTCAACGCCACCAAATCAGAACCCTCAACGTGGCCGGCCCTCGACTCTCCACCGAACCCGGCGCGCGCGCGTTTGCTTCAACCGTGCTCGAAAAATGGCATCGGTCCGGCGCTCGCGATTAACCGGGCGTGCTTTGATGCGATTCGCCAACCCAAACCCGCTTGGCATCCTCCTGACCCTCTGCCTGCCGGCTGTGGCGGAACCCGCATCGCTGCAAACGCCGCCCAACAAAATCCCCGCCGACACGGCGCAATTGTCTCCCCTGCTCCGCAATGAGGCGGGCGACCGGATCAAAACCAAATCCGCCTGGAACAAACAACGCGAAAGGATTCGCCGGGATTGGTCGGCGTTTCTCGGCGAACTGCCGGCGGAACGAGCACCGCTGAAATCTGAAACCCTGCAAACGGAGGACCTGCCCGGGTTCACACGCCAGCATGTGCGATATCAGATCGAGAACGGCGTTTTCACGGATGGTTATTTGCTTTCGCCGAAACCTTCACGGCGCAAGCGGCCGGCCATTGTGGTCTTTCATCCCACCACACCGATCCAGGCCCTGGGCGTCGCCGGTCTCGATCCCGAATACGAACCGGAAAAGTGGCAGGGCGTTCAGTTGGTGACGCGCGGCTATGTCGTGCTGTGTCCGCGCAACTACATTTTCAACGAGGGCGAGAACTGGGCGGGCAACGCGCAGCGGGTTTTGCGCGCGCACACCAACTGGACGGGCATGACGCGCATGGTCTGGGACGCGATGCGCGCGGTGGATTTCCTGCAATCGCTTCCGAGCGTGGACCGGAAGCGCATCGGTTGCCTGGGCCATTCGCTCGGAGGCAAACAAGCGCTGTATGCCGCCGCGTTCGATGAACGCATCAAGGCGGTGGTGTCCAGCGAAGGCGGCATCGGACTGAAGTTCAGCAACTGGGACGCGATTTGGTATTTCGGGCCGGGGATCCGCCAATCGCGCTTCCATCTGGAAAACCACCAGGTCCTGGCGCTGGTCGCGCCACGGGCGTTTTTGCTGCTGGCGGGAGATTCGGCGGACGGTGACCGCAGTTGGTCCTTCATCGGAGCGGTGCGGCCCGTTTACCAACTGCTCGGCGCGCCGGAGAACCTGGGCTGGTTGAATCATCATCTCGGCCATCGTTATCCGCCGGAAGCGCGGGCGACCGCTGAAGAGTTTTTGGACCGGCGTTTGCAGAAATGACGCGCGGCTGATTTAATCGCGCTTGAGTTCCGCCACGTGTCCGATACGCTGCCGCTCGCCTATGACGACCAATCCGCTGACACCCTCTCAAGTCGCTAGCTTCATCGCACGTCCCCTGCCCCGCCGCCGCTTCCTGCAGACCACCGCACTGGCCGGTCTGGTTGCGCCGTTTGTTCTGCAATCCAGACTGCGCGCCGCGGGACCGAATTCAAAACTGAGCCATGCTTCCATTGGCGTCGGCGGGATGGGGGCGAACGATTTGAAAACCTTTTTGCGGCATCCGCGCGTGCAGATTGCCGCGATCTGCGATGTGGACACGAACCATTTGGATGCGGCGGCGAAAATGGCACCCGACGCGCGACGCTACACCGACTGGCGGGAATTGCTGGAAAAAGAGGGTGACAAGATTGATTCGATCAATCTCGCGGTGCCGGACCACATGCACTTTGCCATTGCGTACACGGCGATCCAAAAGCGGAAACATGTTTATTGCCAGAAACCGATGTGCCACGACGTGGCCGAGGTACGCAAGCTCACCGAGGCTTCGATCAAGAAGCGCGTCGTGACCCAGCTCGGCACGCAAGTGGCCGCGGGCGTCGGCGATCGCACCACCGCGCATTGGCTCAAAACCGGCGCCATTGGCAAGATCAAACATGCGTATCTTTGCTCGAACCGGCCCGGGGCCGTGGAAACCTACCGCCTCAAAGGACCCCGCCCGGCGACCGGTCAGCCACCGCCGTCCAGTCTCAAATGGGACTTGTGGTTGGGCACCGCGCCGGAGCGCCCGTTCGCGCCGGACATTTACCATCCCGTGAAGTGGCGCGCCTGGCTGGATTTCGGCACCGGTTGGTCCGGCGACATAGGCTGTCACATCTTCGATTCGGTCTGGAAAGGACTCGGCCTCAAACCGGCACTAACCTGCGTCGCCGAAGTCCAGGAATCATGGAAAACCTCTCCGGCGCGCCGGGCCGACACCTGGCCGCAGGGCGACCACATCACCTGGACGTTTCCGGGCAACGAGTTGATCCAAGACAAGGAACTCACGCTCGAATGGTTCGATGGCGAGTATTATCCGCCGAAGGAAATCCGCGAGCTGTATTCCGTGGAGGATTATCCGCCGGAGTCCTCGATGTGTATCGGCACCGAAGGCGCCTTGCTCAACGCGCACGGGCGCGCGCCGATTCTGCTCCCGGAAAAGAAATTTGAGAATTACGAGCGTCCAAAGCTCGAACCCCTGGATCACTATCATCAGTTTGTAGATGCCTGCCTGGGATTGACCAAGGCCGCCTCGTTTTTTGAACAGACCGGGCCCATGACCGAAGCCATCCTGCTCGGTACCGTCGCGATCCGCGTTCCCGGCAAGGCCCTGGAATGGAATCACCGGCGAATGAAAGTCACGAATTATGCGGAAGCGAACCAATTCCTGAAACGCCAGTATCGCAACGGCTGGCACGCCGGCGGATTTTGATTTGCTTGCGCCCCCACTTTCGCTTGAATCACAAACATCATTGAGTCGTCCGATAACCTTGTATGAAAAACGCTTCGCACCAAAGGAACTTCAGCCGCCGTCACTTTCTCGCCGTCACCGGTCTGGCGGTGGCCGCACCGACCATCATTCCCGCCAGCGCGCTGGGCCGCGGCGGTGAAACCGCCCCCTCCAACCGGATTACGATGGGTGTGGTGGGCTGGGGCATGATGGGGCCGGGCAACACCAAGGGCCTGATGAAGTTTGACGATTGCCGGGTCGTGGCGTCCTGCAACATTGACAAGAATCATCTCGCCAATTCCCTCAAGACGATCAACGAGCATTACGGGAATCAGGACTGCAAACCCTACCACGACTATCGCGAAATGATGGCGCGCAAGGACATTGACGCCGTCATGCTCGCCGTGCCGGACCACTGGCACGAATTGATCGCGGTCGAAGCGGCGAACAACCAGAAGGACATCTACGGCGAGAAGCCCCTGGCGCGCACCATTGCCGAGCAACAGGCCATCGTGAAGGCGGTGCAAAAGAACAAACGCATCTGGCAGACCGGTTCGTGGCAGCGCTCGGAAAAGAATTTTCACTACGGCGCGGAGATCGTCCGCAATGGCCTGATCGGAAAAATCAAACGGGTTGAAGTGGGTTTGCCCAGCGGCCACAGCGATTTCGGCAAATCGGGCGCGGAACTCCTGGAAAAACTGAAGGCGATTCCCGGCGCACCCAACGATTTGAGCAAAGTGGTGCCCGGAACGCCCGCCTGGGACGCGGCGGTGAGCACCCCGCCGGCCGAACTCGATTACGAAACGTGGATTGGTCCGTCCAAGATGGAGCCGTACATCCGAGCACGGTCACATCTCAACTGGCGCTGGAATTACAACACGGGCGGCGGCCAGTTGCTGGACTGGATCGGCCACCATTGCGACATCGCGCACTGGGGATTGGGCAACGACGACACGATTGGCCCCCTCGAAATCGGCGGGCGCGGCGAATTTCCCCCGGCCAACGCCCTTTGGAACACTTGCACAAAGTATTTCCTCACCGCGAAGTACCCGGACGACATCGAGTTCATCCTCGCCGGCGGCTACAAGAACGACATCAAGGGCGGCACCAAATGGATTGGCACGGATGGCTGGGTGTGGGTCAATCGCGGCAACGCGTTTGAATCTTCCAACCCGGACTGGGCCGATGCCCGCCGCCTGCCCGAGAATTTGCGCAAGCTCAAACTCTACCAGTCGGACAACCACTATCGGAACTTCCTCGACTGTGTGAAGTCGCGCAAACCCACCATCACCCCCGTCGAAGTGGCCCATCACTCGGCGCTTCCGGGACATCTGGGACTGATCTCCCTGCTGGTCGGGCGTAAAATCACCTGGGATGCAAAGCAGGAAGTCATCGTCGGCGACCCGGAAGCGAGCAAGTTGATGACGCGCCCCTATCGGAAGCCCTGGAAGCTGGGCTGATCCGGACAACGGAGATGCGTCCTTGAACCGCGGGTTCACGCGGTTTCGCTAACCCGGACTGAATACCGGACGGCGAGGCTTCGCAATACTTGACGCCCGGGCGTTCCATCTTCACTGTTTTCCCCCGCCGGGCCAATGCAGGCCGGCATTTTTATGAGCAGCACACAAAATCCGTTCGAATCACAATCGCTCAAAAGCTTTGACCTGGGCAACGGCAAAGCGGGCAAATTCCATTCCCTGCCGGCACTGGAGCAGGCTGGCCTGGGGCCGATTGCAAAACTGCCGGTTTCCATCCGCCTGGTGCTCGAATCCGTCCTGCGCAATTGCGACGGCAAACGCGTGAGCGAAGCCGCAGTCCGTGCGCTGGCGAATTGGAAGCCCACGGAAACGCGCACGGAGGAAATCCCGTTTGTCGTCGCGCGCATTGTTTTGCAGGACTTCACCGGCGTGCCGCTCTTGGTGGATTTGGCCGCGATGCGTTCCGCCGTGGCCCGGCTCGACAAAAATCCGAAAATCATCGAACCGCTCGTGCCGGTGGATCTCGTGGTGGATCATTCCGTGCAGGTGGACGTGTCCGGCACACCCGACGCGCTGCTGCAAAACCTCGAACTGGAATTTTCGCGCAACCGCGAACGCTACCAGTTTCTCAAGTGGGGTATGCAGGCGTTCGACACCTTCAAGGTCGTCCCGCCCGGCATCGGCATCGTGCATCAGGTGAACCTTGAATACCTTGCGAAAGGCGTCCTCGAAGCCAATGGCGTTTACTATCCGGACACGCTCGTCGGCACGGATTCGCACACGACCATGATCAATGGTCTGGGCATCGTCGGCTGGGGCGTGGGCGGCATCGAGGCCGAAGCGGGCATGCTGGGTCAGCCGGTTTATTTTCTAACCCCCGATGTGGTGGGAGTTCATCTCACGGGCGCGTTGCGCGAGGGCGTCACCGCCACCGACCTGGCCCTGACGGTCACTCAACTCCTTCGCAAGACGAAGGTCGTCGGAAAGTTTGTCGAGTTCTTCGGTCCGGGCGCGGCAGCCTTGCCCGTGGTGGACCGGGCAACCATCGCGAACATGGCCCCGGAATACGGCGCCACGATGGGGTTCTTCCCAATTGACGAGGAGTGCGTGAATTATCTCCGCGCCACGGGTCGTAGCGACGCGCATTGCAAGCTCTACGAGAATTTCTACAAGGCGCAGGGACTGTGGGGCATTCCGCAAGCCGGCCAGATTGATTATTCCCAAGTTGTCGAACTCGATCTCGCGACCGTGAAGCCCAGCGTCGCCGGTCCGAAACGCCCGCAGGATCGCATCGAACTGCCGAATCTGCGCCGCGAATTCTTTGGCGCGCTGCAACGACCGGTGACGGAAAATGGCTTCGGCAAGACGCGGCAGGACGCCACCAAGTCCGTCAAGGTTGAAACCACGGCCAAAAAGAAGGCGAAGGTCGGCACGGGCTCCGTCCTGATCGCGGCGATCACGAGTTGCACCAACACGTCCAATCCGAGCGTGATGCTCGCCGCCGGCCTGCTGGCGAAAAAGGCGGTGGAGAAAGGTCTCGCCGTGAATCCGGCGGTGAAGGCGTCGTTGGCGCCCGGCTCGCGCGTGGTCAGCGATTACCTCAAGAAGACCAGCCTGCAAAAGTATCTCAACAAACTCCGGTTCAACCTGGTCGGCTACGGCTGCACCACTTGCATTGGCAATTCCGGCCCCCTCGATGCGAACATCGAAGACGCCGTGGTGAAGAATGATCTGGTCGCCGCCAGTGTGCTGTCCGGCAACCGGAATTTTGAGGCGCGCGTGCATCAGAGCATAAAGGCCAATTTCCTGATGTCACCGCCGCTCGTGGTCGCGTTTGCGCTGGCGGGCCGCGTGGACATTGACCTGAGTTGCGAGCCGCTCGGCAGCGACAAGGAAGGGAATCCGGTGTTTCTCGCCGACATCTGGCCGACGCTCCAGGAAGTCCGTGATGCCATGCAATCGGCGCTGAAGCCGGAAGTGTTTCGCAAGCTCTACAAGGATTTCGCCGCGCAAAATCCGAAGTGGAACGACATTCCATCGAGCGTCGGCAATATTTACGACTGGGATCGCCAGTCCACTTACATCCAGGAGCCGCCGTTCTTCGAGAACTTCTCCCTGACGCCGGGCAGCATCAAACCCATCTCCGGGGCGCGGGCGCTGGGCGTCTTTGGCGACAGCGTGACGACCGATCACATCTCCCCCGCCGGCTCGATTAAGAAGACTTCGCCCGCCGGAAAGTATTTGATCGAAAATGGCGTTGAGCCAGCGGACTTCAACAGCTACGGCTCGCGTCGCGGCAATGACCGCATCATGACGCGCGGCACGTTCGCCAATGTCCGCATCAAAAACCTCATGCTCGGCGGCAAAGAGGGTGGCAACACGCTCGGGCCCGATGGCCAGGAAACGTCCATCTACGACGCCGCTGTCGCTTACCAGAAGCAAGGCACGCCACTCATCGTTATTGCCGGCCAGGAATACGGCACCGGCTCCAGCCGCGACTGGGCCGCGAAAGGCACGAACCTGCTCGGAGTGAAAGTCGTCGTCGCGCAGAGCTTCGAACGCATTCATCGCAGCAACCTCGTCGGCATGGGCGTTCTGCCCTTGCAATTCAAGGAAGGGACGACCGCGCAAACTCTGAAGCTGGACGGCTCGGAGTCCTACGACATCGTCGGACTCGACGCCTCGATCAAACCCCAGCAGGACCTGACCCTGCGCATCACGCGCGCAGACGGCGCCAAGCAGGATGTGCCGGTGCGCTGCCGGATCGACACGCCCATCGAGATTGATTACTACCAGCACGGCGGCATCCTGCCGTATGTGTTGAGGCAGTTGCTGGCGAAGGGTTGATCGCTCCGCTTTCTGCCCGCAGTTAAATAGCAATCAAAGGCGAAGTTGGCAGCGCGGTGAAGCGCCTTCATGCGCGATGTGGACGCCCCATCCAAACGTCGCGGAATCCCGGTGCGGCGTTGCCGCCCACCAATTGGGCATCCCGAAACCACTGCCAGTTGGAGACGACCAGACTGTCGTCCCGAATGTCCACGTTCGCGCGGCATTGCGGCCAGGGCGGATGCCAGATGCGGAAGAATTGTCTGTGGCCGCGCGCGCTGTTGAAGGCCGTGTATCGTTCCATCAGCCACTCATCGAGCGAACCCGGCTCGCAGAGCGCATAATCCGGTTTGGCGTCGAGTCCAGCCCAGCTGGCGCGATACTCGAACGATTTCCGGACTTTCACATCGCTGACCCGACCTTGCCAACTGCCCTTCCGGCAATCGTGCTGATACGCGATGCGACCGTAACGATAAGGCAAGCCGAAGGACTTTGGGCCAAACCAAACGGCCAACGGACTCGGCAGCCACTCGGCGAGGAAGTGAATGCCTGGTTCATCTCCGTGCCGGACGTAAGTGCGGACGTTTAAAAACTCGTGCGTTGCGATCGGTCGCAACAACCACGCCGCCAAGCAACCACCGAAGCGCGGCCGCATGTTTTCCATCGTGAATGCCACCAGGCTGACAAACGCCCGCCCGGCCCGCAGGTCCAATTGAAACGGCACGTCCCGCTGCAACGCATTCGGATCCACTTCAAAGTGAATCATCAACACCCGCATCCAATCCGCGAGGAATAACGGTTCGCCACGACGCGACAACATGCGCCGCCGCCCCGCTTCACTGGGCGTCTGGACTTGGTGGGTGAGCGGCATTCTGATTTTGCGGTGGACCTGCCAAATCCTTCAAAGCTTCTCGCATCGCGGGGAATTTGAAGGAAAACCCGGACGCCGTGAGTCTGCCCGGGATCACCCGCCGGCTCTTGATGATCAGTTCCGTCTCTGTGCGCAGAAAGAACGCGCCGATTTCCAGCAGCCACTCCGCTGCCGGCAAACCGAAGGGCACACCGCATACCTCGCGGAACAATTTCATCATCTTCGCGTTTGGCAGCGGATTCGGTGCGCACACGTTGACCGGCCCGGAAAGGTTCTCGTATTCAATGAGCCATTCAATCACCCGACAGAAATCCAACTCGTGAATCCATGACACAAACTGCCGCCCGCTGCCCATCCGCCCGCCCAAACCGAATCGGGTCAGTCGTCGCAACACGGGAAATACACTGTTCCGGTAATTGCCCAGCACCATCGCGCCCCGCAACGCCACTTTGCGGGTATTCGGTGTGGTTGCCTCCTCGAACGCACGCTCCCATTGCCGAATGACCGCGATGGAGAACTCATCCTTCGCTTCCGGCGTCGCCCCGGTCGCGCCGTGCTCGTCCATCGGTGTGTCGAACGTGTGCCGATACAGCGTGGCCGAACTGGCATTGAGCCAGACGCGAGGCGGTTTGGCGACGCGTGCGATCACCTCGCCCACCACGCGCGTCGAGTCCACCCGCGACGCGATGATGACTCGCCGGTTCTTTTCGTTGTAACGGCAATCCACCGAGCGCCCGGTGAGGTTGACGACCACATCCGCGCCGTCCAATTCACCCGCCCAATCACCGACCGTCCGCGCATCCCACGCAACTTCCTTCACGCCGTCGGTTCGGGGTTTGGGTGAGCGCGTGAGCACGACCACCTGCCAGCCAAGGCCACGAAAGTGTTTTGCGAGTACGCTGCCCAGAAAGCCCGCGCCACCCGCCAGAATCAATCGTTTGACATTCATGGCATTTCAAGAAAGGGAATGGGCCGGTGATGGTGCGCCGAAATGGAAGCGCGTTCGCCGAAACGGCCCAGCGCCCGCCATTCGTGCGCGATGCCCTTCATGAGCAGCGCGCAATCGAACTCGAGCGATCCCGGCGGAAATCGGCGCGCGTCGTTAAAGAAGCTGGATTCGATGTGTTCAACCGCGAGCGCGTGCATCTTCCAACTCTCCGTCAGGAGTTCCACGCCCTCGAGCGCACAGTTATTCGACGGCGACCATCCACAACCGCCAGCCCGAAAGAATGTGCTGGCTTCGTCCAGCGACGCGAAAACCGAACCGGTCGGCAAGTTATCCGCCAACCGAGCGACCACCTTCACCCGCGTCTCGCCATCCCGGCTGTGCAATTCCACTTGGTAACGGTCACCATTCTGTACGCAATCAAACTTCGCGGCGTGATGCACGCCGGGGAAGAGCCTTCCGCCGGCAAGCCGGTTGATCAGCGAATTGGTATCGCGCCGCGGGATGAAAACGCCTTCGCGCCTGTGACCGTTCTCGCTCCATTCCACAGCGATGCGGTGGGCGGCGTTTTCTGACGCCACACCAAAACGGCGCGGCAACCAGGCGGGACGCATGTCCTCCAAACGGATCAGACATATCCCGGCCATGCCGCAACCGCGGACGAGTTTAGGTTGAAACGGCGCCGGCAACAGTTGCGCGATCACGTCCGGTTTCGCGCGAAAGTTGACGAGAATC
>CAYWMD010000016.1:0-106937 GCA_964458575.1 uncultured Bifidobacteriaceae bacterium | reverse complement strand
AAGACTCTCCCTCACCCTTACCCTCTCCCGCTGGGAGAGGGAATAGCAGGCGCACGCTTTGGATTATTCCAGTGATCGTCCGGCAAATTCCGTCATGCGATTTGCGGTGGGGCTGGATAAGATTCCCCCTCTCCCAGCGGGAGAGGGCAGGGGTGAGGGAGAAATCTCCGATGAATCAAGAGTTTGGAACTGTTCGGACCTGCGATCTTACTTCCTCTTGCGCCTCGGCTTCGTCATCCCTTCTTCCGCGCCCGCGCCCTTGCGCCCGCCAATGTCCGGCTTGTTTTCCTTTGGCAACCATCGGCTCAACTCGTCCTTCGGGGCCGCGGACTCGGGCTTGGCAGCAAGATTGTTCCACTCGAACGGATCGTTCGCTTCGTCGTAAAACTCCTCGCCGTCATCGGCGTAGTGAATCAACCGCCAGCCCTCCGTGCGCACGGCGTGGTTCATAAACTTGTAGGTCGTGATGGCCGGTTTGTCCCAAGGCGCTTTCGGGTCGGCCAGCAATCGCCGGAGGCTTTCGCCCTGAACATGCTTCGGCGTCGGGATGCCGCATAGATCGGTGAGCGTCGGATAAATGCTCATGAAATCCACGGTGCGGTCGCAGCGTGAATTCGCCTTGGTGAGACCAGGCACGACCCAAATCAGCGGCGAACGCGTGGCCTCCTCCCACAAGGCGAACTTGCGCCAGTGATGTTTCTCCCCCAGATGCCAGCCGTGATCGCTCCAGAAACAAATGATCGTGTTCGTGGCGTAAGCCGACTTGTCGAACGCGTCCAGCAACCGGCCCACCATCGCGTCGCAATAGGAAATCGCCGCCAGGTAGCCCTGGACCGCGTCCTTCCAGCGGCCTGATTTCAGCATCTCGGCGTGATCGCCCTCCGGCTTCGCCATCTTCACCCCGGCTCGCGGCACGTCGTCTAAATCATCTTCGCGGTAGGGCGGCAGCTCGATTTTGTCGAGCGGATGCATGTCGTAATACTTGCGCGGCACGTTCCAGGGCATGTGCGGCTTGTGCAACCCCACCGCAAGGAACAACGGCTGGTCATGTTTCTTCTGCAACTGCTCGATGCCGTAGCCGACGATTTTCCACTCGCGCAAATCCTCGTCGCCGCAATCCAGCGGCGCGAATCGGATTCCGCCTACGCCGGTATCGCCTTTGGGTTGCGGATCCCTGCCAGCATCTTCCAGGTAGTCGTCCCACTCGCTTCGGCGCTTCCAACCTTCGTGATAAATCTTGCCCGAGCCGCAAACAAAATAACCCGCCTTCCGGAACGTCGTCGTGAGCGGCAAATCTTGCGGGATGACTTTCCGCCAGTCGTTGACATTTTCGTAAACACCGCTGGTGAACGGGCGCAGTCCCGACATCAACGCGGCGCGCGACGGATTGCAAACTGGCGCCGCGCAATAGCTGCGCGTGAACCACACACCCCGCGCCGCCAACCGGTCAATGTTCGGCGTCTTCGTCTGCGGATTGCGGCCGAGATAACCGACCCAATGATTCAGATCGTCAATTGCGATGAACAGGACGTTGGGCTTGGCCGGTTTTGCGGCCGCGTCGGCCGCTGAGATCAATGGAACGGAACTGGCAAGCAATGCGAACGCGACGCTGGGGTAATTGAAGGAAACGAAGCTTATCATATTACGGCGAGGGATACTGCCCGCCAGTCGGCTCGTTGTCGAGCGCCACAGCCGGCGTGACCACTGTCAGAGTAGTTAGGAGTCAACAGGCGGGAGGATTCTGCAGCCGATTACGGGATTAGCTGCCTCGCACATACTCACGCACTGGGCGGATAGCCATCTGAGATCGAACACAAGCATCAAGCACCTTCGCTATTACTGCATCTGTCGCGCCAATAATATACGCATCGGCGGGAACCTCGGGGAAGCGCGATGCCTCTCCTGGCATGAGATCCTTGAGTTCGTTGTAGCGGGCATCATCCGTGCGAACAAAGCCACGCAGCACCCGATTGGGACTAAGCCACACCCATTCCGGATTCTTCTTCGTTCCCAATTGAGCGCGATAAATTGGATATCCATGCGCATAAGTATCGGGAGGCTCGAAAGGCACCCTAAGCGCAGCCGATAACACAGCAGTAATCTTGTGGATTTCCGAAACGCCTTCCACAACGTAATCGTCTCCTACATCAAGTTGGAGCTTCGCAAGGTAATCTGTGAAAGAAGGCGCAATCGGGGTTTCATGGTCACACTCGATATCAACATAGGTAACGGCCGGTGAATCTGTGTGATGGCGATAATCCAAACAAAGATGCCAATGTCCGTCGCCGTCAAATGGCACTAGGCCGGCCAGTTGGAATTCGACAAACTCTTGGCATTCGCTCCAATCGAAATTCTCAAGCGATGGAAAATGTGGTCCAATACCAGCAATAGTATCGTGAACCCTTTCGGGGAGCGAATACCGGATGTAGCCGCCGTTCTGCTTCCGTAGCAGATTCAAATAATCAGCCGGAAGCTTGTAACCGATTTTTGCTTCTGCTGCGGCAACGGCTGCGTCCGTCAGGGGTGGTTGAAGATACGGCAAGTAAGCCGGAACTCGCCAAATCGTTTCTGGATTTATGGACATATGTAATTCTGCACTTCGCAGCTAACAGATATTGGATTTTGGATGTTGCAGCCAAGTATGCATCTCGGACCCGACTTTGCGCTTGGAAAAAGTCTCTGTCCAGAGGAATTCCCGCAAGAAATGAAACCGGGCGCATGTCAAAAAACGAACACCTTTCCACCGGATCTCATTAGCGCCCGGCTTCAGCCGAGTGTTGAACGTCGGAGGGTGTTTTCAACCGCTTTAGCGGCTTTCTTACAGCAGCAATTTGCTAAAGTGGTTTCTTATTCGCAATCCCCGCAAACACCAGCGCCCCGGTCGGACAATGCTCCACACATTCGGTGGCGACTTTTTGCAGACCGGCTTCGATGTCGTGATTGAAGGGTGCGCTCACCTTTACATCAAACCCGCGCCCGATAAACGTCAGACCCAGCGGTTCGGCGGCCATTTCAGTCAGCTTCACGCATATGCCGCAGAGGATGCACTTGCCCGGTTCAAAAATGATTCCGCCCGGCTGCGCGTGCTGCTCGAAATGTTTTCGCTCCGCGCGAAACCGGTTGGCATCCGCGTTGTAAACTTGCGCCCAGTGTTGCAACACGCAGTTGCCCGATGAGCGGCAATCGCAGTGCAGGCAGCGCGAGGATTCCAACGCCGCCTCGCCGCGGTTGTGTCCCACGCAGCGATCGCACGGCGAAACTTTTCCGGCGGGATTCGCGCCACGCAGGAACTCGCGCAATTCTCCCGGATCGAGCCGGCCCATGACGCTGGAAAAACTTTTCTCCGGTCGCCGCGGTGTCCGTCCCAGCAAATGTTGATGCACCGACTCCGCCACCGCGCGCCCTTCGCTCATGGCCTTGACGAGTTGCCGCGTGGGTTTCACCGCGCTGCCCGCGGCGAAGACGTTGCGCGCGCTGGTCCAGCCGGTGTTGGGATCGGTGTCAATCCCCGCCGGGCCAAGCGCCACGCCCAGGTTGTGCGTCTCACGCGTTGAAATCTCCCCAACGGTCAGCAACACGGCGTCAAATCCGCGCGCCAGTCCGTCCAGACTCAAATCGCGCCCCAGCTCGACGCCCAGTTTGAATTGAATGCCGAGACGTTCGAGTTGGGCGAGTTCCGCCTCCAGCACGGCACGGGGCAGTTGCGTTTCATTTGCTTCGCGCAACGTCCCGCCAGCCCGGTCGTGACGGTCCGCCACGGTGACTACGTGGCCTTCGCGCGCCAGAAAATGTGCGGCGGCCAATCCCGCCGGTCCCGCACCGATGATCGCGACTGATTTGCCGGTGGCGGGTTTGCGGGGCGGAACGTAAGGCTGGCGTAAAGTTGTTTCGGGCGAGGATTTGGCCCGTTCGTCCAGTTCTCCCTCACCCCGGCCCTCTCCCCAGGGAGAGGGAGAATTATCGTCAGTCGGTTGGCGAATCGAACCATCTTCGAAATTACCTGAACCGTGCTTTGCTGTTCCCTCTCCCAGCGGGAGAGGGTCAGGGTGAGGGAGAGCGCCACTTGCTTTTGCGCCCGTGCTTAAACCCAAATCCCAATCGGCGACAAACTTTTCCATGTCCCGAATCGCCGCCGGGTCGTCCAATGAATTACGCCGACAGCCTTGTTCGCACGGATGATGACAAAGTCGTCCCAGCACCGCGGGCAGCGGCAGCGCCTGTCGTACACCGACGATGGCTTCGTGCAACCGCCCCGCCTGAATGTGTCGCAGCATCACCGGCACGTTCAATTGCAGCGGGCAAAGTCGGTGACAAGGAGACAAACAATCGCCCACGTGATCGCTGAACAAAAGTTCCAGCGCCGTGCGTCGCGCCTCATGCACCTCGGTTGTTTCACTTTCCACGGTCATGCCCGGCGTGACTTTTGTTCCGCACGAAGGCACGAGCTTGCCGTTGATTTTAACCAGGCAAACCTGACAGGTGTTCAACGGCCCGCATTTTTCCAGGTAGCAAAGCGTCGGAATGTCCACGCCCAATCGTCGCGCGGCGGCCAGCACGCTTTCGCCCGGCGCGACTTGCACCGGGTGACCGTCAATCGTGATGGTGAATGTGCTGCTCATCGAAATCTTAACCACGAAACACACGAAACACACGAAATGCAGACCGGCACATGTTTTCGCATTTCTTTTCGTGTGGTTCGTGTATTTCGTGGTTTCTCATCTCACCTCCACCGCGTTGTGCGGGCAGACCTGCCGGCAGGTGTCACACCGTGTGCACTTGGCGTCGTCAATCTCATGCTGCGCGTAGGGGGTCATGGGAATCGCGTCCACGGGGCAATGCTGCGAACAGATCGTGCAGCCTGTGCAATCCGTGTTGATCGTGTAGTGAACCAGCGCGGTGCACTTTCGCGCCGGGCAATGACCGTGCAGGTGTGCTTCGTATTCGTCCCGGAAATATTTCAGCGTCGTGAGCACCGGATTCGGCGCGGTTTTTCCGAGGCCGCACAAACTCCCGGCGCTGACCTGATGCGACAGGCGTTCCAACTCATGGAGATGATGTCGCGTCGCCTTGCCGGTGCAGAGACGATCCAGAATATCGAGCATGCGCTTCGTGCCGATGCGGCAGAACGTGCACTTGCCACACGACTGGTCCTGCGTGAACTGAAGGAAATACCGCGCGATGTCCACCATGCAGCTCGTGTCGTCCATCACGACCAACCCGCCGCTGCCCATGATCGCGCCGATGTCGCGCAAGCTCTCGAAGTCCACCGGTGTGTCCGCCAGCTTCGCCGGCACGCAACCGCCGCTCGGTCCGCCAATCTGCACCGCCTTGAACCGCCGCCCTTCGGCCACGCCGCCGCCGATGTCCTCGACGATTTCGCGGATCGTCGTGCCCATCGGAATCTCGATCAGTCCGCCGCGACGGATTTTTCCCGCGAGCGCAAAAACTTTCGTGCCTTTGCTCTTCGCGGTGCCGATGGCGGCAAATTTTTCCGCGCCATTGCGAATAATCCACGGCACCATTGCGAGTGTTTCGACGTTGTTGATGAGCGTGGGTTTTCGCCACAAACCTTCCTGCGCCGGGAACGGCGGGCGCAACGTCGGCATCCCGCGCTGGCCTTCAATCGAGGCAATCAGTGCTGTTTCCTCGCCGCAAACAAAAGCGCCCGCACCTTCAAAGAGCAAGAGCTTGAAGGGGAATGAAACGAATTTTCCCTCACCCTGACCCTCTCCCATCCGATGGGAGAGGGAACAGCCCTCGGAGGTTTTGCCATTAGCCGGAGACCGTTCTGCCATCGCCGACTTTTGGTCCGCGGAAGGACCGGCGGACGATTCTCCCTCTCCCATCGGATGGGAGAGGGCCGGGGTGAGGGTTTTTCCGAGTCGTAACAACCCTTGCCCGAGCCAGCCGCGCTTCTCCAGTTCCGCAATCGCCGCGCGCACACGCTTCACCGCCAACGGATACTCGCGTCGCACGTAAAAAATCCCTTCGTGCGCTCCGACCGCCACGGCGGCAATGGCCAGTCCTTCGATGACGCGGAACGGGAACGATTCGAGGATCATCCGGTCCATGAACGCGCCTGGGTCGCCCTCATCACCGTTACAGATGACGTATTTCACATCGCCGGGTTGTTGACGAACCACGCGCCACTTCTGTGCCGTCGGAAAACCCGCCCCGCCGCGTCCACGCAAGCCGGACTTTTCGATGATGGAAATAATATCCTCACTGTTTATCTCACGCTCGCCCTCACCCTGACCCTCTCCCCCGGGGAGAGGGGAAAGCTTTCGTCCGGCCTCATTTGTTCGTGAGTCTTCTGAGCCATCTCCGGCTTCCGACTTCTCCAAGATCGGAGAACGATTCTCCCTCTCCCAGCGGGAGAGGGCCGGGGTGAGGGAGAACGCAACGTCACTGCACGACCCCAAACACCTCGCCAGCGCCGAAAATCCGCCGTGCGCCAGATACTCGTCCAAATCCAGCGGATCAACTTTCCCAAAATGCTCCGTCGCGATGTGAACCTGCTTGTCCAAAAACGCGCGCACGTTCACGTCGCGCTTGCTCATCGAGAACCGCTGCACGCTGCGTTCCTCGCTCCGATCGTCAAGCAGCAAGCCATCCAGCGCCCGCACCCAGATGCGCGACGCGCGTTGCAGGAAGCCGCGCGGTTTGAAATGCCGTTGCACCAACGCCCGCGCCTGCGCCGCCGTCAGGTCGGCGTAAAAAGTGCCCGCTTTGCCCGGTTCGGCGACCTCGATCATCGGCGTGCGATGGCACATGCCCACGCAGCCGACGCGCTTCACCACTACGCTCCCACCGTAGGCTGCCGCGCTCGCGTTCAGCGCGTGAAACAGCTTGTCGCTGCCCTTGGCCATGCAACACGAGCCGAGCCCAACGTGAATTTCCGCCACGCCGCCGTTGCCGGCGCGGTGATGAACCTCCTCGGTGCTCTGCGTGGATTTCGCATCGGCCTGCAAGGCGAGAAATTCCCGCAACACCTCCGGCACTCGCTCCGTGGTCGTGTGGCCGAACGTTGTTTCGCCAATCTTCACCGTCGGCGCCAGCGTGCAGGTGCCGAGACAGGCGACCTGTTCCACCGTGAACTGCCCATCGCGATCCGTATCCGCGCCGTTGGGAATGTTCAGGTGACGCCGCAGCGCATCCTCCACGCGCTCCGCGCCCGCCACGTGACACGCCGTGCCACGGCACACGCGCACGATGTGTTTGCCTGTGGGTTGAAAACGGAACATGTCGTAGAACGACGCCACCCCTGCAATCGAAGCGGGCGTGATCTCGCTCGACTCGCACACGCGCCGCAATGCCTCCTCCGGCAGATAACCGTAATGCTCCTGCAACGCCTGGAGCACCGGAATGACCGCCTCCGGCTTGCGCCCGACGCGCGCCAAAGTTTCGTCTGCGTATGTCAGGTCAATGGGCATTGGAGTTTTTAACCACGGATGGACACGGATAAACACGGATTGAAAAGAGAAAGGAAGGAGTGTGGCCGTGCTTTGGAGTAATCCTTGAGTTCTCCCTCACCCTAACCCTCTCCCGCTGGGAGAGGGAACACCGACAGCGTGCTTGTTTGTGATCGAAGGACCGTGGGGCTGATCCAGTCCCTACCTTTAGCGGGCAAGACGGCGAAAGATTCTCCCTCTCCCAGCGCGAGAGGGCAGGGGTGAGGGAGAGTCGCGAAAACTGCGGATGATTGTACGTTAAGCAATATCGTTCTGGAGCTCGCACTCCAAACATCCGTGTCCATCCGTGTCCATCCGTGGTTTTCATTTCTTTTCCCCCAAGCACCACAAGTTCGTCTCGCCGCGCAGGTACATGCGCCCGTCCGCAAACGCCGGACTGGCGAGGAATTGATCCGCCAACTGGCTGCGCGCGATTTCCTTGAACTCGCGTCCGGCCTCGACCACGACCGCGACACCTTTCGAGCCGAGCACAAACAAACGATTGCCAACAATCGCCGGTGATGCCTGCACTTCCATCTCGAAATCCTTTTCCCAAACTTTTTTACCGTCGCGTGCATCCTGACAAGAGAGCATGCCGCTGCTAGTGATTACGAAAATCAATTCGCCATTACTGACCGGGCTGGTCACATCCGGGATGCTGTCCCCACCCCGCCACGCCACATGAGTTTTCGTCACATCGCCATCGCCGTCTGGCTTGAGTGCAAGCAGTTCGACCATCGGATTGACCGCGATCACCAATCCGCCCGCGAAAACCGGCGACGGTGTGATTTCACCTTCCATTACATCCGCGCGCCAGAGTTCGTTGCCGTCCGCGAGCGAGTAGCTGATGATGAACGGCAACGCGAGCGTGATGATCTGCGTTTTGCCCGCCGCCTCGATGATGATGGGCGTGGCCCACGAACCGTGGGTCGGCTTGCCGCGTTCCCATAACACGCGGCCGGTGGCGCAATCGAACGCGACCAGTTTTGAGCCGCCGGGCGCGCCTTCTTCCTGATCAAACTGCACCATGAGCTTGCCCGGCCAGATTGCCAGCGATGTCGCGTGGCCGTAAGTGTTCTTCGGCACGCCAATGTTTTTCGACCACACTGGCGCGCCGTCGGTCGTGAGCGCGGCCAGGTCGCCGTTTGCGAACCAAACGAACACACGGCGGCCATCGCCAGCCATCGTGGGCGAGGCAAAGCCGGTCATCTCGGGAATTTCCGGCTGCTGCGCCGGACTGCCGGGGACGTTCTCGATCGCGCGTTGCCAGAGAAGTTTCCCGTCCGCTGCGTCGTAACAAAACACCGAGCGCTTTGTCGCGTCGCCGCCGGAAATGAACACGCGGTTGCTCCACACCAGCGGCGAATTATGCCCGGGCGCGGGAACGGGCGATTTCCACAGGATGCCAGCGCCGGACTTTTCATCCCACGTCAACGAAATGTTTGTGAACGCGGAGACGCCGCCGCCATCCGGCCCGCGGAAGCGCGGCCAGTTGGCCCGGAATTCTTCGAGCGATGGAATATTCGCAGCGGTGTTGCCTTCGGGCGCAAGGCCGAGCAGCTTGTCAATTTCCGCTGCCGACTTGGGCAATGTCGAACTCGCCGTGAACGCCAGCGTAGCCAGACCAAGCACCACAACGACGCCGATGGCCGCGACGGACCAAAGCGATTGGTCGGTGGCTAACCGGGCTTCGCCGGCTGCGTCGCGCTTCAGCTTGGGGAGCCAGGGTCGGGCTTCGAGTTTCGTAACCTGCTGCGCCGCGAGGACCATCACGACCATGCCGCCGATCAGCAGCCAGCCGCCCGTGCGGTCGAGCGAGAGCCGGCGCACGTAGCGTTCGCGGAATTCCAGATCGAGGCGGCGGATTTCATTCTTCACCGCTTCATCCATGGGCGCGGCGCGGAGTTTTTCCTTGAGCTTGAGCAGTTGCGGTGATTTCCAAGGGTCACGTTGAGCTGCGACCGAGTGCTGATAAAGCATCGTCGCGCACACAAGCAGGCAAAACGCGGCGGCCAGCCAGACGGTCCAGGAAAGAGAATGGCGGTCACGGAGCGCGGCTTGTCCCAAGCCGCAGCGCACTCGATTGCGTGCGGTGTTTCGATTCTCCGATCGGTTATCCGCTTGCCCACCCGCTGCGAGTTGAGACAACTCGCGCTCCGTTTGAGTCGGCGCGCCTGCGCGCCTTTGCGTCTCTGGTGTCGGCGCACTCATGCGGTGACCGGTTGCGCCGCGGGCGCGGGTTTGGGCAATTCACTCGCCGGCATGAGGCCGAGGCGCACGAGTTCGTTCGGGCAGGAGCGGAAACATCGCGCGCAGGCGAAACATGCGCCGCGGTCCGGTTCGAAATCCGTCCGGCGCGTCAGCACCGAGAGGCTCACCAGCTTCACGCCGATGACCAGTCCCACCCAGCCGCCGAAAATCACACACGCCAGCCAGAAACGCCGGCGCAAATCTGCCGCGGATTTCAACAACGCCTCCGGGTCGCGCTCGGCGCGTTGGAGCGAAAGCGTTTCGGGCGTCATCACGCCGTAGTCCTTGGGCGATTTCTGCTGGTGAAGGTAGCGTTCAGCGAGTTCGACCGTGGGGTTCAATTGAGACACCGGCACGGCGAGTTGGCTGCCAATCCGCGCGCCGCCCGCGATCAGCAACGGCACGAGAACCAGCAACCATGCGAGCCGTTGGCGGTCCGGCGCGAGGAACTTTGGTTCGACCGTGCCTGGCGACGGCGTGCGCATCGCTCCGAACGGACACGAGTTTTCGCAGAGCTGGCATTGCGTGCAGTAGTCGGGCGTCACGCGCACGCGCCATTTCGAGGCGAGCGAGGCGAGTTTGAGCAACGCGCCGTAGGGACAAAAGAACCGGCAGTAAGGCCGGCCCACGAACAGTCCGATCAAAAGCGTCACCACCGCGAGCGTGATCATGAGGCTCGGCCCGTTGAGACGGAAGATGGGCACGATGGGATCGTAACGGCAGATGGGAAAACCCGTGCCCGTGGCGGCAAAGCTGAGTCCAAAACCGAGGAAAATGAACGGCACGATGCCCAGCGCGTGTTCGAGCCACGCGGGAACTTTGATTGGTTTGATGAGCAGCAAATCCTGCAACGCGCCATGCGGACAAACACCGGCGCAAAATGCCCGCCCGGCAAACAGCGTGACAATGAGCGGCGCGGCAAAAAATGCGAGCACCGTCAGCGGCACGGTGTAATCAGAGTTGAACAAGCCATACACGACGTTCTGCGGCGCGCCGATGGCGCACACGCAGCCCTTTCGCCAGAAGCCGAAATACGCGAGTGAGAAAATGCCGAGCCAAAACAGACCGCGACGCGAGCGGTGTCTGTAAATGAACCAGAGCGCCACGCCGAGGCACGCGAAGAGAACGGCGACATCGAGATATTGCAACCACTCGGCGCGGACGGGCGGGGTGCTAGTGACTGGGAGTTGGTGATTTGTTTCGGTGAAATCAGGCGGAGGAAAGCGTTGCTCGGCGAGTGAAGGGAAGGTGGTTAGCGCAAAAATTGCGAACGCGAGCATCGTGGCGTTCACCCTCACCCTGACCCTCTCCCTGAGGGAGAGGGAACAGCTTTCTCCTGTCCCGTTTCGTTCCTGGGTCTCGCGAACTTTTTCCGACTTACGATTTTTCCAGCGACTGAGAGTGATTCCCCCTCTCCCAGCGGGAGACGGCCGGGGTGAGGGAGAACGCGGCGAACGTACGCCCAGCGCAGCTTTGCATTCAATTTCACCACTGAGCCATCTTTCCACTCGTAAATCAGATAGAGCCTCCTCACGTCGGCTGCTACGATGGGGAAACCGTTTCATTTTCAATGCGCGTGGGTGGTCTTGAGCAAATACGGTTGCTTCGCCGGCACGCGGCGGAAGGCATCGCCCGGACATGTGCGGGCGATGGAACATTCGTTACAGTTCACACAGCGGTCGTGGCGGATTTGCAGGAAGAGCGAGCCATTGCCGAACCGACTGCAACCCTCGACGCATTTCGCGCAGCCGATGCAGAGCTTCTCGTCAATCGTGTATTCGTAGTAGGGATCTTCAATGAATGTGCGTTTGATCGCAGCGGTGGGGCAAAGCTGGTTTTCAGCGGCGGTCGTGAGCGCGTTCGGCTCCGGTTCGAAATAGCCGGTGCACAGGTTGCAGTAGCCGCACATCGCGAAGGCGTGGACGCACTTCACGGCGGACTGTTCGAGGACGCACTGCGTGGCGCAGTTACCGCACCGCAGACATTTCTGCGGATCAATCTGCCAAACCCAACCTTCCGCCGTGCTGCGGTTGGCGACGACACCGGCCAGCGCGCCAAGCCCCGTCATCGCAGCGATGCGTGCGCCGTTGCGCAGGAACGTGCGGCGCGTTACGGGCGGCTCGGTTTTCGGTTTGTCGTTCATCAAAACAGTTGAAACCACGGATGGACACCGATGGACACGGATGTAGCGCCGACTTCCAAGTCGGCCGTATCGCGGGTTTCCAAACCTGCGTCACGTGCCAGGTCGGCGGATCCGCCGATTTGGAAATCGGCGATACAGCAGGTTTGGAAACCTGCGCTACGCTTCGAACCCGACTGCCTCTGAAATCCGTGTTTATCCGTGTTCATCCGTGGTTAAAAGTCTTCAGGCCTTGCGTTTCATCACCCGCACGTCGCCGGTGACAAAATCCAGAACTACAATCCGGCCTTGCGAATCCACCACGGCGTCCAGCCCTCCGGAGGTGCAATCGGACGGGCCGCAGGCCTTCGCATTCGCGGCGAAGGTTTCCACGCCGGCTACAACGGATTCAAACTCGCCGCTTGCGCTGTAAATCTTCACGCGCGGTAAACCTTTCTCGCAGGTGACAAAACGCCCATCCGGCAACAGCGCGAGATTGATGGGATTGCAGCAGCCACAAAAACCCGTGATGCCCATCGAGACCGTTCCCCACGAGCCTTCGAAATCGCCGTCCGCCGTGTAGCTTTCAACCCGATGGCGGCCTGGATTGTTGACGCGCAGCAAGCCGTCGCGGGCGATCTCCACGTCGAGGAACGGACTGGGAATGATGAAACCGGGTATATTCCGCTCCTTGTTTTTCTCGCCGATGCGGCGGACGAGTTTGCCGGATTTGTCGTAGCGCAGGATCACGCGGTTTCCGGAGTCGGCTGCGAACACATCGTTCTCCGTCACGGCGAGACCGGTGAACCACGGTTTTTTGCCTGGCGAATCCCAGGTCGCTTTCCGCGCGCCCCTCGCGTCGAACACTTCCACGTGATCGCGCAGGCCGACGAAGATGGTGCCGTCCGCGTCCAGCGCCACACAGCGCGGCGGTTCGGGGAGCGCGATCTCCAACCCGCTCGCCCCGGTGTGATTCATGGCCGTGACGTAATTGCCGGAGCAGACGTAAAGCGTGCCGTCGTGGCCGATGGCGAGCCGACGCGCTTCGGGATGCGGCACTTTCCAACGCGCGGTTTCCTCGTAGGCGATGAGTTTGGGATCGGTTTTCTGAAGCCGCGAAACGTCGTAGGCGAAGGGATTGCCGGCCGGCTTTTCCGCGCCCTGAGTGCGTTGCGCCGCGATGGCATTCAAGAGCGCGAGCGCCCCGGCGCTTTGGCCAAAAAACTCGCGGCGCGACGAGAGACGGAATTCACGTTTCATAACGAGCCTCCGGAGTGCGGACTTCCGTCCGCTTCAAGGTTGATTCGCGGCTGGACGTTGAAGCGGCGTGAACACCGCGCTCCTGTTTTGAAGTTCGAGCCTCCTTACGTCGGCTGCTACGAGAAGGTTGAAGAACCTGCTTCGCCGACAACGCCTGGGGCAATCCACAATCCTCAAACGCCCCGCAGCCGCGGCAGATACCCTGATTGATGCAGGTCTGGCCCGGCAGCCCCGCGCCCCGACGTTTGACCAGCAGTGCCGACACCGCCGCCACTCCCGCCAGCAAGGCATACCGCACCCCGCCGCGCAGGAATTCACGCCGGTCGGTCGCGTCGTTCGGATGATCTGTTTTCATTTGGCGACGGTCCGTTGCCCAAAACAGTCGCGCCCCGCACCCCGCGAGGAATTCCAATCGGACTTCACCAAAAACTGTGCGTCTGGCTGGCGCAACCGGCTTGTGCGGTTTTGTCAAAGCCTAACCCTTTCTTGGCGCCGGAAGTTTGATGTTGGTCAATGTCGGCGCGGTCGGATTCAGTTGGCCAATACGAACCACACCAGCCACGCCGCAAGCGATTCGACCACCGCGCTCGCAGGAGGGAGATTTTTCTTTGGGCGGTCAGTTCTGGAATGATTGCGCAACTGAGCGGTTGCCGCCGCCGTGAGACCTCTTTAATTTCCGCCGAGACAATTGATGCACCCATCCATCCACGTCAGCGACGATCACGAATCTCTGAGCCGGTTGGCCGCCGACCGCATCCTGACCGCTGTGGCCGTAAAGCCGGACTTGTTGTTCTGCGCAGCGGGAGGTTCGACGCCGTTGCGAACGTATGATTTGCTGGCGGAACACTGCGTGCGCAAACCGGACGCATGCCGCGGATTGCGGCTGATCAAGCTCGATGAGTGGGGCGGGCTGGCGATGAGCGATCCCGGCACATGTGAAAACCAGATGCAAACGCATCTGGTCAGGCCGCTGGGGCTTTCCGGGGACCGATATTTTGGATTTATCAGCGACGCCTCCGATCCAAGCGGGGAGTGCAATCGCATCAGCCAGCGGCTCGCGCTCGAAGGCCCGATTGATTTGTGCGTTTTGGGATTGGGCACCAACGGGCATGTTGCGATGAACGAACCTGCGCAGGTCCTGCAACCCCTGGCCCACGTCGCGCAGTTGGCGGATGCCTCATTGCACCATTCCATGCTGGCCGGCGCGCGCGTCCGGCCCACCCACGGCCTGACGCTTGGCATGGGCGAAATTCTGGCGGCGCACGAGATTCTTCTGCTCGTCAGCGGTGCGAGCAAACGCGGCGCGCTCGCCAGGTTGCGGGAGCGCGCCCTCAGCACGGAGTTCCCTGCCAGCCTGCTGTGGTTGCATTCGAACTGGACGGTGTTTTGCGACCGCGAGGCTCTCGGCACGCTGCAACTGAAACCGTGAACGAACCGCCACCAGCCATCGGCATTGACATCGGCGGGACGAAGATCAACGTCGCCGTGGTGAGTGTGAAGGGTGAAATCCGTGCGCGCACGGGATTCGAGACGCGCTCGGATCGCGGCTTCGAGGTTTGCCTCGCTGAATTGGTGGAAGGCATTCGGCGGGTGGCGCGGGAGGCGCACGTTGGAGTTCAAGCTTCAGCTTGCCCGCCGGACAGGCCAAAGCCTGAATTCCAACTTGCCGGCATCGGCATCGGTTGCGCCGGGCCGGTGAATCCGCAGCGCGGCACCATCCACAATCCCTACACGCTGCCCGGTTGGGACGGAGCGGATATTGTGACGCCGCTGCGCGAAGCTTTTCGTGTTCCGATCCACCTGGAGAACGACGCCGATGCCGCGGGCCTTGGGGAGCTGCATTTCGGCGCCGGTCGCGGAGCGAATCCGCTCGTGATGGTGACGCTCGGGACGGGCGTCGGCGGCGCGGCGCTGGTTGGCGGACGGATTTATCGCGGCGTGGCGGGTGAGCATCCGGAACTCGGCCACCTTGCCGTGGAGGCCGCCGGGCCGGAGTGTTATTGCGGCCGGCGCGGTTGCTGGGAATCGCTGGCTTCCGGCACCGCGATCGGCGCCGCGGGGCAATCGTTTGGTTTTGCGGACAGCCGCGCGGTGTTCGCCGCCGCGGCCAACGATGCAAATGCCGCTGCGATCATCCAGCGCGCGGTCAACGCCACGGTTGCGGCGGCGTGGACGTTGGCCCACACGTTTCTGCCGCAACGGATCATCCTGGGTGGCGGCATCGGCGAAGAACATTTCGCGCGCTTTGCCATCGCCATCCGCCGGCAACTTTCCGTCGCGACGCAAATCCCGAAGGACCGTGTCGAGGTCGTCAGAGCCGAACTGGGCAATGACGCCGGGGTCATCGGCGCGGCCTGTCTCGCTTTGCAAAATCCAAACCCCATCCATCCATGAGCAAGAAAGTCAAAGTCGGCCTGATCGGCTCCCAGTTCATCACCCACATCCACACCCTTTCGCTCAAGCGTTGCGCGGCGGCGGAGGTGTTCGCGGTTGCGTCGCCCACGCCCGGCCATGCGCAGAAATTCGCCGCGAAGAACGGCATCCCGCATCATTTCACTGACTACAAAAAGATCCTCGCCATGCCGGAGGTGGACCTGATCGTGGTCGGCGCGCCCAATGATGTGCATTGTCAAATCACGCTCGATGCCGCTGCGGCGGGCAAACACGTGGTCATGGAAAAACCGCTTTGCCTCAATCTTGCCGAGGCCGATCGCATGATCGAGGCGTGCCGCAAGGCCGGGGTGAAATTGATGTATGCCGAGGAACTTTGTTTCGCGCCCAAGTATGTCCGGTTGAAACAACTCCTGGACAGCGGCGCGTTGGGCGAGCCGACGCTGCTCAAGCAATCCGAGAAGCACGACGGCCCGCATGCGCCGCATTTCTGGGATGTGAACCGCTCCGGCGGCGGCGTGACGATGGACATGGGTTGTCATGCCATCGAGTTTTTCCGCTGGATGCTGGGCCGCCCGCCGATCAAATCGGTTTACGCGCAGTTGAGCACGCAGGTTCACCAGGACAAGACCCGGGGCGACGACAACGCGCTCATCATTCTCGAGTTCGCCAATGGGACGGTGGCGCTGGCCGAGGAAAGCTGGACCAAACCCGGCGGCATGGATGATCGCGCGGAGGTGCACGGTTCGAAAGGCGTCGCCTACGCCGACCTGCTGCACGGCAATTCGATCGAGACCTACAGCGTGTCCGGTTATGATTACGCCGTGGAGAAGGCGGGTTCGACGAAGGGCTGGACTTTCACGATTTACGAGGAGGAATGGAATTACGGCTTCCCGCAGGAGATGGCGCATTTCGTGGACTGCGTTCAGAACGACAAGCAACCGATGGTCACCGGCGAGGACGGACGCGCCGTGCTGGAGGCGATCTTTGCGGCGTACGAATCCGCGCGAACCGGACGCAAAGTGGAGTTGCCCTTCAAGACTGACGCGAAAAAGCCTTTCGATCTCTGGAAGCCGGGCCGTTGAGCGGGTGCAGCCTCGGGCCGGGAGAAGACAAAATGATTGAGGGCAGGATGTGCGGGGTTCGGGAAGATGGAGACAGGCGCGACGCCTGTCCTACTTGGCCGAAACGTCCAGGCAAACCAGGCGCGTGAGGTCGCGCGCGAGCAGGCGGTCGCCGGCCAGGGCCATCGGCGCCCAGGATTCGCGTCCTTTCAGGATTTGCATCTGACCGAGTAGCTTGAAGCGCGTTGGTGTGGCCTCGATCAAACTCAACTTGCCGTTGTCGTTCACCGCATAGATCAAATCGTCCGCCATGAGGAAGGAACCCAAGCCGAAGTTTTCGCCGGGGCCGCTGGTCCAGACCACCTTTCCGTCCAGCCCGAGACAAACGAACCGTCCGTCAGCGCGTGCGCCATAGAGGTGGCCGTTCTTCAAGATCGGCGTGTGTTGCGTGGCGCCGAAGACTTCGGGTGGGAGTTTAAAGACTTGGCGGATGGAGAGTTGCTGTGAATACCCAGCCGCCCATGCGTTCGTCACATTCTCCCTCACCCCGGCCCTCTCCCGCTGGGAGAGGGTGTCCTTCGCTACAACTTGCAACATCATGCTGCCCGCGTTGTAACCGCCGGTGAAAAATATTTTTCCGTCCGGCAACGGCAGCGGCGAGGGCACGGTGGCGATGCTGATTTTCCAATCGCTGGTTTCAAATAGCATTTTGCCGTCAGCAGCGTCCACGCCCGCCACGCCGCCGCTGGCGCAATAGACGTAGAGACGACGGTCGTTGAAATCCATCGCCATGATCGAGGAGTGGGTCATTTTCCAGCCGCGCGGGTTGGGCGATTGCCAGAGCGGTTTGCCAGTGGCGAGATCCACGGCGAGCAACAACGCGTCCTTGCCGCCGGGCGCGAGGATGACCTTGTCACCATCCACGAGCGGGCACTGGCCGGCATACCATTCGGGCACGGTCGCGCCGAATTCGCGGACGAGGCTGATGCTCCACTTCAGCGCGCCGTTGGTGGCGTCGAGGCAGAAAACGTTGCACTTGGAGTCCAGCGCGACCACGAATTGGTCGGTGACGGCGGGCACGGTGCGCGTCATGCCGTGATTGCGCTTGATGGTAAGCGGATAGGTGTAGCGCCAGATTTCCCTGCCGTCGGCGAGCGAGAGGCAACGCAAAGCGCTTTGCTTCGCATCGCGGTCGTAGTCGAGCAGGTAAACGCGACCGTTGCGGACGGCGATCCCGGCGTAACCTTCGCCGACATCAAGCGACCAAAGCTCGCGCGGGGGCATAATCTTCCAGTCGCGTGAAAGTCTGGCGGTATTGGTGGCGATTCCGTCACGATGGCTTCCGCGGAATTGAGGCCAATCGCCTGGTAAATCGGCGGGTTGGCCCGTGCCGGGAATGAGTTTGCCCGCGAGCACCGGGTTCGCGCCTCCGCTCTCTCCGCCGGGGGCCGCATCCGTGCCGGGAATACGCAGCTTCAGGCCGTTGTCTGCTCCGACAATCCACCACAGCAGGAGTGCCGCCCCTGCCACGACCGCCACGAGCAGCGGCAGCAGCGACTGAAGTTTTTTCTGATCACCCGTCATGCCCGATCGAGAAAGTAAGGCACGCAGACTTTGAAAACAACACTGCAGCGTTGCGGCGGCCAGCCTGGCTGCCGCAAACGGCGCGCATCTTGCCGCCAGGATATAACGCGCGAAGTTTCGCCAAGCGAACGAAGTTCAAAGTGTTTGGTCTTCGTTGGGTTTATCCGCCGGGCTGGAAGCACCGGCTCTACGGCAGGCGAAACGCCAGGCGCTACGTTGACTTCTGCGCCTCCCGCGCCACACTCAAGTCATGCTCAGCCTTCAGCGGATTTTGCTAATCGGCTTCTGCGTCGCAATCGCGAGCGATTTGCTTGCGACGGATTGGCCCCAATGGCGCGGGCCACGGCGCGATGGCGTGTGTGATGAAACAGGCCTGCTTGAGCAATGGCCGGAGGACGGGCCAAAGCTGCTTTGGTCGAGCACAAATCTGGGCCGCGGTTACAGCGCACCCATCGTGGTTGGCAAACGGATCTATCTCACCGGCGACGTGGGCGATGAGTTGCAAATTAACGCGCTCGATCTGGACGGCAAGCGTGTCTGGCAAACGAAGAATGGCCGCGCGTGGAACGGCCCGTATCCCGGCGCGCGGGCGAGTTGCACGTTTGATGGCGGCAGGCTCTATCATTTGAACGCGCACGGCCGGGTGGCGTGCCTCGCAACGGAGACGGGCAAGGAAATCTGGTCGGCCGATCTCGTCGAGCGGTTTGGGGCAAAGGTCATTCATTGGGGCTTGAGCGAGAATCTGCTGGTGGACGGGTCGCGCGTCATCGTCACGCCCGGCGGCAGCAAGGCGCTCCTTGCCGCGCTCGACAAGCAGACCGGCGAAACCGTTTGGGCGAGCCATCCGTTGCGGCTTGGCAAATCCGACGACCCCGCGCACCAACGGGTCACCGAACCCGACGGCGAACGGGAAAGTGCCAGCTACGCTTCGCCAATTTTGTTCAAGCTCGGCGACCGGCGGTTGATCGTGAACTGCTCGTTGCGTCACGTGTTCGGTGCGGATGCAGACACGGGCGAATTGCTCTGGTCGCGCCCGATGCCGACGCGCTACAGCGTGATTGCTCTCACGCCGGTACCCGTGGGCGATGGAGTGTTCGTCACCGCGCCGGACAGTGAGGGCGGCAAGCTCTATCGTCTGGGCGTGAAAGGTTCAGGCGTGCGAGTGGAGGAAGCCTGGCGAACCGAACTCGACACCTGTCAGGGCGGTGCGGTGCTTGTCAACGGCGCGCTTTACGGCGCGATGTATCGCCAGCGCAAAACGTGGCTATCCCTGGACGCGCAAACGGGAGACGTGCGATATCGTTTGGAGGATCTGGCCAAAGGTCCATTGCTCTACGCAGACAACCGGCTGTATTGCCTGAGTGAAGAGGGCGAGGTGGCGCTGCTCAATCCCACCGCGAAGAGCTTTGAAGTCGCCGGGCGGTTTCGCCTTGTGCCGGAGCGCAAGAGCGACGCGTGGACGCATCCGGTGATTTCCGATGGCCGGCTTTATCTGCGTTATCACGAGACGTTGTTTTGTTACGACGTGCGGGCGAAGTAAGGATGGGGCGTCTTTCTTTCGGCAACGCTTCAAAATTCATTGCTTTCTCCCTCACCACGGGCCTCTCCCGCTGGGAGAGGGAGAATCGTCTTCAGTCTTCTGAAAAACTGGACGACGGACCTGGCGGAAACGTCATCGAAAAATAGTTAAAGAGCCGATTGCTGCTTCCCTCTCCCTCAGGGAGAGGGATCAAGGGTGAGGGTGAATGGTTGGAAATCGCGGAGGTTGTCATATGGTAAATAGCGGCTTGCGGTTGGCGTTCACTTTCAAAATGCTGCGGGCATGAGTTTCTCTCGAACCATTCCGCGAATCGTCGGGCTGGCCATTCTGCTCGTCACCTCCGTGCGCGCTGAGTCATTGCTGTTTCAAGACGACTTCAAAGGCAGGTTGGACCCGGGCTGGTCGTGGGTGCGCGAGCATCGGGAGGCCTGGCGGGTTTCGGAACGCGGATTGGAGGTTCGCATCGAGCCGGGCAACATGTGGGGCAAAGCCAACGACGCAAAAAATGTTCTCGTCCGGCCCGCGCCCGTGGTCGCACCGAATGGGATTGAAATCACGGTCACCGTCGAGAATCGTCCCACGGCGCAATATGAACAGGTGGACCTCGTCTGGTATTACGACGACAGCCACATGGTGAAACTCGGCCAGGAACTCGTGAACGGGAAACTCAGCATCGTCATGGGGCGCGAGGAAAAGGACCTCACGCGCACGATCAAAATTCTTCCACTGGCGACGAACAAGGTGCAACTGCGCTTCGTGGTCAAAGGCAATTTGATTCGTGGAAGCTTCCGCGAGGCTGGGGCGGAGCAGTGGCAGGAGGTCGGGGAATGCGATTTGCCCGTGCCGCCGGAGGGCAAACCGAAGATCAGCCTGCAATTCTACCAGGGCCCGGTCGACGCTGAACACTGGGCGCGCGTGAGCGAGTTCCTAATCCGGCAGCTTCCCTAATGGCGAGGCGACCAAGCGGTCGCAGCGTCACGCCAGAATCCCCTCGATCACCTGGGATTTTTCCACGCCCGTTAATTTTGCATCCAGTCCCTGAAACTTGTGGGTGAAGCGCGTGTGGTCCACGCCCAGCAGATGCAACATCGTGGCGTGGAGGTCGTGGACTGAAACCAAATGTTCCACGGCGGCATAACCCAATTCATCCGTGGCGCCGTAAGTGATGCCGCGCTTGATGCCGCCGCCGGTCAGCCAGATGGAGAATCCCTTGTTGTGATGATCGCGGCCGGGCGAACCTTTGTTCGTTTGCGCCATCGGTGTGCGGCCAAATTCGCCGGCCCAGACGACGAGCGTTTCGTCCAACATGCCGCGTTCGCGGAGGTCGCTGACCAGCGCGGCGCAGGCACGGTCGGTTTCGAGGCATTTCTCGGGAAAGAATTCGCGCAGGCCATTGTGATGATCCCAATCGCGATGATAAAGCTGAATGAACCTCACGCCGCGTTCGGCCAGGCGCCGGGCAAGCAGGCAATTTGAAGCGAACGTGCCGTCGCCGGGCGTGCAACCATAACGTTCACGGACACTCTGCGGTTCAGCAGCGGTGTCCATCAAGCCCGGAACGCTTGCCTGCATTTGGAACGCCATTTCATATTGCGCGATGCGCGTGGCGATCTCGGGATCGTCCACGGTTTCGTCGTGTTGCCGGTTGAGCGAGTTGATGGCGTGCACCAGGTCGGCGGTCTGATCACGGGTCACGCCGGGAGGATTTTTCAGATAAAGCACCGGGTCGCCTTTGCCGCGAAGTTGCACGCCCTGGAAACGGCTTGGCAAAAAACCCGCGGACCACTGGCGCGTGGCGATGGGTTGCGGTGAACGTCCGCCGCCGTGGGAAACCAACACGACGAAGCCGGGCAAATCCGCCGCCTCGCTGCCCAGGCCGTAGGTGATCCACGAACCCATCGAAGGCCGGCCCACGATTTGCGAGCCGGTGTTCATGAACGTGTGCGCCGGATCGTGATTGATGGCGTCGGTGGTCATCGAGCGGACGATGCAAATCTCGTCGGCGATGCTTCCCACATGCGGAAACAACTCGGTCATCTCCGCGCCGCACTTGCCGAACTTCTTGAATGTCGTCTGCGGCCCCCAGCAAACGAGTTGCTGACCTTGAAGCTGGGCGAGTTGCTGTCCGGCCGTCATGCTTTCGGGCATGGGCTGGCCGTCCATCGCGGCGAGTTTGGGTTTGAAGTCAAACGTCTCGAGGTGCGACGGCCCGCCGGCCATCGTCAGCCAGATGACGCGTTTCACCTTGGCCGGATGATGCAACGGTTGGATCACGCCGCGCCACGGGTTGTTTGCTTTCGCAATCGCTTCCGCCGCGCGGAGCAATCCCGGATTCAGCAGTGACGCGAGCGCCACCGAACCCACGGTGCGACCGGCGCGACCGAGGAATACGCGGCGGGTTTGTTGTTGCAGTGAAAGCTGGCGAAGTTCGGTGGCGAAGTTCATGGGTCAGGAGCGGGTAATCGTTTCATGCAAATTCAACAACGCGCGGGCGACGTTGGTCCACGCGGCCAGCTCGGCGGCGTCCAATTCGGCGGGCGGCGGTGTATTGCCCACGTGCAAAAAAGTGATCGCGGCGGCTTTGTCCTGTTCATATTGCCCGCGATGCTTGTCGAGCAATGCGCGCAGCGTGGCCAGCTCTTGCGGCTGCGGTTTGCGGGCGAGCGTTTGTTGCCAGGCCCACGCAATCCGGGCCGTCTCGTCGCCCTTGCACTCGCTCATAATCCTCACCGCAAACGCGCGCGCGGCTTCGACGTAACTCGGATCGTTCAACAACACCAGCGCCTGTTGCGGAATGTTCGAGCGTGGACGATCAGCCGCGCACTCCTCGCGGCATGGCGCGTCGAACGCAAGCAGGCTCGGATGCAAAAACGTTCGCTGCCACCAGGTGTAAAGCCCGCGACGATATTGGTTGATGCCGGTGCTGGCTTCGTAAGTGCGCGGCGGGAAATTCAGGTTCTCCCAATAACCATCGGGCTGATACGGCTTCGCGCTCGGACCGCCGATGGCCGGATCGAGGAGGCCGGCGAGCGACAGTGCATTGTCGCGCACCAGTTCGGCGTCCAATCGCCAGCGGCCTTGGCGCGCGAGCAGGCGATTATCGGGATCGCGTTCGGCCAACGCCCGCGTCGGCACGGAGGTCTGACGATACGTCGCGCTCGTGACCATCAACCGGACCATGTGCTTTATGTCCCAAGCTTGGGGAGGTTGACGGTTGATAGTTGATGGTTGATAGCCCGGCTGCATGAATTCGCAGGCGAGCCAGTCGAGCAACGGTTGGTTGGGCGGCACTTCGCCCTGCGCACCGAGGTCGTCCGGCACCTTCGACAGGCCCATGCCGAAAAATTGTTTCCACAACCGGTTCATCACGGCGCGGGCGGTGAGCGGGTTGTCGCGGGACACGAGCCAGTTCGCGAGGTCGAGGCGATTGAGGCGGGCCTGGCGATCGGACGACTCTCCCTCACCCAAGCCTTCGGCTTTTCCCTCACCCGGCCTGCGGCCACCCTCTCCCGCTCCGCGCGGGCGAGGGGAATCTCCCGCTGGGAGAGGGGGAATGTTCGGCGGGGAGTCTTGCAGTTCGGCCTGCGAAGCGGTTCTTCGACTTGACACGTTGACCGGCGGAGCAAGAAACGCGGGAAAGGCGGGAGTCACAATCTCGCCGGTCTCATTCATCCAATCGCCGCGCGGCAGAATGCGGACGGTACGCAACTGATTCGTCCGCACGGTGACCAAGGTGCGCGGCAACGTGGCTTCGTATGCGGTGCGGGCTTTTTTGGCCTTCCCCAAACGTTTGGCGAGATCGGCAAGCGCCGGCGACTGATATTTGAAAACGGTGAACAGCCGCTCCCGTTGTTTGTCGCTCCGTTCAGCCGCCGGAACTTTCAAGATCGCGACAACCTCCTTGGTCAGGGGTTTCCTTTCCTTCGCGGCCGCGGCTGCCTGTTCGCGATTGTCCACGTTGGCTTCCTCTTCCAAGTCCGCCTTGCTGGCTGTCGGGGTTTTTGCCTCCGTAGCGAGCATGGCCAATTGCGCTTTTTCCCAAGCAGCGAACGCCTCGGCCAGCTCGGGATGCGGCGCGTCAAATTCCTTTTGCAGACGGGCAACCTCGTTTTCGAGCCGCTCCATCTCGCGCGCCTGGGCTTCTGTTCCAGCGAACATTCCCGGCTCGCGCGCACCGATGGGCGCTTCGTTGATGTCGGCAAAGAACGCGCCGAGCGAATAGAAATCGCGCATCGTGATGGGATCGAACTTGTGGTCGTGACATTGCGCGCAACCCGTCGTCAGGCCGAGCCACACCGTGCCGATGGCGCGCACGCGATCCGTGAGCTGACGTGCTTCGTAGTCCTTGGGCTGGGCGCCGCCTTCCTCGGTGGTCAGCAGCAGCCGGTTGAAACCCGACGCCACTTTCTGCTCCATCGTCGGAGTGGGCAGCAGATCGCCCGCGAGTTGTTCGCGCGTGAAGCGGTCAAACGGCGTGTTCTGGTTGAACGCACGAATAACATAATCGCGATACGGCCAGACGTTGCGCGGCACGTCCGAGTGATAGCCCACCGTGTCCGCGAACCGCACCACGTCGAGCCAGCCAATGGCCATGCGCTCGCCGTAATGCGGGGAAGCAAGCAGGCGGTCCACCAGCCGCTCGTAGGCGTCCGGCGACTTGTCCTGCTCAAAGGCCGCAACTTCCTCCGGCTTGGGCGGCAAACCGACGAGATCAAAATACAATCGCCGCGCAAGAATCCTGCGATCCGCTTCGCGCGACGGCGACAGTCCTTGTTCCTTCAATCGCGCACGCACCAAAAAATCAATCGCGCTTTCGCCTGCTGGCACGACGGCCTTTTTCGGTCGTTCGTAAGCCCAATGCCCGCGATACTCCGCGCCCTCGGCGATCCACCGTTTCAGCAGTTCCTTTTGGGCCGTGGTCAGCGTCTTGTGCGATTTCTCCGGCGGCATGAGGTCGTCCGAATCCGACGCCGCGAAGATGCGACGCACCAATTCACTTTCGCCCGCACTCCCCGGCACGATGGCGGTTTCACCGGATTTGAGCGGCTTGGTGGCGCTTTCGCGAACATCGAGGCGCAGACCGGCCTTCACCTTTGTTGTGTCCGGTCCATGGCAGGCGAAGCAATTGTCCGACAGCAGCGGGCGAATTTCGCGATTGAAATCCACCTTGGGCGCGGCCGTCGCGACCGTGACCAGCGCGCAACCGGTCAGCCAAAGCCGGCAAAAATTGTTTCGCAAGTCGTGCGTCGTCATTCGAGGTGTCAGCAATATGATGCACCAATCGCGAGAGAATCCAACAATGCATTTCGGAGTTCCAATGGTTCACGGCTTGTCACGCATAAATGTTTCCCGCACGATGCAACGCGCATGAAAAACTGCTTGCTGGTCCGGGGTTGTCTGGTTTTCGGGTTCACCTTGCTGCTTTCGAGTGTTTGTCCGTGCTGGGCGGCGGCGAAGGAAACCAAGCCGGCGTTGAAGCTGCAAAACCGCTTTCTCCGGCTTGAAATCGGGCCGGACGCCCGCTGCCGGCAATTCACGTCGCGCGCGCAGGGAACGAATTATTCCGTTCAACCCGCGGCGGCTGCGATTGCGTCTGTAAAGAAATCGGGGCAGGTATTTCCCGCCACTTCCGCTTCGGCCTCCGCCGGCAAACTAACGCTGAACTTCGCCAAGGCGGACGTGACGGCCACGCTCAAGGTCACATCGAAGAAAAATTATTTCATTTTCGAGGTGGCGGAGGTGAGCGGCGAGGGCGTGGAGGAATTTGTCTTTGCCGATTTCCCGCTGACGCTCAACGCCACGCCGGGCGAACCGTTCGCCGGTTGCGCCTTAGCGCTCAATCTCCAGACAAAGGTGAACGACATTCCGGGTGCAGCCAAGCGGCTTTGGGCGGCGTGTTATCCTCGATTTGGTTTGGTGGGCGCGCAGGTGGCGCTGATCGGTTGTCCGCCCCAGGAGTTGCGCAAGATTTTGCAGGAAGCGGTAAGCGCGTCGCCGGACCTGCCGCATTCGCCGATTGGCGGGCCGTGGGCGTGGGACGCGGAAATCAATCGCGGCTCGTATCTCTTCAACTTCGGCGACATGTCGGAGGACAAGGTGGACGGCTGGATCAAGCTCGCCCGGGACCTGGGCTTTACGCAGATTGATTTTCACGGGGGAACTTCATTTCGCTTCGGCGATTGCGTGCCCAACCCGAAGACTTACCCCAACGGCTGGGCGAGTTTCCGCGCGGTGATTGACAAGCTGCACGCCGCCGGATTGCAGGCCGGCCTCCACACCTACGCGCAGTTCATTGACAAACGCTCGAAGTGGGTCGCGCCCGTTCCCGATTCGCGCCTCGGCAAGCTGGCCACGTTCACGCTGGCCGAAGCGCTGACGACCAACGCCACCACCGTTGCGGTCGTTGAATCCACCAAGAACGTTTCCACCATCACTGGCTTCTTCGAGCGCAACAGCGTGACGCTGCACGTTGACGACGAGTTGATCACGTTCAGTGGCGTTACCAAGGAGCCGCCCCATGCCTTCACCGGCTGCACACGCGGCGCGCTCGGCACGCGCATCGCCCCGCACGCGGCGGGGGCGAAGGTGCGTCAACTCAAGGAATGTTTCGGCCTGTTCGTGCCGGACGGCGATTCGACGCTTTACGCCGAGGTGGCAGCCGCCACGGCGGAGGCGTTCAACGCCGGCGGCTTTGACATGATTTATCTCGATGCCCTGGACGGCTCGGACATTGTGGGCGGCCAAGAGAACTGGTGGTATTACTCGGCGAAGTACACGTTCGAAATCTGGAAGCGGCTGAAGAAGCCGGCGCTGATGGAGATGAGCACGTTCAGCCATCACCTCTGGTTGGTGCGTTCGCGCATGGGTGCGTGGGATCATCCGAACCGCAGCCACAAGCGGTTCATTGACCTGCATTGCGAGGCCAACCAGGACCTCAAACGCATGTTTTTGCCGGGCCACCTTGGTTGGTGGGCGATCAAAACCTGGGGCGACATGCAGGACGAACCCACTTATGCGGACGACATCGAATACCTTTGCGGCAAGGCCATTGGCACGGAGTGCGGGTTCTCAATCATGGGCGTCAATCCCGGCCAGACGGAAAAGGTGGCGGTGTTCAAACGACTGGCGGGAATCATGCGCCAATATGAGGAACTACGGCACGCGGACTATTTCGACGCCGCCACGAAGGCCCGGCTCGCTGAACCGGGCAAGGAATTCACGTTGGTTCAGGACGCCGCGACGGGCGAATGGCGTTTCCGATCCGTGTTCTACGACAAGCATAAGATTGAAAATCTCGAAGACCACAGCCGCCGTTGGCCGGTGAGCAATCCGTTCGCCGCGCAACCCGTGCGGTTGCGCATCGAGGTGTTGAGTTCGATTTCGCCCTACGACACGACGAATGCCGTGACGGTTGCGGACTTTGCCAGCCTGGCGGAGTTTTCTGATCGCAGAGCCAACACTGGCATCACGATGGAATTGCAAGCGGGCACGGAACAGGTGAAGGCCGGGTTGGCGAGCGGCCAGTTGACCGCCACCAACACGGATGTGAGCCGCACCAGCGCCTGGGCCAGGATCGGGAAACCCTTCAATCCGCCTCTGAACCTCACGGACCGACAGGGACTGGGGCTGTGGGTGCAGGGCGACGGCCAGGGCGAGATTTTGAATGTTCAACTGACCAGCCCTTCGCACGTGAGCGGCGGCATCGGCGACCATTACATCCCGGTGGATTTCACCGGCTGGCGTTATTTTGAACTCGTCGAGCCGGAAGGCGAACGTTGGCAGCAATACGCGTGGCCTTATGGCAACAGCTACGCGATCTTCCGCGAGCACGTGGATTTTCGGCAGGTGGCATCGGTGAATTTCTGGTTCAACAACCTCCCGCCACGTCAGGGTGTCGCCTGCCAGATCAGTCCGGTGCGCGGACTTTCCGTGTTCAGCAACAAAATCAAAAACCCGGCGATCACGATTGGCGGCCAGACGATTGTGTTTCCCGTTGAAATGGAAAGCGGCGGCTACCTGGAGTTCAACTCACTAACGGACTGCAAGCATTACAAAAAGGATGGGAGTCTGGTTGGTGAGGTTAAACCGCAGGGTCAGGTGCCGACTTTGGCCGCAGGGCAAAACCAGCTTGAATTCCGTTGCGAGGCCTCCGCGGACGTCAACGCGCGCGCCCGCATCACCGTAAGCGCGCAGGGTGAACTCATGGGTGGAGTCAATCCGAAGCGCAAGCTGAGGGTTGGGAAGGAGTAATCTGGGCGCCGGATTGAATCGCCGCGGACGGGCTGGCAACATGACGAGATCTGAATGACCGTCCTAAATGCGTGAACGACCAATGGCTGACGAAACCGATGGCCACCGCGGCCCGAGGGGTTTTGTTCCAAACGAAGGCGGTTCGAGGCGCCAGTGAACACCCGTTGCGGGCCACTGCGGCGCAGGATAGCACACCAGCACAACAATGCAGGATTCCGCCACTAGAACCGAATCGTGGCTGCGGTCACCCTGGGATCTGATTAAGCATGCCAATCCGTTCCCGACGTTGGGCAACTGCGTTTTTGCCCGTGTATGACCGCCGACCAACAACGATGAATCCGCCGGAACATTCAAGTCAGCCGGGGCGCCGGCGGTGGTTGCCGTACGCAATCATCGCGGCGGTGTGCTGGGGCGTCTGGGGCGTCCTGGCCAAGGGGCCGAGCCGGGAGCTTTCCGGGTGGATGACCCAGGTGTTGTTCACATTCGCGCTGATCCCTTCCGCCATCCTGGCGCTGCGCTCGCCCCAGCTGAAAACCGGCACGGACCTGCGCCGGGGAATTTTCTGGGGCTTCGTCTCGGGGCTGTTCGCCGGTGCCGGGGATCTTTGTTTCTACCTCGCCCTCCAGTCGGGCGCGGATACCGCCATCGCGATTCCGCTGATCAGCCTCTACCCGCTGGTGACGTTGAGCCTGGCGTTCTGGTGGTTCAAGGAGCGGCTCAACCGGGTGCAGGTCATCGGCGTGGTGCTCGCCGTGCTGGCTATTCTCCTCCTGAGCGGCGGCGCGACCATTCTGGGTCAGCCGGCGGAATTCTGGCGGCGCATCAGTTCGAGTGCCTGGATGCCTTATACGCTGGCGGCCCTGGTTTGTGCCGGTGTTTTTACCGCGACGCAAAAACTTTCCACCAACCACATTTCCGCCGAGATGTCGCATCTGGCCTGGTGCGGGGCGTTCGCCGTGCTGGCACTCGGCATCGTGACCACCCGCCGGCTGGATTGGAACATGTCCGCCGCCATGGTGGGTGCGGCTTTGGCGGCGGGCGCCATCAACGGCTTCGGGGTAATCGCCGCCTTCGCGGCCTATCGGCATCAGGGTAAAGCCGCCGTGGTCGCCCCGCTTACCGCGGCGCTGCAACCGACCGTGACCGTCCTGCTGGCACTGCTCTGTCTGGGCGAGCGCGTGAGCTGGATCGCGGGCGGCGGGATTTTGCTCGCCATCGTGGCGGCCGCGGCGCTCGCGCGCGAATCCGCCAAGCCGGCCCGGAACGCGACTCCGGTATTGGCAACCACAAACCCAACCGGGTAAGACATGCACATGCGGTTCGAACCGAAAACGACAGCACACGATTCCGGGAGATCCGTCAGCGAACCATCACCGGCGGCCACCGAAAAGCCGGCCGCGGGAATGAAACCGGCGCTCGGTGGCGATCAACTCTCTTTTTTCCATGCCATCGAACAATTCGGGATTTTGAAGTCGTTCCAGCAGGACCTCCATCTGCTGACGGGACTGCCGTTCGATTTTGTGGACCTGCGGATGCGTTCCTCCAACATTTTACGGGCGCATCGGCTGTTCACCCCGTTTTGCACGCTGGTGAACAGCACGCCTCTCGGGCGGCTGGCTTGCGAGCGGGATGACCAGAATGCCGCCGCCACCTGCCTTAAGGGCAGCATGTGTCTCGCGCGCCGTTGTCATCTGGGTCTGGTGGACATCACCAAACCGATCGTCGTCAACGGCAAGGCCGTCGGCTTGCTGTGCACCGGTCAATTGCTTTACCAGAAACCGACCGAGGCGGCGTTCAAACGGATCGAGAAACGCCTGACCCGATTGGGGGTGGACGTCGCCAAGGCCCGCGAAGCCTATTTCAAACTGCCGGTACTTGAACGCCCGCGGGTGACCGCGATCATTGATCTCATCCAGATGATTGCCGAATTGATCGGCAATCAAAGATTGCAGACGTTGAAGACCGTGGTGCTGCATCAGCCCTTGTCCAAGGCGCTGGATTTCATCGAGTCCCACTACGCGGAGTCCTTGACCCTGCCGGCACTGGCCAATGTCGCGGGCCTGAGCGTGTCCCGCCTGGCGCATGTGTTCAAGGCACAGGTCGGCATGACCGTAACCGCCTACCTCAACATGGTGCGTGTGAAATGGGCTGAGTTCTACCTCATCAACTCCCAGCTGCGCATCAGCGAAACCGCGTTCCAGGTGGGTTTTGGCAACCTCAGCCACTTCAATCACGTCTTCCGCCAGGCGACGGGTCTGTCACCCACGGAATACCGCCGGCAGCACGCCAGCACAAAAAAGTAGGATTTCGCCAGTAGCCGGACGCAGGCGACTGGCATAAACTCGGTCGGACTAAAACTGATATCAACATGTACCAACATTTCGGGAGAATCTGACCATGCCTTACCTTGAAAAAGCCGAAAGCGAAAAGCGGATCGCGCAAGTGAAGCAATTGCTTCAAGCCAAAAACCTCGACATCGCGCTGGTTTACTACGACGAATTCAACATCGGCAACGGCTGGTATCTCACCGGCTGGTGTCCGCAGTTCGAGAGCGGCGCGGTGCTGATTCCCCGCACCGGCCAGCCGCGCCTGCTCGGCGGCCCGGAGAGCGAACCGTTCGCCAAGCTCGATAGCACCATCACCGAGACGCGCAACTTCCCCGTGTTCATGGTACCGGATGAGGAATATCCCAATGCCACCATCATTGATTTCCCGAAGCTGTTCGCGGAACTGAACGCTGAGTTGGGTAGCGTTCGCCGGGTCGGGTTGGTCGGCGCTGGGCGCATGCCGGCGGATTGCCACAAGCAGATCACCAGCGGCTTCACCGGCGCGGAACTGGTGGACATCACCGGCGATTACGTTGCGTTGCGCTTCGACAAATCGGATTGGGAACGCTCGCAGATTCGCGCGGCGTTTGGGCTGGCGGACTTCGCGTATGACGCGATGAAGGCGGAGATCAAGCTGGGCGCATCAGAAATTCAGGTGGCGGCCGCCGGCGAATACGCGGTGCGCAGTCGCGGCGCGAGCGGGTTTGGCTTCAGCGCCATCGTGGGCAGTGGCGTGCGTTCCAATGCCGTCGTGCCGACCGCCAGTTCCAAAAAGTTGCAGGCGGGCGAGCTGGTGATGATCGGCATTGCGCCGAAAGTTTCCGGTTATGCCGGCGTGGTCGGCGACTCGATTCCGGTCAACGGCAAGTACACCGAGCGCCAGCTCGTTTGCATGCGGCATCTCAAGGAAGCGTTTCGATTGACTAAGGCGCAATTGCAGCCGGGCAAGGTCGGCAAGGAAATTGACGCGCCGGCGCGGGCGTATTTCGCCAAGCACGAACTCTCGAAGTATCTCGTCTGCCCGTTCGCGCACACGATCGGTTTGCACGAAGCGGAATCGCCGTTCTTCGGCCCGCACAGTCACGATGTGCTCAAGCCCGGCATGGCGGTGTGCATTGACGTGAGTTTCTTCGGTCATCCGGAATGGAACGGTGTGCGGATCGAGACCGGTTACGAAATCACCGCCAAAGGTCCGGTGCCGTTCAGCGCCAAGATGGACAAACTGCTCACGGAAGATTAAGCCTATGCGCAAAATGAAATCCTCCGCTCGATCCGCCGACCGCGCGAACACCAGCTTCGATGTCGTGCTCGGGTTCGACATGGAGACGGACATCGGTTCGTTCACGCCGTTTTACGAAGGCGTCAAACACGGCACGCCGCACATCCTCCGCCTGCTGAAGCGGCACGGGATTCGCGCGACGTTTTACTGGACCGGGCACGCGGCGGAAAACAATCCCGCAATGGTTCGCAAGGTGCGCGATGCCGGACACGAAACTGGCTGCCACGGGCTGTTTCACGAAACGTTGGGCGACCCGCTGTTCCCGCTGCCGAACAACTGGCCGATTCTGCCCTCGGAAGTCGAAGGCCGATTGCGCATCGCCACCGACATCATCAAGCAGGCCAGCGGCGAACAGCCGGTGAGTTTTCGTTGTCCCCGGCTCTGGGGCAGCACGAATGTCATCAACGTGCTCGAAAAGCTCGGCTACCAGACCGACGCTTCGTTCCCGCTGTATTTCTACCAGAAACCATTCGTGCCGTATCATCCTTCGGCGAAAGATTGGACGCGTCCGGGGCGACTGCGGATTCTGGAGATTCCCAACTTCTGCGACCTCAGCATGAAGAGCAATGATCCGTATCAACGCGACCGCGATCAGTGGCCGCTCTTCCGCACCAAATCCGCGGCGGCACTGATGGAAAAGGCGGAGAGTTTTCTGGAATTCGTTTCGGCGCGCGGGCAGCGACCCGTGCTCTGTTTCTACCTGCATCCGTGGGAATTTCATACCATGCCGCAAGGCGCGCTCGACTTCGGCGAGTGCAGTGTGAAGACCCTGCCGTTCATCGTGAAGAATTGCGGACCGCGCGCGGTGAGGGAACTGGATCGCGTGCTCACCTTGCTGCGGCAACGCGGCGGCCGCTTCCTCACGGCCATTGATCTGGCGGCGGAACATCAGGCGCGCAATTGATCATGGTCCGCAAAGCCTTCGTGATCCAGGTCAAGCCCGGCATGGCGGCGGAATACGAACGCCGGCACAATCCCATCTGGCCGGAACTGGCCGCGGAACTCAAGGCGCACGGCGTCAGTCGCTATTCCATTTTTCTGCGCGAGGACACCGGCGAACTCTACGGTTCGCTCGAGGTCGCCGACGAAAAGTTGTTCGCGCGGCTCGCGGAGTCCGCCGTCTGCCAGCGCTGGTGGCGGCACATGACGGACGTGCTGGTTTGCGAGCGACCGGACAGCCCGAAGGCGAAGGAGATCACGCTGCGCGAAGTTTTTCGTCTGGATTGAAACCCAACCGTACTGATGAAAGCCACCCAGGTATTGCAGGCCTTTGAGCGCGCGGGCAAACGCGTGCATCTCGTCGGCAATTTGCGCGCGGGCGTGATCATCGCGCTCGATCTGGAAGGCCGCCTTTACACCGTGCTCGACGGTGAAGTGTTGAATCGCGTGAACCTCGAAGCCATCGCGGGACAGAGCACGCAGAAGGTTTATTTGAATCCCGGCGGCGACGGACTCTGGCCCGCGCCGGAAGGCACATCGCTCGGCTATCAATACTCGACCGGCGCGTGGCGGGTGACGCCGGGATTGCGCGCCGCGCGCTATCTCGTCACCAAGGCCTCACAACGCAGCGCGGAAGTTGTGGCGGAAGTGGATTTGATCAACGCCCAAGGCCGCGGCATCCCGACGCTCTTCAAACGCTCCGTGGCGGTGACGCCGGGCAAAGCTGCCGTCACCGTGCGGACGGTGGAAAGCATCACTTACATTGGCAGCGCCGCGTTGCGCCGGAGCGAATGCCTGCTCGCACCCTGGACGCTCTGCCAATTCGACAGCGGCCCCGGCTGCGAAGTGATTTTCCCGTGCCGGAGCAAGTTCGACGTCTGGGATCTTTACGCCGAGCCGAGCGATTCGCAGCGCACGTGGCGTCGCACGCATTGCCGCACGGCCACCGACGGCGCGATGCGTTACCAGATTGGAATCGGCGCGCGCGTGCCGTGGATTGAATATCGCGATCCCGGTCGCGGGTTGGTGGTGCGTCGCAGCGCGGGAAAATTATCGGCGACGGACAGCTACATTGACATCCGCGATGCAGCGCCAACCGTGAAACCCAGCGCCCAGGGCGTTCGTTACAGTGTTTACAGCGACCCCGCTGGCTTCATGGAAATTGAAGCCGTCGGCGGTTGCCCGTCCGTCCTCGCGCCGAATTGCGAGATGCGCGTGGCAGTGAAAACCCATTTTTCCCGGGCGTGAACTCGTGACCCACATCCCGATGCATTGAACCGAATTCTATGGAACAACTCCTCGGCATCATCCTGCACTCGATTGGCGGTTTTTCCTCCGCGAGCTTCTACGTCCCGTCGCACAAGCTCAAGAAATGGGCGTGGGAAACGTATTGGATCACGCTCGGCTTCGTCGCGTGGATTGTGATGCCCACCGTGGGCGGCCTGCTCACGACGCCGGATTTGTGGGCCATTCTCTCCGGCAGCCCGAGCGGCGCGAAGTTCGGCGCTTACGGCTACGGCGTGTTGTGGGGATTCGGCGGATTGATGGCCGGTCTGGGCTTGCGCTATCTCGGTCTGGCGCTGGGCCAGTCCATTTGCCTCGGCGTGTGCGCGATCGTCGGCACCGTCGTGCCGGCGGTGATGGACCACAAGATCGGCATGTTGTTCACGACCGTTCCGGGCTTTGTCGTGCTGCTGGGCTTTCTGGTGTGTGTCGCGGGCATCGTGTGCTGCGGATTCGCCGGCGTGCTCAAAGAGCGCCTGCTGACCGAGGAAGAGAAGAAGGCGTCCGTGAAGGAATTCTCAGCGGTCAAGGGACTGCTCTTCGCCATCTTCGGCGGCGTGATGAGTGCGTGCATGGCGCTGGCGATCAACGCCGGCCATCCGATTGCCGACGCGGCCACCAAGGCCGGCACCTCCAAAGTCTTCAGCGCAATCCCGATCTTCGTCTTCGCGCTGGCGGGCGGTTTCACCACGAACTTTTTCTCCGTGCTGATCATCAAACGCAAGAACAAGACCTTCGGAGATTTCACGCTTCGGCCCACCTCCACGCTGCTATTCAACTATTTCCTGGCGCTCATCAGCGGGTTGATGTGGTACGGCCAGTTCTTCTTCTACGGCATGGGAACGACGAAGATGGGCAAGTTCGACTTCGCCAGTTGGAGCATTCACATGGCTTCGATCATTATCTTCAGCAACCTCTGGGGCTTGTGGCTGAAGGAGTGGGCGCACGTGAACCGCCGGACGCGGGTTTATCTGTGGTTGGGCATCATCACGCTGTTGATTTCCGTGGTGTTGATCGGCATTGGCAACAACATGGCGGCCGCCCGCTAGCCGACGTTCGCTTGGCGGCGGGCGCCGGTTGCCAGCATTTCCGCACAAGGGAACAGCGGCCGGCCGGTAGCCGAAAATCGGCGACCGTGTTACGCATCACGCAGCATCATGAAGTCAAACACGCAGCATCCCGGAAAAGACCGCGGCGCACCCGCCCAAACCGGCGGATTCACGCTGATTGAATTGCTGGTGGTCATTGCCATTATCGCCATCCTGGCGGCCATGCTGTTGCCAGCTTTGAGCAAGGCCAAAGCCAAGGCGCAGGGCATCCAATGCCTGTCGAACATGAAACAGTGGGGGCTGGCCACCGTGATGTATGGCGGCGACAACGAAGACCGGCTGCCTCTGTTTGGCGACGTTTATCCCTACACTCCGACCACGCTGTTTTGGTATCAGAAACTGGCGCCCTACGTCGTGAAAGCGGCGGCGGCCGAACCGGGCAACATGGAAGCCTACACGGCGGAAGTCCGCAAATGCCCGGCGGGCCAGGTCGGACCCCCGCCGCTCTCGGGGCCGGCCGTCGCGGGTTGGAGCTCGTGGAACTGCTGGGTAGGCGTCTATTATGGCCTTTTCGGCAGCCCGCTCACCGGCCCATTCTACTATGGCAATGACATGAAGCCCATACCGAGCACGCGTATCAAGAAGCCCGCCGATGCCATGATGTATTTGGACACCGTCACCCACTATGTTTACTCGCCACTGGTCTGGGCGTTCGACAAGGACGCGGACGGCGACGGGATGATGGACAGCAGCGGCGGGGTTTACGCCGGAGAATTTACGTTCAACAACGGTCGGCCCACGGTTCACAGCGGTGGTGCGAATGTTACCCTGCTGGACGGACATGCCGAGCGGGTGTCATTCAAGAAGCTTTGGGAATGGCGCAACAACAAAATTGTCCATTCGTTCTGGTATCTGGAGGATTGAACCCGCGTTGATGCAATCAAAAGAAATGCATTCCCCCAGGTGGCGAATTCGGCAACGCCGGCCAGATCCCGGTTGATTTTGTGCATAGCGCTCCCCTCAATCCACCTGGCAACGCCCGGAAGTTCGTGATTCAGAGCCGGGCTGCGTTGGGCTCCCTTGGGCTTCTGGTGAGCCTGGTCACGTTCCGCGGTTCAGCCGCAGAGCCGCAAACCAGTTCCCGCCCCCACGAGGCCAGACTCGCTTACCGGGCCAGTCCCTTCTCGCAACTGTCCATGGATTTTTTCGCCCGCTTCCAGCGCGATCCCGAAGCGAAACCGGCGAAGGATGAGATGATGATTGGCAAGGACTGGCGAATCGTTGTGCCCAACGATGCCAGTCCGCTGGCGGAATTGATGGCGGGGCATCTCCGGGATTTTCTCAATGAAAGGATGGGCTTGCGCGTGATCGTCGAGAAACGTCCGGCCACGGCACCGGCTAAAGCGGCGCCCAAGACGATCACCTTGCTCGAAACGGGAATGCGCGCCACGAATGCACCTCTGGAGTCCTTCCTCATCTCCACCGACCGTCGAAGCATTCTGATCCAGGGAGATGGGGTAAACGGTTTGCGCAGCGGCGTCGTGAAGCTGGTCGGCCGGATCGGTCTGCGACAAGCGCCCATTTTGGAATTGGGCCGCCAGACTTACACGCCCCGTGTGCCGTTGCGGGTCGGCGCCGTGCCGTGGATGGGTTCTTACCGCGACCTGGTGTTTCAGGGTTACAACAGTGTGGTTTTGTCCGGCGCGGAAGGCGAAGGCAGTTTCCGGCCCATTCCCGATCGGATCTTCAGCGTTTATGCGCTGTCCACCAGCGAAGCCATTCCCGAACTCAAGAACCTGCGAAACCCCGAAGCCGTGGCGCGCATAAACCGCTACGCGGAAGGCGCACGAAAATACAATCTGAAGTACTACGTGTGGTTGAATCTGCGCCCGATCTTCGAGTCGGATCATCCCGCCTTCCAGGCGCACCCCGACATCCGCGGCGCGTTGATGTACGACGACACCACGTGGTATCAGAAGCGCGGCAAGCACATTCTCTGCACGGAATCACCGTTGGTCCGGCAGTATCTTTCGGAAACGATCCAAGGACTTTTTCGATCGCTGCCGGGCTTGGCCGGCGTCGGCGTCATCATCGGCGGGGAGGATTTTCATCATTGCTTCATGCGGCCGTTTGAGGTGGAGAAAGGCCACACGAACTGTCGCCGCTGCGAAGCCCTGGGGCACGACCGCGTGGTGGCGGACCTGTGCAATGGCCTGGCCGACGCTGCGCGCCAGGTTAATCCCTCAGCCGAAGTCCTCGCCTGGCCCTATTCCGCGGTCTATGTCTGGTCCATCGGCGATCCCGCCCAACTTGGTTTCATCGCGAATCTCAAGCCCGGCGTCGCGCTGTTCACGGATATCGTGAAGGACGACACGCTCACCAAGGCCGACGGAGTCAAAAAGCTCCTTTGGGATTACAGCATTGATCTGCCCGGCCCCGGCAGGCTCGCGCAACAACAGCTCCAAGCTTGCCACGCGCAAGGGGTGGCCATCCATTTCAAGAGCGAACCGGAACTGGCTTTCGAGGCTTCGCGGTTGCCCGGGCTGCCCAGCATGGATCGCTGGGCGCAACGGGCGGAAGCGATGGCGACCAGCGGCGCCGACGGCGTGTGGGTGTTCCCGTGGTTTGTTCCTTTTTTGGGTGCAAGCACCGCCGAGGTTTTCAGCCACTTCTGGTGGGAGCCGGCGCCGGATCGGGAGACCTTTCTCGCGCAGTTCGCCAACCGCATCGCTGGAAGGAAGGCCGGCCCACATCTCCGGCAGGCCTGGCGCTTTGCCTCGCAGGCCATGGATCATTCACCGGAAATCGGCCCTTACTTCAGCGGCGCGTATTATCTCGGCCCGGCCCACCCGATGTGCGCCGATCCAACGGCGCCGCTGCCGGACGAATTCAAGATGGTTGGCGGCTCGAGTTTCGTCCTGCCGCCAACAGGGAATGTCCCGGTCTTCGCCAAGTTCTATCGCAGGATGGCGGATTTGCTGGCGAAGGCCGCCGCGGAGATCGATTTGGCCGACGCGCTTGCACCGAAGCCGGACCCGGTAGTTTTCGCTGCCGAGGTCTCGACGCTGCGCTGGTTTCATCACACCTTCCAAACCACCGCCAATTACTACGAATCCTGCCGGCTGCGCGACCAACTCCTCGCCCTGGCGACAGCAACCCCACTGTCTCCGGAGCGGGTAGCGGAGGCCAGAGTGCTTTACGGCCAATGGCGGACGATCCTGCGCGACGAGCAGGCAAATGCCCGCTCGTCACTTTCAGTGATGGCGGCCGACATGCGGCTGGATTTCTATCACGGCTTCGGCGGTCTATCCGCGCCGGGCAATTCGCACGGCGCCGACATGATCCGCAAGAAACTCGAGATCCTCGAAACCGAAATCAACCAGTTCCTGCCGTCGTTGGCGAAACGCTGCGGGTTCACGCCGGAGCCAGACGCCGGACTTCCATGACCCACTTTGCCTGTTGCCAAACCCGACACATCAGAAACAGACTGCCGCCGGATATGAAAACCCACCTCTTCGTCCCCTTCACGCTGACAGCGGTCCTTTGCTGTTTGGTCCTTGTCCCCACCCCCGCCCCCGCCGATGACCTGGTCAAAGCCAAGGACGGTTCAGGCGTCATCGGTTACAAAGACACCCCGAAGCTGCCGTGGTGTGATTGGGTGGTGCATGATCCCGACCGCCCCGCGCCCAAGCGCATCAATCCCGGCCCGGCGGGTCCACCCGCGCCGGTGCCCGCCGATGCCATCGTGCTCTTCGACGGCAAGGATGCGAGCCGGTGGGAAAAGTCGGATTGGAAGGTTGCCGAGAGTTGCCTGGTGGCCGGGGACGGCATCCTAAAATCGAAGGAGAGTTTTGGCAGCGCGCAGATTCATGTCGAATGGATGGTGCCGGCAAATTTCGATGGTCCGTGGTACAACCGCGGCAACAACGGCGTGTTGCTCATGGGCCTCTACGAAATTCAGATTTTCGATTCGTTTAATGAGAAGCTTTACCCGGACGGCCAGGCGGCAGCCATTTACGGACAGACGCCACCGTTGGTGAACGTCACGCGTCCGCCGGGCGAGTGGCAGAGCTACGATATTGTTTTCACCGCGCCGGTGTTCGCGGACGGAAAGCTCGTCAAACCTGCGCGAGTTACCATGCTTCACAACGGCGTGCTGGTGCATCTGGATGAGACCATCCATGGCGAGACCGGCCACCGGATTCTTCCGGAATACAAAAACAAGGTGAGCCAGGGACCGCTGGCGTTTGGCGGTCACGGTTGTCCGGTGCGCTTCCGCAATATTTGGATTCGGCCCTTGTAAGGTGAGGTTTCCATGGGCGCAAAAGAGGCATGGGCGGCGGTGGTTGCGGCGCTGACGGTTTTGGACTTCACGGCATGCCGCGGCGCGGTGGTGTCGAAGAGACCCGGCGAGGGTTCGAAGCCACCGGCGAGGATCACATGCGTGGACGTGTTCCCGGAGGGCAAGCCGCTGCGGGGGATTGAGGACACGCACTTTCCCAGCCGCCTCCACGCCTTCGTCTGGCGCAATTGGGAATCCGTCAGTCTCGAACGCATGGCCAGGACGGTCGGCACGACGCCCCGAAACATCCGGCGGCTGGGTTTGTCCATGGGGTTGCCTGGAAGAGTCGGGCCGATCAGTGATTTCAAGAGCCGTGGCTACGTGACGATCATCCGCCACAACTGGCATCTTCTGCCTTACGAGCAACTGCTGACGCTTCTCGACTGGGATTACAAGACCTTGGATTTCCACCTTAACGAGGATGATTTCCTATTCATCAAGCTGGGCAACTTCAAGCCGGTGTGCGATCCCATCCAATACGTCGAGCCGGACGCGGCGACGCTCAAGCGCTGTGCGGAAATCAAGTCCCTGGTGGCCGCCCACTTTGGTGACCAGTTGAGCCAGCCCGGTCAACCCAGATTCAGCTTCGTCAACACCTTGTCGCAGCGCGAAAAGGCCAGGCCGCGGTTAGCGCCAACCGAGGGGACCGATGAGCAGCCGCGATTCCTCTATTCTTACTTTGCGGTCTATGGCGACCCGCTGGCCGACCCCGATCTCGCTCCTTTCCCCGAAGGCTTGCTACAGAAGCTCTCCGCCTCCGGCGTCAACGGGATTTGGCTGCAGGCGCTGTTGCGCCAGATTTCGCCCCCGACGCAAACCTTTCCCGAATTTGGCGAGGGCTGCGCGAAACGCATCCAAAACCTGCGCAAGCTGGTTCAACGCGCCCATCGGCACGGAATCAAGATCTATCTCTACATCAGTGAACCGCGAGCCATGCCGCCGGAGTTCTTCAAGGGGCGTGAACGTCTGCAAGGAGTCACCCTCCGCGGCTTCAATACAATGTGCACCAGCACGCCGGAAGTTCGGGAATGGGTGACGGACTCCCTGGCTTTCGTTTTCAAGGCTGTTCCGGAACTGGGCGGGGTCTTCACGATCAGCAAGTGCGAAAACCCGACCAGTTGTTACAGCGACTGTGTCATCAACGAGGCCAATGCTTGCCCGCGTTGCTCCCAACGCACCGGGCCGGAGGTGATTGCGGAGATCAATAACGCCATCGCCGCGGGCGTGTGGCGCGGCAATCCCAAGGCCAAAGTCATCGTCTGGGATTGGATTTGGCCGGACGAATGGTTCGAGCCGATCGTGAGTCGCCTGCCCCGGGACACCTATTTGATGACCGTCAGCGAATGGGGCAAACCCATCGTCCGTGGCGGCGTGGCCCATGAAGTCAACGAGTATTCGCTTTCGGCGGTTGGGCCGGGTGAGCGCGCCAAATATCGCTGGGCCTTGGCAAGGAAATACGGGTTGAAAACGTCCGCCAAGATTCAGGTCAACACCACCTGGGAACTCTCGACGCTGCCGTATCTGCCCGTCATGAACCTGGTCGCCGAGCACTGCGAAAACCTGACGCGCGAAGACGCCCACGCGCTGATGTTGAGCTGGACGCTGGGCGGTTGCCCTTCGCCCAATTTGAAACTCGTCAAGCTCTTCAGTCAGCAACCCGCCCCCGCCGCCGGCGAGGCGTTGACGCAAATCGCCACCGAATTCTACGGGGCGAATGCCGCGCCTGACATCCTCGAGGCCTGGACGAGGTTCAGCAACGCCTTCACCGAATATCCGTTCCACCCCTCGACGCTCTACTTCTCCCCCGTTCAGCTTGGGCCAGCCAATCTGCTCTACCCGTTCGCCACCGGTCACCGGGCGACCATGGTCGGTTACGCCTATGACGATCTGAAAACATGGACGTCCGTCTATCCGGTGGAGGTGTTGGCGTCGCAGTTTGAAAAAATTGCCACGGGCTGGCAACCGGGCTTGGCGGCTTTCGAGCGGGGGATGGCCAAGACTACAACGCGTTCGCAAACGGCCAACGTCACAACCGATCTTCGACTCGCCGAAGCGGCCTACCTACATTTCAAGAGCGTCGTCAATCAGGCGCGATTCACCCAAGCCAGAAACGAACTCTCGAACAACACGTTTTCCGCCGACGAGCGGCGCCAACGCATCAAGATCATGCAATCCGCAGCCGCCGACGAGTTGGAACTGGCCAAACGCCTTCATCGTCTCGCCAAGGAGGATTCACGCATTGGATTCGAGGCCACCAACCAGTATCATTACCTGCCGCTGGACCTGGTGGAAAAGGTGGTCAATTGCGAATACCTGTTAAGAAACTGGTTTTCGAGTGTTCCAGACTGAGCAATCTTCAGAGCCGACCGCGCATGATTCACAAACCCTTTTTCTCCCGGTCCCAGTCACGCCGCCACATGGAAACGATGGGGCCCTGTGATGCGGTCGCAACTTCAGCGCCCGACCCCGCCGCGATTCGTGCGGCACGCCAGAACGGGCCGGGACCTGGTCGCCGCACTTGGACTGCGTTGTTGTTGCTCCTGACAGCCTTGTGGTCACTGCCCGGACGGGTTGACGCCGAGTTCGTCCTCCTCCCCGCCACCAACATGACCGGCATTGCGCAGTGGAAACAGCAGCAGTCCTGGGGCGCGGGACCGTATTACTCGACCGACGGTTCGACGCTCGGGCAGACGGTCGAGTTCGCGGGCGGCGAGTATCAGGCTTACGTCCGCATGTTCACGTCGCACACTACGGACGCGGACCTGGTGATTCGCGTCGCGGGGAAACGACTGCCGGTGCCCATGCAGGCCAAGGTGCCCAAACTGGCCTGGCTGCGACTGGGGACGGTGGTGCTGCCCAAAGGCCCGGTGGAAATTCGCGTCGAGCCCCCCGAACCCGGCAAGGCCAGTGGTCACAACCTGGCCGCGCTGGCTTTTTGCTCCTCGCCGCTGGACGATCGGGTGGGCCGCGTAGTTGACTTCGCTGATTGGCTGCGCCAGGAAATCATCCGGCTCGAAGCACCGAAGCCCGCGCCTCGAACCGCCGATGAAGCCCGCACCCGCCAGCAGCAACTCCGGCGTGAACTCCTGGATGTCCTCGGCCTCAATCCGCTTCCGCCTCGCACGCCGCTTAATCCGCGCGTCATGGGTCGGTTGGACAAGGAAGCCTATCTGATCGAGAAGGTCGCTTACGAGAGCCGACCCAATCACATCGTGCCCGCGTTTCTGTACCTGCCAAAGAACGCCACCGGTCCCGTGCCCGCCGTCATCAGCGCCATCGGGCATTGGAGTTCGGGCAAGAGCTCCACCAAGCCGCAACTCCGTGCCATCGCGCTGGCGCGGCATGGTTGCGCGGTGTTGGCGCTCGACCCGGCCTACGCCTGGGAACGGCGCATTCCCGGGAACAGCGAAGGCTTGGAGCCGTTTGTCGCCGGCGGCGCCATCGCGGGGCACATGGCTTGGGACATCATGCGGGGAGCGGATTATTTGGAGACGCGACCGGAGATTGACGCGACGCGCCTCGGGGTCACCGGGGCATCAGGCGGCGGGTTGCAGACTTTCTACGCGGGCGTGGTGGATGAACGGTTCAAGGTGGTCATGCCGGCGGTGGCGCTCTGGGCCATGTCCGAACTGGCGGTGAATGCGTATTACTCACAGGACAACTGGGTCCCGGGCATCTCGCGGCTGGGCGGGATGGGAAGTTTGATCGCGTTAACCGCGCCGCGCGCCATGCTGGTCATGAACATGGACGCGGATTTCGTCACCAGTTACGCCTGCGAGCAACTGCTGAATCCCGCCAGGGCCTACTACCGGCTGCTCGGTGCGGAGGACCGTCTGCTGCATACCATTGGCAAGGGGCCGCACGATTATACGCGCGAGATGCGTGAAGTGACTTGTGCGTTCGTTGACCGCTGGTTGAAAGGCGTTGGCGATGGCTTCCCCGTGCCGGAAGCGGAGATTGAAAAGGACCTTTTCGATGAGAAAGACCCGGCGCTTTTTGTTTTCGAGGGTGGCAAGATTTCGACGAACGGTGCGGAAACCGTGCAGTCTTTTTGGACGGCGCAGGCGAAAGCCCTGCGCGATGCCTTGCCGGAGAAGCCCCCTGGACTTGCCACGAAGCTGCGCGACGACCTGCTCCACATGCCGCCACTGCCAGAGCCCAGTGTGATCGAAAGCGACGGTGGTTTGCTCGTGACGACTGACCCGGGTGTGCAAGTCGCGGTGCGGCGGCTGGGCCGAGGTTCGCGCGCCGTCATCTGGGTGGGCGAAGCAAATTTTGAAACGGAGGCCAAACGCGGGGAAGTCCAAGCCCTCGCCGGCCAGGCGACGGTGTTCATCCTCGAACCCCGGGGGGTGGCCACACCCGACGACCTGCATATTCTGCGGCAAGCCACGATCGTCATGGGCCGTCCGTTGTCGGGGCAATGGACTTACGACGTGCTCTGCCTGGTGGATCATCTCGCCCGTCAGAAGCAATTCCAGTCCATCCGCATCGCCGGACGCGGGCTGGAGATGGGCCTTGTCTGCCTGCTGGCCACGTTGTTTGATGAACGCATCCAAGCGGCGGGCGTGGACGGCATGTTCGGCAGCTTCGTTCAGCTCGTGGGGCATGGGCAGCCGGCATCCCAGATTCCAGGTATTCTCCGCGTGGCGGACGTGGCGCACCTTGTCAATGCCGCGGGCATGCACCGCGTTCAATTGAACAATCTCCATCGGTCCAGGGGAGCGGCCAACCTCCCATCTGCCAACCAGCGCCCACAGGAGTTTTTCCTTGAGTGGGTCAAGGCGGAGTGAAGACATGAAACGGACGACAAACCCTTTCTTGACCAGACACCGTTCGCGGTGGTTCTCACTTCTGCTGAGTATTGCCGCAACCGCTATTTCCCAAGGCGCAGACCTCCCCCTTAACGGCCCATGGCGCTTCGCCTATACCAGCACGCTGCCGCGCGCCAAGGTGGTGGAGAAATTCACTGTTGCGGTCATGGTCAAGCCGCCGCCGCGCATCCCTGACGCCGACCAGTTCGCGCTCGACCTGCAAGTGCCCGGCTACTGGGACGAACAACTCAGCTACCTCCCCGAAGCGCCGTGGGGCAACAGTGTCAGCTACTACGAGGGCACTGGCTCCTCGCCCATCCGGTTTCCCTACCCGCGCGGGGGCCGGCCCCGGCATCCCGACGCGGGTCGTGCTTTCATCGTCGGGACGGGCTGGTACAAGAAAGCCTTTGCCGTGCCCGACGACTGGCGGGGCCGCGTGGTCACGCTGCACGTGGGCGGCGCGCGCATTGACACCTATTGCTTCGTAAACGGCATTTACACCGGCATGCACCACGGCCACGACACGCCCTTCGAGTTCGACGTCACCGACCAACTAACACTTGGAGAAACGAACGAGGTCAAGTACATCCGGCTACAGGCGGCGATGTGGGAAGCGCGCACCAAGGGCGGGCGGTTGTTTGTTGCCGCCTTCAACTTCCGGTTGGATGACCCCGCCGCCGTGGCGTTGCTGGACGGCATGGTCGAGTACGTCCAAAGCGATGGCTTCCAGCCGCGGAGTACGGTTTCCATTGCCGACACCCTGACGCCTGTGCTGCGCGGCGTGCAGTTCAAAGGCCTGCGGGGAAACGACGGGAACTACTACCCCGGAAACAGTCTCTATTGAGGAAACAACCGACAGAAGCCATGAAGCACAGCCCCTCTGGTTTTAGCCTGGATTCCGCCTCGCCGAGAGCCGCGCCCCAAGCAAGCCCGGGCCGCTTCCGTTGGGCCATTTGCGGTCTCCTGTTCGCGGCCACGACGCTCAACTACATGGACCGCCAGGTTCTCGGCTTGCTCGCGCCCGATCTGCAACGCGAGATCGGTTGGAGCGAAACTCAGTATGCCCACATCGTCACGGCGTTCCAAGGGGCCTACGCGCTGGGGTTGGTCGTGTTGGGACGGGTGATTGACCTGATCGGAACACGGCGCGGCTACGCGTTGTCGGTGACGTTCTGGAGCGTGGCCGCTGCCGCGCATGGCTTGGCTCGCTCCGTGTTTGGCTTTGGGCTGGCGCGGTTCGCGCTCGGCCTGGGCGAGGCGGGAAATTTCCCTGGCGCAGTAAAGGCGGTCGCGGAGTGGTTTCCGAAGCGCGAGCGGGCACTGGCCAACGGCATTTTCAACTCTGGCTCAAACGTCGGCGTGGTGCTGGCGCCGCTGGTGGTGCCGTGGCTGACCCTGCGCTGGGGCTGGCAAACCGCGTTCGTGGTGCTGGGTGCGCTCGGCTTCGTGTGGCTGGCCCTGTGGTTTTGGCTGTATGAATCGCCGGAGCAGTCGCGACGCGTGTCCGCCGCCGAACTGGCGCATATTCGCAGCGACCCGCCGGAGGCCGTGCTGGAGCGTGTCCCTTGGCGAAGCTTGCTGACCCACCGGCAAACCTGGGCGTTCGTGGCCGGGTATGCGCTCCCTTCGGCGGTGTGGTGGTTCTATCTTTACTGGCTGCCGAAGTTCCTGAACGCACGCTTTGAAGTGAACATGCTGGGCATGGGCCTGCCGCTAATCGTGATTTACACGGTTTGCAGCGTGGGCAGCGTGGCAGGCGGGTGGTTCTCCTCGTGGCTGATTCGTCGCGGCTGGTCGGTGAATGCAGGCCGCAAGACGGCCATGCTCGTCTGCGCGCTGAGCGTGCTGCCGGTCATGTTCGCGGCGCAAACCGCGCATCTCTGGGTCGCCATCGGATTGATCGCCCTCGCGGCGGCGGCGCATCAAGGTTGGGCGGCAAATCTCTTTGCGCTGGCCTCGGACCTCTTTCCGAAACGGGCGGTGGCGTCGGTCGTGGGTCTCGGCGGCATGGTGGCGGCGCTGGCAGCGATGGCCTTCTCGGAGTCCGCCGGCTTCATTTTGCAGGTGACGGGCAGCTATTGGAGTCTGTTTGCGATCGCGGGCTGTGCGTATGTCGCGGCACTTGCGATCATGCATGCCCTGGTTCCGCGACTCACTCCGGTCGCGTTGTCTTCATGACCAGGGTCATCGCTTTCATGCCATCTCCCCCCAACACCTCCCAAGATCACGTTCGAGCCGTGCTTCGCCGGCAAATGCCCGACCGCGTGGTCTATGCGCCGAACTACTGGCAGTGGTTCACCCACCATCGCAATCATGGACTCCTGCCTGCGGAACTTCGCGACTGCGCCTCGCAACTCGATCTGCTGCGTCACCTCGGACTGGATGTCTTCAGCCGCAATCTCTACTGTGACGCCACCCGCTGTTGGTTTGGCGGGCTGGCGACCGAGGTGTGGGACGGCGTGAAAGTCGAGGAACACCGCACCGTCGCGGGCAGGGACACGATCACGGATCGCACCTTTCACACCCGCAAAGGCAGGTTGACCGAGCGCCTCCGCTATGTCTTCGCGGACTCGACCTTGGTGCAAGAGAGATTCCTGCTCGACGATTTCGGCACGCAATTGGACGCCTTCGAAGAACTGGTGCGCACCCGGCGCTGGCGCTTTGATGCGGCACTTTACCGGCATTGGCAGGCGCGGCTTGGCGACGCAGGCCTGCTCAATGCCGGAGAGTTATTCAGTCCGCTAAAGCTGTTGCACCTCGCCGCAGGAGCGGATCAAGCGGTGTTTCTGCTCCAAGACCATCCCGAGCGTTGCCGGGAGTGGATGCGTTTGCACGAAGCGGCACAACTTGGTCTCGTCCAGCAGATGCTCGACGCCGGCGTGCTGGCGATGATCTCGATGGACAATCTCGACTCCGCTTTTCACACGCCACGTTACGTCGAGCGCTGTTCCGCGGGCTTCTACGAAAAGGCCAGCCGGCTCTGCCGCGAGCGCGGGGCGGTGTTCTTCATTCACGCCTGCGGGCAGCAAAAGGCTCTGCTACCGCTCATCGCGTCGCTGGGCGTGGATGGCCTGGAAGGTGTGGCCTATCCGCCACTGGGGAATGTGGAACTGGAGGAGGCCATGCGGTTGAGCGGCGACCGGCTGATCATTACCGGTGGCGTCAGCGCGTTTGAAACCGAACAATTGGGCAGCTACGAAACCGTGCGGGACTACTTGGAACGGTTGCTGAAGCGACTCAAACCCTATCGCCATCGCTTCATCCTCTCGTCCAGTTGTAATACCTCGATCAAAACGCCGTGGCCCACACTGGTCTGGTTTCGCGACGCTTGGCGCGAATTGACGGGAGAAGAGGCGGCTTCCCGCTGAGGTTGGGGTCGCGTTAGCGCGTCGCCAATTGACTGCGGTCAATCCCCGGGCCGAACTCAATCCGCCGGAGATCCTTCGGGTTCACGAGCGGGAACCGGATATTGCGCGTCTGCGCGCCGTCCAGGCGTAGCAGCCACGGGGTCTCGGCTGGCGCCGTCAGGTTTTGAATGACCACGTCTTGATCGTTCCACCAGCGCGACGACCGGTCCGGTCCGCGGGCGGATGGAACAACAAGGCCCATGCTGCGTATTTGAAGATCCAGCATGGATGACCAGTCTCGGGCCGCGTCTTTCCATCGCTGCTCCCCTCAGCATGTCATGACAAGAAAACAGTATCCTGCCACTAGCCGACTTACGGCTTCTCCTGTATTTGTGGTCCAATAAACTCTAGCAGAGAATATTGCTTGAGAAGACGGACCCTCAAAAATGTCGGCCCAGCAGAACAGTTATTTCAAATCCGGCACTCTGAACAGAAAAAGACAAAACCAATGAGCATGAATCGCCGCAGTTTCGTCAAGACCGCCTCGACCGCCGGACTGGGCCTGCTGGCCAGCAGTGCGCTAACGGAAGCCCGGGCTGCCGCCAAGAAAACCGTGGTGGGCCAGAACGCCATCACCGACCGGATGGCGTTTGGCGCGTGGATCAACGACGTGCGCACCGAACCGTTGCCATTCGCGTCCTGGCCTCCGGTGATCTTGGACGAGATCGCCGAGCGCAGCATCATCCGCACGATGGAACTGCAGGCCCAATCGGGTTACAACCTGTTTGATATGTTTGGCCTCTTCGCCGCGTGGGGCTGGCCGGTGGACATCGTCAGCGCGGTGGACAAGGAACGAGATGCGCGCGTCCGGCGAATCATGAAAGCGGCACGCAGTCTCGGCATCAAACTCGTTTACGGCCTGGGCGTTTACAGTTGGGGCTTTGACCAGATCATCAAGCACGACGCCGCGGTGCGCGGGCCGAATGAGCACGCGATGTGCGCCTCGAAGGAGGAATCGTGGGCGTGGCAGCAGAAGATCATTGATTTCATTCTGCGCTACGATTTCGACGGGTATCACCTGGAAGCTTCGGACCTCGGTCGTTGCACGTGCGAGGCGTGCATGAAACGCTGGCCGGTGCAGGCGACTTACTACAATCACATCACCGGTCGCTGCGCGGATTACATCCGCAAACAGGCGCCGGGAAAATACATCGCGGCGATCACGATCAGTTGGGCGGATTGGAACACCGGTTTCACCGAGGAGGACAAGACCAACCTGGTCGAACTCAGCAAGAAGGTGGACAGCATTTTGGACCAGGGCCATCACGGGCAGTACATCAAGCAATCGGAGCGCAAGGCGTTCGTAGATCGGCTGCATTGCCGCTTCGGCACGTCGGGCGGGTTCTGGGTTTATCCGCCGTTCCGGTGTCATCGTCAGCGGTGGTTTCTGCCATACACGAAAAAGACCGGCAACCACATCAAGCAGCTCTACGCCGACGGCGGCCGCACGGTGCTGTATTACCAGGGGCCGGTGACGAATCCCGGCGCGGAGGTGAACATCGCGTTTGGTGGCAAGATCATGTCCAACATGGATCGCGACGTCGCGGACGTCCTGAGCGAAGTGATTGAGGAGTTGTATCAGCCCAAGACTGCCGCCGCGCACAAGAAACTGGTCGAGACGTTTCAACTCGCGGAGAGCGCGTATTTCGAGAACCAGAACTACGACGCGGACGGGATTCACCTGAGAAACCAGATGGGCTTTCCGGGGCCGGGCGAGTTGCACATCGGATTCGGCATCGGCCTGGCCGGGGGCACGTCGGCCGTGCCGGTTTACCTGCTCGAACCGAACCTGGTGGATCAAGGTCGCGCCGCCTACGCCAAGGGATTGGAAGCCTGCCTGCAAAAGGTGTGTGACATCGAAGACCAGGTGAAGGCCACCGAGCGGATGCAGCGATTGAAGAACTCAATTTATTGCGCGCTGGACGATGTGATTACAATCGCCTACGCCCGCGAAACAGCTAAGAAACCATGAAGCCCTTAACCCGGAGGCCACTCAGACTGAAGCAGTTGATTCGCTCGGCAGTTGCGGTCTCACTGCTTTCGCTCGCGACCACGCTGGTCGTCCAGCCAATCGCAGCTCAAACAGAATCCGGACGGCAGGACATCATGATGGTGATGGAAGGGACGGCGAAGAAGCCACCGTCCTTGAAGAGCGCCAAGGACAAAGCCGACCTGACGTTGCGGCGGGTGGCGCGGGCGGGCCAAAAGCTGCTCGTTTATGCGACGCCGCCGATCACCAACGATCCTATTCTGCCATGGTCCGATCTTCCGGAACGACCGTCCGACATCCTGGCGATACGCGCCTGTCGGGGAGAATACGAACCTGCCTCGTTCGTCGCCTATCCGATTTTGGAGGATCTGACGCTAGCAGTGACCGCCACAGACTTGAAGGGCACGGTCGGCACCTTCGCTTCAGCCAATGTGGACATTCGCGTGGTCAAGTGCTGGTATCAAGCGGGAGCGAGTGAGGGTTACTCCCAACCGGCCAAGTATGTGGACGAGGTCGGCGAGAAGGACATCATGATCCTGGAGAATACACCCGTGGACGAGGGTCGGCGGGTACTGACGCCGGAACTGTTGCTGAAAGACGACGACCTGGTGAAGACCGAGAAGTGGTTCCGGCAGAACTTCGTGAAGCTGCAGTATCCGGGCGGGACGAACCGCTGGCTCTGGATCAGTGCGCCGAAAGTTGTTTTTCCTGACGGTAAGACGGTGGATCCTTGGATCATGAGCCCGGACACCGTGGGCTCCCCCGTGGACGTTTCGGTGGAAAGTCTGCCGATATTCGATGCCAAGACCCTGCAACCGGTGACCATACCCAAGCGCACTTCCAAGCAATTCTGGGTCACCGTTCATGTGCCGGGCGACACCAAGGCCGGGGATTACGAAGGGAGCATTCAGGTCCGCTCGCAGGGCAAACTCCTGGAGACGCTCCGGCTTAGGCTGCAAGTCCTGCCCTTTGACCTCGAACCCAACCATTTGGAATCCAGCATCTACCTGCACTTCTTCGGCACCAAAGGCTTCATCGGAATGCCCCTGGACGAAACCGGCAAGGGCACGGTCGGTTGCGACAGCAGAAGCGTTGAGCAATACCGGGCCGAGATGAAGAACCTGCTGGCGCACGGCGTGGACAACCCGACCGAAAGCGTGCCGCTGGAACAGTTGGAGATTGCGCTCAAGGTGAGAAAAGAGGTTGGAATGAAGATGGACTGCCTCTATCACACCTTCGAGGGACTCGGCGGCTGGACGGTCAAACCGGTTGATGTTGAACGGCTCAAGAAAGTGGTCACGCTGGCCCGGAAGTATGGCTACAAGGAAGTTTACTTTTACGGCCTCGATGAGGCTCAGGGCGACAGACTGAAAGCGTCCAGGGTGGAGTTGGAGAATATTCACCGAGCGGGAGGCAAAGTGTTCGCGGCCGGGTTGGCCACCTCTCTGGGGGGCGACAGTTTTGATGTGGTGGGTGATCTGCAGGATCTGATGATCATGTCCTACATCCCCCAGAGAGAAGATGCGGCCAAGTGGCACAGCAAAGGGCACAAGATCATGAGCTATGCGAACCCCCAGTCGGGCTTTGAGAAGCCGGAGACCTACCGTCGCAACTATGGGCTGGTGTTGGACCATGCCAATTACGACGGGGGAATGACCTTCACCTACTACTGGTATGGCTGGAACGATTTCAACATCCAGCCGCCGTACCGTGAGCACAATTTCGTCTATCCCACGGTGGATGGCGTGATCGACACGATCCAGTGGGAAGGTTACCGCGAAGGCATTGACGATTTGCGCTATCTCGCCACGCTGCGCAAAGCCATCGCCGCTGCTGAGAAGTCAGATCCGAGAAAGGCCAGGGCCGCGAAGGCCTTCCTCGAAAGCGCGGACATCAACAAAGTGGACCTCGGGCTGTTCCGGAACGAAATGACCGGGTGGATTCTGAAGTTGTCTCCAGCCGCCAGCCGGCTTCGTGACCCGGGCGGGTCGCAGTAACTGTTCCACCAGGAGCAGGACACCGTTTATCGCGGATTTGCAGCCATGAAATTGTCCGAAACTCTGAGCCTGCCATTGCTGCGCAAAAGCTTAAGGACGGCGTGGCGCCGATTCCCGAACTCCATTTTCCCAGCCGGCGATTTTCTTTTCATCTGGCGCAATTGGGAACTCGCCAACACCGATCGCCCGCCAGGATTCGCCGCTCGGTTTCGAGGCATCGAACCATTACTGCTACCGCCCGCTGGATTTGGCGGAAAAGGTCTTGAACTGCCAGCAGCTCATTCAAAGCTTGAGCACGCCGTAGCGCTCGCGATTTCACCATCAACATGACGACATCAACCTGCAGGCGAATCATGCTGAAGGCATTTGCAGCCGCGTTCATCACCGCCGTATTGGTTGCCGGCTTCCCTACCGGGGGCGCTACGGCGGAGACAGAGTTTGCTTTCGAAACTCCTGGGTTCAAATACGTGATCGGACAGGACGGCGCGAACCGGCATTTTGTGGACCAACGCAGCGGCACTGATCATTACCCCGGCAACGCGACGTCCCACTTTGCAACCATCAACAAGAACGGTCTTCAGTATCCGGGCGCGGTGACGGATTATCGAGGCGGCAAATTGTCTTTGCAGTTCGGCGACTCCGGCTGCACCGCCGTGATTGGCGTGGTGCAACGGGAAAACTATGTCACTTTTGAAGTCCTCGCTTTGAGCAACGCACCGGCCATCACCGATCTTTCCCTGCTCAACCTGAAGCTGGACCTCAAGGGCGAACCGGGCGAGCCCTTCGCGGCGACGGCGGTGGATTTGAACATGCACACCTTCAATTCCACGATTCCCGGCTACAACAACCGCCTGCACGTTTACTGCAATTCCAAGGATGGCTTTGTCGGCGCGAAGGTCGCGGTGATCGGCTGCCCCGGCGACGATTTGCAGAGCACGCTCAAGAAAGTGATCCGCGATCATCCCAATCTGCCTCAGACCGACCTCGGCGGACCGTGGGCCGTGGATGCCCAAATCACCCGCGGGTCTTATCTCATCGAGATGGGCCGCTTGAATGAAACCAACGTCGCGGCCTGGATCGAAGTAGCCCGCAGCATCGGGGCGCGGCAAATTGATCTGCACTGCGGCAAGACGCTGCGCTTTGGCGATCTCGAACCCGACCGCAAAATCTACCCCCACGGATTCAACGGCGTGAAACAAGTGATCCGCAAGCTGCATGAGGCCGGGCTGGCGGTCGGTTTGCACACCTATGCCTTCTACCTCGCCAAGGAAAGCAAGTGGGTCAGTCCCCTGCCCGACTCGCGCCTGGGCAAACACAAGCTGTTCACCCTGGCGCAGCCGCTCGAAGCCACGAACACGACCGTTTTCGTGGAAGAGCCAACCAAAGACATGTCCACAATCACCGGTTTTCTGATTCCGAACAGCGTGACGCTGCAGATGGACGACGAGTTGGTCGTGTTCTCGGGCCTCGCCACCAATTCGCCGTATGCTTTTACGAAGTGCACCCGCGGGGCGTTGGGGACCAAGCCCGCCGCGCACGCCAAAGGCGCGCGAGTCGCGCAACTGCGCGAGATGTTTGGATTGTTCAGTCCGGACGGTGACTCGACATTGTTTGACGAAATCGCCCGTCGCACCGCCGAAGTTTTCAACGACTGCGGCTTCGACATGATCTATCTCGACGCGATTGACGGCGCCGGGGCGCTGGCCGGCGAGCACACGCCCGGCTATTATCAAGCCAAGTTTATCTTTGAGCTGAACCGTCACCTCAAGAAACCGGCGTTGATGGAGATGAGCGCGTTCGACAGCCATTTCTGGTTCGCGCGTTCACGCATGGGCGCGTGGGATGTACCCTCGAAGTCCTACAAGATGTTCATCAACCGCCATTACCTCGACAACCAGGCGTACGCCAGATCGTTTTTGCCGCGCAACCTCGGCTGGTGGGCGGTTTGGGATTGGACGCCGAAGGATCGAATCCGCATGTTTCCCGAGGACATCGAATACATCCTGTGCAAATCGCTCGCGTCGGGCGACAGCCTCTCCTGGATCGAATCATTCAGCCCGGAATCCTTCGCCGAGTCGCCCAGCCAGCAACGCTTCGCCACACTGATCAAGCAATACGAAGAGCTGCGGTTGACCAATTACTTCCCGGCCGCGACATGTCAGCGATTGGGCGAACTCAACCAGGATTTCGCCCTCCAACAGTCCCGCGATGGGCAATGGCAATTCCGCCCGGTTGCGTTCGACAAGCACGCCGTCAGCGGAGTGGATGGCCAAAGCCACGCCTGGCGGACACACAATCCGTATGGCGCCCAACCGCTCAAGCTGCGCATCGAAGCGGGTCTCTCGCTGGCTCGCTATGACGACCCCAAGGGCGAAGTGGTCGAGGATTTCAAAAAACCGGTCATGTTTGGCGACAAGCAATCGAGCCCGGGAGTGTCGTTCGCGCTCGAATCCGTTGCGGCACCGGTAAAAGCCGGCGACGCGAGCGGCCTGCTCCAGGCCACCAACGCGCAAGCGCCCGCTGCGTCGGCCTGGGCCATGACGACCAAGCGATTCGTCGCGCCGGTGGATTTTTCGCACCGTGGCTTTGGCGTCTGGGTGCATGGCGACGGCCAGGGCGAAGTGTTGAACTTCATGTGGAAAGCCCCGGGCAACGTCTGCATCGGTCTCGACGAGCATTACGTCACGGTGGATTTCACCGGCTGGAGATATTTTGAATTCATCGAACCGGAGTCGGACCGGGTTGGCCAATACCTCTGGCCGTATCATCAACCCGCCGGCGCGCCCTACGTCGAGACCGCCTGGGTCGCCTACGATCAGATCAACAGCTTGACCCTCGGTTGCATCAACATTCCCACCGGCAAAGAGATCAAATGCCACGTCAGCCCGATCAAAGTCCTGCCGCACGTCATCACCAAACTCCTCAATCCCTCTTTTTCGATCGGTGGCAAGAAACTCACCTTCCCGATTGAACTACAGAGCGGGCAATACCTCGAATTCCGCTCGTCGGACGACTGCAAGGTTTATGGCCGTAAAGGCGAAATCGTCCGCACGGTGCAGCCGCAGGGTGAAGTCCCGCTGCTAAAAGCCGGGGACAACGAAGTCCGTTTCGAGACGGGCATCAACCGCCCTGTGAATGTGCGAGCCAACGTCACCGTGATCAGTCAAGATCAGCGGACGTTTGGAAATTAACGGACCGATGTCCGCATCTGCATCCGGGGAGCACGCAGGTTTCCGTACCCGCAGTTGGTTCATCCACGGCGATGGACTCATCTGCCGGCAAGCTTCGGCCTCGGTTTTTTCCGCTTGTCGTCGGTGCTGGGTTCGGACATAAGTCTGCCCGTGAACCACTGCGAGACACTGCCGCCAACTTGGGCGTTGCCGTCCTTTAAGTGGGCTCTTACGTCCTAGCTGTTGCTTAAACCCGCACCCAAACAGGAAACAATTATGTCATTCACCGCTACAAAAGATTTGATGCTTCCCGCCACCGTGACCGGCTCCTGGCCGCGGCCGCGCTGGTACACCGTCAACATGTGGGGCCGCCCGCTTGACACCGCCATGATGGACCCGTGGTATCGCGAACAATTCTCCGACGCGCACGCCATATGTGTGTCCGATCAGGCGCGCGCCGGTTTGGATATTCTTACCACCGGCGATTATCACCTGGACGAGGACGTGGCCGGGCGCTCGTGGCATCATTATCCGCTCCAACGCTGGAAGGGGCTGGAACACGAAGAATTGCAGACCGAGAAAACCCGCTCGCCGTTGCTCTCGTATCCCGTCGGCACGATGTTGGATTCCATTTACAAGACGTGGCGCTGGCCGCGCGTGACCGGCAAAGTTGAACACGACCCGAAGAACCCGCTTGAATACGCTAAAATCTGGCGCGTCGCCCAGCAGGCTGCCGCCGCATCGGGCCGGCCGGTGAAATTCGGCACCTGCTCGGCCCAGGTCCTGGCCTTCTTTCTCGACAGCCACACCCCGCACTATGACCTGGACGACAAGAAGAAGCTGATCTGGGACATGGCCGAGGCGATGAACAAGGAACTGAAACAACTCGTCGCGTCCGGCTGCAAAGTGATTCAGGTCGAAGAGCCAACGCTGCACTTCATGGCGCGTTACAACCCGGACATGAAGGAGTTCATCAACTTCCTGGTGGACGCCTTCAACCGGGAAGTTGAAGGTTTGGACGAGGCGGAGGTCTGGATTCACACCTGTTGGGGCAATCCCAACATGCAAAAGGTCTTCAGCGACGAGTCCTACGCGAATTCCATGGAGATCTACCTCGAACGCCTCAAGGGCGACGTGTGGACGATTGAGGCCACGGAAAATAATTTCAAGGAACTGCCGCTGTTCGATGGCTACAAGAACAAGCTGAAAAAGAAGATCGCCGTTGGCGTCATCAGTCATCGCACGTTGCAAGCGGATTTCCCCAACGTCATTGCCGACCGGATTCGCCGCGCGCTCAAGCATATTCCTGCCGACAAGTTGGTGCTTTCGACTGATTGCGGTTTTGGCCGGCAGGGATTCAACCGTCACCTCGCATTCTACAAGACGGTCGGCATTCCAATGGCGCGGAACATCATCCTCAAGGAACTGGGCCTGCCGGAACGTTACGTGCCGGCCGCGGACGAGAAACTCGCGTGGGACCAGCTGCCCGATTACGAGCCGCACACGCATTTGAAACCGTTGCGATAGTCGTTCCTCTCCCGACCTACAGGTCACCCTCTCCCCATCGGACGGGGAGAGGGACGGGGTGAGGGGACGAGCGGTAGGAAAGATCCTCAAATACTCCACGCTGATGTCCACCCCGCGTCTTTCCGTCTGCGAAATCTCGACGCTGAAAGCGAGCTTCGAGCAGGATCTCGCCGCTTGTCGCGAAGGTGGCGCCGACGGCATCGGCATCTGCGAATTCAAATTGCCCGCGGATGGGAACGACGCGCCCGCACGCGCGGCTTTCCGCGCCAGCGGACTGGCTGCGAGTATTTGCGTTCCCGCCACGCTGTCAGTGCTGCCTCTGCCATTGATGCCAGGCCCAACGGATCCAGCCGAACGCGTCGCCGCGCTGTGCGCGGGCCTCCGTCGGCTGGCAAAATTCCAGCCAGCCACCTGCATGTGCCTCACCGGCCCGCGTGGTTCACGCTCGGAAAGCGAGGCGCGAAAAGTTGTCGTGGACGGCTTGCGGACGATTGCGCGGACGGCGGCGGAGATCGGCGTGCGAATCGGGCTGGAGCCGGTTCATGCTTCAATCAGGGATGATTGGACGTTGGTAAGCACCGTGCCCGAAACGCTCGACCTGCTTGCGGAAGTGGGCGAGGCGAAGCTGGGCATCATCTTTGACACGTGGCATCTCTGGGACACACCGAATGTTCTGGCCCACGCCCGCGCCCATGCCGGGCGATTTGACGGCGTCCACATCAATGACCGACGCAACCCGACGCGGAGTTGGAAGGACCGCGTGTTGCCCGGCGACGGCGTGATTGATTTGCCTGCCCTCCTCGGTGCGCTGGAAGCCGGCGGTTACGATGGCTGGTTTGACCTGGAAATTTTCTCCGACGACGGCGCGTTCGGCGACGATTACCCCGATTCGCTATGGAAGCTGCCCGCGGTTGAAGTTGTGCGCCGGGGCAAGGCGGGTTTTCTCCGTGCGTGGGCGAGTCGGCGTTAGCTGGCGGCGATTCCGCGCTGTCGTTTGAACAGCGCCTGCCATTCCGGGTCAAAGCCAGCATGGATGCAAAACGATTCCGTTCGCGCGTGCGTCATTGTTGGCGGCGGGAAATCCGACCGCTGGTGATTCTGGCCCTGATTATTTTTTCGCTTCGCTCGTCGTTCGCCGACTGGAACGATGTGCCGACCGGTTCGATGAAGCCCACGATTCTTGAAGGGGACCGCATCTGGGTGAACAAACTCGCCTACGATCTCAAAGTCCCGTTCACCACCTGGCACATTGCCGAGTGGGGCGATCCGCAACGCGGGGACATCGCGGTTTTTTATTCGCCCTACGACGGCATGCGATTGGTCAAACGTGTCGTCGGCCTGCCCGGCGACATGATTGAGTTGCGCAACAACGTGCTGGTCATAAACGGCCAGCCGGTCGAATACCGACCCGTCGCGGACGAAATGCTTCGGCAAATCCCGACCGCCGCGCGCGTGGAGCGCGTGTTCGCAACGGAAAAACTTCCGGGCCAGCCCCACCTGGTCGCCGGCAATCCGGCAGCGCCGGCCATGCGAAGTTTTCCCGCGCAACGCGTGCCGGAGGGAAAATACTTTATGATGGGCGACAACCGGGACGACAGTTTCGATTCCCGCTACTGGGGCGCGGTGGCGCGGAAACAAATCGTGGGTCGCGCGACGACCGTCGTGGTGTCGCTCGATCGTGAGCATCACGGATTGCCGCGCTGGGGGAGGACTCTGACGTCGCTGCAGCCGAACTGACGCCGTTACAAAACGCGCGTCTCGCCCGGCATTGCAATCGGGTAATGACCATGGCTGTCGGGGCTGACCGGCGCCGGCGAGTCCAGCGAAGCAATTTTCTCCAGTCCGGGGGCGAGTTCCAACCCGGAGGCAAGCGCTTCCTCCAATTTGATTTCCTGACCGGACTCGCATGCCATGCGGCCCATGATCGCGGTCAGGCAGGATTTGGCGCAACGTTCCGTCTCGTTGTATGGCTTGTCGTTGCGGATGGCGTCGAAGAGCAGATTATGTTCGCGCTGGTAGTGGTCGCATTCAGGTCCTTTGTAACTCCAGACCAGCTGGTCGAACTTTTGCTCGTGGCCGTTCCAGAGCCGGGGTTTGGGTTGCATCTCGCCCATGACGCCGAAGCCGGTTGCGCCGATGATCTGTGCGCCGAAGAAGCCCCAGCAATCCGACATGTGCCGGCCCTGCGCCAGCATTCGCGTGCCGTCGGCGAAGGTATATTCCGCCGCGTAATGATCGAACAACTGGTCCGCCTGCGTGCGGACCTGGCGTCCGCCCATGCCCTGCACGGAGACCGGCCACGCATTCTTCGCCCAGCAGCACACGTCAATGTTGTGAATCAACCAGTCCACGATGAAGCTGCCGTTGAGCCAGGTGTAACAACTGTAGTTCGTGATTTGATGGGCGAGTTCCGTCTGGCCGGCTTCCCGGGGATGATAACCGACCGGCCCGTGCATGCGATAGGCATTGGCATAAATTACCTTACCGATGCGTCCATCGTGAACCTGCTGGATGGCCTCTTCGAGTGGCACGTAATGGCGGCTCATCAGGCCGCCGGCGATCTTGAGATTCTTCGCCCGCGCGGCTTCGCCCGCCTTGAGCACGCGCCGGATGCCGGGCGCGTCCACGGCGAACGATTTTTCCATGAACACGTTCACACCCTTTTGCACCGCGTACTCCAGGTGAATGGGCCGGAAAGCCGGCGGCGTGGCCAGCAATACCACGTCCCCTTTGCCCAGGGAATCAATCGCGCGCCGGTAACCGTCGAAGCCGACGAATCGGCGTTCGGGCGGCACGGTCATCTGCGCGGCGTGATTCTTGGCGATGGACTCGTAGCTTTTCGACAGGCGATCTTCAAACACATCGGCCATGGCCCAGAGCTGGGTGGGTCCGGGCGTGGCGAGCGCCTGGGCCGCCGCCCCCGAGCCCCGTCCCCCACAACCCACCAGAGCCACCTTGATGGTGTTGGCCTCGGCGCAATATCCGGGCCGCGGTGTCGCCAGCGCGCCAGCTAACGCAGCGCCGGCCGCGGCCGTGGAGGTGGTTTTGAGAAAGTCGCGACGCGTGCTGAAAGGAGATTTGATTTCCGAATTCATAACTTGGCCCAGTAGTTTTGTTGCAGACCCAAGAAAACGTGTAAGGCAGGATCCGAAGATTGTAAAGCGATTCGTTGAGACTCAACGGCGCGCGCCACTCCGGGCCGCGGCGGATGGGATCGCGCACCTGACCGTAGCGATCTGAGGTTTGCAACGACGGGCAGCGGCCCGGAGTGCCGTGCGCCGAAATCAGGCCGCGCCGCCCAGCCCGAGATTCTTCAAGACGCGCACGGTGGCGGCCGCCTTGTTCAAAGTGTAAAAATGCAGGCCCGGCACGCCCGCGCGGAGCAACTCTTCACATTGTTTCGTGGCGTATTCGATGCCGAACTCCGCACACGCTGCGTCGTCGTGTGCATACTGGTCGAGCTTCTGGCCGAGCGCGTCGGGAATCTTCGCGCCACAAAGCTGGGTGAACTTTTTGATCTGTGAGGTGCTGAGGATCGAAACCACGCCGGGCGCCAGCGGCACACGCACGCCGAGTTTGCCCGCGACGTGATCGCGAAAGGCAAAGAAATCAGCGTTATCGAAAAACAATTGCGTGAGCACGAAATCCGCGCCGGCTTCCACCTTCTCCTTCAAATGTTGCCAGTCGGCATGCTTCCCTTCCCGGCAGGCGATGTGGCCTTCGGGAAAGCCCGCGACGCCGACGGAAAAGCCGCCCTGTTCGCGGATGAATTTCACCAGTTGCGCGGAATACTCGAAGCCGCCGGGCGTCGGTTGAAATGCGCCGCCGCTGGGCGGGTCGCCGCGCAGGGCGAGGATGTTCTTGCAACCGAGCGCGCGAATCCTGCCAAGCAACTCACCCACCTGTTCACGCGTATGCCCCACGCAGGTAAGATGTGCCAGTGCCGTCAGGCGGTGTTGCTTTTGAATGCAGTCCACGATCTTCAATGTCTTCTCGCGCGTGCTGCCCCCGGCGCCATAGGTCACCGAACAATAATCGGGTCGCGTCTGGAGCAGGGCCGGAATGTGCTTTTCGAGCAGATGACGGTCACCCTCGTCGGTCTTGGGCGGAAAAAACTCGAACGAGATGACCGGGCGCTTGATCATCGCTTTGGCCGCGTAAATATCGCCAATGAATTGCATGTGGTGGACGGATTATGCGGAAGCCGCGTCAGATTCCAAGTGCGTTCGTCGTGGCGACTGAGCCGCCGGGAGGGAAGCCCCGACGCTAATTCACCACATTCTGCGGGTTGCCAGCCAGGAACGCCCGAGCGTTTTCCACCGCGATGCGCATCAATCGTTCGCGGGCCGCGCGCGTGGCCCAGGCATTGTGCGGGGTGATGATGCAGTTCTTCGCGCGGAGCAGAGGATGATCGGCTGGTGGCGGTTCAACGGACAGCACATCGAGACCGGCGCCGGCCAGTTTTCCCTGATTCAAGGCGCCAGCCAGCGCAGGTTCATCCACCAGTGGCCCACGGCTCGTGTTGAGCAGGAAAGCAGAGCGCTTCATCAAGGCAAGACGGTCCGCGTTGACGAGGTGTTTTGTTTGCGGCGTCAGCGGGCAATGCAGGCTCACCACGTCGCTCTCGCGAAACAGGCAGTTCAACTCAACCAAACGGACGTAGTCGGGTGCGCTCTTCACCCTGGGACCATGCGCGAGGATGTTCATGCCGAACGCGCGCGCCAGTTCCGACACCGCGCATCCGATGCGACCCAAGCCAACGATGCCCATGGTCAGGCCTTCGAGTTCAACGAGTGGAAAATCCCAGTAACACCAGTCCGGATTGGTTGTCCACCGGCCCTCGCGCACGCTGGCAGCATGCGGGCCGGCGTGGTGCGCCAGTTCGAGCAGCAAAGCGAACGTAGCCTGGGCGACTGACTTGGTGCCGTAGGCCGGAACGTTCGTGACCGGAATTCCACGTTCCCGCGCTGCCGCGAGATCCACTACGTTTGTGCCGGTGGCGAGCACGCCGATGTATTTCAACTTCGGCAGGTGTTCAAGCGCGGCGCTCGTGACGACGGTTTTGTTGGTCAGAATGATTTCCGCGGTCGCGGCGCGCGAGATGACCTGGTCCGGTGGCGTCCGGTCGTAAACCTTGCACGGCCCAAGCCCCTTGAGCGCGGCCCAGCTCAAGTCGCCGGGGTTCAAGGTAAATCCGTCAAGCACCACAATGTTCATACGTGTCGCGGCAGTGTAGAAACGCTGCCTTGCGGCGCAAGTGTGGAAGGGGTGCGGATTGACGTTCGTCCGGCCTCGCCTTGCGAAGCCGGGCACGATTTATTGCTGCAACCGCTGCGGCATCCCGGCATCATGTGCTGACGTTAAAACCAAATTTAGACGACGACTATGAACGCAATGCACGAAATTGACTACCAGATCCACGGTGACGCGATGCAGTTCGTCGAAATCGAACTCGACCCGATGGAGGCCGCGGTGGCCGAGGCCGGCGGCATGATGTACATGGACGACGGCATCGAGATGGAAACCATTTTTGGCGACGGCTCGCAACAGCAAAGCGGATTTCTCGGGGCCTTGATGGGCGCAGGCAAGCGGCTGCTCACCGGCGAATCCCTGTTCATGACCGTGTTCCAGAATCGCGGCCAGGGAAAGAAGCGCGTGGCGTTCGGTGCGCCGTATCCGGGAAAAATCATTCCGATCCACCTCGCCGAAATCGGCGGCGAACTGATTGCGCAAAAGGACTCATTCCTCTGCGCGGCCAAAGGGGTGAGCGTGGGCATCGCGTTCAACAAGAAGATGGGCGCGGGCTTTTTCGGCGGCGAAGGCTTCATCATGCAACGGTTGCAGGGCGACGGTTGGGCGTTTCTCAATGCGGGCGGCAACATCCACGAACGTGTGCTCGCGCCCGGACAGTTGTTGCGCGTGGACACCGGTTGCATCGTGGCGTTTGCGCCGACCGTGGCCTACGACATTCAATACGTCGGCAAGATCAAGTCCGCGCTCCTTGGTGGCGAAGGGTTGTTCTTCGCAACGCTGCGTGGCCCGGGAAAAGTCTGGCTGCAATCACTGCCCCTGAGCCGCATGGCCGATCGCATCGTCGCGGCCTCGCGGGCGGGTGGCCGGCGCGAGGAAGGCTCGGTGCTCGGCGGTTTGGGAAATTTGCTCGACGGAGATTGAGCCCGCATCTTGCGACCGCGCGCCTTCACCCTCATCGAACTGCTGGTTGTCATCGCCGTCATTGCGATTCTGGCGGCGCTGCTGCTGCCGGCGTTGTCGCGGTCGAAGCAACTCGCCAGGCGCACCGCCTGCGCCTCGCAACTCAAGCAACAATTCATCGCGTGGCGGCTGTACGTTGACGATAATGAGGGACGATTCCCGGACCGGCGCGATCTAAAGAGCGCGTTGTTCGGCGGCTATCACCCGTGGAGTTCGTGGCCCCCGAGCGATCCGCGCGCGGGTTGGGCGGCGGTGGTTTTGACCAACATCGTGCGCACGCCGGAAATCTGGAGTTGTCCAGCGGCGCAGGGGTCGTCGTTCGCCCAAGCGGATCAGGCCATGCAGTTCGCCGGGCCAACCACCAACGCCATCGCCGTCCGCTATTGGATGTGGCGCTTCGACCGGCTCGACGATCCGGTGACCCCGGACAATTTTTGGGGCCGCACCGAAGCCGAGTGTGTGACCTCGTTGCGTGCGGCGAACCATCCCCAAGCCGGCCAGCCCGGCGGCGCGTCGGACGTGGAGTTGACCGTGGACTTTTATTTTCCGAACTCCATTCCCACCGTTTCACCGGAACTGAAAGGGCGCACCGCGCATCCCGGCGGCCGCAACCGGCTCCTGCTCGACGGCCACCTCGAATACACGCGTGACGCGCGCACGCCGTCCGGATAGTTTGTCGGCCGAACTCGACCCAGCATGCACATCAAAATATTCGCCCTCGTTTGTTTCCTGTGGTTAACCCGAGGATTTGTCACCGCCGCTGAATCGCGCGACTGGCCCGCCTATCTTGGCGACAAGGCAAACAGCCATTACTCGCCGCTCAAGCAAATCAACACGCGTAACGTGCATCGCCTCGAAGTGGCTTGGACGCATCACTCGGGCGACTTGCAACCCGACAAGCGGACGCAGATTCAATGCAATCCATTGAGCGTGGGCGGCGTGCTTTATGGGATCTCGCCGCGGCTGGAACTGCTGGCGTTGGACGCCGATTCTGGAAAAGAACGGTGGCGCTTTGACCCGGCGAAAAATGGCGGCGAGGGCGCGGGCGTCAACCGAGGCGTGGTTTACTGGGCCGATGGCGATGACCGCCGCATCCTCTACACGGCGGGACAATATTTATTTGCCGTCAACGCCGGAAATGGACAGCTCGTTTCCTCGTTCGGCGATCAAGGCCGCGTGGACCTCAAATCAGGTCTGGGGCGCGACACGTCCAAGTTGCGCGTGGTCTCCACCACGCCGGGCGTGATTTATCGCGATCTGCTGGTTCTGCCCTCAACCGTCGGTGAAGGACCGGCGCCGTCCGCGCCGGGGCACATTCGGGCCTACAATGTGCGCACCGGGAAGATGGCCTGGATCTTTCACACGATCCCGCATCCGGGCGAATTCGGCTATGAGACCTGGCCCGAAGACGCGTGGAAGCACGTGGGCGGCGCGAATTGCTGGGCCGGCATGGCCATGGACGAACCGCGCGGCATCGTCTTCGTGCCGACCGGTTCGGCGGCCTACGATTTCTGGGGCGGCAACCGCATCGGCCAGAATCTTTTTGCCAACTGCCTGCTTGCGCTGGACGCCAACACGGGCAAACGACTCTGGCATTTCCAATTCGTTCACCACGACATTTGGGACCGCGACCCGCCCGCGCCGCCGACACTGGTCCGCGTGAAACGCGACGGCAAGTTCATTGATGCCGTCGCGCAGGTCACCAAGTCCGGTCACGTTTTTGTCTTCAATCGCGAAACCGGCGAATCGCTGTTCCCAATTGAAGAACGTGCCGTGCCCATGTCCGACATCCCGGGCGAGTACGCCTGGCCCACCCAGCCGTTTCCGCTCAAGCCCGCGCCATTTTCGCGGCAACTGTTCTCGGCGGATGAAATCACGGACATCTCCCCGGAATCGCACCGGATCATTCTCGATCAATTCGTCAAGTTCCGCCCCCACGCTCCCTACATGCCGCCCAGCCGCGAAGGCACCATCGTCTTCCCTGGCTTCGACGGCGGCGCGGAATGGGGCGGTGCGGCGGTGGACCCGCGCAAGGGAATCCTTTACGTCAACGGGCGCGACATCCCCTGCACCGTGACGATGGCGGATGCGAAGTCCAGGGGCGGGGTGCCCTTGTCGAGCGGTGAGCGAATTTACAGTCAGATTTGCGCCGCGTGTCATGGGCTCAATCGCGCCGGCAACGCGGAACGCGGCTTTCCGTCCCTGGAGAAGGTCGCCCAGAAGCTCAAGAAGCCGGACATTGTGCAACTGCTCGGCACGGGCCGCGGCATGATGCCGAGCTTTTCATTCTTGTCCGAGGCGCAGAAGATGGCGGTCGCCGGCTTTCTCCTGGGCGAAGCGCCACCGGACCGCACCGCCGCTCAACAAGCCGCGGACGACGTTCTGATTGACGTTCCTTACACCCACACCGGCTACATTCGCTGGGTGGACACCAACGGCTATCCGGCGTGCAAGCCGCCGTGGGGCACGCTCAACGCCATTGACCTGAACACCGGCGACTACGTCTGGCGCGTAAACCTGGGCGAACTGCCGGAACTCACCGCGCGCGGGATTCCTCCCACCGGCACGGAAAATTACGGCGGCCCGGTCGTCACCGCGGGCGGCGTGGTATTCATCGCGGCGACGAAGGACGAAAGGATCCGCGCGTTTGACCAGAAGACCGGCAAGGTTCTCTGGCAATCCAAACTGCCCGCCGCCGGCTACGCCACACCGGCCACGTATCTGCGCAACGGCCGGCAATACGTCGTCATCGCTTGCGGCGGCGGCAAGTGCGGCACGAAAAGCGGCGATGCCTACGTCGCGTTTGCGTTGCCAGATCGCTGAGCCGGTTCACGCCGGGTCCGCCGACGGAGGCTCGTTTTTTGGGCGGAACTGACAAGTTGTAGGACGGTGATCCAACGCCGGGCTGAACCTGATGCGGGCGATTGCTCCGTTGTGCGTTGGCCCGCCGTTTGCAATCTTTCCGCCGGAATGATCCTGTTCCTGTTCTTTTGTTCCGGCGCCACTGCGCTCATTTATGAGGTGGTGTGGTCCAAGTATCTCTCATTGATGCTGGGCAGCACGGTGCAGGCGCAGACGGTGGTGCTGGCGGTGTTCATGGGCGGGCTGGCGCTGGGCAACCGCATCATCGGCAGCCGATCCGATCTGCTGCAACGCCCCTTGGCGGCCTACGGGTATCTCGAGGGACTCATCGGGTTGTACGCTTTCTTCTTCAGCTTCATCTACGCGCTGGCGGACAAGGTGTTCGTCGGTGTCGGCTCGAAGATTTACGAAAGCGCGTCGGGCATGTTCCTGTTGAAAGGCATCTTGAGTGTGGGGCTGCTGTTGCTGCCAACGATCCTCATGGGCGGAACGTTGCCGTTGCTCGCGGCCTGGTTGCAGAAACAATCGAATGATGCCGGGCGCTGGTCGGCGCGGTTTTACTCCGTCAACAGTCTGGGCGCGGTCTTCGGTTCGTTCGTGGCCGGCTTCTTTCTGATTCGCTCGCTGGGGTTGGTTTCGGCGCTGCAAATAACGGCGCTGGCCAACGTGATTGTGGGAATTGCCGCCATCGCCTTGAGCCGCAAGCTGGCGGAGGTGCCGGCGGTGACGACACCGGCACCCGCCATGGTCGAGCCAACAGCGTCGGGGCAAAATGTCATGCCCATGCGATGGGCCGCGTTGCTGGTGGCGTTGACCGGCGCGGTTTCCATGGGATTGGAAGTGCTCGCTTCGCGGTCGCTCACGTTGATTTTTGGCGCGTCGTTGCAGGCGTTTGCGGTCGTGTTAATGGCATTTATTCTGGGCATCGGCTTGGGCGGGGCAGTGGCGGCGTCACCGCGTTTCAAGCGTTGGCGGAGCGAGGGCACCATCATTCTGCTCTTGCTGGCGGCGGCGGCCGTGGTGGGTTTGCTGGTGTGGGGCATCGAACAATGGGTGGAGGTTTACCGGCAGATCCGCGTGGGACTGGCCCCCACGCGCATGGGGTATCGGTTTTACCAGATGATCATGGCGGGATTCTCGATTGTGATTCTGGGGGTACCGGCCGCTCTGATCGGCGCCGTGCTGCCGCTGTGCTTGCGCCGGGAGTCCGAGTCGGGCCAGGGATTCGGCGGACGCGTTGGACGTTTGTTGACGTGGAACACGCTGGGCGCGGTCGTTGGGGTGCTGGTGACGGGATTCATTCTGATGCCAAAAGCGGGGTTGCGCAATGCGTTCAACGTGCTGGCGCTCGGATTGTGTTTGCCCGGCTTGCTGCTGGCCTGGCATGCGCGGCGGCGGGCCCTGTTCGGCCTCGGGGCGATTGTGGCATCCGGTTTGGTGGTGTCGTGCGCGATCGGGAATGAAGGCTGGCGGCACGTGTTGAGTTCCGGGGTGTTCCGCACCCGCGAAACGGTGGCGGCCCCCGACACGATCAAGCTGCGGAAGCAACTGGTCAAAATTCTCTTCTATGAAGACGCACCGGATGCCACGGTCAATGTGGAGACCACCACCGGCGAAGGGCCGGACGCCGACATCGGTCTGCGCATCAACGGCAAGGCGGAAGCCTCCAGTAAGGGCGACCTGACCACGCAATTGCTCCTGGCGCATCTGCCGATGTTGGCGCGACCCGGGAGCGAGGACGTGTTCGTGTTGGGACTGGCCAGCGGCATCAGTTGCAGCGGCTTCCTGGCTTATCCCATCAAGCACCTCACCGTCGCGGACAATTGCGAGCCCGTCACCCGCGCTGTGGATTATTTCGCACCGTGGAACCGCGGAGTGCGGACCAATCCCGTCACCCGCATCCGCATCGAGGACGCCCGGACCGTGCTCAAGCTCGAGCCGAAACTTTACGACGTGATCGTGAGCGAGCCATCGAACCCGTGGTTTGCGGGCGTCGGCAGCGTGTTCAGCCGCGAGTTTTACGAACTGGCCGCCAAACGGTTGAAGCCCGGCGGCATCATGGTTCAGTGGTTCCACGTTTATGAAATGCACGACGGCATCGTGGAGATGGTGTTGCGCACGTTCGGCTCGGTTTTTCCGGTGATGGAAATCTGGGACACAAACGCCGGCGACATTGCGCTGTTGGGTTCGGACCGGCCGTGGGAGTTGACGCTGGCGGATTTGCGGCGGGCCTATCAAAACGAGAAAGTGCGCAAGGACCTGGAATCCATTGACCTGAACACGCCCGAGGCGCTGCTGGCCCGGCTGTTCGCCTCGCAACGCACCGCGCCGTGCATCGCCGGACCGGGTCCGATCCAGACCGACGGTTTCCCCGTGCTCGAGTATGAAGCGCCGGTGGCGTTTTTCATCGGTACGAAAGCCACACGCATTGCGCGCTACGATGAACGCACCTGGCAGGAGGGCTTCGCCCCGGCGGAGCGGCGGCGCGCGTTGGCCGGTCTGGACGACCTCCAGTTGCGGGGTGTTTTCAACCACGACACCATCAATCCCGAACTCTGGGTTGTCATCGCTGATCGCCTCAAGCGCCACGGAGTCGGTGCGGACAGGGACAAACCCATTCTTTTCAAACCGCCCTGTGTTTTTGACTCCAGTGCCGGCGATGCCGCGGGCATGCTGCCACCCAATGCGAGTGAAGCGGTGACCCGGTTCGTGCAGGCCCGCGCGGCGTTGCAGCGCGGTGAGGGCGATTTCAAGCAGAACGCGGACGTGGTCCGCCATGCGCTCATCACGGAACTCGCCGCCACCGGCGCGAAGTCACCCGAGAAAAGCTCCGCCAGTTTTGCCGCTGTTGCCGCCCGCGCCGCAATTCTCAATGGGGATTTTAACCGGGCGGCGGAATTCATCGCGCTCGGTCGCCAGTTCGATGTCAATGATCCGGAGCTGGGTTTCCTTGCCCGACTGCTGGGTCGTGAGGCGATGGCGGGAAAGGCGTCCGCGAACGGAAAGTAAAGTTGTCGGAACGTGAGCCTCGGGTGAATCAGCCCGCGCCACCGGCCTTGGCGCGCTTCGGCTCGCCCTTCACCAGCGCGACGGCGTAATCGCGGTTCATCTTGGCGATGAAGTCCAGGCTGATTTCCTTCGGGCAGACGGCTTCGCACGAACCGGTGACGGTGCAATTGCCGAATCCTTCGGCGTCCATCTGCGCGACCATGTTGCGCACCCGGCGGTCTTTTTCGGCTTTGCCCTGCGGCAGTTGGTTGAGGTGGGAAACTTTTGCGCTGACGAACAGCATGGCGCTGGCGTTCTTGCACGCGGCCACGCACGCTCCGCAACCGATGCACGCCGCCGCGTCCATCGCCGTCTCGGCAATTTCCTTGGGAACGGGAATCGCATTCGCATCAGGCGCGTTACCGGTGTTCACCGAAATGAATCCGCCCGCCTGAATGATTCGCTCGAACGCGTCGCGGTTTACGACCAGGTCCTTGACCGTCGGGAAAGCTTTTGCACGCCAAGGCTCGATCGTGATGGTCTGACCGTCGTGAAAATGCCGCATGTGCAACTGGCAAGCCGTTGTGCCTTTGTGTCCGCCATGCGGGACGCCGTTTATGACCAGGGAACACGTGCCGCAGATACCTTCGCGGCAGTCACTGTCGAACGCGATCGGCTCTTTACCCTCGGCGATCAGCTTCTCGTTCACCACATCGAGCATCTCCAGGAACGACATGTCCGCGATGATGTCGTGGGCCTCGTAGGTTTCGAAGCCGCCGGGCGCGGTCGCGTTCTTCTGTCGCCAGACTTTGAGGGTGAGGTTCATCAACGAAATCTCCGGATGCGATACGTGACAGGGCCTTTGGGCCGGCGCCGTGCGCGCAAAGCATCGCGCGAATCCATCAGCGTGTGAAAGCCAATTTCCCGGCGGGGTTTGGGTTTCGCCGGGCGCACTTCTTTCATCAGTTGTCGGATAGCGTCGAACACGGCTTTGAATTGCTCGTCGTATTGGTTCTCCAATTCATCAAGGCGACGGGACAGTTCGGCATTGGTGGCCAACATCTGCCGTAACCGGACGAACGCGCGCATGATTTCGATGTTGACCCGCACGGCGCGCGGGCTGTTCAACACGCTCGACAGCATGGCGACGCCTTGCTCCGTGAAAGCCAGGACGCTTTTGGAAAATTTGAGTTCTGAGGATATCACAATTTGTGACATCCTCCGGATCTCTTTGCGCGTCAGCGCGAACATGAAGTCAGCGGGAAATCGCTCGAGGTTTCGGCGCACCGCCTGATTCAGCGCCCGGGTTTCCACGCCATACAGAGTTGCCAGATCGCGATCGAGCAGCACCCGCTGGCCGCGGATCTGATAAATGCCGCGTTGAATTCGCTCCGGCGGGACGATGTTGGCATCGCGTTTTATCACTTGTAGCTCCGGGTAGCCAGCTTCACTTCCTCATACACCAGCGGCTCTTTGTGCAATTCGGGCTTCTTGTCCACGCCCTTGAATTCCCATGCGGCGACGTAGGCAAAATTCGCGTCGTCGCGCTTGGCCTCGCCGTCCTCGGTCTGATGCTCCACGCGGAAATGACCACCGCAGGATTCTTCGCGTTGGAGCGCGTCGAGGCAAAGCAGCTCGCCAAATTCCAGAAAGTCCGCCACGCGACCGGCGAGTTCGAGGTCCTGGTTCAATTCCTCGCCCGTGCCGGTGACCTTGACGTTTTTCCAAAACTCCTCGCGTAATTGCGGGATGCGCTTGAGGTTCGTCTCCAAGCTCTGCTTGCTGCGGGCCATGCCGCAGTTTTCCCACATGAGTTTCCCTAGTTCCTTGTGGAAGCTCACCACGCTGCGCTTGCCGTTGATGGCGAGCAGGCGCTTCGTGAGACTCTTCACTTCTTCTTCGGCCTTTTTGAAGTCGGGATGGCTCGTTGGAATCTTCACCTGTTTGGTCGAGGCGAAATAATTTCCAATGGTGTAGGGCAGGACGAAGTAGCCGTCCGCCAGACCCTGCATGAGCGCGCTCGCGCCAAGGCGGTTCGCGCCGTGGTCGGAGAAGTTCGCCTCGCCCAGCACGAACAGACCCGGGATCGTGCTCATCAAATTGTAATCCACCCACGTCCCGCCCATCGTGTAGTGCACCGCCGGATAAATCCGCATCGGCACCGAATAGGCGTTCTCGCCGGTGATCTTTTCATACATGTCGAAAAGATTCCCGTAACGCTCGCGGATTTTGTCTTCGCCGAGACGTTTGATGGAATCGGCAAAGTCCAAGTACACACCCAGCCCGCCCGGGCCAACGCCGCGGCCCTCATCGCAAACTTCCTTGGCTGACCGTGAGGAAATATCGCGCGGCGCAAGGTTGCCGTAACTCGGGTATTTGCGTTCGAGATAATAGTCGCGCTCGTTTTCCGGAACGTCGGCAGGCGCTCGTTTGTCGCCCTTCTGCTTCGGCACCCACACGCGACCGTCATTACGCAACGATTCGGACATCAGCGTGAGCTTGCTCTGATGGTCGCCGCTCGTCGGAATGCACGTCGGATGAATCTGCGTGTAACACGGATTAGCGAAGAACGCGCCCTTTTTGTAGGTGCGATACGTCGCGGTGACGTTGCAACCCTTCGCATTGGTCGAGAGGAAGAAAACGTTGCCGTAGCCGCCGGACGCCAGCACCACGGCGTCGCCGGAGTGTGAAGAAATTTCACCCGTGACCAGATTGCGAACGACGATGCCCCTGGCGACGCCATCCACAACCACCACGTCGAGCATTTCCGTGCGCGGAAACATCTGAACCGTGCCTAGGCCAATCTGGCGGCACAAGGCCTGATACGCGCCGAGCAAAAGCTGCTGTCCGGTCTGACCACGCGCGTAGAACGTCCGTGAAACCTGCGCCCCACCGAAGCTGCGATTCGCAAGGGTTCCGCCGTATTCACGTCCGAAGGGAACGCCCTGCGCTGCGCATTGGTCAATGATGTTCGCGCTCACCTGCGCCAACCGATACACGTTGGCTTCGCGCGCGCGGAAATCGCCACCTTTGATCGTGTCGTAAAAGAGCCGTTGAACGCTGTCGCCGTCGTTCTGGTAATTCTTTGCCGCGTTGATGCCCCCTTGGGCCGCGATGGAGTGCGCGCGTCGGGGCGAATCCTGGAAGCAGAACGCCTTGACCTTGTAGCCCAGTTCCGCGAGCGAGGCGGCGGCCGACGCACCGGCCAGGCCCGTGCCCACGACGATAACCTCAAACTTCCGCTTGTTCGCCGGATTGACCAGCTTTGACTCGAACTTGTGCTTGTCCCACTTCTGTGCGAGCGGGCCGCTGGGAATTCTGGCGTCGAGACTCATATTACTTCGCGACCTCCTTTCCCAAACTGACCGGCGTGGCGTGATGTTTTTTCACGTAATCCGCGCCCACGCCCCCGACGAGAATCGCCGTTGGAATCGAAGCATAGCCGACAAAGATCAGGATCGAGGCCCACCGGGCGAGGCATTTGGGCAGACCCGGGCAGAAACCCACCTTGATTCCCAGCGATTGGAACATCGCGTAAACGCCGTGGCTCAGATGCGTGCAGAGCAACGCCATGGCAACCAGGTAAAACCCGGCGACGAGCGGCTGTTGAAAGCCAATCACCATCATCGCGTAAACATCGTGCCGACCCTGTTCGTCGTGCAAGGGCACAAAATCCCGGCCCGAAAGATTGATGGCCTGCACTTGGACCGTGTAGTGCAACAGGTGATAAATGATGAACGCGCCCACGATCAGGCCGCTCATCAGCATCGTCCGCGACGCATAACTTGCCCCCGGCGCTGCCGGGTCACCCGCGTAACCGACCGGACGCGCGGCCTTGTTTTCCCGGGACACCTTTGCGGCTGACCACACATGCAGGAGCAGGATCGCGAGCAAGCCGAGTCGCACCGGCCAGAGCAATTCCACATTGGACTGGAGCAAATGGCCGTAACGGTTGATGGCCTCCGGGCCGAGGAAGATTTGCAGATTGCCCACCATGTGCCCGACTACAAACAAAAAAAGCAAAGCTCCGGTCGCTGCCATGACAAATTTCTTGCCCAGCGACGATCTGAAAAGGCTTGCGTTACTGCTCATCCAGAACTGTTGATAAACGGCGAGGCTTGGATGCTCTCGCGAATGTGGAAAATCTAATGATTCGCATACCGTTTCGTCAATGGACTGACGTTGGGTATAAGGGTCGCTTCGACAAAAATTGGCGGACGCTAATCCTCTATTGCTCGTCGAGCAGCGGAATGATCGTGAGCAAGGAAGCGATCGTGTCGTTTCCTGGTTCTCCGAGGCGCGCGATTTGAACCGCGTTCAAACCAGCGGCCCGCGCGCCTTGAACGTCTCTTTCAAAGCTGTCGCCCACGTGCAGGATCGCAGCGGCGGGCGTGACGAGTTGCTTCACCGCTGCCGCAAAAATTTCCGGCGCGGGCTTGCAGATACCGGCCTCGCACGAAACGATAACGACTTCAAAATAGCGGGCGAGCTTGAGCGAGTTGAGAAGCGGACGCAGACGGTCGTCCCAATTTGAAATGATTCCCAACTTCACGCCGCGTCGTTGCAGCGCGACGAGCACCGGCAAAACGTCGTCGAAAATCCGCCACGGACCGGCTTGGGCGAAGCGGTCGTAGAGCACCGGAAAGAGACTTCCGCTCGCCGTTTGCGGTAGCAGACCGGCAAAAGTCTCGTTCACAATGCGCGCCCATTCCTCTTTCGTGTTGACCAAACTGCCGAAAACCTGGAACGCCGCACGAAAGCGCTGGTCCAAAGCGTCTGGCGAAAAGTTGCCGTGCCCGTGCGCCGCGGCGACTTCGGCATAAATGTGTCCAACGGACGGAAACGGTTCAATCAACGTGCTGCCCACGTCGAAGGTCACGGCCCGGATGCCTTTGAACGGTTTCATCGTGCCGGCATGTTGAGAGTGTCGTGTTTCACACCACCCCACTCGTTCAACGCTCGCTCGCTCGCGCCGGCTTCGGGGTTCAATCCCAGCCACTCCAGCGCTTCGCCGATGAGATAAAGCGAGCCGGTGATAACCACAAAGTCGGCTTGTCCAACGGCGCTCATCGCTTCCTCGAACGAAGCTCGCTCGAAAATGTCCGCTGCCGGATTTGCTACCCGACAAGCCGCCGCCAATTCCGCTGCCGAAACTGTGCGCTCGCTGCCAACCGGAACGGTGACAATTCGAGTAGCCAGCGGCGCGAGTTGCCCGCACATGGTTCGCCAATCTTTGTCGCGCAAAATGCCCAACACCAGCGTTGGTTTTTCGGTCGGAAAATATTTCTTAAGGGCGCTGGCGAGAATTTCAACGCCTGCCGGGTTGTGCGCGGCGTCGAGCAAAAACCTCTGACCACCCGGGCGTGTGACGAGCTGCAATCGGCCCGGCCATTGCACTGTGTTCAGACCCGTTTGGATTGCCAACGGCGAGACGGGAATCTCATCTTGCAGCATTTCGACCGTCGCAAAAGCGAGCGCCGCATTCAATTGCTGGTGTTCGCCGAGCAATGAGAGGTAGGGACAGCGCGCTGCGCTGTCCGGACGCCGCATCGCGGCGTCCCTACCCACGACATTGAGCCGCGCGTTTCGTTCGCGGGTCGCGCGTTCGATGGCTTCCAATGCCTCTGGTTCATTTGCCGCTGTCAGCGCCGGGACGCCGGTTTTAATGATGCCCGCTTTTTCCGTTGCGATTTCTCCGAGCGTATTGCCGAGCCATTGCTGGTGGTCGAGGGCAATGTTCGTGATGACGCTGGCGAGCGGAGTGACGATATTGGTGGCGTCCAACCGTCCGCCTAGCCCGGTTTCCCAAATCACGAGGTCGCATTTCTGTTCGGCGAAAAATCGCAGCGCCATCACCGTTACCACCTCAAAAAACGTTGGGTGATGCTCGGCGGGGAAGGTCGCCAGCCAGGGCTGCATTTCACCGACCAACCGCACCACTTCCGCCTCGCCGATGAGCCGCCGGTTCACTTGAATGCGCTCGCGAAACGACACGAGGTGCGGCGACGTGAACAAGCCCACCCGCAAGCCCGCCGCGCGATAAATACTTTCCAACATCGCACATGTCGAACCCTTGCCGTTCGTGCCGGCGACGTGGATGAAGCGGAGTTGGTTCTGCGGATTACCCGCCAACTCCGCGAGCTTGAACGTGTTCTCCAACCCGAACTTTGCGCCGAACCAGCGCAGGCCGTAGAGGAATTGAATGGCTTCGGCGTAGGTCATCGTTCGACAATAAATGTGATGTCGTAGGCCTTCCTGTCTGCGGATTGTTCTTTGTTCGCCTTTTCTAAGCCGCCGTTGTCCTTGCGATCCGGGCCGACGCTGTAAATCACGTAACCTTTCGCCGTGCGGCGATATTCTAGGTCGAGACCCGTGAATGGATCTTCCGGCACTTCCTTCAGGAAATGCGGAACAAGCTCCTCAAGTTTCTCCGGCAGTTTGCCATGCTCGTTTTGGAAACTCTCCAATGCGAGCGCCGTCAGCGTGATTCGCTGCTGTGCGACGGCCTCGTTCGCGCGGGAGGCAACATTGGCATAACCGGAGAGAGTTTGTGCGGAGAGGGTACGTTGCCGACTCTTTGAATCTTCACCGGCACGGGCAAAATATCCGCTTGCTTTGAGATTAAGTGGAGGAGGATTACTCAGAACTGTGAGCGCCTTGTTCATCCCGATGAGGTAAGAGCAGTAGTCCAACTCGTAGTAGCCGATCCACCGGAGGATGGCTGGGCCATAACAGGGCAAAGGCGAGTACTTTTCTCGATCGGCGACTTCCGGCGATGGTCGCATTCTTGCAAGCTCTTCCCTGCTGATCGTGAAATAGGGAATCGTCCCAGAGCGATCCCCAATCAAGCCCAGCACCGCGCTGTCCCCAACGTTGGATTTCATGAAGGCTGAATTGAGCAGTGTGATTTCTTCCGAATTGAGCGGGCTGGAATTCGCGCGGTTTTCAAGCGTTGCTGCCGCCCGCTTAAACAGCATCAGCCGCACAAGCTGTGAGATGAGGAATGGTTCGCCATCAAGCGTCCGCGCCAGTTCAAGGACGGTCACAATATCCGCCGTGGCATCTTCATTACGTCCGGCCAGATTTGCGAGGGCGGCATCACATTGATTCAGCGCTGCCAGGTTCGCCAAGTGGGCAAGGTGCGGCAGCTCCGTGTTCATGAGGCGCGTGCAATCAATGGGGTAACGAGATGAAGTAAGTTTGAGCGCTTCCTCGGCTTTTGTCATTGCGAGTCGGTTCGTCTCAACGAACCAACGAATTAGTTCTAATTGCGCTGTTGTCAGTTGGTCGGCACGTCGCGGGAATTTGTCCTTAAGTTTCCACACTGCTTGGGCGCGTTTATCCGAATCGGTGTTGATCGTGTGGAGCAAGACGAACGCCTGTGTCAGAACTAGCGCAGCGTTCTGGTTATCCGGCACGGCGGGATACCAGCGGTTTAATTCCTCGCCGTTGGTGGGCAGCCCGGCTGCGCGAATTTGCTCCAACTGTTTACTAATGACATGTGCGAGATACATCCGCCAAACAAAGAGCGGCAATCCCAAAAAAATCAACAGGACCAGGAAGACTCGGATGAATTTGCGTTTCATGGACCTTTGCAGGTCACAACGGCTTCTTGTGAATCTACTCGTGAGTTGCAGCGATGAAGCCTTCGTTACAGCACAAATTCAACTTCACATTTTGATGCACGCGCTTTCGCGTCGGGCCTTGCCAAAGTTGCGCTTCGCAACTTCTCGTTCCGCCGCAACGCGTCTTTTGGAGAAAGTCTCGGCGTGAACCGGTCCATCCCGCTCCAATCGGGAAAATCCAAATCAAGTGCGCTTGCCGGTTTTGCAGATGTGTCGGATTTTTTCATAGAGTTCTTCAGTGCCAAATTTCAGGATCAGTGCCCGCCATTCGCCCGCTTCAGGGTCGAGACGGTTGGCCAGAAACAAGTGTATCAGATCATCCGCGTCTTTGACAATCCGCCCTGCATGGCCGTGGCGGATGGCGTGACATTTCATTGCGACCAGACTTTCCAGCGAGACAATTCGCGGCAGGTCGGGGCCATACGGATTTGGAACGGCTGTGGCGGTCAGCTTGCCGAAGGTCTCATCGTTCATGAACATCAAATCCACCAGCGGCAGGTCGCTTCCCTCCGGAGGATTTAGTTGCAAAAAAACCGGTCCTTCGCGGAACACGGAAAAGCCCAGCTCCCGCATTAATTCCAGCCACGTATCGCGGTCGGCTCGGCGGATGACCAAATCGGCGTCAAATGTCTTTCGCTGATACCCATGCACCTCGACCGCCAGGCCGCCCGCCACCAAAAACGGAAGATTCTTTTTTGCGGCGCGCTCGGCGATAGTGGCGATTTCGTTCACAGCGGCTTCTTGTGCATCTGCTCGTGTGCCGCGGCGATGAAGCCTTTGAACAGCGGATGCGGTTGGTGCGGCTTGCTGAGAAACTCCGGATGGAACTGGCTGGCGATGAAAAACGGGTGGTCTTTCAGTTCGATCACTTCCACGAGTTTGGCATCCGGCGAAAGGCCGCTGAACACAAAACCGGCTTTCTCAAACTTCTCCCGGTAGGCATTGTTGAATTCGTAGCGGTGGCGGTGGCGTTCGTTGACGACAAACGAGCCATAGAGCCGGCCAGCGCGCGAACCGACAGCCAATTGACACGGCTGCGCACCCAAACGCATCGTGCCGCCCTTCTTGGTGACCTTTTTCTGCGCATCGAGGAGCGCGATGACGGGGTGCGGTGTGTCCGGGTCGAACTCGGTTGAGTGAGCCTTCTCCAGCTTGAGCACGTGGCGGGCAAATTCAATGGTGGCGATTTGCATGCCGAGACAGAGGCCGAGGTAGGGCACTTTGTATTCACGCGCAAATTGCGCCGCCTTGATTTTCCCTTCGATGCCGCGTTCGCCGAAACCGCCGGGCACGAGGATGCCGCCCAGTCCGCGCAGGATTTTATCCGGGCCGTCCTTTTCGATTTCCTCGGAGTCCACGCGCACGATTTCCACGCCGCAATCGTTGCCCACGCCGCCGTGCATGATGGCTTCATAGACCGACTTGTAGGCGTCTTGCAGGCCGATGTATTTGCCCACAACGCCGATGCGCACGCGATGTTGCGGGGCGATGAGTTTACGAATGATCTCCTGCCAGTGCGTCATGTCCGGATGCGGCACGTCGAGATGGAGCAGCTTGCAAACGAGATCGTCGGCGCGCTCGCGTTGGAGCATGAGCGGGACTTCGTAAATCGAATGTTCGACGTCCTGCTCCTCGATGACGGCCTCGACCGGCACGTTACAAAATAGCGAAATTTTCTGGCGCAGTTCCTTGGCGAGGGGTTGCTCGCACCGGCAGACAATCATGTGGGGTGCAATACCGATTTCACGCAGCTTGGCGACGGATTGCTGGGTGGGCTTGGTCTTGAGTTCACCCGCGGCTTTGATGAATGGGACGTAGGTGACGTGAACAAAACAGGTGTTGCCGATGCCGGCTTCGAGCGCGAATTCGCGGATGGCTTCAAGGAACGGCAACCCTTCGATGTCGCCGGTCGTGCCGCCAATTTCGGTGATGATCACGTCGGCCTTGCTGTGCTCGGCGAGGACGTGGATGCGGCGTTTGATTTCGTCGGTGACGTGCGGGATGACCTGGACGGTCTTGCCGAGATATTTCCCTTCGCGTTCGTTGTTGAGCACGGTCTGATAAACCTGGCCGCTGGTCAGGTTGTTCAACCGCGAAAGTTTCGTGCTGGTGAAACGCTCGTAATGGCCGAGGTCAAGGTCGGTTTCCGCGCCATCGTCGAGCACATAGACCTCGCCGTGTTGGAACGGGCTCATTGTGCCTGGGTCCACGTTGAGGTAGGGATCGAATTTTTGCAGCGCGACCTTGAGGCCGCGGTTTTCGAGCAACGTGCCGAGGGACGCCGCCGTCAGACCCTTGCCAAGGGAACTCACCACACCGCCGGTAACAAAGATGTATTTCATCTGTATTTCGTAGCTGCGAACGTGAGTTCGCGGCTGACTTCATGCAAAACAATTGGCCGCATTCTCACGAATGCAGCTACAGCTTTAAGAGTTTCTCCACCCGCGCCACATCCTCCGGCACATCCACACCCACGCTGTCGTATTCCACTTTTACAACGGCGATCGGGATGCCGTTTTCCAGCGCGCGCAACTGTTCCAGCTTCTCCGCGTTCTCCAGCGGCGACACCGGAAACTTCACCAGCCGCAACAACGTTTCCCGCCGATAACCGTAAATGCCGAGATGTTTCAAAAATGGAAACGCCGCCAACTGTTCGCTCACCGAACCACTGGCGGCCTCGCGCAAATACGGAATCGTGCGCCGGGAAAAATATAACGCCCGGCCCGCCGCGTTGACAACGACTTTCACGACGTTGGGATTGTCGTATTCCGCCGGGTTCTTGATGGGCGTGGCGGCGGTGGACATTTCGCAATCGGCCAGAGCTTTTGCAACGGCATCAATCACCAAAGGATCAATCAGCGGTTCGTCTCCTTGAATGTTCACCACGGCGTCGCACTCGCAACGCGCGGCGACCTCGGCAATCCGGTCCGACCCGCTTGGGTGGTCTGCCCGCGTCATCTCCACCCGGCAGAATTTCTTCGCGGCATCGGCGATGCGTGCGTCATCGGTCGCCACAATTACTTCACTCAACGACTTCGCTTTGCGGCATTGTTCGACGACTCGTTGGATTAGCGGCTTGCCCGCAATGGGCGCCAGCGGCTTGCCGGGGAAGCGCGTCGAAGCGTAGCGTGCCGGAATCATTCCCAGCACGCGGCGAATGTTCGCGGGCCGGGGACGTAGAAAAGCCGACAGCCGTTCCAGCAGGCGGCGATGGCGCTCCGCCGAAATCTCGCCAATGACACCCAGCATTTCCCGGGGTGCGTATTCCGCCAGAAAGCCCAGGCGAATCAGCGACGCGCTGCGCACTCCGCTTGCCCCAAAGTCGTCATCCTGGGGAGAGATGAGTTCGTCGAGGTCGGGAACGCGGTTTTGCATCTGCCGGCTGATGCCGCAAGCCAGCCAATCGCCGAAGGGCGGGACGCGGCGCAACAGAATCGCCGGTCGAGGTTTCCGTTGGCCATTGGCCTGGGGCAACGGGACGAGGATAACGTCCCGTTCTTTCATTCGCGGGGCGGGCGTTCGAGGATTACTGCGTCGGAATAGTCGGGCTCGTCGTCGCTGTAGCCCCTGGCAAAAGCCGTCTGCGACGCTACCCGCCAGGCCTGGCGCTCCGCTTCCAGCAATGCATCTGACTCGGTGAAAACCGTAATCTTCAATCTTGCGCCGGGCGGGAACTCAAAAGGCTCGTCCAGGCAAATCGTCTTGCCTTCGAGATGGGCATCCAGCGTCACGATGTTCATGCGTAAATTGATACTTCACCCGACCGATTCCGGCAAGCGGCGAAAACTCATTCCACCGTCACGCTCTTGGCGAGATTTCTCGGCTTGTCCACGTCGCAGCCGCGCAGGACCGCGATGTGGTAGGCGAGCAGTTGCAGGGGAATAACTGTCAGCAGTGGATAAAGCCAGTCCAACGTGCGCGGGATGTAAATTACGTCGTCGGCCTTGCGAGCGACTTCCTTGTCGCCGGCGGTGGCCACGGCGATGATCGGGCCTTTGCGCGCCTTGATTTCCTCGATGTTGCTCATGTTCTTGTCATACATCGGGTCGCGCGGCACAACAAAGACACTGGGGAAATCCGGTGCGATCAGCGCGATCGGCCCGTGCTTCATTTCGGCGGACGGATAACCTTCGGCGTGGATGTAGGAAAGTTCCTTGAGCTTGAGCGCGCCTTCCAGCGCGATGGGGAAATTGACCTGCCGCCCCATGTAAAGAAAGTCTGTGCTGCGGTAGTATTTCTTGGAGATGTGCAGAATGTGGCCGTCGCCCTCGAGAATCTGCTGGATTTTGCGCGGGATGGTTTTGAGTTCGTTTACGAGTTTGCGGCCTTGGGAAGCGGACAAAGTTCCGCGCGACCGGCCCAGCGCGATGCCGAGCAGCGTGAGCAACAACACCTGCATCTCGAACGCCTTAGTGGATGCCACGCCGATTTCCGGCCCGGCGCGCATGTAAATGTCCGCGTCCGATTCGCGCGCAATGGTCGAGCCGACAACGTTCACGATGGCCAGCGTGCGAATGCCTTCGGCCCGCGCACTGCGGATGGCGGCCAGCGTGTCCGCGGTTTCACCGGATTGGGAAATGGAGACAACGAGCGTGTCCTTTTCGAGCGGGCGATTGCGGTAGCGCATTTCGCTGGCGCACTCGACCTCGACCGGAACGCCCGCCAGATTTTCGATCAGGTATTCACCCGCGAGCGCCGCGTGCCAGCTGGTGCCGCAGGCGACGAGCACGAGACGGTGAATGCGTGCGAGTTCCTTCCGGTTCAACGCCATTTCCTCGAACTCCACCGTCCCATCACGCGGACGCAGCGTGAGCTTGAGCAAGTCGTCCACGCGCTTGGGTTGCTCGTGGATTTCCTTGAGCATGTAGTGCGGGAAACGTCCCATCTCGGCGTCCTCCGCCGACCAATTGATGGTGTTCACCGCGCGCTTGACGGGTTTGCCGCGCGCAAACAGTTCGACGCGGTCGCGCGTCAGCCGGACCACGTCGCCGTCGTGAAGGTAGATGACTTTGCGCGTATGGCTGACGATAGGTGAAACATCGCTGGCGAGAAACTGTTCGCCCTTCCCCACGCCGACGACGAGTGGCGAGCCTCGGCGCGCGCCGATCATTTGGTCCGGCAGGTCGGCGTGCAGAACCGCGATGGCATAAGTGCCCTCGGCTTCCTGTGTGGCGCGCTGCACCGCTTGCGTGAGCAACTTCGGCGTGGGCCGTTCGCCGCGCAGAACGAGTTTGTCCAGGTGATGCCCGATGAGGTGGGCCAGGACTTCCGTGTCGGTTTGGGAACGGAAGCGGTGGCCGCGTTCACCGAGTTTGTGCCGAAGCTCCGCGTAGTTTTCAATGATCCCATTATGGACAATCACCAACCGGCCCGATTCGTCGAGATGCGGATGAGCGTTGGCGTCGCTGGGCAAACCGTGCGTGGCCCAACGGGTGTGGCTGATGCCGAGCGAGCCGCTCACGGGCAGCTTGCGCAAGGAGTCCGTCAAAGCCGCCACCCGACCCACGGTTTTGCGCAGATGCAAACCACCGTGATCGAGGGTGCAGATGCCCGCCGAGTCGTAGCCGCGATATTCCAACCGCCGGAGGCCGTCCATCAGGAGCGGCGAGGCTTCGCGTTTACCGATGAATCCTACGATGCCGCACATATTTCTAAACTGCCCTCATCCCGTCCCTCTTCCAGCCGATGGGAGAGGGAGAATCGCCCTCAGGTTTTCTTGCTGTCCGAGTTCAAAATCCACTCCGCTGCCGCGGCGAGATCATCCACGATTACCGCGCGGGCCAGTTGGGCGGCGTGTTCACGTTCCTGCTTTGCGCCGTAGCCCGTGCGGACCAGGATACTTTGCCCGACACCCGCATTCCAACCACATTCCGCGTCAATCAATTTGTCGCCGATCGTGTAGCTGTCGGCAAGCGCAATGCCAAATTCGTCGCGGGCATCAAATAAAAACTGCGGCGAGGGCTTGCGGCCCCGGCTGGGTTGGTCCGGGGCTTCGGGCGCGATGTAAACCTTCTCGAAGCGGACCTCAGCGCGTGCGAGTTCGCGCAACAGATGCGCGTTGACCTTTTCCACGTCCGCCAGGGTGAAGTAACCGCGGCCCACGCCCGACTGGTTGGAAACAATGAACAACTTGAATCCCGCCGCCTGCAACCGACGCAATGCGGGGGGTACGCCGGGGAAAATGGCAACCTGTTCGGGGCGGCTCAAATAGTTGCGCTCTTCGATGAGCGTGCCGTCCCGATCCAGAAACACCGCGCGTTGGTTGGTGGACACAGTGGCAGATAAATAGAACGAAATCCGCGCCGTGAAAATAGAAAAGCGCCGGTCACCGTTTCCGGCGTCGCCGGTGCGGAAGCAAGCGCCATGACGTTTTTCCGATTTCAAGGATTTTATTTTTACCAAACGCACTTTTCTCGCTCGCAAAGCACGGGGTGCAGGAACATCTTTTCACCCACTACCGCGCAGCAAAGGCTCGCGGCCAGCAAGTCAATGAATCCGTGGGCCAAACCAGAACTGGGACAGGACGCCGCCGAATGGCTGGGCGACGCGCATCCGCTCGTCGAGCAGCTCGGCTCGGCGGACGGCTTGGTGTCGTTGCATACGCTGGCCGATTCGCTGACGGCGCGCCCGGTGTCGAGTTTTGCCGCGTTGCGTGAATTCCTTCTGGCGTATCAGGACCGCATTCTCCTGCCGCACGAATTGCCCGCGATTCGCGATGCGCATCAACATGCGTCCAGCGGCCATGTGCGCGAGCTTGTCGCACTGGACGCGGAGCTTTGCCGCGAACCCGTGCTGCGTGATTTCGCCGCGGCCAGCCGGCGCGTTGGCCGGGCCCAGCTTGAACGCCTGCGACCCTTGCGGGACGAGCGGGTTGTGCAACGATACCTGCAAGCGGTCGAGGACGGTGGGGCGCAGGGATGGCACACGCTGGTTTACGGGCTGACGCTGGCGGTGTATTCGCTTCCGGTCCGGCAGGGATTGCTCGGCTACGCCCAACAGACCCTGCGCGGATTCATCCAGGCGGCGGCGCGGTCTGTCTCCGCGACCGAAGCCGACTATCGGGCGTTGTTTGACCAGTTGTGCAAGCCGCTGCCTGCTGCGGTCCAAGCTCTGGTCGCAAACGGCGGCGGGGTCGCGGTGAAGTAGGACGCGCGGCAAGTTCATCGAAATGGGCGGGAAAGTCCGCGCTCCGACCGCCGTTTTTTGAGATTTTTCTCGCCATCCCCTCCGCACTGTTCCAGAAATAGCGCGGCCTTGACTGATGAAACTGCATCCGGTTGACCTCATCATCATCGTGGTTTACATGCTCGGCACGCTGGGCGTGGGCTGGTGGTTCAGCCGCAAGCAGCGGAACATTCGAGATTATTTCCTCTCAGACAACAACGCGCCATGGTGGGCGCTCATGGGCTCGATCGTCGCCACGGAAACTTCGACGGTGACGTTCATCAGCTTGCCGGCGTACGCTTTCTCCGCGAATTCAGCGGGTGTGGGTGGTGACTTTACTTTTCTGCAAATCGTCATCGGCTACCTGATCGGGCGGTTGATTATCGTGGCGCTGTTCATCCCGCTCTATTTCAAAGGTGAGTTGTTCACCGTGTATCAAGTGCTCGATCAACGCTTCGGTGGACGCGTCAAACGAACGGCCGCCTCGCTCTTCCTTATCACGCGCTCCATTGCGGATGGCATTCGGCTTTTCCTTACGGCCATCGTGCTGGTGGCGCTGACCGGTTGGGCCGATCCCGTCTCGATTCTGATCATCGGCGTGGTCACCATCGCTTACACGTATCTCGGTGGCATGGCGGCGGTGATCTGGACGGATGCGATTCAACTGGTCGTCTATCTCGTTGGTGCGGTGGTGGCGGCCCTGGTGTTGCTTGGCGAAATCCCCGGTGGCTGGAATGAGGTCGTGGCCGTCGGTGGGGAGTTGCACAAGTTCAACCTGTTCGATTTCACGTTTGACCTGGGTCGCAGCTACACCTTTTGGTCCGGGGTGATTGGGGGTGCGTTTCTGACCACCGCCACGCACGGAACCGATCAGTTGATGGTGCAGCGCTACCTATGCGCAAGGAATGCAAAGCAAGCCACGGCCGCCTTGCTCACCAGCGGCGTGGTGATCCTGGCGCAGTTTGTCTTGTTCCTCGTCATCGGCACGATGTTGTTTGTGTTCTACCAAAAAGCCGGGCCTCTGCCGCCCGATGTCATGGCGAAGGCTGACCGCGTGTTTCCGCATTTCATCGTCACGCAATTGCCCGTTGGCGTTATCGGCTTGGTGGTTGCCGCCATCTTCGCTGCAGCCATGAGCACGCTGTCCAGTTCGCTCAACTCGCTGGCGGCCACGGCGGTCACCGATTTTTACCGGCCGCTGATGGCGCCGGGGAAATCGGACCAGCACTATCTGAACGTTTCACGCTGGCTCACCGGGATTTGGGGCGGCGTACAAATTGTGGTGGCCATGATCGCAATTGCGATGAAAGGGCGCGGGGTAGATGCGGTGCTGGCGGTCGCATCCTTCACCAACGGACCCATCCTGGGGCTGTTCTTTCTCAGCACGCTGACGCGCCGGGTGGGGCCACGTGGCGCGCTGGTTGGTGTGGTGACCGGCATCGCTGCCATGACCTTCGTGGGGTTGCAGCTTAAAATCTCATGGCAATGGTATGTGCTGATCGGATCGTTGATCACCTTCGCCGCAGGTTTGCTGGCCAGCCTGACGCTGGAGCGGAAATCGCGGGCGTAAATTCTGTTCGTGTGACCGGCCAATCCCCGGCAAAACTTCGTCATTGAATCAACCACAACAGTTCGACGCCCTGGTCCATGGCCCACAACCCTTCCTCGCGCTGGCCCCGATGCAGGACGTGACCGACGGCGCGTTTTGGAAACTCATGCACCGCTATGGCGGGGCGGATGTTTATTGGACGGAATACTTTCGGGTTCATGCCGTGTCGCGGCCGGAGAAGTGGATCGTAGAAAGCATCGAGCACAACGCCACCGGACGCCCGGTCGTGGCGCAGTTGATCGGCAATGATGTTCCGTCGCTCGTCCGCACTGCGAAGGAACTGCAACAACTGCCCGTTGCGGCCATTGACCTGAATCTCGGCTGTCCCGCGCCGGTGGTTTACAAGAAGTGCGCGGGCGGCGGTCTGTTGCGTGAGCCACAACGCGTTGATTCGATCCTCGGCGCGTTGCGTGATGCCGTGAGCATCAAGTTCACGGTGAAGACGCGCGTGGGCTTCGCTTCGCGCGAAGAGTTCGACGGCTTGCTGTCCATCTTTGCCAGACACGCGATTGATTTGTTGACCGTCCACGCGCGCACCGTGGCGCAAATGTACCGGTTGCCGGTTCACTACGATCTCATCCGCCAAGCGGTCGAGCTGATGAAATGTCCGGTTTGCGCCAACGGCCATGTTTATTCGGCCGACCAGGCGCTGGACGTGTTGCATCAAACCGGTGCCCGCGGCTTGATGATCGGTCGCGGGGCGATTCGCAGTCCGTGGCTGTTCAATCAAATCCGCCGCCGGCTGCGCGGGGAGCCAGTCACCCATCCGACCGGCGGCGAAGTCCTCACCTACGTCGAGGCGTTGTGGGAATCCCAGATCACCGGCGGCGCACCGGAGAAGGCGCAGTGCGAGCGGATGAAGAAATTCATGAATTACATCGGCGAGGGCGTTGGCGCCAACGGCCAGTTCCTTCATCAGATCCGCCGGGCGGTGACGCCGGAGGAATTCTTTCGGGTTTGCCGGACGTTTCTGGATCACGATCAACCGATGTGGTTGACGCCCGATCCGGCAACCACCGCCAAACCAGGTTCGGCACTGCCAGCGGGCGCTTGAGTCACAAGCAAACGCTTGGACTGCGTTGCAAAGGCTGTAAAATGGGCCCATGACGCGACATTGCTGGAAATGCGGGCGGGACTATACGTTGGCGGGTTCGCCCGGGCGCTCGGAAACTTGCGAATGCGGGGCGGACCTGAAAGTGTGTTTGAATTGCGTGAGTTACGATCCGAAGGTGGCCTACCAATGTCGCGATCGTCGCGCCGATCCGGTGGAGGAAAAACACCTGGCCAATTACTGCGAATATTTCGAGATGGCACGCCGGGTGTTTGTGGCGCCCGCCGAGGAGCATTCGCGTGAATCCAAGGCGCGGGATCAACTCAAGAAACTGTTCGAGGACTGACTGGCGGGTTTTACCGGCCCGCCGCGTTGGAAAAGCTGACGGAATCGCGCAGACGTTTGTTGTCGGCACGAATGCGCGCGGCAAGGGTCCGGGAAGCGGCCAGCAGAAACGGCGCGGCGAGATCGGGCGCCGCTTCGGTGAGCGCGGCGAAGTTTGAGGCCGAGATTTTCAGAACGGTGCTGTCCACATTGGCGACGACGTCCGCCGAACGCGGTCCTTGATCGAACAGCGCCATGTCGCCAAAAAAATCGCCCGGGCCGAGGGTGGCGAGAATGGTTTCCTTGCCGCCCGTGACGATACGCACGCGCAGTTCGCCATCGAGGATCAGATACATGGAGTCGCCTGCCTCACCCTGCTTCACGATGACGGACCATTGGGTGACGCGCTGGGATTCGGTGAATTGTGCGAAGTGCTGAAGTTGTGCGTCGCTGAAGTTGCCTAGGATCTTCACGCGGCGCAGCACGCCGGGTTTGATGACCGAGGATGCGTTGACCGCAGGAGCGTCCGCTTTACGCGAGAAGAACATTTGCAGTTCCTGAATATCCGCCGCGCGCCGCCAGGCCACTTCCCGTTCCACAAAAATCCAGGTGTCGGCCAGCACGCGTTCGTCCTTGATCCAACTCACGAGCGTCGGCAACTCGACCGGTCCATAGGCAGACTGGTCAATGCCCCAGATATGGAACTGCGTTTGATTGGCCTGAGCGCTCACAGGTTAATTTTATACCACCGGTTCCGGCAAAAGGGAAGCAGAAAGAGCGGTGGCAACGGAATTAATCCACCCGGTTTATTTACCGGGGCGTTGTCGGGGAAATACCCGACCAGCGGACCTCCTCGTGGCTTAACTGCCGGAGGGCGTTTCGCCCGGTTTGGCGGACTTGGGCGAGACGCCGAGCTTCTTTTCCAGCGCCGCGATGCGCTTCAGCCAATCCGGGAGTTGCTTGATCGCAATGAATTGCCGCTTCATTTCCTTGTCCGGGCAGGCGGGTGCGCCCAGCCACTTTCCGCCGTCGGGAATGTTGTTCATCACGCCGGACTGGGCGGCGACGGTTACTTGATTGCCAATCTTCAAGTGACCCGCGATGCCGACCTGACCGGCGAGCACGACGTAGTTGCCCAGCTTCGTGCTCCCGGCGATTCCCACTTGCGCGATGATCAGGCTGTGCTCTCCGACTTCCACGTTGTGCGCAATCATCACGAGGTTGTCTATCTTCGTGCCCTTGCCGATAATCGTCGGACCAAGCGCGCCGCGATCAATCGTCGTGTTCGCGCCGATCTCCACGTCGTCCCCGATGATGACGTTGCCAATCTGCGGGACTTTGCGGTGTGTGCCGTTGTCCTGCACGTAGCCGTAACCATCTCCACCAATGACCGCGCCGGCATGGATGCGAACTCGTTGCCCAATTTCAGTCCGTGCATAAAGCGTGACGTTGGGGAAAAGGATCACGTCGTCGCCCAATTGGCAATCCGCGCCGACATGATTGCCGCCGTGCAACACACTTCGCGCGCCGATGCGCGTCCGTTCACCGACGACGCAATGGGGTCCGACGTGCGCGGTGGGGTCCACTGTCGCGCCGGGCGCAATCACCGCCGTCGGATGGACGCCCGCCGTGGGACGTGGTTCGGGAAAGAAAAGCTCGAGTGCCTTGGCGAAGGCGACGCGTGCATCGGAAACTTGAATGAGCGCCTTGCTCGCCGATTTGAATTCGCCGCGGCCGACGATGATTGCCGAAGCGGCGCTTTGCTCGGCCTTGGCGAAAAAACTCTCGTTTTCCGCAAAAGTCAGGTCGCCGGCTTGGGCCCGCTCGGCGGGAGCGAAGCCGTTCAAGGTGGTGGCGGGGTCGCCGATCACCTTGCCTTGCAGGTGGTTGGCTACTTCGGCGGCTGAGAATGGCATACGTAGAAAACGGTCAAGTCACCGATTGACTTGAAAAATTTTCGTCACTATAAAGGCGGGGGTAGCGAATTCAACCCCAACTTTATATGGCCAAGACACTTCGTGTGGGAATGGTCGGATACCGGTTCATGGGAAAAGCTCACTCCAATGCCTGGCGGCAGGCCGCTCATTTCTTTCCCCTCAAGGCGCGCATCGAGTTGAACGCCCTTTGTGGTCGCGAAGTAGCGGGCGTGCAGGCCGCGCGCGCCCAACTTGGCTGGCAGACGGCCTCCACCGACTGGCGCGAAGTCGTCGAATCGCCGCTGGTGGACATCGTGGACATCTGCTCACCCAACGATTCCCATGCTGAGATCGCCATCGCCGCGGCCAAGGCGGGCAAACACGTGCTTTGCGAGAAGCCCCTTGCGCTGAATGTCAAACAAGCCGCGGCCATGCTGGCGGCCGTACAAAAGGCGAAAGTAATACACATGGTCTGTCACAACTGCCGGCGCATCCCCGCCATTGCGCTCGCGCGAAAGTTGATCAGCGAGGGGGCGGTCGGCGACATTTATCACTTTCGCGCGCGGTACGCCCAGGACCGGCTCGTGGACCCGGACCAACCGATGACCTGGAAATTGCAGACCGCCATCAGCGGCAGCGGGGCGCTGGGCGACATCGGGGTGCATGTCGTTGACCTCGCGCGTTACCTCGTCGGCGAGTTCAGGGAAGTTTGCGGGCTCATGCAAACGTTCGTTCCCGAGCGCCCGCTGCAACCGGTGACCGCGAAAATCCAGAGCCCGGCCGCCAAGGCTGCGCGCAAGATGGGCAAGGTCACCGTGGACGACGCCGCGCTTTTCCTCGGCCGGTTCGCCAACGGCGCCCTGGCCAATCTGGAGGCAACCAAATTCGCGCTTGGGCGGCGAAATCATCTGGAACTGGAAATCAACGGTTCGCGCGGGTCGCTGTTTTTCGATCTCGAAGACATGAACCGGTTGAAATTCTTTGACAACGCCAATCCGCCGGATCGGCAGGGATTTCGCGACATTCTCGTCATGCTCCCAAACGCCGTTCATCCCTACGTTGGGAATTGGTGGCGTACGGGTCAGCCCCTCGGCTGGGAAAGCACGTTTGTTCATACCGTCGCCGATTTCGTGAACGCGTGCGTCGAGAACAAGCCGGTTCATCCGACCTTCGAGGACGGCCTGAAGAATCAGCAGGTATTGGAAGCGGTTCAGCTGTCGGTAAAGAAGGGCCAGTGGGTCCGTGTTGACTCACGGCAAAATGTTACTGAAGGCGGGAGTCATTAGAGCTTCGTTGCCTCACGATTCAGGTTACCCAGCACAGTGAGGACCTTCCTCAGTTTAAGCTCAATGTTCTTCTTCGAGGCGAAGGGATCGTCGCTTCGGGGATGTCCGGGCTGGCCACGCGCGTCGGACGGAGGAGCCGGTCGATCTGCGCGGGGCTGATCTTCAGCAGTTTTTTCTTAAACGCTTCCGGGAGCGGCGCGGAGCGCCGCATAACGTTCCAGCAGCGCCGCTTGGAGGAGTTTGCTGCACAATTGGTCGCTGGCCAGCCAGACGGTCTTGAGCACCGGCAACACCTGGACCGGATCGTAGGCGGTTTGGGGGCCGCTACGTTTCGGCGGCGCAGTGGGCAGCGGCCGGTTCAACAGCCGCAAGGCGGCTTTGCGATGATAACCGCAGGTCGCGCAAAACTCATCGAGGATGCGCGTCTTGTGCCGACGACCGGCGTGCTGATAGCGGCCGTGAATACGGGTCAATGACGCGCGTTTGGCAGACTCATGTTCGGGGCTTGGGTAGCCGCTCAAACAACTCGCGCACCCGTCTCATGTCTTCTTCGTTGCAACTGTCCTGCGGCGGACGCACGTAGCGTTTCGTCACGCCGGCATATTCCATCAAAGCGCGCCAGTAAGCGTGGAAGCCGCGCGGCCCGGCGGCACAAAAGTCGAACACGGGCTTCTCGTATTTTTCGACGATCTCGTTTGCCGTCTTCAGATCGTTCTTCTCGACCGCCTGCCGAAACCGCACGGCGATTTCCGGCGCGAACGTGATGAAGAAGCTGAACCAAGCCAGCGAGCCATAAGGTTGGGCGAAGAGATACCGACGCTTCTGACCACCGCAGAAAATGGCGAGCCGTTGTCCGAACTTCTTCTGGATTTCGACGTAATACTCCTCGGTGCCGTCCTCTTTCATGCTGACGACGGACGGAATTTCAATGAATCGTTCGATGAGCGCCGGTTTCGGGTCGCCTTGCAGCACGATGGCGATCTTCGTGGCGGCGGCGATTTTTCGGAAGTGTTCCACATAGCCGTCATCCGACCCGCCAGGCGGCAACAGCACCTGCACCGCGTCTGCGCCCACCGACTCAGCGTAGCGTGCATAATCTACCGCCCGCTCCGTCCACCATTGCCCGGTCGCGGCGATGACGATTCCGCGTCCACCGACCGCCTCGACCAGCACGCGAGTCAGCTTCTTGATTTCTTCGTAGCTGAGACAGTTATACATGCTGTTGCCCATGGTCAGTTCGTAAACGCCGATGCCGTTGGCGAGTCCCAGCTTGACCAGGTTGCGCACGCCCTGATGGTCCACCTTGAAATCTTTGGTGAACGGCGTGGGCAGCGTCAGGATCGGCCCGCGAATCCGCGCTTTGACTTCCAGCAGCGACAAGCGCGAGCGCGAACTGGCGAGCACGGAGAGTGGTTGCGCGGCGAGCAACAATCCCAAGCCGCCAATGGTTTTGAGAAATGCGCGGCGGGAAGCAGGGGCGATCGAAACCGGCTGGTGAACAAACGGCGTTTTCATTCTCTGAATTGAATGGTGCAGTTATCGCACTGGGCAAACGGACAGACCAGCTATTTCGCCGCATTGCGGCTGGTAGGGTTGTCGCGCTGCGACGACCTCCGGTCCGTTCAGGGCCGGAACGAATTGCGCGGGTCGGGCGTCGCGGGCGAAACTGTTGCGCCGCTCTGCGCGGCGCTGGTCGTCGCAGCGCGACGACCCTACCACAATTGCCATGCGCCAGTGCGCTGGCGTGCCTCACGCCTTGCCCGCCGACGGCAATTCTATGACACTCGGTCTCGCAACGAAATGAGCGCATGATTACTTGTACTGCCACCGGTTTGGTCTATCGCAATCCCAAGCCCCATTTGCGTGCCATTCACGCATGGCATCCCACGATGGTCAGGCTCGATGATGGAACGTTGGTCTGCGCGTTTGATTTGGGCCAGGCGGTGGAAAGCCTCGACTATCGGACTCACGTGGCCCGCTCGACGGATGGTGGCGCGACTTGGAGTTCCCCCTCGCCACTCTTCACTGAAACGGAAACGCGGGCCACGACGCATTCGGTTCGGATCAGCCGCACACGTGATGGCACACTCCTGGGGTTGGGTGCACGATTCCATCGCGACGTGCATCCCGACGAGGGGCTGACCAACCGCGAGAATCTCGGCTACGTGCCCATTGACCTGATCCTGCTCAAGAGCTCCGACGGTGGCCGCAGTTGGGGAGCGCCGCAAATCATCCAACCACCATTGATCGGTCCCAGTTTCGAAATCTGCCACGCCATCCTCGAACTGCCGGACGGTCGCTGGCTCGCGCCGATGGGCACGTGGAAAGGTTGGAACGGTGAAGCGCCCAACGGCATGAAAGCCGTCGCGCTCGTCTCTCGCGACCAGGGCGGCACTTGGCCCGAGTATCTCGACGTGATGGATGGCTGGCGCGAAAACGTCATCCACTTCGAGCAATCCATGACGCGATTGCCGGACGGACGTTTGCTCGCGGTCGCCTGGGCGTATCACGAGCCAAGTGGGAAAAGCCGCCCCACGCCTTACGCGATTTCCCAAGATGGAAAAACCTTCTCGCCACCACGTCCAACCGGATTCTGCGGACAAACCGCCAAAATCATCTGCCTGCCCGACGGACGAATCCTGTGCCTCTATCGCCGGGACGACCAGCCCGGCCTCTGGGCCAACCTCTCGCGCCTCGAAGCCGACGAGTGGGTCAATCTATCCGAAACATCCCTGTGGCAGGGCGCACGTTCCGGAATGACCGGGCAGGCGTCGGGAGCGGACGAACTGAGCGGGCTCAAGTTTGGTTTCCCCCAAATGACGGTTCTGCCGAGCGGCGAAGTGTTCGCTGTCTTCTGGTGTTGCGAGGATTGCATCAACAACATCCGCTGGCTGCGACTCCACATAGACAATTTATGAAAAAATCCATCAGCATCTGGTCGTTCGGCGGCAATTGGTCGCTGGAAGAAAAACTGCGATTGGCAAAAGCGGCGGGCTTCGCCGGCTTTGAAATTGATCTGACCGAGGACGGGCCGGTGAATCTCAAGAGCCCGCCCGCCGACTTGAAAACGGTTCGCACGCTGGCGGAAAAATGCGGCGTCGAAATCAGCGGTCTGGCCACCGGACTTTACTGGGGCGCCAACGCCGTCAGCGCCGACCCCGCCGTGCGCGAGAAGGCCGCGCAGCTCGTGCAAAGGCAAATCGAGTGCGCGGCAGCGTTGGGCGTGGACACCATTCTCGTCGTGCCAGGCGCGGTGGGCGTGGATTTCATCCCCGGTTGCGAAATTGTGCCGTATGCCCTCGCTTATGAACGCGCCCAAGCTTTCATTCGAGCGGCGCTACCCGCAGCGGAAAGGGCCGGCGTTACGATCGGCATTGAGAATGTCTGGAACAAATTCCTGCTCAGTCCGCTGGAAATGAAGGTGTTCATTGACAGCTTTGGCAGCGACCGCGTCGGCGCTTATTTCGATGTGGGCAACGTGCTGGCCACGGGTTATCCGGAACATTGGATTGCGGCATTGGGCAAGCGCATCCGGCGCGTGCACTTCAAGGATTACCGGCGGGCCGTGGGCACGGCAGACGGTTTCTGCGATTTACTATCCGGAGATGTCAACTGGCCCGAGGTCGTGGCGGCATTGAAAGCGGTGGGTTATCAAGGTTGGGTGGCGGCGGAAATGATTCCGCCCGTGCCATTCTACAAACACTGCCCCGAAGTGCTCATCCACAACACCGCGCGCGCGCTGGACGCCATCTTCGCGCTTTGAAGCCCGGCGGCGCGGCGGCGGGTTCTGGGTCAGCGGATGTTTTTCTTGAAGAGCAACAGCAAGCGCTGGCAGCGCGGCAGGTCTTTCCGCATCAGTTCGCCGTCCAACGGCGTGTTCAGGAATTCGCTGTAACCGGGCAGCGCCTGGCTCTCCGCCGAATTCAAATCCCGGAACGCCATCGAGGCATCGGGAAACTGCCGCTCCGGAATCGAATGCTGGAGCAGGGTGATGATGCTGTGGTGACGCGAGTCCTGTTTGATCTTCTCGATGAGCCGTTTCACCACCGCCTCTTCGCCCTCCAGCACTTGCATGAAGTTGCCGTCCTTGTAGAGCAGCAACCCGGTGATGCCCGCCCGCACGTTGCGGCGATGACTCCCTTTGAGCAACTCGCGCAACTGTTCCTTCGTGAACGGCTCGGTGGCGCTGCTCACATAGACCAGTTGAAAAAGCGGACTCATCTCGCGGATTATACAATCTGAATGCACCCGGCGCACGTGAAATCATGGACGACAACGGCTGCGGACGCATTCGACGGTGTTACCGCCAATGTGCCGGCCGGCACGCTCGATGTCCGGGCGCGGCCTTTGGCCGCCGGCGGGAACGGGCAATGGGCAAGACTCCCTTTGGCTGGCTGTCCGGCATGGATTCGAACCATGACAAAGGGCTCCAAAGACCCTTGTGCTACCATTACACCACCGGACAAACCGCCGGCAAACTAGCTTTCCGCGGGACGAAGCGCAAAGAAATTCCCCGCGCCTATCCGTGTGCTTTGCTCTTGTCCGCCCTGCCTTTTTGGCCAAAATCAAGTCATGTCGGCCCCGGCCTCATCAGACACCACTTCAATCAGCGAACGGCCCAAACGCCGCGGCAAACTTCTCATCGTGGATGACGAAGACGGCGCGCGGCAATCCCTCAACGTCATTTTCAAGGACACCTACGACATCCTCATGGCCAGCGACGGCGCCACTGCGGTCGAACTCGCCCAGAAGAACAAAATCGACGTGGCCGTGTGCGACATCCGCATGGCCGGCATGTCGGGCATCGAGGTGCTCGAACGCCTCAAGTACGTTGATCCCGGCATCGAGGTCGTGATGATGACCGCTTTCGAGACCACGGAAACGATGCGCTCGGCGCTGCGCCTGCGGGCCTGTGATTACATCAACAAACCCTTCGACGTAACCACCATGCGCGCGGCCGTGGCCGGCGCCATGCAACGGCGCACCCTGGAAAGCGAAATCCACAACAACGCCGAGAAACTCCAGGAATTGCTGGCGGAACTGCAGAGCCAGAAGATCGAGGAGCAGATCGCCCGCACGCGCGGTGACATTTACGCCAGCATCATCCACGACATCAACGGGCCGCTGACCGTGATCTCCGGCTTCGTCCAGCTCATGAACCAGCGCGTCGGCAACGCGGCCAGGCTGGAAGTCGAGGACCTCGAGTTCGTCAAGGACCGCCTCAAGGTCATCACCCGCCAGGTGACCAACTGCATCGAGATTTCGCGGCGCTACCTCGGCTTCCTGCGCCGGCAATCCGATGAATCGGTGAGCATCGGCGTCAACCAGTTGCTCAATGACACCAGCCATCTGTTGCGCGTCCATCCGAGCGTGCAAAACAACCAGTTCGAGATTCGGCCGCTGGCGATGGACACGGGCGTCCGCATCAACGGCACGGACCTGATCCAGATCCTGCTCAACCTCGCCGTCAACGCCTTCCAATGCACACCGCGCGGCTGCCATGTGGAGCTGGCGGGCGAATTACTGCAAAAACCGCTCGATCTCACCACCTTCCGGGACGGCATGAACGAACGGTTGCTGAACGTTGAGAGTTTTGCCAACACGCCGCCGCTGGTTAAACTGTCGGTGCGCGACAACGGTCCGGGCATTCCGCCGCAAATTCTGCCGAAGATTTTTGAACCGTACTTTACCACCAAGGGCCCGCGTCAGGGCACGGGCCTGGGCTTGAACATCGTGCAACGGCTCATCAAGGAAGCCGCGGGTGCGTTGCACGTGCAGACGTCCCTCGGCCAGGGCACCACGTTCACGATTTATCTGCCCGCCGCGCCGGTGGGGAAACCATTGTAGCCGGATCCCTGCGCGTGGCGACGCGGACGGGGGTTTCGCCTTTCAAAAAAGGTTGCGGCTACGTGCCCAGCATCGCGAGAAACTCCTTTTCGTTGATGATTTTCACGCCGAGTTTCTGCGCCTTGTCGAGTTTCGAACCGGCTTCCTCGCCCGCGAGCACGAAATCCGTCTTCTGGCTGACGCTGCCGCTGACCTTGCCGCCGAGCGCTTCGATTTTGGCCGTGGCCTCCTCGCGGGTCATCGTGGGCAGCGTGCCGGTGAGGACAAAGGTCTTTCCGGCAAACCGGCCGGAAGCCGCCGATGCCACCGCCGCCTTTTCGCTCGCGGGATTGATGCCCAGGGTCCGGAGACGGGCGAGGACTTTTGCCCCCGAGGGCGACGCGAAAAAGTCGAGCACGCTCGCGGCCGCCACGGGACCGACTTCGGCCAGCCTGGCCTTCAAACCACCCGCTTCCAGTCGCGCCTCAATCGCAGCAATCTCAGTCTTGAGTTCGGCCTCACGCTTTTCGCGCGTCGCCCTTTCGGCATCGGTCTTGGGCGGATTCTTGCGCGAACGCGGACTGACCTCGGCGCGCATGGCTTCCTGCGCGCCAAGATCACGGATATCGCGAAGGACTTCGGAGGTGGCGAGCGCTTCCAGCGTGTCGTGCGTGGCGGCGAGTTGTTTGGCGGTGGCCTCGCCCACATCGCCGATGGCCAGGGCGTGAATCCAGCGGGAAAGCGGCGCGGTCCGGGCGCGTTCGAGCGCCTCCAAAACCTTGGTTGCATTCTTCTCCCCGAACACGCGCGGCTCGGCCTCCGTGCCCAGATTCAGTTTGCCCAGTGATTCCAGCTTCAAATCGAACAGGTCGAGCGGCTCCTTCACGAGGCCGCGCTCAACCAGTTTCTCGGCGACGATGCCGCCGAGCGATTCGATGTCCAGTGCCTTGCGGGCGGCGAAATACTCCACGCGCCGGGTGAGCTGTGCCGGGCAACCCGCGACGTTTTCGCAGCGCCATGCCACTTCCTCCGCATCGCCGGCCGAGACTTTTTCTTTTGCAATGGGCCCGCCGCAAACGGGACACCTGCCGCCGACGTGCTTGAACAAATCAAATTCCTTCGCGCCAGCCGGCCGTTTGGTTTTCACGACTTCAAAGACTTCGGGAATTACCATGCCGGCTTTGCGGATCACCACGCGGTCGCCAATACGGATGTCTTTGCGGCGGATTTCGTCCTCGTTGTGCAGGGTGGCGCGCGAAATGGTCGAGCCTTGAACGAAGACGGGTTCCAGTTCGGCCACCGGCGTCAGCACGCCCGTGCGCCCCACCTGCACGGTGATGGCCCGCAACAACGTCTCGGCGGGCGTGATCCACGGGATGGGTTTGTGCACGATGGCGTAGCCGGGCGCGCGCGTCTTGGGCGGGATGCGCGCCCAGTCGGCGATGCGGTTGACCTTGATGACCACGCCGTCAATGTCGTAAGGCAGCTGCTTGCGGAGGTCGTGGTCCTCGTCGTAACCAGCCACAACCTTTTTTCGATACGTCGCGATGACTTCGTCCATGTCCTGGCAGACCCACCAATGCGGCTGAATCGGCAGACCGAACTTGCGCAGCGACTCGAGCATCTCCGCATGCGTTTCGAATGCGATCCCCTCGCACGCGCCGACGGCGTAGAACACCGCCCGGACCGGCCGCTGGACAACGAGGCGCGGATCGAGCTGTTTCAACGTGCCGGCCGTGGCGTTCCGGGCATTGGGGAATGTCTTCTCGCCGGCGGCATCGAGCTTCTGGTTGATCGCCTCGAAATCGTGTATGGCCATGTAAGCTTCGCCGCGGACTTCGAGGAGCGGCGGCGGGGACTGCGTCTCCAACCCCAGGGGAATGGATTTCACCGTCCGCAAGTTCGCGGTGATGTCATCGCCGGTTGCACCGTCGCCGCGCGTGACGCCAAGCGTGAGCTTGCCCTGCTGGTAATGCACGCCGATGGACACGCCGTCCACCTTCGGCTCCATCACGTATTCCACCTTGTCGCGCCCGAGGTGTTTGCGGATCGTGGCGTCCCAGGTCAGCAGCCGGGCCAGCGTGTTTTCGTCCTGGGCACAACTGCGCTTGAACCAGTCTGGCTCCGCTTTTTCGTCCGGTTGCTCCGCGCCATCGATTTTCTCCAGCGAAAGCATCGGCACACGATGTCGGATCCGCGCGAAGCCCTCGGCCGGTGCGCCCCCGACGCGCTGGGTGGGTGAATCCGCCGTGACCAGCTCGGGAAAATCCTTTTCCAGCTTTTGAAGTTCGGAGAAGAGCTGGTCGTATTCGCGGTCGGTGATGGTTTGCCGGCCGACAACATAATAGGCGTGATCGTGCCGCCGGATTTCCTCGACGAGTTGCGCGTGGCAGGCTTGGGCTTCTTTGTTTGTCACGGAGTTATTGTTCAATCAGACCTGGCATTTGGACAGTCATTTTTGTGCGATTGCCATCGGCCGGGAAGTCCGGTTGACTGTCGGCATGCGTTGGTTGCTGGGTTTGTCCGGTCGGGGCGGCCGTGGGATCTTACGGCTGGCGGTTGGCGCGGCGATGGTTCTGGGCCGGATGGGAATGGCCGATCCGGTTGCGCCGGATTTTGCCGCCCGGTTCGCGCATCCGCCCGCCGGGTCACGCATCATCAAGATCATCCACAACTGGCCGGACGCGCCCGCCGCCCAGGATCAACTGATTTATCAACTCCTGGATCAAGGCTTCGGCGGCGTGGTCAGCAACGATTCGTTCACCGACTACCTCGAAAGCGAAGCCAGGTGGACCTCCTTCGTCCGCGCGGTGCGCGAGGCGAAACGCGCCGGCATGGCGCTCTGGCTCTACGACGAATGCGGTTACCCTTCGGGCAACGCCGGCGGGCTGGTCTTGCGTGATCATCCGGAATGGGAGGCGGAAGGTTTGCTGGTCGCGGACACGCAATGCGAGGGCGGGCCGGTGGAATTGACCGTACCGCCCGGGAAACTTTTTCTCGCGGCGGCCTTCCCGGTGCGCGACGGCCAGATTGACCTGAAGCGGAAAGTCAACCTGGCTGCGCAGGTGAGCGCAGGCAAACTACGCTGGTCCGCGTCGCCGGGCCGCTGGCATTTGATGGTCATCACCGAAAGCCGCCTCTACGAGGGCACGCACGCCGACGGCAATCTCTTCAAGCACACGCCGTACATCAACCTGCTGCGGCCCGAACCCACGCGGCGGTTTCTCGAAGTGACCCACCAGCGCTATGCGGAACGACTCGGAAATGATCTCGGCAAATATTTTGTCGCCACCTTCACGGACGAACCGTCGTTGATGAGCTGTTTTCTCAAAGCCATGCCGTGGCGTCCGCTGCCGTGGTCGCCCAACCTCCCCGTGGAGTTCAAGCGCCGCCGTGGCTACGCGCTGGACGCGGTCGGCGTGCCCGCTTTGATCGCCAGCGCCGGTTCGCGCGGCGAGCAGATTCGTTACGACTTCTGGCTGACCGTCGGTGAGCTGGTTTCGGAAAACTACTTTGGCCAGATTCAGAACTGCTGCCGCCGGCTGAACGTCCCCTCCGGCGGCCATCTGTTGATGGAGGAATCGCTGGTTTCCCACGTGCCCTTCTATGGCGATTTTTTCCGGTGTGCCCGGCGGCTCGACGCGCCCAGCATTGATTGTCTCACAAGCTTGCCGTCGGAAGTGCCGTGGCCGATCGCGCGCATGCTGGCCAGCGCGGCCGAACTGGACGGGCGGCGCATCGTCATGAGTGAAACCTCGGACCATTCGCAACGCTGGCGGCCGCCCGGCGACCCGCGGCCCGTACGCGTGGTGACGGAAGCCGAAATTCGCGGCACCTGCAACCGGCTCATGGTCGCGGGGGTGAACGCCATCACCAGCTATTACAGTTTTGCGGAACTGGACGACGCGGCGTTGCGGCGTTTGAACGAATGGGTCGGCCGCGCTGGCACTTCCCTGTCCGGCGGGCAGCAAATCGCCGACCTCGCCTTGCTGTATCCGATCGAGAGCCTCTGGCCGAAATTCCGCCCGGCGCGGCATTGGGCGACCGATGCCTCGGACGCCAACGCCGTCGAGAACACGTGGCGCGCGGCCATGGACGGTCTCTTCGCGGCGCAGCGCGATTTCACGATCATTGACAGCCGCACGCTCGCCGAAGCGGCCGTGGACAACGGAGCGCTCGTTCACGGAAAGCTCCGCTGGCGGGTGCTGCTCCTGCCCGGCGTGGACACGTTGCCGGAGGCGGCGTGGAAAAACCTCGCGCGCTTCATCAAATCCGGCGGCGTGGTCGTCGCCCTGGGCGCGCTGCCCGCGAACAGCGCGACGAAGTTTCCTTCGCGAAAAATCCGGTCGCTCGGCCGGGAGCTGTTCGGTCCGTCCACGAACGCGGTTTCGGTGACGCGGCACGGCGCCCGCGGCGCGGGAATTTTTCTGCCGACCGGCACGGCGAGTCTGCTTCCACTGGTGCTGGACGGTGTGTTGGATCGCGAGGTAACGGTACACGCGGCCCGTTCGCCGGTGCGGGTCACGCACCGGCGGGTCGAAGGCCACGACCTTTACTTTCTCATCAACGACAGCGGCAAGGCGTGGCAGGGCGATGTGAGCGTGAGCGGTCGCGGCCCGGGCGAGCATTGGGATCCGGCGGGACCGGTTGTCGCACGGACGAATCTGGGAGCGCGCGTGAATTTGAAACTTGAACCCTACGGCGCCGCGCTGCTGCGCTATCCGTCCGCGGAAATCCCGGCGCGGCATCCGCTGCGAACCGACCTGCTGCCGAATTTGGCGCAAGCGCCGATTCCCGAGGTTGCCCCCACCCTGATCCGCGGCGAGTTCGTCCGCGCCGAACTGACGCCGGACGCCCAGCACACAAAACCGGGGCGAACCGCATGGCGCGCGACGGGGGTGCTGACCAAAAGCAACGTGGACACGTTCCTGTTCGCGAATCTTACCTTCACCAACGCGATTGATCTATCCCGGGCGAATTGCCTCGTCTTCGACCTCTGGGTGCCGGACGGGCAGGCGACGGGGAATCAAATCCTCACGATCTTGCGGGAGAAGGGCGGCGGCGATTTTCTCGCCAGCACGGGGCGTTCGTTGCAAGCGCCCGGCCGCCAACGTGTGTTCGTGCCGTTGAGCCAGTTGCAACTCGCGGGTTGGTCCACGGACCGGGACGGCGATCTTGATTTGAGTCGCGTGGACGAGATCCGCATCGGCTGGGGCGGTTACACCGGCACGGAAGGCGAGCGGGTGGAGTTCATTTTCACGTTGCCGGAAATGGGTTCGGTTTCCACCGAAGCGCACTGATTGCGGGCGCACCGGAAGCGACGGTCGGTTGCCACGGGCGGCGTGTTGGAGTCCAAGCTTCAGCTTGTTCTTTGCCGCCCAAGCGACACCGGGACACGCTGAAGCGTGAACTCCAACCCATAGTGACCGCCATTTGCGGTGCAACCGGCCTCGCTTCCCGCTCGACAATTGGCGGGGCGAATTTCAAATTGCGCACATGGCACTGACACCTTCGACCATGCTACCACTCGGCACGGCGGCGCCGGATTTTCGCCTGCCCGACACCAATGGAAAAACCGTCTCGCTCGCCGACTTCAAGGACAAGCCGGCCTTGCTCGTGATTTTCATGTGCAACCATTGTCCCTATGTGAAACATCTCCGTGCCGGCTTTGTGCAACTGGCCAAAGACTATCAGCCACGCGGCGTCGCCATCGTCGGCATCAGCGCGAACGACGCGAAAAATTATCCCGACGACAGTCCGGCCAAAATGGCCGAAGAAACCAGATTCGCCGGCTACACGTTCCCGTATCTTTATGATGAATCCCAAGCCGTGGCCAAGGCGTATCGCGCCGCTTGCACGCCCGATTTCTTCCTGTTCGATCGCGGTCGCCGGCTGGTGTATCGCGGGCAGTTCGATGCGAGCCGGCCGGGGAACGGCATCGCTGTGACGGGCAAGGACGTCCGCGCCGCGCTGGACGCGGTGTTGGCTGGCAAACCGCCGTCCACGCTGCAAACGCCGAGCATGGGTTGCAACATCAAGTGGAAGCGCGGGAACGAACCGGATTATTTTTAACCCGGACGCGCGCCAGCCAATTGCTCATGCGAAAGGAACGGCTCATCCTGCTCGGAATTGCGGTCGTTCTGTTGCTGACGCTGTTGATTTGGGTGCTGTCACCGCCGCGCGAACCGGTTTACCAGGGCAAGGGGTTGAGTGCTTGGGTACATCAGTTTCACACGAACCACTGGCCGCTGGACAAGGAAGCGGAGGCCGCTCTTCAACATTTCGGCACCAACTCGTCCCCGTTCCTGTTGAAAATGATGACGACCCGCGAGTCTCCGCTGATGCGGAAGTTTCTGGGGTTTGTTCCCAAGCCGGTGCAAAGCCGGTTGCACCTACCAACGGCGACTGAATATTCGCGGAAGATCTCCGATTACCGGAGTATCGGCGCGGGCGGATTCATGGCCCTGGGGGAGCACGCCCGGCCGGCGGTCCCCGAGCTGATTGCGCTGCTCGATGACAAGGACCAGTACGTGCGCTATCTGGCCGTTTTTTCCCTGCGCTGCCTTGGCCCGGTGGCCAGAGATGCCCTGCCGGCGCTGACCAATTGCCTGTTCGATGCCGATTTCGCCGTGCGCGACGATGCGGTCATGGCGATGGGCACGATGCGCGCGGAACCGGAGATCGTCGTTCCCTTGATCATCGAGTTTCTCAGACAAAATCGCGCCGAACGGATCCTCTGTCGCGATGCCATCGAAGCGCTGCAACAATTCAAAACCGACGCCCGGCCGGCGATTCCGGTTCTCTCATCCTTTCTTGATGACAAAAACTCCGACGTCCGGGATGCTGCCGCTCGCGCAATCAGAGAAATCGCTCCTGAAAGTGCTGATAAAACGGGTGTGAAACGAGAATGATGCGCCGCACTGTCATGCTTGAACCGCGTCCAGCCTGTGACTGAAAAATTGTCTAAGCAACCCCTTCTGGGCATCGAAATCGGCGGAACGAAACTGCAAATCGTTTTGGGCGACGCCGCCGGTCGCATCCGGGAGCGGCAACGGCTTTCGGTGGATCCGACGCGCGGCGCCGCCGGCATCCGCCGGCAAATCGCATCCGGGCTGCGCGCACTTTTGCGCGGTCGGAGAATTTCCGCCGTCGGCGTGGGTTTCGGCGGGCCGGTGGATTGGCGGACCGGTCGGGTCGCGCGCTCGCACCAGATCGAAGGGTGGTTCGGGTTTGATCTGGCCGGTTGGTTGCGCCGACTCACCGCTGCGCCGGTCGTGGTGGACAATGACGCGAACCTGGCCGCGCTGGGCGAAGCGACGCGCGGTGCGGGTGTGGGGCGCAATCCCGTGTTTTACGTCACGCTGGGCAGCGGCGTCGGCGGCGGCCTGGTGCTGGATGGCAAAATTTATCACGGCGCGATACCGGGCGAAGCGGAGATCGGCCATCTCCGGCTCGACCGGCAGGGAACCACGCTCGAACCGTGCTGCTCGGGTTGGGCCGTGGATAAAAAAATTCGTCGTGCGGTGTATCGCCAGCCGAACAGCCGGCTGGCAAAACTGGTGGGCCGAACCGTCGGCGGCGAAGCCAGGCATCTGGCCGCCGCCCTGCGGCAAGGCGACGCGGGCGCAAAGAAAGTAATGACGGAAATGGCGGGGGATCTCGCCTTTGGGCTGTCGCACGTCGCGCATTTGTTTCATCCGGAGGTGATCGTGCTGGGCGGCGGTTTGTCGAAAGTGGGCGAGCCGCTGCGTCGCGCCGTCGCGCAGGCGCTGCCGCCAATGATCATGGAAATTTTCCGGCCCGGCCCGCGGGTTTTGCTCGCGAAACTGGACGAGGACGCCGTTCCAGTTGGGGCCTTGCTGCTGGCAAGCGATCTGGAACGCGGCCAAGGTCGCCGCCGCCAAACTTCCGCCATCCGATGACTGCCGACTCAACGCCATCCGCCCGGTTGACGTCACTCGACGCGTACCGCGGCTTCGTGATGTTTTTGATGATGGGAGAGGTGTTGCATTTTTGCCGTGTGGCCGCCGCGGTGCCCGGAAGCGCCTTTTGGAAGTTGCTGTGTCACCATCAATCGCACGTCGCCTGGGTCGGTTGCTCTTTGCACGATCTGATCCAACCGTCGTTTTCATTCATGGTCGGCGTGGCGTTGCCGTTTTCCATCGCCAGCCGGCGCGCGCGCGGTCAGACACCGGTCTGGATGACGCTGCACGCGGGTTGGCGCGCGCTCGTTTTGATTCTGTTGGGCGTGTTTCTGCGCTCCACCCTCCGCACCTTCACCCGGTGGACGTTTGAGGACACCCTCAGTCAGATCGGGTTGGGGTATGTCTTCCTGTTCCTGCTCGGCTTGCGTTCGGTGCGCGTTCAATGGGGGGCGCTCGCGCTCATCCTGATCGGCTATTGGGCGGCGTTCGCGCTGTATCCGCTGCCGGGACCGGGTTTCGATTACCAAAAAGTCGAGGTGTCCGCGGAGTGGTTGCAACAACACGGTTTGTCGGGCTTCGCAGCACATTGGAACAAAAACAGCAACTTCGCGTGGGCGTTCGACACCTGGTGGCTGAATCGGTTCCCGCGTCCCGAGCCCTTCACCGACAATGGCGGCGGTTATTCGACGCTCAACTTCATTCCCACGCTCGGCACGATGATTCTCGGACTGATCGCCGGCGGTGTGCTGCGCAGCGACCGCGCGCCGTGGGCCAAGGCGAAATGGCTGGCCGTCGCGGGAGGGATCGGGCTGGCAGCGGGCTGGCTCGTTGGCGCGCTGGGGATTTGTCCGGTGGTGAAACGCATCTGGACGCCGAGTTGGGTGCTGTTCAGCGGCGGTTGGTGTTTCCTGCTGCTGGCGGGTTTCTACGTGGTCATTGATCTCTGGCAGCGGCGGGCCTGGGCTTTTCCCCTGGTGGTCGTCGGCATGAACTCCATCGCGGCCTACTGCTTGGACTGGCTGTGCGGCGGGTTCATCAGCAAAAGCCTGACGACGCATCTGGGCCCGGACTTCTTCAAGCTTTTCGGCGACGCCTACGAACCGTTCTTTCATGGCGCGGTGGAGTTGTTGATCTTCTGGCTGCTGCTCTACTGGCTCTACCGGCGGAGGATATTTTTGCGAATTTGAATTTCTCCCGCCCCCGGTTCAGTCCAAACCTCCATCGAGACCGGTATCGGTTCGGCTGAATTCTGCTCTTGAATTAACCCGCTGCTTCAGGCGAAATGCCAGTTTCTGACAGGCGTTATGGACTTAGTTGATATTCTGACGAAAGACAACATCCTCCCGGAGATGTCGGCCGCCAACCGTTGGGAGGCGATTGATGAACTCATCAACAACCTCGTGGCGACGGGCCGGATTCAGGCCGAACACCGCGACGCCATCATCGCCGTCGTCCGGAAACGGGAGCAGTCCATGAGCACGGGCATCGGCTTCGGCATCGGCATCCCGCACGCGTCCACGGACCTGATCACGGAGGTCGTTGGTGCGCTCGGCCGCTCCCGGAAGGGCTGCAACTTCGACGCGCTCGACAACCAGCCGGTGTCCATCGTCGTGCTCTTTCTCGTGCCGCAGGGACAATTTCAAAAACATCTCCACACGCTGGCGGGCATCGCCAAGCTGCTGCACAAGGCGGATTTTCGCCAGGCCCTCGAACAGGCGCCGGACGCGGAGGCCATGTTGCGCGTCATCAAGGACGCGGGGAAAAAATAGCCGTGCCACGTTAACTCGTGGATTCGTTGACACGTTAAAGCGTGTCTGCGATTCGGCGATGCGCCGTTGTAACGATTCAACGTTTTAACGAGTTACGAATTTCAAATCCGTGCTGCCGCACAAACAAATCGAACTGCAATTGCAGGAAGCCGTCCGCGCCGTGTTGCCGGACGCGGACCTCGCCACGGTGCAGGTGCGCCCCTGCCCGGACCCGAAGTTCGGTGATTATCAAAGCGCCGCGCTCATGGCGCTGGCCAAGCCGCGCAAACTCAACCCGCGCCAGTTGGCGGGCGACGTTTTGGCGAAGCTCGACGTGGCGGGTTTGTGCGAGCCGGTCGAAGTTGCCGGCGCCGGTTTTTTGAATTTCCGGCTCAAGAACTCCAGCCTCGCGGAAACGCTGGCCGCGGCGGCGCGGGGCGAACATTTGTTCTTCGAGCAGACGAGCCAGCCGCGAACGGTGGTGGTGGACTTCAGTTCGCCCAACGTCGCCAAGCCCATGCACGTCGGCCATATCCGCTCCACGATTCTGGGTGATTGTCTCGCCCGGATGCTGCGGTTGCTCGGCCACCGCGTCATCACGGACAATCACAGCGGTGACTGGGGTACGCAGTTCGGCATGTTGCTGGTGGGTTGGAAGCGCGATCTCGATGCAGCGGCGCTCCAGGCTGACCCGATTGCCGAGATGGAGCGGATTTATAAGAAGGTCAACGCCGAGTGTCAGGCAAATCCCACCGCCTTGGAAGCTGCGAAGCAGGAACTGGTGAAGCTGCAAGGCGGCGACGCCGAAAACCTCCGCATCTGGCGCGAGATGATCGCGCTTTCGCAAGTTCAGTTCGACACGATTTACGCGCGGCTCGGCGTGAAATTCGACCACACCCTGGGCGAAAGTTTTTACAACCCGCGATTGGCGGCGCTGGTGGACGATCTGGTTGCCAAAGGCATCGCGCGCGAAAGCGAGGGTGCGCTGGCGATTTTCTTCGAAGACGTTCCGCAGCTTAAGAAGCAGCCGGCGCTCGTTCGTAAAAGCGACGGCGGTTTCAATTACACCAGCACGGATCTCGCCACGCTTGCATACCGGCTGGAAACCTGGCAGCCGAATGAAATCATCTACGTCACCGACGGGCGGCAGCAGTTGCACTTTCAGCAGGTCTTCGCCGCGTTTCAGAAGTGGCAATCGGCAATCGGCAATCGGCAATCGGCAATGCCCACGCTCGCCCACGTCTGGTTCGGCTCCATCCTCGGTGAAGACGGCAAGCCGTTCAAAACCCGCTCCGGCGAAACGGTGAAACTCGCTGATCTGCTCGATGAAGCGGAAGAGCGCGCTTTCAAGGTTGTGACGGACAAGAATCCTGAGCTGTCCGAAACCGAACGGCGCGAAGTGGCGCGGGTCGTTGGCCTCGGCGCGGTGAAATATGCCGACCTGCTGCCGAACCGGCAGAGCGACTATGTGTTCAGTTGGGCCAAGATGCTGGCGTTGAATGGCAATACCGCGCCGTATTTGCAGTATGCGTATGCGCGGATTCGGAGCATCTTTCGAAGGGCGGGTGAAACATTCAACATTCAACATGCAACAACCAACATCCAATTAAGCGCGCCGGAAGAAATCGCGCTGGCCCGGCAGCTTCTAAACTTTGGTCTTGTGCTCGAAGCCGCTGCCACGGAATACCGGCCGAATTTCGTCTGCAATTATCTTTATGACCTCGCCGGATTGTTCGCCCGGTTTTATGAGTCCTGCCCGGTGCTCAAGGCGGACGCGGCATCCCGGGTCAGCCGGTTGCTGTTGTGCGAACTCACCGGCCGGGTCCTCAAACAGGGCTTGGAAAGCCTGGGCATCGAGACGCTGGAGCAGATGTAGCCGCCCGTGTTGTGAATGGCTGTGAATAACTTTCTGCCATTCCGTTGGATTTGCGCTCAAAAAAGTCTTGCAATGGAATGGAATTCTCGGTAACGAACTAGCAACGGTTTTAGAAGCTTTAAACCTAGTTGCATATGAAAAAAATCTTGGTTCTCCTTACGGTGTTCGGGGCTGTCAGTTGGTCAGCTCAATCCCAAGTACTCCTGAATGAACTTCTTTTCAACCCCGTTGGCACCGACGGCCCCAACGAGTTTTTTGAACTCCGCGGCACCGCCAGCCTGTCGCTGTCGGGATACTACCTCATCGGCATTGAGGGCGACAGCGCCAGTGGGCCGGGAGACGTGCAGGACATCTTCGATCTCGGTGCTTATTCGCTAGGCGCGAATGGATTCCTGGTTGCCTTCCAAAAGGCAAATACGTATGGGCCTGCCGCCGGAGCCGCCACCTCGATTGTCAATGCCGGTACCGGCGCCGGATGGGGAAGCGGTGC
>CAYWMD010000015.1:0-107471 GCA_964458575.1 uncultured Bifidobacteriaceae bacterium | reverse complement strand
TCTTCGCCACAACCTCGATGGGCATTTTCATGGGCACGGTCGCCGGCAACCTGCCCCAGTTCGGCCTGCTGCTGATTCTGACGATCCTGCCGCTCCAGATGCTCTCCGGCGGCGCGACGCCCTACGAAAGCATGCCCCAGTTGGTGCAATACCTGATGCAGGCAGCGCCCACCACGCACTTCGTAAAGCTGGCGCAGGGCATTCTCTACCGAGACGCGGGCCTGGATATCGTCTGGCCGCAATTCCTCGCGCTCGCCGCGATCGGCACCACCTTCTTCGGCATCGCGGTCACTCGCTTCCGGAAGACCATCGGCACGATGGGTAATTGAACGGGGCATGCAATCCACCCAAGATCAGGCCGGGCCGGGCCGGTTCCCCATTCTGCAAGGGGTGCTGCCGATCTCGATCGCGCGCATCCCGGCTGAAATCCTGGCCGGTATCACGCTGGCCGCCATCGCCATCCCCGAGGTAATGGGCTACACCAAGATTTCCGGGACGCCCGTGATCACTGGTCTTTACACCATGCTGATCCCCACGGCGCTGTTCGCGCTGTTCGGGTCCTCGCGGCATCTGGTGGTGGGCGCCGATTCAGCGACCGCAGCCATCCTCGCCGCCGGACTCGTGGGGATCGCTGCCGTCGGATCGGAGCAATACCTGGCACTGGCCGGCGTGCTGGCGCTGATGGCCGCGGCTTTCCTGATTTTGGCGCGCGTTCTGCGCCTGGGATTTCTGGCGGACTTTCTCTCGCGTACCGTGTTGATCGGTTTTCTGACCGGGGTCGGCCTTCAGGTCGCGCTGGGGCAGCTCGCCGGTATGCTCGGCCTGGAGGGGGGCGGCCACGGCACGTTGGGAAAACTCTGGCACAACTTGCAACATCTCGGAGAGGTCAACCGCTACGAGTTGACGGTAGCGCTCGCCGTGTTGGTGGTCATCATCGGCCTCAAGAAGGTTTCGAGAAAAATCCCGGCGGAATTGATCGCGGTGATCGGCGCCATCGTTGCGAGCTGGGCGTTCGGGCTTAACTCAAAGCTGCACGTGCTTGGAACCGTTCCGAGCGGTCTGCCGCACCTGGGTCTGCCCGCGATGGACTGGAACTGGCAAATCATAACGACGTTGATTCCAACGGCATTTGCGATGTTCGTGGTCATCCTCGCACAAAGTGCGGCGACCTCCAGCGCCTATGCCACGCGCTACGGCGAGAGTTTCAGCGAGAACACGGACCTGGTCGGTCTCGCGCTGGCCAATATTGGCGCCGGCTTGTCCGGCACTTTCGTCGTCAACGGCAGCCCAACGAAGACGCAAATCGTGGACAGCGCAGGCGGTCGGAGCCAACTGTCGCTGCTGGCGATGGCGGTGATTGTTTTGCTGGTGCTGCTCTTCCTGACGGCACCGCTGGCGTTCATGCCCGAAGCGGCGTTGTCGGCCATCGTGTTTCTCATCGGCATCGGTCTGATTGATATCGCCGGGATGCGGAAGATCTTCGCGCAACGGCGATCGGAGTTCTGGGTGGCACTCACCACCGCATTGACAGTTGTGATCGTTGGCGTCGAACAGGGAATCCTGCTGGCCATCGCGTTGTCACTCATCGAACACACCCGCTACGGGTATCGGCCCAGGAACGCGGTGCTGGTGCCGGGCGAATCGGGCGGCCGGCAACCGAAACCGGTGGCGACCGCCGCGCAAGCCGCGCCCGGCCTGATTATCTACCGGTTCACGCACAGTTTGTACTACGCGAACTGCCGGCAGCTCGCGGATGAAATCTCGTTGCTCGTGACCACTACGCAGCCGCCCCTGCGTTGGCTCTGCCTTGACGCATCCGCGGTGGACAATGTGGATTATTCGGCGGCGGAAACCCTCCGGTCGGTTCACGCGAGTTTGAAAGCGAGAGGCATACGCCTGGTCATCGCGGAGGTTATGGACATCCAAAGCAGGACTGCCTACCATTTCAAAGAGTTGCTGGGTGGGGATGCCTTCTATGAACATCTGGAGGACGTCGTGAAGCAGTATCGGCGGCAGTTCAAATTGTCGGTTACTGCCAGGCATTCAGACAATCCTGATGGCTGATAACTGAGTACTGCCCTACACGCTACTCGCCACCTCCACCAATCAATGCTCCTAAAAATTCTCATCACGTGTCTGCTGGTGGTGGTCACTGTGGCCATGCATGCCGCCGGCTTCGCCATCCTGCTCCGGACTATGATACCCTCGCGCGCTCTGGACCAGTCGGGTTTCCGGCCCGTCACCCTGTTGGTGATCGGCCTGACGTGCTGGCTGATTCTAATCCACCTGGCCGAGATCGCCGTCTGGGGACTCTTCTATCTCTGGCAGGGCTGCCTGCCGGATGCGGAGTCGGCGTTCTATTTTTCCGCCGTCACCTACACGACCCTTGGCTATGGCGATGTGGTGCTGCCCACGCCGTGGCGGATGCTCGCGCCCCTTCAGGCAATGACGAGTCTTCTCATGTGCGGACTTTCGACCGGACTTTTCTTCGCGCTCGTCACCCGGTGGCACAGCAACTGGATGCAAAGGAGAACCGCGTCAGAACCTCACGCTGCACCGCCAACGCAAAAATAAGACGCCGCCATCAAAAACCCTCAAAACCAGACGCAGCCGCTTTCTCAGCGGTTCCGCCGCCTCGGTTTTAAAGTGATGCCCGAGGTGGGCGTTTACTTTTAAGAACGTCCTCAAGCAATGCGGAAAAAATCCACTCTACTAGAGCCTGGATCTGAAAGCCGAAGTCAACCGCTTCGACAAGCTGTTCGCGCCGGGAAACGAGACCTCATGCGCCTAATATAAATACTTTCATCGCTTGTGTTCAGGCGGCATTTTCAGCAAATCAAAACAAGCTTACAAGCCACCAACCCACCCAACCTTAAAGCCAAACACGCAAAAAACCTCCTTGCAGCCCTGCTGGTTGGCGTGTCAGCGTTCAAGACGAACGCCGTGCGAGCGACGGGCGAGCCAACATTGTCTGCGATCATTCGATCGGCCCCGCTCCAGGACTTATGTCATGAAAAAGCTCTCCGATTACCGCGTGCTGTTGGTGGACGATGCCAAGGCCAACCTCGACATTCTCGTCGAAGGCCTCAAGACGGACCACAAACTCAGTCTCGCCCTCAACGGCGAGATGGCCTTGCAGGTCGCCGCGCGCACGCCGCCGGACCTGGTGCTGCTCGATATCATGATGCCGGGCATGGACGGCTACGAGGTGTGCCGCCGCCTGCGTCAGATGCCCGAGACCGCCGAAGTGCCGATCATGTTTCTCTCCTCGCTTGAGGAGGTGCAGAACAAGACGCGCGGCTTCGAGGTCGGGGCGAATGATTATCTCACGAAGCCGTTCGAGATGCTGGAGGTCAAAGCCCGCGTGCGCTCGCTGCTCAAGGCGAAAGCCTACAGCGACGCGGTGAAGGAACAGATCGCCAGTGAACTTCGGGTGGCCCGCGAAATCCAGATGGGCATGTTGCCGCACGACTTTGCTCCCTTGGAACAGGCTTACGGAGTCAGCTTCAGCGCGGTGCTGGAGCCGGCGCGCGAAGTGGGCGGCGACCTGTACGGCGTTTGCGAGGCCGGATCGGAACGGCTGGTGGTTTTCCTGGGCGACGTTTCGGGCAAGGGCATACCCGCCTCCATGTTCATGGTACGGGCCATCACCCTGGCCCGTTTGCTGTCGCGGGAAATCGCCGAGCCGGACCGTATCCTCGCGCGACTGAACGACGAATTGGCCGCGGACAATCCGTCCGGAATGTTTGTGACATTTTTGTGCGCCGTGTATGAGCCGAAGACGCGCCGACTCTCGCTGGCCAACGCGGGCCATTGTCGTCCGGTATGGTTGCCGATCACCGGCGCACCGCGTTGGGCCGTGCAAAAACTCGGTACGGCACTCGGCTTCGAGCCGGGGCTGGAATTTGAGCGGACGGAATTGGAGTTGAATCAAAGCGACGCAGTTGTTTTTTACACTGACGGTGTAAGTGAGGCCTTCAATCCGCAGGACGAGTGCTACGGCAACGAGCGATTGTTGACCGATGTCGCCACGTTTACCGGGCAACCCGCGTCCGTCATCACCGGCACTCTGCTTCAGAAGGTTCGTGCCTTTGCGGGCGGCGCGCCGCAATCGGATGACATTGCGATTCTGGCTTTGAAGGTCAATGCGAGGAATCCGGGCGTATGAGGCTGGAATTGCACGCCACACCGGAGGAAGTCATGCGCGCCGTGGAGATGCTCCAGGCGCAGGCGCAAGCGCAGGGTTTGCCGGAGAACACCATTTTCGCGTTGCTGCTGGCGCTGGAAGAATGCGGCAGCAACATCGTCAACCACGCCTTGCAACGCGATGCCACAAAAACATTCCAAGTCAGCTTTGACCGCGAGGGCGACGCGTTCATCATCGAGCTGCGGGATCGCGGTCCCGAGTTTGATCCAACGACGATGGCGCGCAAAGCGCAGGCCGAAGATGACGATCCGCCCGGCGGGTGGGGCACCGAACTGGTCCGCCGCAAGATGGATGAGATTCGATACCGGCGTGAAGCGGGTGAAAACATCCTGCGATTGACCAAACGGTTGAGCCCGTCTGCCGGCTCGAAATGAATTTGCCGATAGCAAACAAACCCTACACACTGACCCCGGAAACACATATGCCACTCGACATCCAAATTCAAAAAAACATCAGCGGCCAGCAGGCTGGCGCCGTTACAGTAAAGCTCACCGGCAGTCTCGACACGGCCACCGCCCCCGAATTGGAGAAGCAACTCGGACCGGCGCTGGGCGGTCCGGTCCAGGACATCGTCTTTGACCTCGCGCAACTGAAATTCATCAGCAGCGCCGGTTTGCGAGTGTTCTCCTCGACCCGCAAAACCCTCAAGGAACGGGGCGGACAGGCTTCCTTCATCCACATGCAACCCCAGATTCAGGAGGTCTTTGAGATCATGAAATCGCTCCCCGGGGTGGCGGTGTTCAAGGATGTTGCGGAGTTGGACCGTTATCTGGCAGCGCGGCAACGGGCTCATGCCGAAAAGTAAATCAACGCCAACCGAAGGGCTGGCCAGGCGGACTGAGAAATGAGTGGTCGCATTCTGGTCGTGGACGATACGCCGGCGAACATCCAGGCGCTCGCCGGCACGCTGAAGGCGAAGGGCTATCAAATCAGCGTCGCCACCAACGGCCGCCAGGCGCTCGAGGTGGTGGAACGCGTGCGGCCAGATCTGATCCTCCTCGACGTGATGATGCCGGAAATGGACGGGTTCGAGACGTGCCGGCGGCTCAAGACGGCGTCGGCGACCCGCGACATTCCGGTGATTTTTCTTACGGCGCGGACGGAGACCGCGGACATTGTGAAAGGATTTGAACTCGGGGCGGTGGATTACGTGTCGAAGCCTTTCAACGCGCACGAACTGCTGGCGCGGGTGAACACGCATCTGACGATGGACCGGCTTAACCGGGAAAACGAGCGGCTATTGTTAAGCATCCTGCCGGCGTCCATCGCCACGCGGCTCAAATCGGGTGACGCCGGGATTGCTGATCACTTCCCGGACGTCAGTGTGCTGTTCGCCGACATCGTTGACTTCACCGTTTTGTCCGGCGGTATGTCGCCCCAACCGTTGGTGTCACTTCTCGATGAACTCTTTTCGCAGTTCGACGAACTGGCCCACCAGCATCGCGTCGAAAAAATCAAAACCATCGGCGATTGTTACATGGCGGTTTGCGGCGTGCCGGAAAAACGTCCGGAACACGCGGTGGAATTGGCCGGCATGGCGCTCGAAATGATTGAGCGCTTGAAACAATTCAACCGCGACCGCGGCACCTCGCTCCGCATTCGCATCGGCCTGAACACCGGGCCGGTGGTTGCCGGCGTGATTGGCCGGAGCAAATTCATTTACGACCTGTGGGGCGACACGGTGAACACCGCCAGCCGCATGGAATCCACGGGAGTGCCTGACCGCGTGCAGGTGACCGAGCAGATGCAGCAGGCGTTGGCGGCCGAGTATGAATTGGAAAAACGCGGAGAAGTGGAAGTGAAAGGCAAAGGCCGCCTGCCGGCGTGGTTGTTGGTCCGGAGAAAAACCAGGTAAAGTTTATGAGCAAAAAAATTGGAATCGTAACTGGCGGGGGAGATTGCCCCGGATTGAACGCGGTCATTCGCGCGGTGGCCAAGGCTTCGGCCAAACGCGGCTGGGATGCCCTCGGCATCCTCGGCGGCTACGAGGGATTGCTGGAGCCGCGAAAGTATATTCCACTGGATTACAACGCGCTGGGCGGTTTGCTGACGCGCGGCGGCACGATTCTCGGCACGGCGAACCGCGGGAAGTTCTCCGCGAAGGTCGGCCACGGCGAATCGCGCCGGTTGCCGAAGGAATTGCTCGACGACACCAAGGCCGGCATGGATGTGCTTGGCATTTCCGCGCTGGTGTCCATCGGCGGTGACGGTTCGTTGAGCATCGCGCAGCAGATGCACGAACACGGCATCCCGATTGTAGGCGTGCCCAAGACGATTGATAACGACTTGGCCGGCACAATCTGGACGTTCGGTTTTGATTCCGCTGTGTCTTGCGCGACGGATGCGCTGGACCGTTTGCACACGACCGCGGAAAGCCACAACCGCGTGATGGTGCTCGAGCTGATGGGCCGTTACGCGGGCTGGATTGCGTTGTATGCCGGTGTCGCGGGCGGTGGCGACGTGATCCTCATTCCCGAAATCCCGTTCACCTACGAAAGCATCTGCGCGAAAATCCGCGAGCGAGAAGCCCTGGGCAAGAAATTCACGCTGGTTGTGGTGGCCGAAGGCGCGCGGGAGAAGGGGAAGGACTTCACCACTTCCGCCGGTCAGGAGAAAAACCGCGAAGCGCGCCTCGGCGGCATTGGGGCCGTGGTCGGCGCCGAGATTGAAAAGCGAACGGGCAAGGAAACGCGCTGCTGCGTGCTGGGTCATCTCCAACGCGGCGGGAGTCCGACCACATTCGACCGCGCCTTGTGCTCGATGTTCGGCGCAATCGCGGTGGACCTCATCGCGGCGGGCGAAGTCGGCAAAATGGTCGCGTTTACCGGCAAGGGCGTGATCGGCATACCGATCAGCGAGGCGATTGGCCAGTTGAAAACCGTCCCGCCGGACGGGAATCTCGCCCGCACGGCGCGCGCGCTGGGCATCTCGCTGGGTGAATAGGCCGGATGAACGGCAACTTGTGAAACAGTTTCGTCACCGCCTTTATCGGTCGCTTGCTTGCGGCGTGGCTTGCCTGGCTTTGGCCGGCGGCGTTTCCGTCGGCCGGGGGCAATCGCCGCTGACAAAAATCCTGGTGGCGGAGACGCGCCCGGCCACGGGCACGACGAATACCGAGGCCACCGCACAAAGCCAAAGCACTGCGAACAAGGGGCTGGCGGAAAAACTGGCCAAGGCCCGCGCCGATCTGGCGGTGGCGACCACGCTGGATGATTTGAGCCTCACCAACCGGCCCGATGGACTTTCGCTTCAGGACGCCGCGCTCCGGCGCGGATTGCTCCAGCGGCTCGTGCGACTCTACGAGCAGCAGATGAGTTACATGGCGGAGTTGGAGACCGTGAAGAACCGCCGGGCGAACCTCGCGCACGAAGCCCAATCCTGGACCGGATTCGCCGAGCCCAAGCCGCATTCGATTTTGCTGACGGACGCGTTGAGCGAGGGCGTGCAGTTGGAACGGTTGGAAATTGCCAACGGCGAGTCCGCGCTGGTGATGCTGGCAAAACTGATGGACGAGCAGGAGACGTTGCTAAAGCAGGCCGACGAAAGAATCCGCCAGCTCGATGAAAAATTGGAATCGGACAAGGATGCGAAGTTGTCGGGCGCACTGGTCGGGCCGCGCGAATTGGAGCGGCTGCGCAGCCAGGTGGCGGGCGCGACGATCGCGGCCCTGGATTTGGAACGCCAGATCCGGCAGGAACAACTCAACGGCAGCCGCATCCGCCTGGGGCTGCTTCAACAACAGCTCGTCATCGCCAATGCCGGCGCGACCTTCTCGGACGCGGACATGGCCACGGTCAACTCGCGGTTCGACAGTGAGCAACGTCAATTGGAGCGCGAATTAACCGAAGCCGAGAATCGGCGCACCACCACCGCCCTGGCGTTCGATGCCGCCCGCGAATCCTTGCGCCAGATTCAGGGCCAGCCGGGGGTCAGTCCCACCGTGATCACCCGTGCTTCCGAGGAGTTCGAGGCCCGGCGCGCGCAGTTGGAAACGGCGGACGCCGCGATCAACGCGCTGCGTTTCATGCTTCAAGCCGGCACCATCGGGCGCACGATTTGGGAAATGCGGTTCGCGTCGTACCATAGCCGCAGCGTGGAAACCATCCGCCAGACGCGCCGAAAGTTGGAACAGTTCGACCGCCGTGTGGAACTCTGGCAAAGCTACTACCAGCAACAGGTGGAAACCGTCGCGAGCCAGGTGGCGCGGTTGGAAGCGCGGCTGGCGGATTTGGACCCCGCTTCGGACCTCGCGCCGTTGGTTCGCGAACGCCTGGCCGCTTTGCGCGAACGGGATGAAATGTTGCTGCGCGTGTTGCGGGTTGTCGAGCGGGGCGACCGGCTCGTCCAGCGGCTGGATGAAGGCTTGAAGGAAGCTGCGGGCAACCTTCCGTTCCTGGGCCGCCTGAGCAGTGCGTTTTCCGACAGCAGATCGTTCATGGCCGGCTTGTGGAACCTGGAACTGTTCGTGGCGCAGGACACGATCACCGTTGAAGGGCAGCAAATCACCGGCAAACGCAGCGTTACCTTGGGCAAAATCATCACGGCAATTCTAATTCTCGTCGTGGGTTACTGGGTGGCGGGCTTGATTTCGCGCATTCTGGAGCCGATTTTCATCAAGCGTTTCAAGATCGAAGCGAATCAGGCGAGCCTCATCCGCCGTTGGGTGCGCGTGGTGCTTATTTTTTCGCTGGGGTTGTTCAGTTTGGTGTCCGTGAAAATTCCGCTCACCGTGTTTGCCTTTGCGGGTGGTGCGCTGGCGATCGGACTGGGATTCGGATTGCAGACATTGCTCAAGAATTTCGTCAGCGGCGTCATCATTCTTTTCGAGCGCCCCTTCCGCGTCGGCGACGTGCTCGATATTGCCGGGCAGCGCGGCACGGTTTCGAGCATCGGCATCCGTTCGTCCGTGCTCCAATTGTGGGACGGCACCGAAACGCTGATTCCCAACAGCACGCTGCTGGAAAACAACCTGACGAACTGGACCTATTCCAACCGCATCGTGCGTTTCAGCGTGACCGTCGGCGTCGCCTACGGTTCGGACACGCGCCGCGTTGGACAGTTGCTGGTCGAGATCGCCGAGCGGCATGGCCTGGTCGAGAAAGAGCCGAAGCCGCAGGTATTATTCACCAATTTCGGCGAGAGTTCGTTGGATTTCGAGTTGCGCTTCTGGGTGAACGTCGTCAAAGCCAACGCCGCCCAGGTTTGCAGCGATTTGCGCCACATGATCGCCGGCACGTTTGCCGAGCACAAGATCGTGATCGCCTTCCCGCAGCGCGACCTCCATCTTGACACGGTGCAGCCGCTCCAGGTGCAGGTCGTGCCGGTTTCAAGCCCTCCGCCTCGGGCCGACGACTTAGTCAAGCAGGCTACTGGCGGCGGCACAAAGTCGCCGGAAGCAAAATCTGAAAACATCACATCAACCAAAGAGCCGATGCCGAAACTTCCATGAAGAAAAAGCAAGCGACCGACCTTCCTCAAATGCCCTCGCGCGACGCCTGGGCCAGGGCCTGGCAAAAACACTGGCGTAAAACCGGCCTGCCCGGTTATGAGCTGCCGGCGGGCGAAGAACAGACGTTTCTCGCCACCGCGCGCACGCCGCAAAAGGAACAGGCCCGGCTCAAGCGCATCAGCGACGAGTTTCAACGCGCGTTCAAATCCTTTTACCATGTTGGACCGGCCGTGACCGTTTTCGGTTCGGCGCGGTTCAAGGAAACGCATCCCTACTACAAACTGGCGCGCGCGGTCGGGCGTGAACTCGCCAAGGCGGGCTTCGCCACGATGACCGGCGGTGGGCCGGGCATCATGGAAGCGGCAAATCGCGGAGCACACGAGGCGGGCGGGAAGAGTTATGGGTTGAACATAATTCTGCCGCACGAGCAGTGCGAGAATCCGTACGTGGACCGCAGCCTGGAGTTCCACTACTTCTTCACCCGCAAAGTTTGTCTCGTGAAATACTCCTGCGCATTCATCGTCATGCCCGGCGGCTTGGGCACGCTCGACGAATTGTTTGAGGCCGCGACGCTGATACAGTGCCGGAAAATCGGGCCCTTCCCGGTGATTCTCATGAGCACAAGGTTTTGGGCCGGCCTGAGAAAATGGGGCCAGGAAATGATGAAGGAAGGAGTGTTCGCCCGGGACGAAATCGGGTTCGGCTACGTCACGGATTCGCCGAAGGAAGCGGTGGACCTGGTCGTTCGCAGCCTGCCCGCAACTGCACGAAGGAGTCTGAAACCATGAGAAACATAATTGTATTTTGCGGATTACTGGCGGTGACCGTGACGTTGACGCTGCTCGCCAAGCCGGCGCACGACGGAAAATCCGATCCCTTGAAGCACGCGGTCATCCTGGTCATCCGGCATGCGGAAAAGCCGGCCAAAGGCGCGGAACTGACCGCCGCCGGGGAGGCGCGCGCCAAAGCCTACGCGGAATATTTCAAGAACTACACGGTGGACGGAAAGCCGTTGAAGCTGGATCACCTGTTCGCCGCCGCTGATTCCAAAGAGAGCCAGCGCGCGCGGCTTACGCTGGAGCCGACCAGTCAGTTGCTCGGACTGAAGATCGACAGCCAGTTTGCCGACGACCAGTTCCAGAAGCTGGCGGATGAAATCCGGACCAAGCCGCACGGCAAACACATGCTCATCTGTTGGCATCACGGTGAAATACCGCAACTCATCAAGGCGCTGGGCGCGGATTCCCGCCAGGTGATTCCCGACGCGAAATGGCCGGAATCGGTTTATAACTGGGTGATTCAATTGCGCTACGATGCCGACGGACGCCTGCTTGAAGCCAAACGCATCACCACGGTTTTCTGACCGGTTTGGGGTCGGCGTGCGGTGTCTGACCAAACGCCATGCCTGACCGAGCCGTCACATCCTCACGCGCGCATCGCCAGGGGGCTGCTTGGCTGCATCAAGGCTTGCTGCTATTGCAGCGACTGCCAGCAAGGTTGTTTGCGCTACCGGTGACGTTGCTGTTGTGCCACTCAACCTCGGCGCAGACCGGGTCGGATTCGGATCCCGGTCAACTCTTCCTCAACAACCGCCTTGGCCGCAGCGTCCTCGTCTCCACAAACGAAGTACATTCCACGTTGCAGCCCCCGACAACTGCGGGATTGAAGAATCAAATTCCCATGTCACCCAAAGGGACGCTCCAGTCCAAAGAGGTCCGCCAGCGAATCGTGGACAGCAAGACCGGGCGGGAGTGGTTTCCGCCGACTCCGCCGGTGATGATGCCCTATCTGGCGAATCTCAACGATTATGGCAACACCGCCATCCAACCCGGGCCGGTCTTTTCGGTCGAGCCGGTCAGTCAGGCGGTGCAAAAAGGCAAATATGCGCTCTCGGAAATCGGTTTGCGCTACAGCTTTTATCAGAGCCTGACGATGGTGAGCATGACGGACGTGGCGTCGGGCGCCAGCGCGTTGCAGTATTACACGGCGACGTTCTTCGGGAAATGGGCGGTGACCGAAGTGACGAACGCGGGCCGCGCGGGATCGATCAGCACGGAAATCAACACGCAGCTCGGCCTCTCGCCCGCGAGCCGCAAGCAGTCGCCGCAGGACAACCTCGCCACGATTGTGAATCCACAGGCGAGCGTGTTTGGCCCGAACGGTATCTGGGTGTCCGAGTTGGCGTGGCAGCAATCCCTGATGGACGGCAGGCTGGTAGTGATCGCGGGCGAGGTGGACCAGAGCAACTACATTGACGCGAACACTTACGCGAACAACAGCCAGGGGGGGCAGTTTCTGAACAGCGCGTTCGTAAACAGCCAGGTGTTGCCGCTCTGCTTCAACAATCTCGGCATCAATCTTCAATTTCAGCCAAGCGAGGCTTGGTATGTCATCTTCGGCGCCGGCGCGAACAACCAGCCGCCGGGCCACTCGCCATTCGACGACATAAGTTCCAAAAACTGGTCCTACCTGCTCGAGCTTGGCCTGACACCGGAGAACCTGTTGGGCCTCGGGCCGGGCGTTTATCGGCTTCAACCGTTCGTGGCAACCGTGGACAATACGACGCAAACCGGCATCGGCCTGAACGTGCAACAACAGCTCGGCACCAATTCGCCCTTCGCCTGGTTCGGGCGATTCGGCGTGTGCGGATCGGACGTGGGATTGGACGGTGCATCGGCGCAGATCGCGACAGGTTTCGTCATGCAGGCTCCGCTCGAACACATCGGGCTGTTTCCGAGACTGAGCAACGACTATTTTGGCGCCGGTTTCGTTTGGAGCCAGCCTTCGGCCGACATGAAACCGGCGGCTCATGATAACGAGTATGGATTCGAAACGACCTACGTTCTCCAACTCACGCCGCTAGCCTCGTTGCAGCCGGACTTGCAAGTTCTATGGAATCCTGCCAACAATCCCGCCGCTGACCGAAATGTTATCTTCCAACTTCAACTCAACTTCGTCTGGTGAACAAACAACACCTGGTTCTGCTATGACACGAATTCTGATTCAGAAAACGGCGGTGACCCTTTGCCTCCTGGCATGGTTCGGAGCTGCATCCGGCTGCAAAAAGGCGGAAGCCCCGCCGCCGGCTCCGCCGACCGTCGAGGTTGTCGCGGTCACGCAACAGGACGTGCCGACTTGCCAGGATTGGGTTGGCTCGCTGGCCGCAGAAGTGAACGCCAATATCAATGCCCAGGTCTCCGGCTATTTGCTGGAGCGGGCGTATGAGGAAGGCAAGCCGGTAAAGAAGGGCCAATTGCTATTCCAGATTGACGACCGCACCTACAAGGCCGCTTACGACCAGGCGATGGCGCGGGTTACCAAAACCGAACAGGATGTGCAACGTTACACGCCGCTCGCCAAAACCCAGGCCATCAGCCAACAGGAACTGGACGATGCGATTCAAAATAATCTGGCCGCCAAGGCCTCCGCCGAACAGGCGCGGCTGAATTATGAATTCTGCAAAATCATCTCGCCCGTGGATGGCATCGCCGGGCTGGCGCAGGCGCAGATCGGTGATTTGGTCGGGCCTAACACCGGCCCGCTGACCACGGTGACCACGATTGATCCAATCCGCTCGTATTTCTCTGTATCACAACAATTCCTGACGGAGTACCAGGAAGCGATGCTGGCGGCAGGCAAGAAGCTGCGTGCCGGCACGGATGAGGGACCGGAGTTGGAGCTCACACTCTCCACGGGCAATACGTATCCGCACAAGGGGAAGGTGAGGTTTGCCGACAACCAGATTGACGTGAAGACCGGGACCGTGCGGCTGGCGGGCGAGTTTCCAAATCCGGAGAAGCTGCTCGTGCCCGGCATGTTTGTCCGCGTGAAGGCGCAGATGGGAGTGGATAAAGGCGCGCTGCTCGTGCCCCAGTCTGCCGTAACGGAAATGCAGGGCCGTTATCTCATCGCGGTCGTCGGCGCGGACAACAAGGTCAGCATTAAGCCCGTCCAGGTCGGCGATTGGTTCGGGCCGAACTGGGTGATCAAAGGCGACGTGAAACCCGGCGACAAGGTCGTATCGGAGGGCGTGCAAAAGGTTCGCGAAGGCGCGCTGGTCAACCCGAAACCCGCCAGCGCTCCCACCGCGGCCCAATCCGAAACCAAGTAGCCGGCCATGGCAAAATTTTTCATCAATCGTCCCATCGTCGCGATGGTGATTTCCATCCTGATGGTGCTCATGGGCATCGTCGCAATGAGCCGCCTGCCCGTCGCGCAGTTTCCCAACATCGCCGACCCGCAGATTCAGGTGAATGCCACCTATCCGGGCGCCGACGCCCTCACCGTCCAGCAATCCGTGGCCGTGCCCATCGAGCAGCAAATGTCCGGCGTGGACAACATGGAATACATGTATTCGCTCAATGCGAACAACGGCTCGATGAAACTGACGGTGGACTTCGATGTCACCACCGATCCGAACACCGACCAGATTCTGGCGCAGATGCGGCAGGGGCAGGCCAACTCGCAATTGCCCAGCGCCGTGATCAATCAAGGTGTGACCGTCCAAAAGAGCACGGCGGCGCCGTTGATCATGTTCGCGCTCTATTCGCCAAACAAAACCTACGACAGCATTTTCCTCGCGAACTATTCCTACATCAACATCAACGACGCGATGACCCGCGTGAAGGGCATTGCCAGCGTGTCGGTGTTCGGCGCGGGCCAATATGCCATCCGGCTTTGGGTGCGGCCCGACCGCCTCGCGCAAATGGGCATCACCGTGCCCGAGATCATCAGCGCCATTCAGGAACAAAACACGGTGAATCCCGCCGGCAAAATCGGGGGCGAACCCGTGCCGCCCGGCCAGCAATACACCTACGCCGTGCGCGCGCAAGGCCGACTGGAAACCGCGGAGCAGTTCGGCGAGATCGTCCTGCGCGCCGCGCCCGATGGCGCGATTGTGCGCGTGAAGGACGTGGCGCGAATCGAATTGGGTTCACAGAACTACGACATGATGGCGCGGCTCAACGGCGGGCCGTGCGCACTGATCGCGCTTTATCAGTTACCTGGCTCCAACGCCATTGATGCCGCCGGCGGCGCGAAGCAGCTCATGGCGAAGTTGAAGGAAAGCTTTCCTCCCGACCTCGATTACGTGGTCGCGCTCGACACGACACTGGCGGTGACGGAAGGCATGAAGGAAATCGTGCACACGTTGGTGGAGGCCATCGTGCTGGTCATCATCGTGGTGTTCATCTTCCTGCAAGGCTGGCGGGCGACGCTCATTCCGCTGCTCGCCGTGCCGGTGTCGCTGATTGGCACATTCGCGTTGTTTCCGCTGTTCGGTTTCTCCATCAACACCCTCTCGCTCTTCGGATTGGTGCTCGCCATCGGGTTGGTGGTGGACGACGCCATCGTGGTCGTCGAGATCGTGGAACATCACATTGAGAGCGGATTGTCGCCCAAGGAAGCCGCGCTGAAAGGCATGCAGGAAGTTTCCGGCCCGGTCATTGCCATCGCGATCATTCTGTCGGCGGTGTTCGTTCCCACGGCGTTTATTCCCGGCATCACGGGCCGCCTGTATCAGCAATTCGCCGTGACCATCGCGGTGTCGGTGATCATCTCGGCGTTCAACGCGCTCACGCTTTCGCCAGCGCTCTCGGCGCTCTTGCTGCGGCCCAAGAAGAAAAGCTCCGGACCGTTGCAGAAGGGCTTCGATCTGTTCAACAAATGGTTTGGCCGTGCCACCGACGGCTATGTGGGAGTCTGCAAGATGCTCATTCACAAGAGCGCCTTCGCCTTGCTGCTGCTCGCAGGCGTCGTCGTCGCGGCCGGGCTGCTTGGCAAATCCATCGCGACCAGTTTCCTGCCGGATGAGGATCAAGGCTACGTGTTTGCTGGCATCCAGCTTCCCAACACCTCCTCGCTTCAGCGGAACGACCAAATTTGCAAACAGGTCGAGGAGATTCTCAAGAACACGCCGGGCGTGAAGTACTACTCGACGGTGGTTGGCTACAGCATGTTGAGCGGCGTTTACAACACCTACAGCAGCTTTTTCTTCATTAGCTTCGAGGAATGGTCCAAGCGCAAAAAGCCCGAGGAAAAGTATCAAGCCATCATGACCCACCTGAACCGCGAGTTGGGCAAAATCCCCGGCGCGATCGGTTTCGCCTTTCCACCGCCGGCAATTCCAGGCGTGGGCACTTCCGGCGGCGTCACCTTCGTGCTGGAGGACCGTTCCGGCAAAGGCATCGAGTTTCTCGGTCAAAACCTCGCGAAGTTCATGGAAGCGGCGCGCAAACGTCCGGAGCTGGCGTCCGTCTTCACCACCGCGCTGCCGTCCGTGCCGCAAGTGTTCGTGGACGTGGACCGCGACCAAGTGCTGAGCCAGGGCGTGAAGTTGCAGGACGTTTACCAGACCATGCAGTGCTTCATGGGTGGCGCGTTCGTGAATTACTTCAACCGATTCGGCCGGCAATGGCAGGTCTATGTGCAATCCGAGGGCGATTACCGGACGCAGGCGGAAAACCTCGGCCAGTTCTATGTGCTCAACAACTCGACGAACATGGTGCCGCTGGCGGCCTTGACACAAACGCGCGCGACCACCGGACCGGAATTCACGATGCGCTACAATCTTTATCAGGCGGCGCAGATCAATGCTTCGGCAAAACCCGGTTTCAGCTCCGATCAGGCCATGAAGGCGTTGGAGCAGGTCTTCAAGGAAACCATGCCGCCCGGAATGGGATTTGATTACCTCGGCATGAGCTTCCAGGAAAACAAGGCGGCGCAGGGTGTGTCGCCGATGGTCATCTTCGGATTCTCGCTGCTCTGCGTATTCCTGATTCTCGCCGCGCAATACGAAAGCTGGACGTTGCCGTTCAGCGTGCTGCTCGGGACACCCATCGCCGTGTTCGGCGCGTTCGCGGGTCTGATGGTCGGCCACTACGAGAACAACATTTATGCGCAGATCGGTCTGGTGATGCTTATCGGCCTCGCAGCCAAGAATGCAATTCTGATCGTGGAGTTCTGCAAAATGCAATACGACCAGGGCACACCGTTAATCGACGCGGCGCTCGCTGGCGCGAAGTTGCGCCTGAGACCTATCTTGATGACAAGCTTCGCATTCATCCTCGGCTGCCTCCCGCTGGCCAAGGCGAGCGGCGCTGGTGCGTTGTCACGGCAGGTCATGGGCTTCGCGGTGATCGGCGGCATGACGGCGGCAAGCTTCCTAGCCATCTTCCTCATTCCGGTGACGTTTTATGTGGTTGAAAAGCTTGGCGGCGGAAAACACGAGCCCGCTCCGGCTCCCGCTCCCGCTCCCGCTGCCGGACAACACGGAGGAGGGCACTGATGAAAACTGAGGTCACAAACAGCTTGCAGGCGTCTGTATTGACGCTTATTTGCCTGGGAATCGTCAGCGTTGCTGGTTGCGCTGTCGGCCCGAACTATAAACGACCTTCCGTAAACTCGCCGTCCGACTATCGCTTCGCCCCCACGTCTGCGACAACGAACTCGCTCGGCGACCTCCCGTGGTGGGAAGTGTTTCAAGATCCCAAGTTGCAGGATTTGATCCGGGTCGCCGTCACTAACAACTACGACCTTCAACGTGCCGTTGCCCGCGTCGAGCAAGCGCGCCAGCAATCCTTTGTTTCGCGCGCACAGTTCTTTCCGCAAATCAACTACAATAGTGACATCGGACGCGGGCGCAATGCGCTCTACAACTCGCCCGCGGATACCAGCAAGCACACCGAGAGTTCAGCCCTGGTCAGCGCTGGCGCATTTTGGGAGGTTGATTTCTGGGGTCGCATCCGCCGCCTGAACGAATCGGCGCGCGCGCAATATCTCGCCACCGACGAGGGTCGCCGTGCGCTGACAACGACCCTGGTTGCCGATGTGGCGACGGCTTACTTCCAACTGCTGGACCTGGATCGCGAGCTGCAAATCCAACGCGCCGCGACGAACGCCTACGCGGGCAGCTATCGGATATTCAACGAGCGATTGCTCAACGGCGTGGCCTCCAAACTGGAAACCGACCGCGCCGCTGCCGCATTCGCGAATGCGGCAGCCGAGATTCCACAATTGGAACAGCAAATCGCAACGACCGAAAATCAAATTTCAATCCTGCTCGGCCGCCATCCCGGCCCGGTGGAACGTGGCGCGCTTGACAACCGGCCCGCCTCGTCACCGGGAGTTCCAGCCGGCCTGCCCAGCGATCTGTTGCGCCGCCGGCCCGACATTCTCGCGGCGGAGGATTCGTTGATTGCCGCCAACGCGGACATCGGCGTGAGCCTGGCCAATTTCTTTCCCCAGATCGGACTGACGACTTTTCTAGGTCGGGGGAGCCCGGAACTCTCCGCCTTCACAGGCGGCGCGGGAAACTTTTGGAACGTGGGCGGCACGATGACCGGCCCCATTTTCCAGGGTGGCGCGTTGCGGGCGCAATATCGCGCCGCAAAGGCGAGATTCGACGAGGCCAACGCCGCGTATCAACAGACGGTGCTGACCGCGTTCCGGGAAGTTTCCGACGCGCTCATCGCCCGCCAAAAACTTTCGGAGAAATACGTGTTCGACGTCCAGGCCGTGACGGCGTTGACCTCGTCCGTGCAACTCGCCACCGAGCGTTACCTCAACGGCAAGTCCAGCTATTTCGAGGTGTTGCAGGCACAACAGGAACTCTACCCGACCCAGCGCGCAGCGGTGCAAACGCAGGCCGGCGAATTGATCGCCGTCGTCCAACTTTACAAAGCCTTGGGCGGCGGCTGGCAGGCAGGCGCGGGAAGCAAGGAATGAGCGTGCTCCCGGCCCAGTCAGGGCGCTCAAATGGCAAATAGCTATCTTGAATTCAGAATCCCAAAACCAGCCGGCTGAATCGTGCGGCCCAAATACTTCGCCGTCGCCAACGCCGTCGCGTTCTAACTTTCGGCGCTGGCTCTGGCTGCTTTGCTCCCTGCTGTTGGTTTATTTGTTAGTGGCTTACATCATCGTGCCACGCCTCTGGCATCGTGCCATGGAGAAGCACCCGGATTTGTCGGGCGGGCCGCGAATCACCCACACGGCCAACGGCATCCCCGGCGATCCGGTGAACCTGGCGCTGGTCGGCTCTGAATCGGATCTCGTTCACGGACTTGTTGCGGCGAAGTGGTATCCCGCGGACCCGATCACCTTTCGCACCAGCCTGCGCATCGCGGTGGATTCAGTATTCCGCAAACCGGACGATCAAGCGCCGGTGAGCGACCTCTTTCTGTTCGGTCGCAAGCAGGACCTGGCGTTCGAGCAACCCGTCGGTGACAGCCCGCGACAGCGGCATCATGTGCGGTTCTGGCGCTGGGATCGTCAGGAGCAGGGGTCGCCGGTTTGGTTTGGCGCGGCCACCTTTGATGAACGCGTGGGTTTGAGCTACACCACGGGGCAAATCACGCATCACATCGGCCCGGAAGTGGATGCCGAACGGGATCGGATCGTGAACGAATTAAAGACTGCGCTCCAGGCGGTTGAAGTCTATTACGTGGATGGGTTTCACACGGAGTTGCAAGGCAAGAACGGCGGTGGCGATCCCTGGCATACGGATGGGCGGCTGGGGGTCGTGCTGCTGTCCCGCACCAACAAATTCCAACCAGGAGCAACACCACCATGAACGATCTTCCGGCGGTCCATTCAGCGCCTTACGTCACCTCGTTGCATGAACTTTTCTGGGGGGTGATTCTTGTGGCCGTCAGCCTGACCATGCATGGGCTGGGGATGCTTTACACCTTGCGCCTCAGCAGCGCCTACAAGTTGCGATTCGAGCAGGAGCCTTCCTTCATCGCCGGCATGATCCATCTGGTGCTGGCGGCCTGGATGATCACCATGGTGCACATTTGCGAGGTCATGATGTGGTCGGGCTTCTTCCAATGGAAAAACTGCTTCGTGAATTTCAGCACCGCCGCCTATTTTGCGCTAAATGAATACACCACGGTGGGCAGTTCCTTTGACCTGCCGCCAAACTGGCGGCTGCTCGAAGGCATGATTGCCACCGCCGGGCTGATCGGATTTGCCTGGTCCACCGGTGTGCTCCTCACCCTGGCGCAGGAGTTTCAGGAACAACAACTCCAGCTCATCAAGCGCCGGCGGGCAAAACAACCACCTCCCTCGGCTTCGACATCCGGCCCTTCGCACCGATGACACTTCTGGCCATCTTCGTCGCGCTCTTTTTCCTTTACAGCCTGCTGTCCGGCCGGCTGGCGCGCACCGTTGTCACGGCACCCATTTTCTTCACGTTGGCCGGTATTCTGGTTTTGGTGGCGGCGCGGGTAATGCCCAGCATCCGGGATGGTCGCGAAATACTGCTCCACATGGCTGAGGTGGGGTTGGTGCTGCTGCTTTTCACGGATGCCAGCCGGACCGATCTGCTGGTGTTGAAAAAAATCCGCAATCTCCCCGTGCGCCTGTTGAGTGTGGGCATGTTGCTGACGATCGTCCTGGGCGCGTTCGGGGCGCGGTTGGTTTTTCCCGGGCTCTCGCTCTGGGAGGCGGGAATTCTGGCCGCGATTCTTGCACCCACCGACGCCGGTCTGGGACAGGTCATCGTCAACAGCCCCCGCGTCCCGATGAAAATCCGGCAGGCCCTGAACGTGGAGGCGGGCCTGAACGACGGTTTGTCCGTTCCGTTTTTGTTGTTCTTCATGGCGCTGGCGGGTGGCGGCGCGCACGGTGAAAGTGCCAACCTGGGCAGCTTTATCGTGGAACAACTCGGCTACGGAACAATCGTCGGTCTGCTCGTCGGTGGCCTGGGCGGCGCGTTGCTGGGACTGGCGCATCGCCGCAAATGGATGGCACATTCCTGGCAGCAACTGGGCGTGGTGACGCTGCCGTTGTTGTGCCTGCTGGCCTCCGAAAAAATGGACGCCAGCATGTTCATCGCCGCGTTCGTCGCCGGTCTGGCGGTGCAATTGCGGTTCAAGGACGCCGGCAAACACAGCGTGGAATTTACCGAGGAGTGGGGACAGTTATTTAACTTGTCAGTCTTCTTTCTTTTTGGCCTGCTGGTCGCGCGCGACTGGGAGCAAATCAAATGGACGCACGCGCTTTACGCGGTGATCAGCTTGACCGTGGTACGCCTGTTGCCCGTCGCCATCGCGGTGATCGGCACGCGCCTGAGTCGCGCCACGGTATTGTTCATGGGCTGGTTCGGTCCGCGCGGGCTCGCGTCCATCGTGCTCGCGCTGGTTTATTTGGAGCGGGAGCCGCCTCAAACCGGCGAGTCCACCATCCAACTAGCCGTGATGACAACGGTATTGATGAGCATCGTGGCGCATGGGTTCAGCGCCCTGCCCGGGATGGAACTGTACGCCCGGCGGATCAAATCACTGCCGCCGGATGCGCCGGAATTGGAAAATGTGACGGCCACAGAACAGAAATCGTAACCATAACATCATGAAAATAACCATCGTCGGTGCCGCGGGTGGCGAAGTCACCGGTTCGGCCTATTACGTTCAAACCAAACAAGCGAGTGTGCTCGTGGATTGCGGCCTGTTCCAGGGCGGAAAGAAATCCGAAGCACTGAACCGGCCGCCCACCGGCCCGAAGCAGAAGCTGGATGCGGTGTTGATCACCCACGGCCATCTCGACCACACCGGGCGGCTGCCGTTGCTCGCGAAGCGCGGCCAGACCGCCCCTGTGTTCGCCACCCCCGCGACCATCGAAATGACATCGTTGATCCTGCGCGACTCGGCGCGGATTCAGGCTGGCGACGCCGAACGGCGCAACCGCAAGCGTCAGCGCGCCGGTGAAGAACCGCAAGATCCGCTGTACACGCCCGAACATGCGGAAGCGGTCATTCGCCGTCTCAAACCCGTGCCCTATCAACAACCCGTGACCGTCGCGCCCGGCATCCAGGCCATTTGGCAGGAGTCGGGCCACATGCTCGGTTCGGCCAGCATTCAACTCCTCGTGCAGGAGGACGGCAGAACCAAACGCGTCGTGTTCTCCGGCGATCTGGGGCCGCGCAGTGCGCCGATCTTGAAGGAGTTTGAGCCGTTCACCCAGGCAGACCTCGTCTTTCTCGAATCCACTTATGGCGATCATGATCATCGTCCGTTCGAGGAAACGGTCGAAGAGTTCGTGCGCATCGTGAAAGACACGGTCGAGAAGCGCGGCAAAATTCTCGTCCCCACCTTCGCCGTGGGCCGCGCACAGTTACTGACCGGTTTGCTCGCCTGGATGTTCCGCAAGAAAAAGGTCCGGCCGTTCCCCATCTTCCTCGACAGCCCGATGGCCATCGAAGCGACGAACATCTACATGCGGCATCGCGAACTGTTCGACGAAGCCATGACGAAATTCATCGCCGAAAAGCCGCTGCGGGCGGACTTGAACACGATGACCATGAGCGCGACGGCCGCGGACTCCATGAAAATCAACGACGTGCCCGGTCCGTGCTTTATCATGGCGGGTGCCGGCATGTGCAACGCCGGGCGCATTTTGCATCACCTCAAGCAAAACCTCTGGAAGCCGGACACGCACGTCCTGATCGTCGGCTACCAGAGCCGCGAGTCGCTGGGCCGCCGCTTGGTTGAAGGTGAGAAACTGGTCAGCATTCACGGCGAGAAGGTTGCCGTGAAGGCGCAGGTCCACACGCTGGGTGGTTTTAGCGCCCACGCGGGCCAGACCGATCTGCTGGCTTGGTTCAGCGCCATCGCCCCGAGCCGGCCGCGGGTGATCCTGACTCACGGTGAAGATGGGCCGCGCGAGGTTTTGGCCGGGAAGATCCTGCAGCGGTTCAAACTCAAATCCACCTTGCCGCAGATGAACGATGTCGTCGAAGTCTGACGGCGGCGAACGTCCTGCGAGCCGAGCTATCGCGTTGAAGCGGTGACGTTGCGGCCATTGAATCGTTTGCGAACCTCCGCCATGATGAAAAACATTTCCGCGGCGATTTCCCGGCACCGTTGATCGTAGGCGTGGGTTTCTTCCGGCGTGTCGTCACACAGCTTGGGATCCATGTAGTGGATCGCGTAGCGTCCGACCGCGCCTTCCACCACGGGACATTTCAAATCAGCCTGGCTGCATGTCATCAACGCCAGGAAATTGGATTTGGGATTGCCGTCGGCGTTGTAGTACTTGGAATACGCACGAATGGGCGGGCGATCGCTGGCGTACCACACCAGATAGATGGGATTGTCTCCGGAACTGATTTCCTTGAACGTGAACCCGACCTTCCGCATGGCCGTCACGGTCCGGCAATTGCAGGCGGTCGCCTCGGTGCCTCCGGAGAAGGCCTGCACGCGGTCCAAACCATAGTAGTAAGCCGCCGTTTGCGCCCAGATTTGCGACATATGACTTCGCCGCGAGTTGTGGGTGCAAATGAACGTCAAATTCACATGCTCGCCACGGTCCAGACGAGCGGCCATGTTCGTGGCGATCTGGGTCAGGAGGATTCTTCTTTCCTCGGGAACCTGGTCCAGATGCTCCGCGACTTGCTGGACGTAAGGACGGAGAGGCTTGAGGAGCTGGCCGTAATGCGGCGAGTTGTGAGTGGTTGAGCAGCCGGCGCCGCCCAGTGCGACCAGTCCCAGGATCAAAGCCAGACAAGTCGCGGATTGGCGGAGAGCGACGAGGCATTCAAGCGACCGCGAGCCTGTGGATCTGGCGTTGTTTGCATCAGGCGCTTCCTTCACAAGATCAGTACGGAAAAACCCCATGAACCACTGCTGTTCAGGTCTCATGGTGTTTAATCTATTGGGCCGGCTGGAATCTGTCCAGTGACATTCCCGGGATGTGGCGTCTCCGTCTCGCGACCAGTGTTTCTGCTTTTCCTATGTCAGCGTCAAGATACGATTGCGCACCAATTCGCTTGAACATGGGAAAACGTCAGACAACCAATCTGGTCCAGTTGTGGCACCCGCGGGCTGAGCGGCAGGTGGCCGTCGTCGCGGGAGAGCAGCTTCACCTCTTGCGTGGAACACATTCCATTTATGAGCTGGCTTTGGCGGCGCTGGAAGCCCGCATCTCCCTGGGCCGGCTCGTTTCCGACGCCGTGCGCGACGAGCGGCTGGCGTACGACGCGGTTTACGCGGGTCAATCGCCGTGGCGACTGTTGCCGGCCTTCGATCATCCGGACGAGCCGGCGCGGTGTCTGGTCACCGGCACGGGATTGACCCACCGCAAAAGCGCGGATAGCCGGCAGGCCATGCACTCCGCCACCGGGCCGGTTTCCGACAGCATGAAGATGTATCAATGGGGCGTAAAAGGTGGCCGTCCCGCGCGCGGAAAGATTGGCGTGTCGCCCGAATGGTTTTACAAAGGCTGCGGCACAATTCTGCGCGCCCATGGCGAACCGCTGGAGGTTCCGGCCTTTGCGCTCGATGGCGGCGATGAGGCGGAAGTCGCCGGTGCGTATGTGATTGATCCTTCCGGCACGCCCTGGCGCGTGGGACTCATGTTGGGGAACGAATTCTCCGATCATGTGCTGGAGGAGAAAAATTATCTCTATCTCGCCCACTCGAAATTGCGCACGTGTGCCATCGGGCCGGAACTGATCGTGGACACGGATTTCAGCGACGCGCGCGGGCACACCCGGATTCTGCGCGGCAAAAAGGTGGTGTGGTCAAAGCCCTTTGCGACCGGCGAGAAGAACATGTGCCACACGCTCGCCAACCTGGAGCATCATCACTTCAAATATCCCGCGCACCGCCGGCCCGGCGACGCGCATGTGTACTTTTTCGGCGCCGACGCGTTCAGCTTTGGCGGCAAGTTGCGGCTCAAGAACGGCGACGTGATGGAAATCGAACTGGCTGGCTTCGGGCGGGCGTTGCGGAATCCAATTCGGTATGAGCACGCGAAGCCAAAGTTTGAAATCGTGAAGAAACTGTAAGAAATCGTAACATCTTCCGACTTCCACCCATCCTCAAAGCTGCGCGCTCATGCTCAACTTTTCTCCGAAACACGGCCGACCAACTCACAATCCAACGTAAAACGATAATCGGCAAAACAGTGGTCGCAATGCAAAGTGAATCCTGGTTGCTTCGCGCCAAAACATAAATCCAGTGGCGACGACTTCGGCACGATCAAATGCGAGTGACACTCCGGGCAACGCAACTGTCGTCTCCGATTAAGTGTGCGAGTAATTGAAATCGCGTTGGCAATCACGAATGCGAGAACTAACACGCAGAAGCCGAGGATGACGTAGGTTACCATACGCTCGCTCGCAGCCTAACGGATGGTCGGGTCAAAGTTCCGCCTATCCTTTTTCATAGGGCAATGCTATTTCGAGCACAGCACCTTGTCCCAGCTTGGCATTTCAATCGCAAATGCGAGCTGAACCAATCCAAGCACACGCGCCAGTCAAGGTATCTTCGCCACACAATCAATCTCCACCTTGATGTCGTTCCACAACACCGATTGCACCGTCGTGCGCGCGGGCAGCACGGCGACGTCCTTGAAGAATTCCTTGTAAACCGCGTTGTAGCGGTCGAATTCGTCAATGTCATCCAGATGCACCGTGCATTTCACAACATCGTGTCGCGTGCATCCGGCGGCTTTCAGGATCTTGTCCATTTGCGCCAGCACATAGCGCGTCTCATCCTCGACGCTGCCGCGGACGGGTTGGGCGGTTTTCGGGTCCACCGGTCCGATGCCGCTCACGTAAACCCAGCCGTCCACTTCCACGGCGGCGGAATACGCGCCGGTGCTTTTCTCTTTTTCGGGATGTCGAATTTCTTTTTTTGGCATAACGCCGAGAGTCTTGGCTGAAGCCCCGTGGCTGTCAATTCAAGCCGGCTCGAGCTTTTGTTCTCACGGCGACGGGTGGCGCGTGCTAATGCACAAACAGGTAGTAAACGCCGGAAACCGCGATGAACGCAAAAACACCTTTGCGCATGTGAGTCACCTTCACGCGCTGGAGTGCCAGATGCCCGAGCCAGATGGCTCCATACAGCGGCAGGGCCAAAAGCACCGCCTGCGCCCAGGGTATCCCCGCGAGCAGGCCCGCTTTTTGATAAAACACCATCCGCAGCACGCAACTCAGCGTGATCATGACCTGCAAGAACGCCATGATCTGGCCGCGCGTCCAGGGGTGGCCATACGCGTAAGCCGCCGTCGGCACTCCACCCAGGTTGAACGCTCCGCTCATCGCTCCGCTGAAAAGCCCCAACGGCACCGTCCACGCCGTTGGAAAACTCTTCGTTGCGGAGCGAATGAGGAATTCGCGCGCCGCATAGGCCACCATCAGTCCACCCAGCACACGCACCAAGACCGCTTCGCTGCTCTTTTCCAGAAAGAAAACGCCTACGGGCACACCGACGCAGACGCTGACGATAAAAACCGCACCCAGCCGCCAGCTGTATTCCCGGTAATGCCGCACGAAAGTCGTCACCGTGGCCAGCAGGGAAAACGCCGTTGAAATAACCGCCGCATCCTTGACCCCCATGAAGAGGGGCATGAGAGACATCGAAACCAGACCGAAGCCAAAACCGGTCAATCCTTGAACAAAGCCCGCGCAAACCAGCGCTCCCGCAAGTAACGGCCAATTCATCGGCCTTAGTTTTAACGTCACCCCGGCGCCGGGTCACTTCAAATTCGCGTTCCAGCGCCGGCCAAAGTTCTTGCGTTCACCCGCGGCGGCCTCAACATTCGCCGGCACAGCACCGCAATTTACCGAACCGACGTTATGCTCGATCAGTCCATGCTTCACGTCTCGGATTACGTGGTGTTCGGCCTTTACATCCTGCTGACAGTGGCGCTCGGCTTCTGGGTGGCGCGACGAGGTCAAAAGACCGCCCGCGGCTATTTTCTCGGCGACAACAAAATCCCCTGGTTCGTGGTGGGCGGCTCGATGGTGGCCACGGACATCAGCAGCGAACATTTCATCGCCAACGTCGGTGGCGCATATCAACACGGTCTGGTTCTCGCCGCGGGAAGCTGGAACACCTGGATCATCTACAGCCTGTTGATCTGGGTGTTTCTGCCGTACTACGTCCGCACGCGAATTTTCACCATGCCGGAATTTCTGGAGCGACGCTACAACTCCGCCTGCCGATCCATCTTCGCGGTGTTTCTGATCGTCGGCTATGTGGTGGCGATCATCGGCGGTTCGCTTTATGCCGGTGGTTTGGCGATGGAGAGCATCTTCGGGTTGAACCTGCGCTATGGGATCATTTTCTTCGCCGTGGCCACGGGCGTTTACACCATTTACGGCGGGCTGACGTCCGCGGCATGGACCGACTTCATGCAAATGGTGATCCTGTTGCTGGCGGGCGTGCTCGTGCCGGTGCTGGCGTTGATGCACGCGGGCGATCTTCTCCCGTTCATTCGCGACCATCCGGAGAAATTTCAGGTGTTTCACCCACCCACCCATAAGCCGTTTCCGTTTACGGGCGTGTTCACGGGGTTTTTGACGGTTGGCATCTGGTATAGCTGCACGAGCCAGCACATCGTCCAGCGGGTGCTGGGCGCGAAAGATGAGTGGCACGCCCGGATGGGGGTGGTCAGCGCCGGATTTCTGCACATCATCACCCCGTTCTTTTTCATCGTGCCCGGCATCGTTGCCTTCAAACTCTTTCCCGGTCTGGAGCGTCCCGACCACGCGTACTTGACGCTCGTCAAATCCCTGGTGCCGACCGGTCTGAAAGGGCTCATCCTCGCGGGTCTGGCCGCCGCCCTGATGTCCACGCTCTCCACCGTGCTCAACTCCACGTCCACGCTGCTGACCTTGGACATTTACAAGAAGTTTTTCCGCCGGGACGCAAGCGAGGAGGGCCAGGTTCGATTTGGTCGTTGGAGCGGCGGCATCGCTCTGGCTGTTAGCGTGCTCATCGCGTTTGGCTATGCCGCGAGTACGGTGCCGTTGTTTGTGAAGGTGCAGAACGTGTTCTTTTACATCGCGCCGCCCTTCGCCGTGGTGTTCACGCTCGGGATTCTGTGGCGACGGGCGAATGGCAAGGCGGCGTTAGCGACGATTGTGTCGGGCTTCCTTTTCACCTGGTTTGTGGATACCTGGCTCTTCCCGCATGTTCCATTGCTCAGCCCGTACAATACGTATCTCCACCGTGCGCTGCTGGCGTGGATGTTCTGCATGGCGGTGATGATGGTCGTATCACTGCTGACACCGCCGCCGCCGCCGGAGAAAACCGACGGCATCATTTGGAGCCGCCAATACGCAGCATTGCCGGTTGAATTGCAGCGGCGCTACAGCGGTTGGAAGGATTTCCGGATCTGGTGGCTGTTGTTCGTCCTGATTGTGCTTTGCATTTACGGGTTTTTCCTTTGGCATCGCATTCAACATCCGTGGTGAAACCCTGAATGAAAGCACCAAACTCCAGGCCAGGGTGCGTTGTGCGGTTTTGGCGGTTGAATGTCAGGCTGCTCCGGGGCTTGGATGTTCGTGCCTGGAGCTATAACCTGAGCCTCGCTAGAGAATGAATTCAATCGGCCAAACCCTGAAATCCGGCACCGGTCGCCGATGCATCAACCCGCCACCGAACATCGCCCACGGCGGCTGGGGTGCGCAAAAGCACGAGCAAGCCGAGGGCATTGACATGGATCTCTGGGTGACGGCGCTCGCGCTTGCGGATGGAGCGACCCGGGCGATCATCCTCGACATAGACATTCAAATCCTCACGAACGAGCGGGCGGATCAGATTCGGGCGGCCGTCAGCCAGGCTACCGGCCTGCCGGTGCCACACATCCGCGCTGCTGCCACGCACACACACTCCGGACCCGTGCCCTACCAGAGTTGGATCGAGAAGGGTTACGAACTGGTCGGGCCGTGGTTCGACCGTCTCGCCCAGTGGTGCGCGGAAGCCGCGCAGGAAGCACTGGCCCAGCTTCAACCCGTTGAGGTCCGCGTTGGCCGGGGCGAATGTCGCATCAACGCGAACCGGCGTTGCGTGACCCCGGCGGGCGAACGTTTCCTCGGTGTAAATCCTGACGGCCCGTGCGATCACGAGGTCGCCGTTGTCAAATTCGATTCGCCCGGCGGCCAACCCATCGCCACGCTGGTGAATTACGCCTGCCACGGCACCGTCATGGGGCCGGCCAACCGGCTGATCACGCCCGACTTTCCCGGCGCAATGAAACGCGTGGTCGAGGAGGCGGTTGGCGGACGCTGTGTTTATCTTCTTGGGTCGGCAGGCAACGTCGGTCCGGTCCAAGGTTTTCAATCAGACACGAAAGTGTATCGCCAGCTCGGCGCGGTGCTCGGCCATGAAGTCGCAAGGATTGCGCTCGGTTTGAAAGCGATTCCGTCGCGGGCGAAGTTCCGTGAAATCATTCCCTCCGGGGCGCCGCTTGGGACTTACGAGCCTGAGTTTGCGACAAATCGGGCTTTGCCACTGCGAGTCGTGGAAAGGAAAATTCTCGTTCCGCTTCGCGCAGGCTTGCCGGAAAAGGAGGCCGCCACGGACAAACTGGAATTCTGGAAGACCAAACTGAAAGCTGCTCGCGAGCAAAACGACGCCACCGCGGTCACCGAGGCGATTTACCTGGCGCGTCGCGCAGACATTCAACTTCGCATGGCCGACGATTTCGGCGGCAAGATCACTGCAGGCGTGCGCACACACTTCATCACGTTTGGCGACGTGACGCTGGTGGGCTGCAACATCGAACCGTTCTGCGAAATCGGCATGGCCGTCAAGCGCGAGTCCCCATTTCCAGTCACCTTCATGTGCGGGTACACGAATGGTCGCATGGCCTACATGCCCACGGCCGCGGAGTGGCCCAAGGGCGGTTACGAAGTCGAGAACTCGCCGTTTGGCCAAGGCGCGGCGGAGGCACTCCAAAAGGAAATCATCACCACGTTGAACGAATTATGCGTGACCAACGCGTAACTGCGAATGGACATCGCGATTTCCTCGTGTTCATCGCTGTTCATTCGTGCTTGTATAGATTAACTGAATTATGCTCCTCGAAAACCTGACCTGGCCCGAAGTCAAGAAGCTCAAACTGGCGAACAAAGTCGTCGTGCTCCCACTTGGCTCGTTCGAACAACACGGCCCGCACCTGCCGTTCACCACGGATACTGACCTCGTCACGGCCGTCGCTCGCGGCGTCGAGCGCAAGCGTCCCGCCAAAATCCTCTGCCTGCCGACGCTCTGGCCCGGGCACTCGACGCATCATTTGTTCTTTCCCGGCACACTGAGCGTGCGCCAGATGCCGTATATTCAACTGGTCACCGAGCTTTGCCGCTCCATCGTGAAGTTTGGCGCGAGGAAGGTGTTCCTGCTGAATGGCCACGGCGGAAACGACATCCCCGTGCGTGCCGCGATGCGCGAATTGAAGGGTGAATTTCCCAAGATCAAGTTCGTGTTCGCCAACTACTGGTCGCTTGCGGCGGCGGGCATCAACGCGATTCGGGAATCGGGCGTCGGCGGGCTCGGCCACGCTTGCGAAATGGAAACATCGCTCATGCTATATTTGCACCCTGAGCGGGTGAAACTAAACCGTGCCCGTCGTGACGGTCCAGGATTCAGTGATGTTTATCGCAAGGCGGATATGTTCCACTCCCGAGCAGTCTATTTCGTCAATGAGTTCGACGAGATTTCGAAGACGGGCACTGTCGGTCACCCCGATCTCGCCACGGCCGGGAAAGGGAAGCGCTTTTTCAACCGCATCGTAAAGGATGTCACTGCGTTCGTGGATGCGTTTGCGCAGTGGTGAACCTGACCGGCATCAAGATGCGCCTTCGATTGCTAAGACTCACCTTGCTGGCTTCGGCGTTTACCTGGGCGATTTCCGTGGTCGGCGTATTTGCGCCCTGGCAGAAGGTGGGTGAATGGCTTCAGGGTCTCGGCGCCAATCCGATCGCGTATGATCCAATGCTCGATTATTGGCTGCGGATGGCTGCGGGTGCTTTCTTCCTCGTCGGAATGCTGTTTCTGATCCTTGCGATGTTCCCGCGTCGCTTCGCCCAGTTCATCCCCCTGTTCGGTTACCTCATGCTTGCGGAAGGTGTGATTCTCGCGGTTCCTGGCTTTCGCCTGGGCCTGCGCCCGTTTCCATTTTACGGCGACATTGGCGCGTGTTTTGTGCTGGGTGCGGGCATATTGATGTTTCGCAGAGCTGCACTTGAAGTGTCAATAGATGATCCACGATCAAACCCCCCGGCATGAAAATCACCCGCATTGAAACCATCCCGATTCGCGTGCCGCTAAAGCCGGAGTTTGTCATTCGCGGCGGGGGCGGGGCGCATACCGTGTCGCCGTTTTTGTTGGTCAAGATTCACACGGACGGAGGCATGGTCGGAGTTGGCGAGGCGTCCTGCACGCCGCGTTGGAGCGGTGAGGATCAGGTCACGGGCGCGCACTTGATTCACACCTACCTTGAGCCCTTGTTGGTTGGCGAAGACCCAACCAATGTCGAGGAGCTCGCCAAAACATTCCGGATCGCCTTCGCGGGAAATTATTTCACGAAGGCCGCCGTTGAGATGGCGCTTTGGGATATTGCGGCCAAAGCGGAAGAACTGCCGCTTTACGAAGTCCTCGGCGGCAAGGTGCGCGACTTCGTGCCGACCAAGTGGTCTGTGTCCGGCGTCGAGCCGGAAAAGGCGGCTGAGATTGCGCGATGGGCGGTGGCGCAAGGATTCAAGGCCATGAAAGTCAAGGTGGGCCTCGAACCGGATGGTGACGTGGCGCGGGTGCAGGCTGTCCGGGAAGTGATCGGAACGGAAATCAAACTGGGCGTGGACGCAAACGGTGGATGGTCACCCGCCGTGGCGATACCGACAATCCAGCGACTGCGCGATTTTGGAATAGCCTTTGTCGAGCAACCGGTTTCGCCCGAGCATCCGGAGGTATTGGCCGAGATTCGCAAACTAACGCGGCTTCCGGTGATCGCCGACGAAAGCGTCTTCACTTTGAGGGACGCGAAACAGTTGGCCACGCTCAAAGCTGCCGACGTTTTGTCCATTTACATCGGCAAAGCCGGCGGGATCACGGAAGCGATGAAGCTCGCGCATTTCGCGTTGCGCGAAAATCTGAAATGCACTGTCGGCAGCAACCTCGAACTGGGCGTGGGCAGCGCCGCGATGACGCATTTTGCGCTCGCCTCCCGCGGTGTGGCGGCGGAGGAATTCCCTTGCGATATCATCGGACCGCTTTACTACGAGGACGACATCGTGCGCGAACCGTTGCCGATCAAGCCGGGCGAAGCGCGGGCGAATGAGAAGCCGGGGTTGGGGGTGGAGTTGGACGACGAACAACTGGAGCGCTACCGCGTGCGTTGAACCTACGCCAACCATGCCATGGAAATGGATACGGTATGCAGTCGCAATAGGAAGGCTCCCAGGCTTCGGCTTCTCTGCCTGGCAATCATGGGAGTTCTCGCGTTGGCGATTTGGGCTCACTTGCCGTACCTGCAGGTGGAATACCGCCGGCTGCAACCGTGGAAGATCGCCGGTCTCCTGATTGGTGACTGTGTCGGGTTGATTTGGTTTGCCCGGTTTGCGTTCGTGCACGCAGTCCTGGCCAGACAGGCCATTCCGGTGGCCTTTGAGCAGGTCCGTTCGGGGTTCAAACCGGTTGCAGTTGCTGTCGGAATTGCCGTGTTCCTTGATCTGTCCTTCACGCTCTATTTGATGGCCGACGAAAGGATGGCATATCAGCAGGGAAAAACTACAGAAGCGCGAGTTATTTCGGTGCAGGAAAGAAAACGGGAGTTGGCGACGTGGTATGAATTGGAATGCAGCTTCACAAACGAGTTCGGCATCAGGGAGCAAGTGCACTTGCGGATTAATGCGAAGAACCACGAAATGCCGGCGGCATTGCAGCCATCCGCAGCGGCGGTGGTGCGCGAAGGACGCGGGAACATTCAAATACGCTACGATCCGAAGTTTCCGGCCCGGGCCTGGATTGATGGGCTTGGCTGGGAGGATGAGGACGGCATTTATTGGTTTTCCCTCGCCGTGCTGTTTTTTCAGTCAATCCTCCTGGGACTGTTCCTGCTTTGTCTCAAAGGCTTCTCCTTGCGAGGCTGCCTGCCGTGGTGGTGGGACATTTACAAGGTAATCCCCCTGGCCGTCGAAGCCTTTTGGATGCTGGTGATCGGGCTGATAGACCGTTGGATAGATCACGGCTGACTCGCACGAGTTGAGAGCCTCGACGCAACCTGCGCGCTCAATTCTTAAAACCTGCGGCCCTTCCCACCGGCACTTGCGACATTCGGCGGCGAACTTCGGCCAGTCGTATTTCCAGTCGCCAGGGATGCGAGCGAACAACGCGCAGTGGGTCGGGACGCCTTCGTGCGCGCGCAACGTCACCCCGCGGCCATAAACGACACAAATTTCGCCCACCGGCTTCCTTGCACCGACCGCGCCGGTACTCGAATCGTAGAAATAAAGGATTTCCCCGGGCAACGGCAGTTGCACCACGTTCTCGGCCGGGGCGGGCTGGGGTTTGTCCACCATTGCGAACACTTCCGCACCGGAATACATCCCGTGAACCGCCTTTGTTTCGACGGGCAGCATGTCCCAGATCAGCTGGCAGACGCCGGGCGCTTCATCGTCGAGCAGTTCGGCGAGGACAGACTCGCCGGCGGCGGGAAACGTAAGGCGGAGTTGGCGGCGCTTCGGTTTCATGCGGGCATCGTATTGATTTGCGGCGACCTGTCAAAACCCACTGACGCATTGCTGAAGAGAAACTCGACGTTCCGGTGGGGCGAGCGTCCCCGCGAGCCGGCTCGTCGTAGCCTCGCCCCACCAAAAATGTGTTTCATTAACGCAACAAAGCAAAAATGGCCGCAACAATGCCGGCGAAGTACAGCACGAGCATGAAGTCATAGATCAGCAACTGAACAAAGGTAATTGTCTTTTTACCGCGCATGGCTTTCTCCACCCAGAGCGCCGCGTTCTGCCGTAGCTCGGCCACAACGTCGGGGGCAAGCCGCCACGGAAACGCCAGATCGGTGTTACTCTGGTCCAGTTTGATTTCGTAGAATCCCAGTTCGTGTTCGATCAGCGCCTTTTTCGCAAGCATCTGAAGATAATAATGGCGATGTCGCTTCAGGATGTAGCGGGCGGCGATGGTCAACACGACCCCGAAAACCGAAAGTGTCATGGCCAGGATCGCTGCGCGTTTGCCGAACCGCACAAACAAGACCGCGACCGTCAACACCAAAGCAAGGTTCAGCGGCGCGAAACACATGAATCCCCGCCAGGCATCGTTGCTGAGGTGTCGCAACTGGGCGAGCGTCTCGCGCCAAAGCGCGACTTTCGCCTCCGGGGTCGGAACGAGTTCATTCAAATCCAAATTCGGCGGGGTTGGCATAAAGTGACTTAAAATCTTTCCAGAGCCGATTCGTCAACCACCGACGGAGCGCACCAGCCGTCTCACCGCCTCCACCACACGCTCTTCGGCGCATTCGGCCAGCGGGGCGGGCAGGGCGCTCCACAGTGTTGCGCGCCCCCCTTCGTAACCGCCCGCCTGCGACACGCGGCGTGTGGGCAAATAGCCAAACATGTCGTTGGAATATCCTGCCACCCACACGCACGGCCCGGCGAATTCGGACTTGAAACGCTGCGCATACTCGGCGACCGGCTCGCCGCCCAGCGCGATGAGCAGAAGCTCCCCGCCGAAACGCACGACCTGCACCGGACACATCAGACGGGTTGGCAGCACGCGATTTTCCGCGAGCGCGGTCAGGAGAAATGCCGCCTTGCGTCGCCGCGGCGCGTCTTCGGATTTCAAGTCAGTCTGCAAGGTTTCCTGAGAAGGGAGGGGTTGGAGATCGAGATCAATCTCTTCATACGCCGTTCGCAAGTTGGAGGCAACCGCGTCTCCGTCCGCAGACAATCCCTGGCTTATCACCTCCGCCAGCGATCTGCCGTGCGTTTCCGCCAGCTCCAGTGTGCCGCGCGGCGATGGATCTTGATCCGCCCCGGCACCCGCAAGAAACAGGGCGGTGGTGCCGGGGAATCCCCGTTCCAGAAGCTGTTGCGCCACTCCTGCGTAATCACCGTGAAATTCGCAGAACTCCGGCGGCAACGTGAGATTGTGGCAAGCATAGCCGAACAGTATGGCCCGGTGTTTTCCGTCCTGTCCTGTGATTGCCAACACGGGAAGGTCGTGGTCCACGGCGTCTTTGGGCGAGCGGCGATTTACGGCAATGGCGGCGGTGAACTGGTGTGCGCGCAGTTCAGCGGGTTCGAGTTTTTCGAGCGCGCCCTGGATCGCGGCTAAAAAGGGTTTCACCAGTTGCGCGACATACGGCTCAATCTGGATGGCGAACTCGGGTGGAATTTCAAAGAACGGCACCTTGTCGGGTCGCACTTCCGGTGCCGTGTGCGTGTGCGAAGCATTAAACAACAACTGCGCCCGCGGCAGATGCCAGCGGGCTTGTGCCTGCGCGGCGACTTGCATCGCGACACCGCGCGGAATGGCGATCAAGTCCGCGGTCACAATTACCAAGCGCTGGCCATTCGCATCCTCCAGCGCCAGCGCCTTCACAAAAAGATCCATCGCTTTGCGGGTGGCTGGCTGCCGGCGCGCAGCCCAGCCGGCCAGCCACATCGGTTCTGTCGGCGTGATAACGACAGATGCGGCACCGGCCTTCCAGGAAGGATTCATCACATGGCGGTCCAACCGCCGTCCACCGGCAGCGCGGCGCCGGTGACGTAGGAGGATTCATCCGAGGCGAGAAAGAGCGCGGCGGTGGCAATTTCGCGCGGTTTCCCGACGCGGCCGAGAAAAGTTTTGCTGACCTGCCGCTGATAAAGTTCCGAGCCGGGTTCGGGCGAAATGCGCGTCGTGATGGCACCGGCACAAATAACGTTGCACCGGATGTTGTGCGGGCCGTAGTCGTAGGCCACGCTGCGCGTAAACCCCACCAGCGCCGTCTTGATGGAAGTGTAGGCGGCGGATTCGCGTCCACCGACCAGGCTTTGCAGCGATCCGATGTTGATGATCGAGCCGTGCTTTTGCTTCATCATGAACGGCAACACTCCCTTGGTGAACCACTGTGTGCCCATCAGCGAAACGCGGAAACATCTTTCCCACTCCTCATCCGGCGCATCACCGGCGGCGTGCCACGGACTGGTGAGATAGGCGGCGTTGTTGCAGAGCACGTCAATGCGACCGTTCCGTTCCGCGGCGGCCTGCACGACGTGAGCAATCTGGCCGGGTTGCGAGACGTCGCACTGGATGAAGGTGGCGTCGCCGCCAGCTTGCCGACACCCGGCGGCCGCGGCTTCCCCGGCTTCCACCTCGCGCGAGCACATGAAAACCATCGCACCGTGCTCCGCGTAGATTTCGGAGATGGCCCGGCCAATGCCATGCCCGGCGCCGGTGACAATGGCTACTTTGCTTTCGAGTCGTTTCATCACATGTTATCGCTGGTTGACGAGCCGCTGACCCTTGCGGCCGGCTTTGGCGCGCGTGATGGTGGTTCGGGCCAGGTTCGCGACGTATAACTCGTCGAAATTCTCTCCGCCGAATGCCATGTTCGTGGGCGCACCAAGGCGGATGGCCCAGCGATCCCAGGCGAACAACGTCTTCTTGCCATCCGGGCTGATCCGCCAGATTTCATCCGAGGCATAACAGCAGACGTAGAGATTTCCTTCGGCGTCCAGCACCAGACCGTCCGGCAGGCGACCACAGTCATCGGCGAATAGTCCTGGCGATCCGATCGAGCCGTGGGCCTCAATTGCGAAACGGAAGGTCGAATCCGTGTCGCTCTCCGCCATGTAAAGAGTCTTCTCGTCCGCACTGAGCGCCAGGCCGTTGGCGTAACCCAGCGGACCGGTCAGGACGGTTCCTTGACCATCCGGCGTGAAGCGAATCAAGCATCCGTTGCGCTTCTGCCATTGGCCGGAATCGGTGACGTAGTAATTGCCGACTGAGTCGAAAACGCCGTAGTTGGGACAGATGAGCTTGTGGTTGCCCGCATGGGTCGCGAACACCGAATGCCTGCCGTCGCGCGACACGCGAACGATGCCGAGCGCTGGATTGCAGACGAACAACTCGTCCGCCGGAGAAAATGCGATTCCGCCGCAGAAGCCGCCGAGGGTCGCGACCGTTTCCACGCGGCCCTCGGAATCGATTCGATAAATCTGCCCCGCCTCACCGCCGGCCCAGAGTGTCCCTTCACGGTCAAACGCGACGCACTCGGCGTGGTCCACCCCGCGGGCGAATACCTCGAACGATTCGATGGGAATTTCCGGGGTCATGCTTGTGGAGGGAGCGATCGGCGAGGGTTTGTGCAAAGGCCAACCCTTACCGCGGCCCTCTCCCATCCGATGGGAGAGGGAGATTCGTCGTCCGTTGGGTTGGCAAATGTTAGCGCGTCGGTTGCTGGAGGATGTTCCGCAGACCAGAAGAGGTGCCATTGCTGTTCCCCTCTCGCGTCGGACGGGCGAGGGGGCAGGGGTGAGGATGGCATTTTAGCAATCATCTTTGGTATGCTTCCCGTTCACCAGTCGCCAGATGCCGCATTCGTTACGATTGCGAAGTTCCGGTGGCCGAAACATGTCGGGCAAGTTTTGATAGCAAACGGGCCGGGCGAATCGTCTGATCGCCAGCGTGCCGACCGATGTCGTGAGCGGCGCGCTTGTCGCCGGATACGGCCCGCCGTGAACCATCGCGTGGCAAACCTCAACGCCGGTCGGATAACCATCGAAAATCACGCGGCCGACGTGACGTTCCAGCACTTGGGCCAATTCACGAATGTCGTCCGGTTTGTCTTCCGCTCCGACGTGAAGCGTGCCAGTGAGATTGCCTCCGGCGACGGAAATGGCTTCCGTCAGTTCATCGAATCCCTGGCAGCGGATGACGAGCGCCGCCGGCCCGAAGGCTTCCTCGCGCAACGCTGATTCACGCAGCCACGTCGCCCCACTCAGTTCAAAAAGCAGCGGCGACATCTTGGCGTGGCCGCTCGGTTCGTTCTCCAGTAACGGTTGCACGCCAGCAGTGCGTGCGAACCGGCCGGTTGTTTCGCAGAAGTTGGTTCGCATCCGGAGATCCAGCATGGTGGCGGCAGGGACGGCAGCAAGTTGCTTGGTCAGTTGAACTACGAACGTGTCGGCCAGCGGGCCGTCCCGGAGGAAAACCAGGCCGGGCTTGGTGCAAAATTGTCCGACGCCCAGCGTGATGGATTGGGCCAGGCCGGCAGCGATTGTTTCGCTCCGCTCGGCAAGCGCGCCGGGCAGGATGACCAGCGGATTGAGACTGCCCATCTCCGCGTAAACTGGAATGGGCACGGGTCGGGCCGCCGCGAGATCGAAAAGCAACCGGCCGGCGCGTTTCGAGCCGGTGAATCCGACCGCGCTCGTCCCCCGGTGTTTCACCAGTGCCTGACCCACGGTGGCGCCAGGACCTTGCAACAACCCGTAGAGGCCCGGAGGCAGGGCGCACGCTTTGACCGCTGCCACGGCGGCGTGGGCGAAGAGTTCGTTCGTGCCCGGGTGGCCGCTGTGCGCTTTGACGATCACCGGATTGCCCGCGGCCAGCGCCGACGCGGTGTCGCCCCCGCAGGCGCCGAACGCAAACGGGAAGTTCCCCGCGCCAAATACGACCACCGGACCGACGGGCCGTAACATTCGACGCACGTCCGGCTTCGGGAGCGGTTGACGGTTGGGATCGGCGGTGTCAATGACCGCGTCCACCCATGAACCTTCGCGCACGAGTGCGGCGAACGTTTTTAACTGGTTCACGGTGCGCGCGCGCTCGCCCACCAGACGTTGTTCCGGCAAGCCCGTTTCGGCGATGCCGCGCTCGATAAGGACATCGCCCAGGGCGAGAATTTCTTCTGCCATCTGGTCGAGCAGGGTGGCAATGCGGTCCGGAGGCAGCGAGCGCGACTCGGCAAACGCGCTCTCCGCGGCGGCCATGGCCGCGTCCACGTCGGCGGCGGACGCTTTGTAAAACGCCGTGGGGAGCGCGTCACCCGTGGCCGGATTTTCAGTCGTAAAGGATTCGCCGGATTCCGGTGAAGGCCGCCCGTTGATAAAGCTTCTTCCGTGCAATTGCATTTGAATGCTCCATCGCAGACTGCGGCTGCGTGCTTAAAAATGCAAGCATCCCCTCCGGCTGATTCAATCGGCGCAGGCAACGAAAGTCAATCGGCCGCGGTCTGAAATGCCTTGGGTTGCGAACTGCGGCCAACGCGGGCTCCACGACCAGACACCAGCGGTGCTGCCGGTGTCGAATTGTGCCCAACCTAATCGTCAATCCAGCGGACGCGATAGAAACTTCTGCCCGGGCCGGCGCTCGGATCGGTGAAGCCGGCCTGAGAGCTGTTCAGCTTGACTTCGCCCAGGGGCGTCCATGATTGCAGATTCGTGCTGCGTTGAAGTTCGTATCGCGGCCCCATGCCGCCAGTGACGGTCAAACTGTAAACGCCATTGCTGAACTTCAACCGGGTCAATTCCGCGGCCAGTCCGGTTTCGCGCATTTGCCGGTCAAACTCCCCGCGCAGGGCATCCCGCATCGCCTGATGCGCCGACACGAAGAACAAATTGGTGACTTCATACCGATCGCTGCTCAGATCAAACATCTCCGACCATTCCGGATGGCCGGGCCAGAGGGTGAACTTTGCCCCCGTTGTGCGCAGCGTGACCGTCGTCGGAATCTGCTCGTAGCCCGGTTCGAGAATGTATTCCGCCAGAAAGGCTTGCCGCCAATCTGTTCCGCTGCCGCCTTCCAGCAAGGGCCGCCAGCTTCGACCCTGCATCCCCGTGGGCGCGGGCAGTCCCGCGAAGTCGAGTATCGTCGGCGCGATGTCAATGTTCGCGACCAATTCGTCGCGCGCCGCGGCCTGGGGAATGACGCGCGGATAGCGCACCAGCATCGGCACGCGCAGGCTTTCCTCGTAAAGCGTCCGCTTGTCGTCCAGACCGTGTTCGCCGAGATAAAACCCGTTGTCGCCGAGAAAGATTACCATCGTGTTGGTGGCCAGTCCGAGTTCATCGAGCCGATCCAAAATCCGGCCAACGCCCGCGTCCATGGCTGTCACGCAGCGATGATAATTCAAGACCTTGGTATCGCCCGGCGTGAACACATTCGTCCGATAGACGGCGTGGAGGCCGATGTTCGGGGTGGGTTGCGCGGAATTGCCGCTGTAAAGAGTCGCGGCCCAGGCCGGTGGCGTGTGCGGCGTGTGCGTGGTTTTGTAGCCGAGGAACAGTCCGAACGAGTTCGAGCAATACGTGTTGATGAAATTGATCGCGTAATCTGACGCGACGTCGTCCACCCAGCCCGTGCTCGGCGTGGCAGTCCCATTCACATAGAACGTGGCATCCTCATACGCGCCCTGACCAAGATAGCTGGCGTAGTAATCGAAGCCGGGCCGCGCCGATTGCGTGCCCATGTGCCACTTGCCGACCATGCCGGTGATGTAGCCCGCTGCGCGCAATTGAGATGCCCACGTGACGGAGTTCGCCGGGAACGCAGTCGAGTTGTCAATGACGCCATTGAAATGATTGTAGCGGCCGGTCAAAATGGCCGCGCGGCTCGGTGAACACAGTGACAGGGTCACGAACGCGTTCCGAAAGCGGACTCCGCCGGCCGCAAGCCGGTCCAGGTTGGGCGTGCCGTTTGTAAACCAGGGAAACCTCGCTGCCGGACCCATCTCGCGTTGCACGACCCCCAGCGAATCCCAGCGCTGGTCATCCGTGACGATGACGATGAAGTTGGTGGTGTTGGTGACGCCGGCGCTGTTGAGTGAAACGGTCAGAGTGGCGACATCGCTGGTGGCACGGCCGAAGTTGTTCGTGACGATCACCGAATAACCCCCGGCATCGTTGGTGACGACGGAATTGATATTCAGTGTCGGCGTCGTCGCGCCACTGATTCGTCCGTTGTCGGACAACGGCGTGTTCTGGAAATGCCACCGGTAACCCAACGTGCCGGAACCCGTGGCGGAGATGGCGAACATGGCGTTGCCGCCGACCGTGACCGCCTGGCTGTCCGGTTCGTCGGTGATTTCCGGCGGCAAGTTGTTTGGCCCGCCGGACGTGGTGATGGTGAGCACCGCGGGCTTGCCATTCTCATAGGCAGAGATGCTCCAACCGAGGCTGCCGGTGCCGGCGTTGGCGTCGGGGTTCAACCGCAAGACAGCGTAGGTGCCGCCCACGTAACCCGGATTGGCGGCGTAGAAACCCTGAAGATACGCGCCCATCACCGCGCCGTTGGTGGACGTCACCAAGCCGTTGGGTGTGGACGGAATCAAAATGTTGTCCTGGAGTTTCGTGTTCCCCGGGTCGCCCGTGTCGGCTTCGAAGTATTCCAGGATCGGCGATGTGCTGGACTGGAAACCGATGCCCCACAGATCGCCGTTGAACGTGGGCGTGCCAGAGTGGCCGGCAACGTCAAATTCCAATTTACCCGCAACCACCTGCTCCCCTGCGCCGAGCACCGGAAGCAGGAACAGCACGACCGCATTCCGGCCACCGCTGTTGGCCCCGATGCGAATGGTGGTGACGCCCTGCGTCGCCCCCACCGGCGGGCCTTCCGTTAGCGCGTGGTCTTCGGGCGCACAGGTGGAAACGTAACTAGCCGCGAAGGCGACTGGAGGCAGTAGCAACAACGCGATCGGCACGGCGAAGCGCAACTCGATCATGAATTGTGCGGCCAAACTACCCCGGGCCGGGTCGTTTCACAAGCGGGTCCGCGGTTGCGCAAAAGCAACAATCGTTTTGCTTGGTGCGGGCCGGCCATTCGGCTATAAACCCGCGAGCCCGCTATAACGACATGCGCAAAAGCCTATTCCGCCATCTCTACACGTGGGTGTTGCTGGCCATCGTGCTGGGAACGTTGCTCGGCTATTTCGTGCCTCACATTGGCATTCACCTTAAACCGTTGGGCGACGGCTTCATCAAACTCATCCGCATGGTCGTCACCCCGATCATCTTCACGACGGTCGTCATCGGCATCGCGGGGATGCAGAGCTTCAAACGCGTCGGGCGTGTCGGGCTCAAGGCGCTGATCTACTTTGAAATTGCCACGACCCTGGCGCTCGTCATCGGTTGGGTGGTCGTGAAATGGATCAAACCCGGCGTGGGTGTGGATGCCGATCCAGCGCAACTCGACACCAAGGCCATTCAGCATTACGTCACCCAGGCGCACGGCCACGGCTTGGTGGATTTTTTCCTCAGCGTGATCCCCAGTAGCGTGGTGGACGCTTTCGCGCGCGGTGACATCATCCAAGTCTTGTTCTTCTCGGTGCTGTTTGGCTTTGCCCTGTCGGCCATGGGCGAACGCGCCCGACCTTTGGTCCACGTATTGGAACAGCTTGCCGAAGCGTTGATGAAAATCATCGCGTTCATCGTGAAGCTCGCGCCCATCGCGGCATTTGGCGCGATCGCTTATACGACGGCGAGTCTCGGCATCGAAGCGCTCACGTCGCAATTGAAATTGATGCTCTGCGTTTACATCACGTGCTTCGTGTTTGTGGTCGCGTTCCTTGGTACCTTGCTGGCGATCAACGGGGTGAACCTGTGGCGCTATCTGAAGTTCATCCGGGAGGAACTCCTGATCGTGCTGGGCACGGCGTCATCCGAATCCGTCCTCCCGCGCATGATGGTGCGGCTCGAACAACTGGGTTGTTCGCAACCGGTCGTGCGGCTGGTGCTGCCGGCGGGTTATTCGTTCAACATGGATGGCTCCTGCATTTATCTGACGATGGCCGCCATCTTCATTGCACAGGCGACGAACACGCACCTTACGTTCTGGCAGGAAATGACCATCATTCTCGTCTGCCTGATCACCTCGAAGGGCGCGGCCGGTGTGGTGGGCAGCGCCTTTATTGTGCTGGCGGCAACGCTCGTATCGCTGCACACGATTCCGGTTGAAGGCATGGTGTTGATCCTCGGTGTGGATCGGCTGATGGCCGAGGCGCGCGCAATCACGAACCTCATCGGCAACGGTGTCGCGACGATCCTAGTTTCCAAATGGGAGGGCGAGTTCGACGCGGCTAAGGCGAAGCAAGCGTTGGAAGCCGGACCACAGGCTGCCGCCGGACCGATGCTGGTCCACTCGCCGGAGCGACTCGCGGCCGCCGCCGCTGAAGAGTTGCGCGAGCGGGACGAATGATGGCGCGTGGCCGTCCCGGCCGCAGCACGTCCTTGGTCACAGACCATGCGGAAAGTTCGACCGCCATCGCGCGTCGGAGCCGCTGCGGCCGGGACGGCCGCGCGCCGGTCATTCGGCCAGGTGGAAATACACCCACCAGACCATGAACCCGAAAATGGCCAGCGCCAGCACGAGGGTTCTCCAGAACCAGCGGTCCTCCTTGATGATGCCGACATCAATGAGAATGACCCGCAGGCCGTAGAACGCATGAATCAGAAAAAAGAACAAGAGGGCAATGTCTATGGCGGAGTTCGTATGCACCTTCGCGGGCGTGCCGAAGGTTTCCGGGAAGGGGAGATCAATCTTTCGCGCCCAGCCGCTGTAAATCTTGATCGGAATGAGCACGAACAGGCAGACGGCGCTGATGCGTTGCGCCAGCCACGCCCACGTTCCGCGATAACTTTGAAAACGTTTTTCCATAAACGCTAACGACGACTGCACCCAAATGGCCACGAACCCCAAAGCGCATCCGACGTGTCACTTGACTGACGATGATTCCCCCTCTCCCATCGGATGGGAGAGGGTCGGAGTGAGGGCGATTCGTGTGGATTCATGTTCATTCGTGGTTCAAGTCACACCCATCTTCTCCAGCAGTTGGGCCATTTTCGCTCGGGCCGCAGATTGCACTTCGTCCTGAAGGTTGCGGCCCTTCGCGTCAATGCCCACCGTCCACGGCCCGAAATCCTTCACGCGAAATTGAAAGATGCTTTCCGGCATCAGGTCCTCCCAATACACCGCCTCGATTTCCTCCATCTGCAACGTCTGCATCGCCGCCGCGCCGCCGGTCACGCTCAGGTAGCACGCGCCGTATTGCCGCATCAACTCCGCGCTCCGAGGGGACAACCCGCCCTTGCCGAGAATCGCTCGCACGCCGTGATCGCGCAGCAACGCCTCGGTGAACCGGTCCACCCTCATGCTCGTGGTCGTGCCCACGCACAGCGCCTCGTATTGGCCACGACCGATTTTTTTCACGTTCGGCGCCGTGTGCAACAATGCCGCGCCCTGCCAGTTCACCGGCGGCGGGACTTTCTTGTCAAAGACGCGGATCAAATTAGCGTCCCGCACGCCGAAGACGATGCCGTCGAGATAAACCGAATCGCCGACGGAAACTTTATGCACGTCGGCTTCAGTCAGCGGAGTTTTGAAATGGAATTCGGGCATACTAGAATCCCACCTCCACCTTCCCCTCGGCCGAGATCTTCGCCCGCCGCCGCTCCGCGCGCCAGCATTGCAGATTCACCGCCACTGGATTGCACGTGATGTGCGTCCACGCCGATTCGATGTGCACTCCCAGCGCCGTCGTGTCGCCGCCCAGACCTTGCGGGCCGATGCCGGTTTGGTTGATGGCGTCGAGCAATTCCGTTTCCAACGCGGCGAGTTGCGGGTCGGGATTCGGCGTGCCGAGCGGACGCGTCGTCGCCTTCTTGGCGAGCGTCATGCACAAATCCGACGAGCCGCCAATGCCCACGCCCACAATCGTCGGCGGACACGGCTTCGCGCCCGCACCCACGACCTGCTCCAGCACGAACCGCTTGATGCCGTTCACGCCGTCCGCCGGCACGAGCATTTTCATGAACGACATGTTTTCCGAGCCTGACCCTTTCGGCATGAACAAAATGTCCAGCACGTCCGAGTCGGGCACGAAATGGTAGTGAATGATCGGGATACGCTCGCCGGTGCTGGTCTGGCGGTTCTCGCGTGTGAGCGGCGCGACGATGCTGGAACGCAGCGGATGCTCGCGCGTCGCCCGCTCCGTGCCGCGAATGATCGCGGCTTCAAGTTTCGCGCCGTCGAGCCGCAGCTTGCCACCGATGTCCACCCAGTAAATGGGAATGCCCGTGTCCTGGCAGACCATCATGTTTTGTTCTTGGCCGAGCGCGATGGATTTCAGGTAATGCGAGAAGATGCGGCGTTCAACCTCTTTGGTCGCGCGCTCGGCGGCGCACTTGATCGCCGCGACCACGTCGGGTGGGATTTCCTTGAGCGACTGGATGTAAAGGTCGCGGCAGGTGTTCTCGACCAGTTCGTAAAATGTCGGCGGCAATTCCATACGCTCGGGGCAAATGACGTTACACGGCGGGCGAGGGCCGTCCACAAGTTTTTTGTTGGAGTTCAGGCTTTAGCCTGCCTCCATCCCGACACGCTAAAGCGTGAACTCCAACCAAAACCGTTGCAACTTTCCCTCGCACCTCTAGGATTCGCCCAATGCCAAAAGCCACGGTCAGCGTGCAGCGGCGCGCGCCGGAATCCGGCCAGCCGCCGCACTTCGAGACGCACGAGGTCGAGTTGAGCGAAAAGGCCAGCGTGCTCGATGCGTTGTTCGCCTTGCAGCGCGGTCCGTGTCCCGACCTTGGGTTCCGGTTCTCCTGTCGCGTTGGCATGTGCGGCTCGTGTGCGATGGTTGTCAACGGTCGCGAGCAACTTGCTTGCAGCACGCTGGTCAGAACCATAGGCCACAGCTTACGCGTCGAACCACTCCGTAACCTGCCGGTGAAGCGCGATCTGGCGGTGGACATGAAGCAGTTCTTCGCCGCGTATCAGCGCACACTTCCGCAGTTCACACCGCGCGATGACCTTGATCTGACGGAGTTTTATCGCATCCCGCACGCGAGCCGGGAGTGGAAGGTGTTGAATCATCAGCCGCAGTGCATTGATTGCGGCGCATGTTTCTCAGCTTGCACGCTGGTCACGTTGCATCCGCGTTACGTCGGGCCAATGGCGTTGCATCGGGCGCTCAATCTGATTGTGGACCCGCGCGACAAATCGCGGAGCGAACGGCTGAACCTCGTTACCGGTGAAGCCGGCGCATTCCGATGTCACACGCTGGGCAATTGCCGCGATGTCTGCCCGCGCGGCATTTCGCCGACACATTCGATTGAACGGTTGAAACGGCTGGCGGTGTTTGAGCCGTTCAGGAAAGTAATTTCAAAACTGTTTGGTTCTTAGCTGTGGAAATTCAAATCCAGAAAACCCTCACCCTGACCCTCTCCCATCCGATGGGAGAGGGAACAGCAAAGTGCGCTCTCCCTGGATCCAACGCCTCACGCTTCGCCAACAGACTGACGATAATTCCCCCTCTCCCATCGGATGGGAGAGGGCAGGGGTGAGGGCCTCCATGTCGAACCAGTTCTCCACCGACATCCTCATCCTCGGCACCGGCGGCGCCGGGTTGATGGCAGCGTTGCACGCATTCTGGCGCGATCCGTCGCTGGACATCACGCTCGTCAGCAAGGGGGGGCTCGCCAAAAGCGGTTGTACGCGGATGGTGCAGGGCGGATACAACGTCGTGCTCGACCCGAAGGATTCCATTCAGGCGCACTTTGAGGACACGGTGAAAGGCGGCGCGTTCCTCAACGACCAGGACCTCGCGTGGACGCTGGTGGAAGACGCGCCGCGCATCGTGCGCGAACTGGAGAACCGCATCGGCTGCCTGTTCGATCGCGCGCCGGACGGGCGCATCCATCAAAAGGCTTTCGCTGGCCAGAGCTTCGACCGCACCGTGCACGTCGGGGATTTGACCGGCATTGAAATCATGTCCCGGCTACGGGACCAGATCTTTACGACGAACATTCACTGTCTCGAATACACGCGGGGACTCGAATTGCTCACTGCCGCGGACGGTGAACGCGTCGTTGGCGCCGTTTTGCTCGACATCCAAAGCGGCGAGTTCATTACGATCAAGAGCAAGGCGGTAATTCTTTGCACCGGCGCGGGCCCGCTGATGTACCAGCGTTCAGCGTGCGCCCAGGAAAAGGCGATGGATGGTGTGGCGATGGGCTACCGCGCCGGCGCGCATTTGATGGACATGGAGATGGTGCAGTTTCATCCAACGGGCATGGTCGTGCCCGGCTCGGGGCTGAACGGTGCGCTGCTGGAGGAAGGCTTGCGCGGCGCGGGCGCTCATTTATTTAATGGCAAGGGCGAGCGTTACATGGAGCGGTACGACCCGGAGAAAAAGGAGCGCTCCACTCGCGACCGTGTTTCGCGTGCGAGTTTCATGGAAGTCATGGCCGGTCGGGGCACGGAAAACGGCGGCGTATGGATTGATGTTTCGCATCTCGGGGCGGAGTTCGTGGAAAAGAATTTCACCGGGATGCGCGACCGCTGTTTGCGCATCGGTTACGATCTTGCCCGCGAAAGAGTGGAGGTTTGTCCGACGGCACATTTCAACATGGGCGGCGTCCGCATCAACCGCGAGGGTTTCACGAATCTCGAAGGGTTATTTGCAGCCGGTGAGGATTCAAGCGGTGTGCACGGCGCGAATCGGCTCGGGGGAAACGGCGTGGCGGAATCCACGGTGTTTGGGGCACGCGTCGGCGAGGTTGTGGCGGGCTGGGTGAAGGACCGAAAGCACGGTGAAGTCCAAGGGACGCAAGTGACGGAAGCGACGGAAGCGGCCAATAGATTTCTTAATCGGCAGTCGGCAATCGACAATCAGCAATGTGACAGCCCGTGGCCGTTGCGCGATGAGCTGGGCAAAGTCATGTGGGAACGCGTTGGGATCGTCCGTCACGGTGAGAAGTTGAAGCAGGCCTTGATGGAGATCGCCGAGTTGAAACAAAAGCTCCAGAAAGTTTCCGTGATCGGCCCGCGGACTTTCAATCTCACGTGGCAGCAGGCGCTCGACCTGCGGAACATGCTCGCGGCGTCGGAACTAATTGCCCGGAGCGCGCTGATGCGCGAGGACAGTCGCGGCGCGCATTACCGGGAGGATTTTCCAGAGACGGACCACGCCAACTGGCTCAAGAACATTTACACGGCCCGTGATGGTAATGGACCGAAGCTTTGGACGGCGGACGTAAAGTTGACCCGGATGAAACCTTGAGACCGTTGGGGATTGCCGCGGTTCGTCAGGGCGAGCGGAGCTGATAATAGCGACGTGGAACATTCACAGCATCGTTGTCCGTGAACTGGTAGAGGCCGGGGGCGATCAATGCCGCCGAACCGATGGCGCTCCATTGACCCAGATTGGTCGAGGCATAAACGCTGAAGCCAAACGGGCTGGTGTTCGTGTAGCGAAATCGGAACGCGCCATTCGACAGTTTCTCGGGTTCGATCAGGGTGATGACGGTTGGCGGCGTGACATCCGCCCACGTGCGGCCGATGCGTAATTCATCGGCATACATGAGTGCCGGTTGTGTGGACGAGCGTTGCACGAAGATGAAACTCGCGATCTTGTTGGCGGAGATGTCCGCGCCATCGCTGGCCACGATCGAAGGCGCGGGCGCAACCCCGGAGCCAAATGTGTTAAAATCTGGATTGACCCAAAGCTTCACGACGTCATCGTTGGTTGAGGCGGGGTTGAAAGTATAGCTACCCACCAGGAACAGGGTTTCGTTGGTCTTGAAGGTGCGCGGATCCCAAACCCATTCGCTGGTGATGGAGGAATTCTTCGAAGTGCCGATGTTGAATCCGCCGTTGGTGCGGTGCAGATAAACGCGCGTGCCGATGACCGTGGGTTGATTGGGTTGGGGGCCGGCGGTGTTGTTGAAACCGCCGACAAAAATCCCTGAGTCCGTGAGGCCGTTGGTATCAATCACCTGCGTGGCAAAGGAGTAATAAAGTGTGCCGTTGGTGACGGGACTGCCCGTCGGCAGGGAAAACCGCACGCTCTTGCCAAGGCCTCCGAATTGAATGCTGCCGCCGACCGGGCCGGCGAGGCCAGGCACGGCGAGGCTGTTGCTGCGAATGGTCACGTACGGGCCGGGTGTGTCCGTGCCGATGTCCGCCCACGAAAGCCAGTTGGCGTTGGTGTTCCCAGCAAGGTTCGCCCCCGCCACGTAGTCGAAAGGATCATAATACGGCATCGGATAAACGACGTTCAGCGCCGCGGAAGAACTGTTCGTGCTGCCGGCGGCGTTTGTCAGGGCGACACGATAACTGCCCGCGTCGGCGAGCGTCACATTGCTTAACGTCAACGTCGCCGTGTTCGCTCCGGAAAGGCTGCCGCCGTCCGTGAGATTCGCGCCGTTCTTCTGCCACCGGTAAACGATCGGCTGCGTGCCCGCCGCGGTTACACTGAAAGTTGCCATGGCTCCGGCGGCGACAGTGCGGCTTTGCGGTTGGGCGGTGATTGCCAGCATCGCCACGTTCGTATCCACGACCAGCGCTGCGGGCGGCGTGCTGGTCACGCTGCCGACACCACTGACCACCACAGTGTATTCTGCCGCGTCCGATTGTGACGCGTTAGACAACGACAACAGCGCAGTCGTCGCGCCGGAGATGTTCCCACCGTTTGAGAGATTCGTGCCGTTTCTGCGCCATTGGTAGGCAAGCGGCCCGCTGCCGTAGGCTGTGACGATGAAGGTGGCGGAGCTTCCCGGATTGTTCGTGCGGCTGGTCGGCGACGAAAGAATTATTGGCGGCTGATTCGAGTAGGGGAAGCGATAAACATGGACATCCCATTGTGCGAACGAATCCGTGAACTGGCCATCTGTTACGGTGACGGTGCGCGGCGATTCGTAGAGAACTTCGCCGGAGGTCACGGTCGGTGGCAGATTGCTGAAAGTCACATTCACCGTCGCGCCTTCGCGCTTGCTCGCGAGCAAGTACAGATACGGCGGCGCTTCGCGCAGGCAGAATTCGATGTCCGGTGCGACCGTGCCGCTCATCGTCACTGGCACGACGGACGCGGGCGCGACCAGCGCGTCGGCGAGCAGGCTGTGATCGCCCAATTCCTCAACTACGCGCTTCAGGACATTGGTCCAGAACGTCCAGTTCCAACCCAGCGGCGCGTCCTGAGCGTTTAAAGTCGTGGTAATGTTGCCGCCGAAAAACAACAGGCCGCGCGCGCCGTTGATGATGGCCTGATAGGCCATATAACGCGACTGCGTGAAGGTTGGAAATACGAGCGTCTTTGCGGGGGGTGTTGTGCCGCTGAAGGCAATTTGTTCGATCAACCAATATTGTTTCTGGCCGTTGGCGATTTGGCCCAGGACTTTCGTCCAATCGCCCACCTGGCTAACGGCGGTGTTGGTGATCGGCGGATTGTTGGCGGACCCGGACGCAACGACCGGATAAATGTCCAGCGCCAAAACATCGGTTGCCACGTTGTAAGGCTGAAGGTCCGCCACCGTGCCGCGGGGCGCGTGCGTTTGTACCACGGGATGGTTCGTGTCCTCCTGATGAATCACGTCGTAACCGCGTTTGAGATCATCCACCGACACGCCGCCCCACCAGGCCTCGTCGAAATTCTTCCACAAGCCGAGCGCCGGATGATTCTTGAACGTGTTCACCACCAAGCGCAACTCAGTCTCGGTGTTCGTATCACCGGCGGCAAACTTCGAAAGTTCGCGCAGGTTGAGCCAGCAATACATGTCGTGTTGCGCCGCCCAATCCATGGCGGCCTGCTGGTTGGCGATCATTTGAGCGTCCCAGTTGCTGGTTTGGACGATGCGAAACAGCAGCGCGCCGGCGTCGCGAAACTCCTGCATGGCATCCTTGCCGGTCGGGGTCACGCCGTACGTGGGCGGTCCGGGCGAGACGCCAATGGGGAAAACCTTTCGTCCATTGAGCACCAGAACATTGTCGGCGTTGACAGTGACGACCGAACCAGCCAGCGACGCGGCGGTCAGACTCATCAGCCAAATCAAGCTCAGGAAGAGTCGCACTGCGTGGCGGGCGGAAGTTTTCAAAATCGGGAATGGAGCTGCTCGGTCACGATGTCACGGCAGAGAATGTATAACACATGAATGAAACTGCCAAAAGCATCAAATCAGGCTGTGCCCTGAGTCACGAGACTGACCAGAAAATCGTCGAACCGGCGTTCAGCGAAATCAAATCGTTTCCCACTCGATCGGCTTGTTGATGTCCACGCGCTGCAGGCTTTCGCGGACGGCTTCCGGGTATTTGAGCGCCGAGCCGGTGTTGAAGAGCAGGATGCGGTCGTCAGGCTTTATCTCCCCGAATTGAAGCAGCACTTCCAGCGCGCCGAGACAAACGGCGGCTTCCGGACACAGCGCGATTCCCTCGCTGGACGCCGCCATCACCATCCATTTCGGAATGTCCGCCTCCGGGGTCGCGAGCGCCTTGCCGCCGCTTTCGCGCACCGCGTCCAGGATCATGAAATCGCCCACGGCGGCGGGCACGCGAATGCCGCTGGCGATGGTGGCGGCATTTTCAAACTTCTTGGCAAAACGTTCATTGTTCGCAAATGCGACCGCGATGGGCGCGCAGCCGTCGCTCTGGCAGGAAATCATTTTTGGCTTCTTGGGCGACTTGAGCCAGCCGAGGGCGTCGAGTTCCTTGAAAGCCTTCCACATGCCGATCAACCCCGTGCCGCCGCCGGTGGGATAGAGAATCACGTCCGGTAATTCCCAGTCCAACTGCTCGGCGAGTTCGAGACCCATGGTTTTCTTGCCTTCGATCCGGTACGGCTCCTTCAAGGTGGAGACATCGAACCAGCCCTTCGCTTTCTTGCCTTCACCGACGATGCGCCCGCAATCGGTGATCAGGCCTTTGACGAGAATCGTCGTGGCGCCGGAAAGGTAGCATTCCTTCTGGTTCACAATGGGCGTGTCCTGCGGCATGAACACGTGCGCTTCCATGCCGGCGCGCGCGGCGTAAGCGGCCATGGCGCCGCCCGCATTGCCGGCGGTGGGCACGGCCACCCGCGTGATGCCCAGTTCCTTCGCCCGCGAGATGGCCATCGCCATGCCGCGCGCCTTGAAACTTCCCGTGGGCAGCCGGCTCTCGTCCTTGGTGTATAAATGTTTTACGCCAAGTTTCGCGCCCAGGCGTTTCAGTTCAAGGATCGGCGTCACGGTTTCGCCCAGCGAAACCACGTTGGCGTCCTCTTTTACCGGCAGCATTTCGCGGTACCGCCAGAGCGTTTGCGGACGGTCGCGGAGGGCGCTTTTCGAAAAATTCTTCTTCACCGCGTCCAGATCGTAACGAACCCAAAGGGGTTTCTGACACGAGGTGCACAGGTTGTGGACCTGACTCGCGTCGTAACGCTGGCCGCAATGGGCACATTCGAGGTGCGTGACAAAATTCATAGGTATTGCGGCAACATGATCGTGATGTGCGCGCATTGCACAATTAAATTATGGCGGCGGCGACCCGGCGTGGACGCGACACGCCCCGCCCGGCAGGAATGGTCGGTGCGGGAAAGCAGCCGAAGGAGGGTGGCGGCGATCAGGGAAATCGCAGTTGATAAAAGCGCCGCCAGTAGTTGGTGGCGCCGGGGTCGGTAAAGACGCAGAGGCCCGGCGCGGCCTGGGTCGCCACGCCGAGCGCGGCCCAGTCCAACAGGTTGGTCGAGGCGTACACCGTGCCGCTCAGGCCGCTCATCGCGTACGCGAAACGGAAGGCGCCGTCGCCCAGCGGTTCCGGGTCAGTGAGCCAGATGGCGGTCGAACCCGACGCAGGCGTGACGTCGGCCCACGTCAAGCCGACCCGCAACTCGTCCCATTGCATCGCGGCCGGAACGCTCGCGGCGGTGTTTTGACGCAGGTTGAACCGGTCAATCGTGTAGCCATCCGTGCCCGTGGACGCGTTGATGAAACCCGCCGGCGGCGCGGACGCACCGAAGGTGGCCGGGCTGGGATTGATCCACAGCGAAACGGTGTCCGGCGACGCGTCAAAATCATATTTACCCACCAGAAAGAGGGTCTGGTTCGCGTGAAACTCGTTCGTGTCAAAAGTGGCGGTGACGCCGGTGCCGCCCTTTTGCACGCCGACAACGTAGCCCGTGGGGGAATTGCTTTTGACCATGACGGCGAGCCGGAAATTGCTGGTGGCGTTGGTGTCGGCGAAGGCGCCGACCTGTGAGGCCGCCCCGTTCCAGCTTCCGTAACCGAGGTGGTTGATACGAAACAGCGCCGAGAAGAAGATCACGCCGCTGTTGACGTTGGTGTTGAGCAGACGGCGCACGCCCAAACCGGTGCCGCCGTTGGTGACGCTGTTGCCGAGGGACGCGGCAAGGCCCGGATACGCGAGGTTGCCGCCGGTCACGTTCAGGTCGTTCGCGCCAGTGCCGCCATAGGCCCAGTTTGACGGTGTGTTGCTGCTGACCGGGCCGCCGAGGTTCGAGTAATCGAACGGTTCATAAAGGATCGGCATGACGGGAACAACCGTCAACGTGGCGACCTCGCTGGTCACGCTGCCGTAATGGTTCGTGATCTCAACGCGGTAATCGCCGGCGTGATTGGTCTGTACGCTGGCGCGGGTGTAAGTGCTGGCGGTGGCGCCACCGATGTTGGTCCCGGCGAACCGCCATTGGTAAGCCAGCGTCCCGGCGCCCGCAGCGGTGACGGTGAAAGTTGCCGCTGAATCTATGACGTTGGTCGAACTGGCCGGTTGGTTGATGATGACGGGGGTATTGGTGGGGAAGGGGAAGCCAACGAACGGCGCGCCATTGGCGATTTTGAACAGCGCGGCATCGCCGCCGTTCAGATTGAGGGTGAGCTGCCGGCGCGTGCTGACGATAGGCAGTGGCACATTCGTCAACTGGCCGCTCACCGGATCGAGCAGGTCGAGCGAGGTGAAGGTATCCAGAAAGTTCAGTTTGATCTCCTGCGCGCAATCGGCGGCGCTGCCGTTCGTGCCGGTCAAACCGTTCACGATCATGAAATAGATTTCGTTGGTGTAGTTCGCGCCATCGAAACTTTCATCCAGCGGCTTGAACCAGGAGATGATCACGTCGCCGGGTTGGCCGTTGTTCTTGGTGCCGGTGTTGGTTACCACCCAGCCGCGCAGCCAGGGATCGTTTCGGCCGACGACCCAATCCGTGTTGGGGTTCGCGCCGCCCGGGCCGGCGTAGAAATTGATCGGAATCGGATTCAATGCGCCGTTCGCGTCCTTGCCCCGGATGAACATGATGCTGGTGGTCCACAATCCCGTGGCCTCGTCAATGGGCTTCAATCGTACGAGCGTCCTGCCGAGATTGCGGGCGCGCCGGTTGCAATCGGCCTTCTCGTAATACAAGGCGTTGGGATTGCTGTCGCCGCCGGGCGGATTGAAGAGCGAGGACGAACCGTTGTTGTAAAGGAAATCAATGAGCATCTTCGCGTTGAACGCGAGCGCGCCGGAGTGGTTCAAGCGCAGTTCCGACGGCGAGGGATTGCGATAGACGGTGGTGTTGTAGTCCTGCACCGCGTGAAACGTCTGCACGTAGCTGCCGAAGGGGATGTTGAAGGCGCGGGCGATATCGCGATACGTCCGCAAGTGGCCATACCATTGCGTCGGCGGGCCGGCGAGGGGCGGGCCGGTGTGATTGGGTGCGTTGACGTCCCACACGGATTGCCACGGATACGTGTCAAAGCAGATCATGTCCGGATGCGCACGGGAGATGAAATCAATGAGGTTGCCATCGGAAACCTGACCGCCCCAGTTATTGGCGGACAGAATCGTATTCGGCCAGTTGGCACTGATCGCGTTGAACCAGTTTACGGCGCGCGTTCGTGTGGCATCGTCGTTGAGATGCCACTCGTCGGCCAGTTGCAGGTTCACGAGCTGGCTCAGGTAAGCGGATTCACCACCGAGCGGGGGCATGTCGTTTTCGTCGAACACCCAGCGTGCCCAGGGGAAGCCCGGCGCCGGGCCGAGCCCCGCCATGCCGTTGTAAGAGCGCGGGGCGTCCCAGAGCCAGATGACCGCGGTGTAATTTGCGTTTGTGTAGGTGCTCAGGTGAAATGTGTCGTACGTCGCAACCAAGGCTTGCACCTGCAAACCCCGATTGATGAGGATTTGATTGGCTTTCCCGACCTGTGCGCGGCCCGGGTTCGGACAACCCAGCAGGACCGCCAGCGCTACTCCCCCCAAAAAGCGTTTACTCAGCATACTAAGCATGAATGAAAACAAGCCGACACAAGCCCGGCGCGACACCCCGATTCTCAACCAGATTTCGGTTCAATTCAACCGGTGTTTGGTACATTCGGGTGACCGTCCTGATGATTCAATAGCGTTACGGCCAAAAGACGCTAGCGTGGAAAGACTTGAAGACGGGGAAAATGATTGCGAGTCGCTTTCTTCATGCTACATGTTGCCCCAAGACCACACCGCCAAACCAATTACCATTGAAACCAGATTTCCGCAGGCGGTGAATTTGTTTGCGCTCAGTAGTAAGGCGTGATGGGTACATTCACGGGATCTTCGGAAAAGGTGTAACGCCTGTTCCAACTGTTTCGATTGATCCATTCAGCGTGGCCGTCGCAGAAGACCACGTTGCCGCCAGCGTCGCCGTGACCCCAATAGGGGTTGGGAAAATTCTGGTTGTTGTAATTGGGATTGGAACTGGTCTGGCTTTGGGAGTCACCCGGCTCGATGGCGTCCATAATCAGCCAGGTGTCGGAAGCTCCGGTCTTCACGCCCGGGAACGGATCATTTTTGTGTGTGTAGGGAAACGCCTTGGTCGTTTTGCGGGTATAGGCGGTACTACCTCCAGTACCGCCAGATGAGTTGTACCACGAGCCGAACACTTCGTAACTGTGTCCGCCGTAAGTCCCCTGTTTGCCGCGGAAATCGGACTTAGAGTATGGGCTCGCCGCGGCGGGACCGCGGGGGTACGATTGGAGGTCTTGCACGATGCGGATCAAGTTCCCGTTCAGTGGACTCGTCGTGATTATGGTCTTGGTCACATCAACAGAGTTTCGCGTGGACGGGCAAATGAACGATTTTACATTGGCAATGAAGCTGGGAAAGGAATAACCGAAACCGTAGAGCCAGTTCAGATCATCATCGTCGTGGATCTGGGAAGGAGTAGTTTTGATTGAGCCGCTGAGATAATTGTTTGAATCTTCGTCAGCGTACATCTGGCTGGCCAACGACATTTGCCTCGCATTGCCCAGGCACGCAATCCGGTGCGCCTTTTCCTTGGCCTTGCTTAACACCGGCAGCAGCAGAGCGGCCAGAATGGCAATGATCGCGATAACTACCAGAAGTTCGATAAGGGTAAAACCTGTTGACCGGATGGTTCGTACTTTCATGCGTTCATTCAATTCGCCTCTGGCTTCGGCCCGCCGCTTACGGCGTTTGTCACCAGCCAAACTTGCACCCTGCCAGGGGAGCGTCAATCGAATTGTTAAGGCACACCATCACCCGGGCTGAATTCCCAGCCTCACGGGGTGACGAAGTAAACGCGATAGTAGCGGTTCGTGGTGCCCGCAGGCGGGTTGTTCGTTTGCGACGCCGTCGTGCCTGCAGCCTGATTCGTGGTGACGTTCACCCAGGTCGCCGAGTTCAGATTCGTGTTGTACTGCAAAACGTAATTCGTGCCGGCGACGGTGTTGGTATAGTTCACGATCACGCTGGTTGTGCCGGCGCCAGTAATCGAGGTGATGTTGGGCCGCGGAGTCGCCGGGGACACCGCCGTGGTGTAATTCAGGTAAACGCCCGTTGTGTCCGCCGACACGGCAAAGGTCCCGGCGGTGATGCCGTTGGTGCCGCTCAGCGTTGCAAAAGTCGAGCTTCCCGGATTCGAGCCGTTGATGATCTTCCAGGTGTGATTGGCCGCCCAGAATGGATCCGTGAAGTTTACTGAACCGGTGAATTTGATCTGGAGCGCGGCTGAACCGCTGAGGACAAGATTGCCGCCCGTCAGAACGATCTGGTCGAAATCCGTTCCCGGGTTGCTGGCGCTGTTCGCCGCCAGTTCCCACACGTTCGTGCCCCCGGCGCTCAAGTCCAAGCCGTTCGCCACGGTCAAGGTGCCCGCACTGGAGCCCGCGCCGATGCTTCCACCACTGGCCACCGTTACCGGTCCATTGATCGTTCCCGAGCCGCCCAAGGTGGCGCCCGAATTCACGGTGACGGTGCTGCCGCTGGCGAGGCTGCCCGGGGCATTGACCAGCAGGGTGCCGGCGTTAACGGTGGTCGGGCCGTCGTAGGTGTTCACGCCGCTCAAGGTCAGGGTGTTGATGCCCGCTTTGGTGAGACCGATCCCCGTGCCGCCACCGATGGCGCCTGAGAAAATGGTCCCACCGGTGTTGGTGACAGTGATGATCGGCGTGAGCGCGGTGTTTGGCCCGAGGTCAATGGCGCCGGCGAATTCCAGCGCGTTCGCGCCGCCAATGGAGAAGTGCCACGCGGCATTGGTGATGACGATGTTGATCGGCGTGCTGACCGCATTCGCGCCGGTCAGCGGCGTCGTCGCCCGCAGGACAACGGTGTTGACCGTGCTCGCGTTGACGTGCGGATTGATGAGCGTCGCCGTGCTGCCCAGCGCGTTCGGATGACCGAGCGCCTGCACGCCGCGATGGAGGAACAATCCGCCGCTCCAGCCGCTGTTGTCGCCGCTCAACACCACCGTGCCACTGTTGCCAGTTTGGGTGCCGCCACGAATCAGCGGGCCCGACCCGCTGATCGGACCACTGAGAATAAACGTATCAGGGGTGGCCGACACCAGTTCGGCCAGAGCTACGCCGGTGTTGAGCGTGATGGCATTGGTCACGGTGGAACTGCTTCCCGGCGGTGTCAGATTGCGCAAGAACACGGTGCTGGCCGGAGTAATGGTGATGGGCGCGGTGCCGGCGCAGATGTCGCTGTTAAAGCGGACTCCGCCACCCGTGATGGTGAAGCCGCCCGAGAAAGTGTTTGTCCCATTGAGGTTCACGTTCCCGGAGCCGGTTTTGGTCAATCCGCCCGGGCCGGTGATGTCCGACCGAATGGTCGCGGTCTGGCTGGAGCTGACACCGAGTGCTCCGCCGATTGAACCGACGTAGATCCCGCGGGTTGCGCCAATATCCACGGCCGACCGGGCCAGGTTAAGCGTTCCGCCGTTGATGGTGATTTGATCCGCAACGTAGCCACCCGGAGGCGTACCCAGGGAACTATCGCCAAAGATGCTGAGGGTGCCGCCCAGAATCACCGTTTTGCCGGTGAAGGTGTTCAACGATGGCGAATTAGTACCGATAAGCCCCAAAGTGTTGGTGCCGGTCATGGTCAGGCCGCCGCTGCCGATGATGGCGCCGTCATAGCGCGTGTTGGCGCCGATGCCAAGGTTGGTCAGTGTGCCGCTGCCCAAGTTGACGGTGGAATTGACGCTGAAGCCCGCCGCGCCGAGAGAACCGATGGCTACGCTGTTGCCGTTTAAGTCCAGCGTGGCCCCGCTCGATACCTGGACTGCGGCGACCGGAAGGATGTCGCCCGAAGCGCCCATGCGTACCGTTCCTTGGGCGATGGACAGGGTGTTCGAGAAGGTATTGTTTCCACCCAGGACCAAGATGCCGGTGCCAAGCTTGTTCAAGGCGGCCAAGGTCCCACCACTCAGGACGGAGTTGATGGTGGCCGAAGTCGCATCCACTTGAATCACGCCGCCGCCGGGAAAATCGAGCGTGCCGGCGCTGAGCGTCACGTCGCCGTATCCGAATGTGATTTGGGACGGAGTTTGTGTCCCATCCACATTGACCGTGTAGCTGCCGGTGGCGTCACTGCCTGCCGCGAAGTAGGCTGTATTGCCATCGCTCCACGTACCGACAGTACCGCCCGCGCCGCCGGTCGCGTCGGAATTCCAGTTTGCCGTTGCCGTGTCCCAAGTGCCCGAAGGAGTTGCGCCGCCGGCACCGGGCGCAGTGCCGTTGATGTCCCAGAACAGTTGGGCGTTTGCAGATGAACACAGCAGGCCGAGGACGACTGAGTAGAGAGCTAGGAATGTCTTATTCATAATCCACCACACACGTTTTTGTGTTAGAAACTAGAACTAAGCGATTAAGAATCAAGAATCCAACAATGTCCAGATTTTTATTAGTTATCAAGACCATCAAAAAAAACGTTGACCAACAGGCGAGACCTTTATATTATCCATCAGAACATAACCTCAGAGCCCGAGAATTGTATGAAGAATATTTTGGGTGTTTTAGCTTCGATTACCTTCGTAACCGCATCATACGCGCTTCCCAACTACGAGCCATTTGCCGACGCGACGGCAACGCCACCCGGCACGGCCTACACGGCGACGACTGACTTAATCGGCCAGACCAACGCCCAGGGGTTGACTTGGTATCGGGTGGGGGCGGCGGCACCCACCACCATCATCAACAGCGGGAGCTTGACTGTTTCCGGTCTGGCGACAAGTGGCGGTAACAGTGCAAAGATCATTCCGTCAGCCACTTCCACATATTCACGATTTGCCATGGATTCGATTGTCAACAGCGGAACTATTTACTACTCCATGGCCTTTCAAATCACCGATCTCGGAACAACGTTGCAATCTGCGGGGGCTTTTTTTGCCACGTTTCACAGTGCGGGCGCTGCGTCGCAGACTACGGCAGTGCCAACGACAACGCTGGCGGGCAGAACGCTGGTTCGTCCCAAGGTTTTCGGAGATGCGAATGCCGGGTTTGAAATCGGAACGCAGAAGGTGGGCAACGCCTCCGATCAAGTCTGGTACACGGGACAGACTTTTAACACCTCCGATACGATTTTCGTGGTGGTCGGATATACTTTTAACGCCGGCGCGAGCGACGACGTGGTTAAAATGTGGATCAATCCGTTATCTTCAACCTTCGGCAGCGGCAGCGCGCCGACCGAGACCTTGATCACGACCACGGCAACGACCGATAACGCCCAGATTGGGAGCCTCTTCCTGACCCAGCGCGCCAACAATCTGAATCCGAATGTGATCATCGTGGATGATCTGAGAATTGGGACCACTTGGGCCGATGTAACGCCACAAGTTCCAGAGCCGACCTCCGCATGGCTGGCGGGTTTGGGACTGCTTGCGTTGAGAGGATGGTGCCGCTCGCGGCGGTGTTGAATCGCCACGGTTTTTTTCGAACCCAACCCGCGAGGGTTGGGTTTTTTTATGCGTGCTTGTATTGACGAGAGGCAGGAGTCTCGCCAATGATCCCCAACGAAACACTGAACGATGCGCCGTGCGGTCTTCATATCATTCCTCCTGGCCTTGGTCACGGTCGCGGCCTATTGGCCCATCCGGCAGGCGAAGTTCCTGCATTTTGATGATCCGCAGTATGTAACCAACAACCCGAAAGTTTTTCACGGCCTCTCCGCAAGGGGATTGGCCTGGGCGTTCACCTCGTTTCATGCGTCCAACTGGCACCCGGTGACATGGGTGTCGCACATGCTCGATTGCCAGATTTTCGGCGATAACCCCACCGGTCACCACTTCGTCAACCTGGGGCTGCACATCGCCAATGCCGTTTTGTTGTTCCTTTTGCTCTGGCGCATGACTGGTGCTCAGATGCGGAGCGGCTTTGTGGCTGCATTGTTTGCTTTGCATCCGCTGCATGTCGAATCGGTGGCTTGGATCTCGGAGCGCAAAGACGTGTTGAGCACTTGTTTCGGTTTGATGACCCTGTGGTTCTACCTGCGGTACGTTCGCGGGACGCAGGGCCAGCACCGGGCTGGCAAACTGAACTATGTTATGTCACTGGCCTTGTTTTGCTTGGGCTTGATGAGCAAGCCGATGCTCGTGCCATTGCCGTTCGTCATGCTGCTGCTGGATTATTGGCCTTTGGGCCGTCTCTCCTCGCCGGCACAACATCAGCAAAAGCCCGTTATGCCTCTGCTTCGGGAGAAGATGCCGTTTTTTCTCCTGTCGGCGGGCTCGGGCGTAATCACCTTTTTGGCGCAAGAGCACGGAGGCGCGGTGGTCAAAACGGACATTATCCCGATTGAGATGCGCCTGTTGAACACGTGCGTCTCCTACGCCTGGTACTTGGGCAAATGTTTTTGGCCGGTGGACCTGGCTCCATTTTACCCCTATCCCAAGACGTTGACGCTGGAATCCGCCTTGGCGGCAGGTCTGGTTATTCTGGCAGTCGCGATCGCTGTAGTGTGGCTCGCACGCCGTGCGCCTTACTTGTTGGTGGGGTGGTTTTGGTTTTTGATCACGCTGGTGCCGGTAATCGGTCTCATACAAGTGGGCAGCCAATCCCGGGCTGATCGCTATACTTATGTCCCGATTGTTGGCCTCTTCATTATGGTGACCTGGGGTGTGAGCAATCTGATGTCCCGTTGGCGGTACGGCCAGGCCGCGTTGGTCGGTGCGGGTGCGAGCATTCTGGCAGCCAGCGCATTGGCTACGCACTTCCAAGTCCAATACTGGCGTAACGGCGTGACCGCATTTGAACGCGCGGTCACTGTCAGCCCGGACGACAACGCCCTGGGGTATCACAATCTGGGCACGGCGCTGTCCATGCAGGGAAACCAGCGCGAAGCAATCGCGCGTTTCCAGCAATCGCTCCGGTTGCGCCAGGATTATCCTGAGGCCTATTACAGCATTGGCAATGCCCTTGGTGTGCAAGGTCGGCTGGACGAGGCGGTCGCAAATTATCGTCATGCGATTCAACTGCGGCCGGATTACGAGGAGGCGCACTACAGTCAGGGCAAAGCCCTCGCACTGCAAGGCCGCTGGAGCGAAGCCGAAGCCAGCTTTCGCAACGCCTTGCGTTGCAAGGCGGACTCGGGCGATGCCATGACGCGCTTGGGCAACGTAATGCTCATGCAAGGAAACGACGAGCCGGGCATGAGCTGTCTGTTCGCGGCCATCCGCCTCGATCCCGAAAATGCCGAGTCGCATTACTACCTCGCCGCAGCTTTGGCTCAACGACGGCGCTATGCCGAGGCGGTCATGCACTTTCGAAAAGCGATGGCGTATCAACCCAACTACGTTGGCGCCATGAATGACCTCGCCTGGATTTTGGCGACGGAAAGCGACGCCACGATTCGCAATCTGCCGGAGGCCGTTAAACTGGCGGGGGACGCTTGCAGGTTATCCCGAAATCGCAATCCCCTGTATCAGGACACGCTCGCAGTTGCGTTGTCCGAAGCCGGTGAGTTCCGCGAAGCCGTCGCAGTCGCGGAGCGCGCCGTGCGACTGGCGGAACAAACCGGGCGGTTCGAATTGCTGTCGCAGTTGAACGCGCATTTGGAAGCCTTTCGTCAGGGGCGCAAGTATCGCGAAGCCTTCCCCAAGGATTTTTGATTCGCCGCTCAAATCGCCGAGGTGACCCTGCCTGAGCGCCTGCAGATCACTGAACCACAGTCGCCACCACTGTGAGCTTGCCGGTGCGCCCGGACAAATCCACCGCGCCGTCGGCATCGGCGGCGGCCTTCCGTCCGTTGACTTGCACGGAAGCGATGCGCCAGCCGTCGGGCAAACGGATTCTCGCCTGCGTGCGCGTGGCCGGATTGCGAGTCGGCAGATCAAATTCACCCGTTACTTTGCCCTCGCTGAGCTTTGATCCGATCTTGAACGAAACCGGACCGAATGCTGTTGGCGCGCGCTCCACCTCGATCGTCTTTCCATCTTCCAGCCAGCGTTTCGGCGTGGCGAAAGCAAGGCGCAGCGTCTCCGGTTTGCCGTCGTCGTCCAGATCCCAATCCTGTACGAGCAGATAACGCAGCATGGAAAGGAAGTGCGCATTGGCGGCGCTGTTGGGCGGGCAGTAGAACATGCGTCCATCCTCATCCACCGGGTCGAGATTGCAGCCCTCGCCGCCGATGAACGTGTTGCGCGTGAATCCCTGCGCCAACATGCCGTAAAAACTCACCAGTGCGCGCTCGGGATCGTCGCGCCGCAACGTGTCCAGGGCGTAGCGCGTGCCGTAGAGCGGGTTGATGCGATGTTCGCCGGTCCAGAAATTGAACTGGCCGCCGCCCGCGCGCAGCATGCCCATGCACAGACCGCCGTGCTGTTCCTGGTAGTGCGCAATCCAGCCTGCTTCCTCGCTGCCCGAGGGAAAAATCCCGCTCGCCATCGTGAAACCGATGATGATGTTCCAGTAGCTGCCGATCCGCGAATGCAGAATGGGATCATGCACCAGCTCGGCGCCGAACAGCGCCACGGGTACAAAGGGCGGCGTGGTCTCGTGGCTCACGCTCTTCTCGATGGCGGCCAGGATGGGCTGCTTGAACTCGGCCGCGACGGTGGCGTAGCGATTCGCTTCCGCGGTTTCACCCGCCGCCGCCAGCACGGCACTGAGATCTCGAATCGCGCGCCACGCCTTGGCGTTTGCGTTGAGACTGTAAACGTACGTGTAGATGTCGCCGCAATATTGCTCCTTCGGAAACAGGCCGCCTTCGCCGGTGCGGTTGTTGACGAGCCGCTGCGCCTCCTTTTCCCACCGCGACCGCCATTCCGACAGCGCCGTGGCGTCGTGCGTTTGCCAGTAGTAATGGCACACGTCCAGAATCTTGAAACCCGCCTGATGAAACTCCAGTCCTTTCCGGGTGAAATCCAACAGGGGCACGATCAGCCGGCGGGCGTCGCCTTCGTAGCCCCACCATAACATCGCCAGCATCGCGTCGCTGCCCTCGGACTCGTAGAGCTTCTCGTACTGATTGCCGGCGCTGTAAAAAATGCGGTCGCCGTTGATCAATTCGAAGTTCTGGCAAATGAGATGCCGCCACGCGTTGTTCACGAGTGGCTCGGGGGTGAGGACGTTCATTCCTTGCGAAACGATCTTGCGCCAGGTGTCGGCGCAGGCAACGCGATGTTCATCGTAAGTCGCGAGCGAGAATGGCTGGGTGAAAATGCGCCGGCTGGCGTTTGCGGCCACGGGTTTGGTGGGAATCGCCAAAGTCGAGGCAGTACCCGGCCTAAGCCGTGCCACCAACATTCCGCGCTCGAGTTTCCAGCTCGAATCGCAGAACACCAGCACTTGGTCTTTTTCGTCCGTGAGTCGTCCGGCGTCAAACTTAAGCGTGGCTTGGCATTCCAAGTCGGCCGCCACGAAGCCGTTCGTGCCTTGGGCGAGGTCAAATTTGACGAGCACCACGCCATTGCTGGTCAAGGCGGCACCGGTGGCGGCAAACGCTTCCAGCCGGTAAATCTCCGGCGGCAGCTCAAACTTTTTTTGGTCCAACGGAACAACGCCTTCCGACTGCACCGGCGAACGATGGGTGTAATGGATCTGCACGATGGGCAGCCAGCCCTCGGCCAGGGTCGGTTCGCTCACGCGGTCGCGCAGGCTGCCAAACAGGAATTGATCCGGCCCGACCCGGAACTTCACCGCTGTGCCGACATCGTTCCAACTCCGCGCGCCGCCCTTGAGATTCAAGCCATTGCCGTTGGAGATCAGCCGCGCCTTGACCGGCGCGTTCGGCGCGCTCAGCACAATCGGATAATCGCGGAAGTCGGCGTTGACGTAGCGCGGCGGTGGCAGCAGGGGCGCAAAGAATTCATAACTGGCGCCGTTGGGCTGCGCCATCGCGGCTTCGCCCCAGACGTCGCGCCTGGCCTGCATGGCTTCCTGGAAGGTGGGCAGCGCAGCTGCGTGGAGAACCGCAGCATCCAACAGCCAACATCCAACCACCAACACCGAAGAAGTAATCCCACGCCGGAAACCATTTATTGGAGGTTCGATGTTGGATGTTGGATGTTGGATGTTCATTTCGGGACGCGTTCTGATTTCACCATTTCCCGTTTCGCGCCCACCTTTTTCATCACTTCATCCACCGTGCGAAAAATGGTTTCCTCCACGTTCTCCGCAAACGGCCCGGGCCGCCCATAAGGCACCATGCTGTCCGCGCCCTCGTAACCGCCTTCCCGCAGCACGCGCAGCGACGGGATGTAACACATGACATCGTTGCAGTAACCGGCCACGACCAGATTCTCCCTGGGAAATTCACGCTTGGCGCGGAGCGAATAGTCCACGACCACCTCGCCGCCCAGCGCCAGCACGGTGAAGTCCTTGTTCAAGCGCACGGCCTGCACTGGATAGCGAATCTGTCGTGGCGGCTCGCCCCGGTCGTAGGCTTCGAGTACGAATTGGGCGCGGCGTTGTTTGATTCCCTGCGCGGTTTTCGCCTCCTGCTCAAAAAACTCCCGTGTGTGCGGCGCAAAATCCAACTGGATCGCCTCGTAGCCCGTGCGGATCGGCCCGCGAACGGTTTTCATCTTTCCGGCCAGCACCTGCTCCACCGACCTGGCCAGCGCTTGGCCGTGCGTTTCGGCGAGTTCCTCCGGGCCGCGCGGATTGGGGTTTTGATCGCCACCACACAGAATCATGAACAATGCCGTCGCGCCGGGATGCGCCTGCTCCAATGCCCGCTGCGCGGCACCGGCGTAGTCGGCGTCCACCTTTTCCAACATCGGCACGGTCGTGTTGTGACAGGCGTAACCGAACAGCACGGCGCGCAATTCGCCTTTTTCCCCGACGACTTTCAGCACCGGCACGTCGTGATCCACCGGGCCGTCCGGGTTGACGCCGATGATGAAACCTTTCGGCGTCGGTTGGCGGCGATTGACGGCAAAATTCGCGGCGCCGTGGCCACAACTCAGTTTTGCGGGCGCAAGGTCCGCGAGGGCCGACCCGACCAGCGCGGTCAAATCGTCCGTGAGTTTGGCGGCGTATTGCACAGCACGTTCTTTTTCTGCCGGGGTGAAGTTGAAAAGCAACCGCAGATTCGACCAGACCACCGGGCCGCTGTGCGTGTGCGAGGAATTCAGCAACAATTGCGAGCGCAGCAAACCGTGGCGCCTTTGCACGAGCTCCGCCACCACGTCGGTAATCTCGCGCGGCAGGCCGATCAAATCCGTCGTGACCAAAACAACCCGCCCGCCTTTCTTATCCTGAAGCGCGAGCGCCTTCGCCCACAAATCGCTGCGCACGACCGTGGCGGGATTGGTGCGTGCGCCGTAGCCCGAAAGATAAAACGGCACCGGCGGCGTGATTTTGACGCGCGCCACGCCGGCTTGGAAATCAGCGGCGAAGACGCCGCCGGACAGGGCAAAATTCAACATCCAACATCCAACAACCAACATCCATATCACCCATCGCCGGAAAAGACCGTGGATTGGAAGTTCGATATTGGATGTTGGATGTTGGATGTTCATTCGGAGTATCGAACGAACATTACGCTCCCGTTTCGGATGTTGGCAACCCCGTTTCTTATTTGATCGGCGCTTTCACGCAGAACAAATCCGCCCGGGTCTTGTCGCCGGTTGTGATCCGCCCCAGCGAATACACGCTCCCATCCTTCCCGACTGCGATGGAATTCACGTAAAGCGGTCGCTCGCCGTCTTCATAGAAAATCGCGCCGTGATCCGTGTATTTTTTGGTGGGAATGTGCCACGTCACCAGATGCAGGTTTTCCAGCCCTTTCGCTTCGCCCTTGGCGGTGGTGGCTTTGCCGAGCAGACGTTTGCCGTTGATGTAGATCGGTCCGCCGGTCAGGTAGTAAATCGTCTGGTTGTCCGGCCCAAGCGCGAAACCCAGGTAGCCAAAACTAAATTGATCGTTCATCCCGCTGAGTTTGGACGGCTCGGAGGTGAGCCGTTCCAGAACTTCGATGCGCGGCACAGCCGGATCGAAGCGAAACAGGTAGCCGGAATTGCCGTGCACGCCGTAAACCACCTTCTCCGTCGGATGCCAGAACGTCTGCCGCCAGTTGTAACCCATGTGGCCGGGTTTGTTGGGATCGAAGAGGCCGAAGTAATCCTTCTTCATGTCCTCGCCTTGGATGATTTCCATTGCGTCCTTGTCATAGACGTAGCGCAGGATCAATCCATCCACGGTGGTGAAATAAACCGAACCGTCCGCTAGGTTCGCAATCGGCGACCGGCAGAGTGCACGGTAAACCGGAACATCCGGCAACTGTCCCGGAATCGGACCGATGTCCTTCAGTTCCTTCTTCGCCAGATCATATCGAATGAGATGTCCGCTGGGCCACGTCAGGCCATAAAGCCGCCCGCGTTTCGTGTCCATCGTCATCGAGATGATGCCGTCGTGATTGGGATTAAGCGCCAGGTCCTCGAACTTGCCGGTCTTCATGTCGTAGGAAAGAAAATGTCCGCCCGGAAACGGCTTGTAGCCCGGGGGCGGCAGCCCCATCGTTTCGCGGCCGTCCACGATGGCGTAAACGCCGATGTGCGTGCCGAAATAGAGCTTGCCGTTCGCCTCGATGAAGTTCACGTGGCTCTTGCCCTGCGGGATGGTTTTCAGCCCCTTCTCGCCGCACGCTTCCGTGATGTCGCCGAGGTATTTTATTTTCTGTGTCTTCGGATCCAGGCAGAACATCTTCGCGCCCACGTCGTACGATTCGGAACTGAGCACGTAATAAATCTTGCCGTCGCTGCCCGTGCCCATGCCGTTGTAGGTGTCGTGGCCCTCGGGGAAATTGGAGTTGTAGGTTTTGGCCGTGAGCTTCCTGCCCGTGTAGGCGTTGCCGTCCGGCACGACGACCGGCTGGGCCACCAGCGACAACGGGAGCAGTGAAAGGGAAAACAGGGCCGTAACGATGCAGGAAGCAGATTTGAGTCTCATGGTCAACGCGTGTGGTTCAAGGGCGTCGCGCCAGCAGGACGCCTTTGGTAGTGACGAAATATTTGGCCAGCATGTTCGACTTTTCCCAGGCCGGCAGCGTCTTAGGGTTGCGAACGTATCCCAGGAAATGCTGGCACAACTCCGCAAAATGAGCTTCATGCCCTTTGCGGCACGCGTCGGGAATCATGACGCGGAAGCGGCCCGGCTGGGCTTCAATCTTGAGTCCGGGACAGATTGTTTCCAAACCGGCGAGTTGCTTCTCCAGCGCTTTGCGGATGGCGGCTTCATCCTGGGCGCGGTTGGGCACGACATAAACTTCCGGCCGGTATTGCTCCACTTTGCCCTGGCGCACCTCGACGCTGGCCCGGTTGCCGCGGAACACGGCCAGGACGCTGTCGCCTTCGCCGGGCGGCGCTTCGAAATTCCACATCACTTTCACGCTCACGTGGATTCCGCGCAGCGTGTAGCTCACCGCGTTGTTGCAGAAATATTCCAGCCGATCCGCGGCCACGAAGCCGCGCACGAACGCGGGAAACTCGCGCAGGCCGGTGACGCGTTGGAACTGCTCGCGCGTCAGTGCGGTCGGCCAGTGCGAGCCCTGGAGCACGTTGACATCGCGGTCGAAGGCGATCGCCTGGTCGGGGAAGAGCGTCCATTGCGCGCGTTCGACCAGATGGGTGCCGACATCCGTCAGGCCTTCGCCTTGTTGCCGCACGTCGAAAAACCATGGCGGCCGGATGTTCGGCACGCCGGCCACCTCCTTGAGCAGATGGTGGGTGCTCTCAAGTTGAACCGCTGGTTTCTCCAGCGAACCTTGGAGACATTCGCCCAGAATTTCCGGATCGTTGACCAGCGCCCGCTGAATCAGGCAGGTAATCTCGAACCGCTCGGTCATCGCATCGAACGCCACCACGCCTTTTTCGTCAGCCGTATCCAGCGCCTGCTTGAGCTGGGCGAACTGTTGCGGCTCGATGATCCACGGTTTGTCGGCCAGCACATTCAGGCCGGCGCGGGTGAGGGCGGCGATGGAATCAATCTTGTTGCTGTTCTGGCCCGAAAGAATCACGACGTTGCCCGGTCGGTCCGCCAACAGCCGCTCGAAATAATCCGGTCCGGCATAGACTGCCAGTTTCCAACGCGTCGGGCTGTCCGGGCGCAAATTGAACTGGGCCACGCGGTTGAGATGGGCGGTCAGGTCCGGCCCCAACGGCGCGAAAACGTAAGCGGTCTCCGCGATGCCCGGCAGCATTTCCTTCTGGAGGAGCGCCGCGTGATAATGGCCGGGGTTGACCGTGACGATCTTGATTTCCTGGTTCCTCATTGGTTCCGGACTCTGGGCTTGGCCGGAAACCGCCATCGTGGCGAGCACCGCGACCCCGGCGGCGGTGCCGATGGCAACCGCTCGCCCCCGCTGCAATTTCGAATTTAACTTTTGCATGACCCCGTTGCCGGCGTTCGCGGGTGTGATAACGCCTTTCCTTCCGCCACGTCAAATCCTTTCTGGGCAGACTTGGAGAGGCCAGTCTCGCAGAACAGACTTTGTGAGGCCGCGGCAGGCTCCGGCCAATGCGTTGCTGATGAAAAGCGGCGTGCCGTGCGGGCATTTGGATTTTCGGCCTTGGAACCAGTCTGAACCTCCAGCTTTGGGCTTTGAGCTTCGGTCACGTCGGTTTAATCTGTTGCGCTGGCTGCAGCGCAAAACGCGAGTAGATTTCCGTCAGGCGCAGTTGATGCGAGCATCAAAGTGAAAGACAAAAAAGACAATTCAGGAACGCAAAGGGCCGCCACCGGCGGCAACGGCGACAAGTGGGCGGCTTCCTTGCAAGCCGTCTTTGATCTGGCGTTGGAAAGTCAGGGGGCGGAGCGCACGGCCCAACTGCTGGAACGACTCGCCGACCGGATGCGCACCGCGCAACACGAGTTGCCGCGCGGTTTCAATACACCCTACGTCAACACCATCCCGGTCGCGCAGCAACCCGACTATCCCGGCGATTGGCAGACCGAGCGCCGGCTCAAGAGTTACATGCGCTGGAACGCCATGGCGATGGTCGTGAAGGCGAATCACTCCACGAACGTCGGCGGGCACATCTCCACTTACGCCTCCTGCGCGACGCTGTACGAGGTGGCCTTCAATCATTTCTTTCGTGGCCGCACAGATAAATTTCCCGGGGATCAGGTTTATTTTCAAGGCCACGCCGCCCCGGGCGTTTATGCGCGGGCTTTTCTTGAAGGTCGGTTGAATGAGCAACACTTGCAGAATTTCCGGCAGGAACTGGCTGAGGGTGGCGGGCTGTCCTCGTATCCGCATCCGTATTTGATGCCGGACTTCTGGCAGTTTCCGACGGTCTCGATGGGCCTCGGGCCCATCATGTCCATCTATCAGGCGCGGTTCAACCGCTACCTCCAGGCGCGTGGTCTGGTGGCTGGGGCGAGCGTCACCGCGAGCCGCTCACCGCAGAACACTCCGGCTCGCGAGGACGCTCGCCCCACCAACGAGCCAAAGGTCTGGTGCTTCATCGGCGATGGCGAAAGCGATGAACCGGAAACGCTCGGTTCGCTCACGCTCGCGTCGCGCGAGAACCTCGACAACCTGATCTGGGTCATCAATTGCAACCTGCAACGTCTCGACGGCCCGGTGCGCGGCAACGGGAAAATCATCCAGGAGTTGGAGGCGCTGTTCCGGGGCGCCGGCTGGAACGTGATCAAGGTCATCTGGGGTTCGGATTGGGATGATTTGCTCGCGCGCGACAAATCCGGCCTGCTCATCAAGCGCATGGAAGAAGCGGTGGACGGTGATTACCAAAAATATTCCGTCGAGCCGGGCAGTTACACGCGCAAGCATTTCTTCGGCAAGTATCCCGAGCTGCTCAAGTTGGTAAACCACCTCACGGACGACCAGATTCGCAAGTTGCTGCGCGGGGGGCACGACACACGCAAAATGTACGCGGCCTACAAGGCGGCCACGGAACACAAGGGCCAACCTACGGTGATTCTCGCCAAGACAGTGAAAGGTTACGGCCTTGGCGAAGCTGGCGAGGGCCGCAATATTTCGCACCAACAGAAGAAGATGAATGAGAAGGAGCTTCGCGAATTTCGCGAACGCTTTGGTGTTCCCGTCAGCGACGATGTAATAGCGGACACGCCATTTTATCGGCCGCCGGCTGACAGTCCGGAGACCAAATATCTGCTCGAACGACGTAAAGCGCTCGGTGGTTTCCTACCCGCCCGCCACGTTGGCGAGGCACGGCTTGAGGTGCCGAAGCTGGATGCCTACAAGGAGTTCTTCAAAGGCTCGGGCACGATGGCCGTCTCGACCACGATGGCGTTTGTCCGGCTTCTGGGTGTTTTGCTAAGGCACAAGAGTCTCGGCAAACACATCGTGCCCATCATTCCCGACGAAGCGCGCACGTTCGGTCTCGACGCGCTGTTTCGCGAGATTGGAATTTATTCCAGCAAGGGCCAGTTGTATGAACCGGTGGACAGCAAGTCGCTGCTGTTCTACCACGAGGCGAAGGACGGACAAATTCTGGAGGAGGGCATTACGGAAGCCGGTTCGATGTCGTCGTTCATCGCCGCGGGCACGAGTTACGCCACGCACGGTATCCCGACCATCCCGTTCTACATTTACTATTCGATGTTCGGGCCGCAGCGGATTGGCGATTTGATGTGGCTGGCCGGCGACATCAAAGCCCGTGGATTTCTCCTCGGCGCCACGGCAGGTCGCACCACGCTCAACGGCGAGGGGCTCCAACATCAGGACGGCCACAGTCTCCTGCACGCAAGCACGATTCCCACGGTGCTGGCTTACGATCCCGCATTCGCCTACGAAGTCGCCCTCATTGTCGCTGATGGATTGCGCCGGATGTATGCTGCGGGCGAGGACATTTTCTACTACCTCGCGCTCTACAACGAGAATCACCCGATGCCGCCGATGCCGGAAGGCGTTGAAGATGGCGTTCTCAAGGGGCTTTATAACTTTAAAACCGGGCCGGAGAGGAAAAAGCACAAAGCCCACATCCTCGGCAGTGGCCCCATCATCAACTCTGCGCTGAAAGCGCAGGAGATTCTTGCGGACCGCTACGGTGTTTCCGCCGATGTCTGGAGCGCGACGAGCTACAAACTGCTGCGTACCGACGCGATTCGTTGCCAGCGTTGGAACATGTTGCATCCGACCGAACCGCCGAAAAAATCCTACGTCGAAGATTTGCTGGCGAAGGAGAAGGGCGCGTTCGTCGCCGTGTCGGACAACATTCGCACCGTGCCGGACCAGATTGCGCCGTGGGTGCCGGGCGGGTTGTTCACGCTGGGGACGGACGGTTTTGGCCGCAGCGACACGCGGGCAAGATTGCGCCGGTTTTTCCAGGTGGACGCGGAATCAACGGTCGTCGGCACGCTTTACGCCCTGGCGCAACGCGGCGACCTCCCGCGCGAGACCGTGGCCAAAGCCATCAAAGAACTGGGCGTTGACCCGGAACAAGTGCAGCCGCAAATCGTCTGAGCACGCAGCGCACGGCGGCCGCGCAGAAATTGGCGCATGCGGCACAATCCAGGGCGTGCCAACACATTTTCTCCTGCTTGGATTTTGTTGTTGCTGGAAAAGGACATGTCGCGCCGAATGTGTTAGGGTGAATCGTGAGCGTTCGAACTTCCAAACCAACGACACACGAACACCAACTCGACGGAAGGAGCATGAACCATGAATGTAATCGCTGAACCAGAGGAAGTATGGGCTGCGAGTCTCGAAGACAAGCCCGGCACATTGTCGAACAAGCTGTGCGCACTGGCCGAAGTCGGAGCGGACCTGGACTTCATCATCGCGCGCCGCGCGCCGGACAAACCCGGCACCGGCGTGGTTTTTGTCACGCCGCTGCGCGGGGATCCGGAAATCGAGGCGGCGGGGGAACTCGGCTTTGCCGCCACCAACCGGTTGCACTCGATCCGGGTGGAAGGGCGGAACGAACGCGGCATCGCCGGCAGGCTCACGCAAGCCATTGCCAAAGCCGGCATCAATCTGCGTGGCTTTTCCGCCGCGGCCATCGGCACGCAATTCGTCATGCACATGGCCTTCGACTCGGCGGAGGACGCGCGAAAGGCGACGGCCGTGCTGCGACCACCGGCCTGATTCCGGCATTCGCCCGGTTACGGCTTGACCGGTTCATCGCCCAGCAGTTCGGCGAGCTTCGGCTCCATGGCTTCCGCCCAGAGCCCGTAACCGGTTGCCGACGGGTGCAAATAATCGCGCATGAGTTGCTGGGGAATCTTTCCGTCCGGCCCGACAAAAATGTGGCCGAAGTCGAGAAAGTAAACCCACCGGCCGTCGTCCAGACCGTGGAGTGCCTGATTCACCTGGAGCACTTTTGCCCGCTGCGGATTGAAATCCTCGCGCAGGGGAAAGATGCCGAGCAGCAGGATTTTTGTTTGCGGCAGCTTCTCACGCAGTTTTTGCACCACCGCTTTCACGCCTGCGAGGATCATCCCGGGGGTGTTGGTTTCGTCGGGTGCATTGTTCACGCCAATAAGCACCACGGCGACTTTCGGATGCAGCCCGGCAAGATTGCCATGATCGAGCCGCCAGAGAACGTGCTGGGTGTGATCGCTCCCGATGCCGAGGTTCAGCGCGTGGCGCGGCGCGTAGTACTTCGCCCAAACCTGTTTGCCATTGCCCTCCCAACCCTGCGTGATGGAATCCCCTACAAAGATGAGTTGCGCCTCGCCGGCATTTTGAAGGACCCGTTGGTTCAATTCCAGAAACCGGTTCGTGCCCGTTGAGTCGGTTCGCGGGACAGGCACGACGCATTTGTTGATGGCCGGCGCTACGTTTGTCTGGGCAAAGGCAACGACCGTGGCCAGCAGCAAACCCGGCCAGGCAAGCCGGTGAGAATTCAGCCGATTCATGCCGCGAGGAAGCCCCGAAGCGACGACGATGGCAAGCAGAATCACCGGCGGCGCGAGTACGAAAGAACAGTTGACTCTCGCCCGATACCGCAGACGCCGGCGTCGCGTCGGTTCCTCCGGGGCGTTATCAGATCCGCAGCAGTCCAACCGGAACTTGCGGGGTAGAGTTTCGGCCCTATACTGACCCGCTGTGATTGCACCCCGGAAAACACGTGTGGTTTGCGGCATGAGCGGTGGAGTGGATTCTTCCGCCACGGCGGCCTTGCTGCTTGAGCAGGGCTACGATGTGGTGGGCATCACACTCAAGCTCTGGCCGCAGGACTGCGTCAATCGCGCCGAGGACAAGTGCTGCGGGCCGCAGGCGGTGGCCGATGCCCGCGGGGTCTGTCACAAACTGGGAATTCAATTCTATCTCATTGACGAAGCTGCAGATTTTCAGAAGCACGTCATCCAGTATTTCGCGGACGAATACAAGGCGGGCCGCACGCCCAACCCGTGCGTGATGTGCAATCAGAATCTCAAGTTCGGCCGGTTGATTGACCGGGCGAATCAACTCGGCGCGGAGTTCATTGCCACCGGCCATTTCGCCCGAATTGAGCGGCCCCTCACCCAGTCCCTCTCCCCATCGGATGGGGAGAGGGTGGCGAAGCCGGGTGAGGGGCGATTCCTTCTCAAGCGCGGACGCGATTTGCGCAAGGACCAGAGTTACTTCCTGTTTTCCCTCCGCCAGGACCAGCTTGCCCGCGCACTCTTTCCCCTCGGCGAGAAGACCAAGAGCGACACCCGCGAGGTTGCCCGTCATTGCCACCTCAAGACCGCCGACAAGGAAGAGAGCATGGAGATTTGTTTCGTGGCCGACAACGACTACGGCGGCTTCCTCGAAAAGGCGAACCTCGCGCACAAGCATCGCGGCGAAATCGTCAACCTCCACGGCCAGGTCCTTGGCCATCACGAGGGCATTGAGTTTTACACCATCGGTCAGCGCAAGGGCTTGGGCCTCTCCTCACCGCAGCCGCTGTATGTCATCGAACTCGATGCCGCCAACAACCGCGTCATCGTGGGCGATGATTCCGCGCTTGACCGTGATGAATTCACCGTGGACCGCTGCAACTGGATTCCGTTTGACGACCCGCCGGAGCGCATGGAGGTCACCGCGAAAATTCGCTACAACCACCCCGGCACACCGGCGACGGTGACGTCGCAATCCAACGGGCGCGCACGGGTAAAGCTGCACACACCGCAACGTGCCATCACCCCCGGGCAGGCGGCGGTGTTTTACCAGGACGACCTCGTCGTTGGTGGCGGTTGGATAGTTCGTTGATTTCTTCATTTACGAGGCGGAAGCCGTCCGCAATGTCGGGGGTCGTCGATTTGTGTGCCGTTCTGCGCGCTCCTTGACAATGTTCTTCCTCAGTGGTTTGATTTCAGTACGGTGAACTTGATAACCAAATTATTCAGTCGTCACCCGCGTCAGGAGACCGCGACCGCATCGTCCCCGCACTACAATTGGCCCGGTCAGTCCGGCAAGGAGTATCACTACGACGTTTTCCCAATTGATGCCTCCTTCCGCCCGCTGCCCGGAATTTACATCTATGCCAAGCAGTTGTCGGACGGCGATTGGTCTCCGATCTACATCGCACAAACCCGGGATCTGCATCAGCGGCTCGAAGGGCATGTGAAGTTACAGGACGCCGTCAACAACGGCGCCACCCATCTCCATGCGCACTACGACACCGCTGGGCAATCAGCCCGCTGCACCGAGGAACACGACCTGATTCAGCGCTGGCATCCGGTGTGCAATGACCAGTTCGACAACTGAACCGCTGCGAGTTCCGGGACTGTGAATTTCGACGACCCGCTGTGCGAGCCGCCTATTGAGCGTTGTAATCTGCCACTGCCAGTTTCGTCCGCAATCAGCGAAGCGGGGTGGATTCCAAGGCCACTTTACATCGTTTCAACGCCGCCCCTCGATTTGGATAGATCCGGTCAATGGCGGCGAGCAGTTCGCCGTCGCTGTGGTGAATTTCTTCCTCCGTCGGCACGCGACCGAGTTTTTGCGCCAATTGCTGCAGCTGGGTTTCAATCGCCTTCTTTGACATGAACGCCCGCGGACGCAACGTCGAGCGGCGTGGCACGGTGTATTCCCCGAACAGGTCGGCATGTTCCTTCATGGCGGCGAGCTTCGCCCGGGTGATGTCCACGTATTTCGGGTCGGAATCCACCGTGACAAACTGCCGGTCCAGCTTCGCGGCCGCGATGGCGGTCGTGCCCGCCCCGCAAAACGGGTCGAACACCAAGTCGCCCCGGTTCGTCGTGAGCCGGATGATCCGCTCCATCAATTTTTCCGGCAACTGACACGGGTGCGCGTCGCGGTCGCGTTTGTGTTTGATGCGATGAATGTCGGACCAGATGTCCGAAAGCTCGACCTTGTCATCGTCGCCAAGCATTTTGCGCTTCCTCACACAGGCTGCACGAAGGCAGTACTTGGGCGCGTCGGGCGGCTGCACGCTTTCACTTGTTGCGCTACGGGCTGGATAGTTGAAAGTCGGCCCCCCTCCCGACTTCGTGTAATAAAGCAGCGCGTAATGCGCCGGCATGATCTTGCCGCGTGGATCGGAGAGCGCGTCCCACGCAATCCAATGCCGAAACTCCAACCGCGTGTTCAAAAACGCCGCGTGATGAATCGCCCACTTGGGCAAATTCAAGACAAACAAACTTCCACCCGGCTTCAGCGTGCGCGCCATGCCATCCAGCCACTGGTTGCACCAATCGAGATAGTGCTGGTCGGCCAGGGCGTCGTCGTAGGCATCGTAATTCTTGGCGAGGTTGTAGGGCGGATCGGCAAACGCGAGGTCGAACACGCCGTCTGGATGGCGCTCGGCTATTCGATTCAAAAAGGAAACGCAATCACCCAGGTAAATACTGTCACGTTCAAGCTTCGAAGTGCCGGGCGCGGTCCCGGTCCGTTGGAGTTCGCGCCTTCGCGTGCTCCCCGAACAAGCTGAAGCCTGAATTCCAACTTGAACCACGTGCAACCCGCGTTCGCCCTTGATTTGGGTCAAGGCGCGAACACGCTCCAGTACACTCTCGGGAACGTTCGCAGTTTCGAGCCGCGCCTTTGGCAGGTCCCGCCACACGTCGGACAGTGCGACGCCTTTGGGATTCATCAAATGTTTCTTTCCACCCCAGTCCTTCACGTTCAATTTGCACGTGGCGCAGAACTGATGTGGCACTTTGACGTCGGCCGTGTTCAGGTGGAATGGGGTTGGCGATTTGCGGCGCGGATCGGCTTTTAAAAACATCAACAGGCCGCGATGGCTTGGCTTCAGAAATCCGTCGCGCGGTGCATCGTCCACGTCCAGCGCAATCCAGTATTTGAAGACCAGCCGCCAGGTGTCGTCACCTGCCTGGGCGAGATGCTCTCCCCACAATGGAAGTTCGTGCGGATGTCCGTAAACAAACAGCCAGCCGCCCTTTCGCAGCACACGCGCGCACGCTGCAAGCGCCAGCTCCGCCGCCGGGGTCAACGCGCCGTTTGCGCTGACGACCACCACACCGCGACTGTCTGGAGCGAACGACGTCAACGCCTCGCCGTTTCTGGAGGCGATGTGTTCCCAAAAAGGATTCATCACGGGCACTTCATACCGAAAAACGTTTCCGGGAAAAACCAAAATCGCGGCACCATGTACGCCTTGCTCTCGCACACCTGGCCAACCATCATCCGTTCATGCGGATATTGATAGCCACAGTCACGGCAGGCGGAGGACATCTGGCGGCCGCGGCAGCATTGCAGGAGGCGTGGCGCGCGTTCCGTTCCCGCGATGCCGTTGAACAGGTTGACCTGGTAAAATTCTTTTCCAAGGTGCACAAGGCGATTCACCGCGGCGGTTACGACAAGCTGGTCGAACACGCACCCGAACTCTGGGGAATGTTGTTCAAGCAGACGGATCACCCGGCTCGCGCGCGCAAGATCGCGAAGTGGCGGCGGGTGTTCACCACGCCCAGCCGGCATCGTTTCGTGCGGTTGCTCAACCAGTTCAAGCCGGACGTTGTGCTCTGCACTCATTACCTGCCGTTTGAAACGCTGGGTCGGTGGTGCGAGCGCCGAGAACCGGAGGGACGAGTTACACACGTCCCACTTCCGTCGCCACAGTTCGGGACTCGTGTAACTCGTCCGTCCGAAAAGGAACGGCATCCCTTCATCGTCAGCATCGTCACGGATTTCGAGGCGCACGCGCTTTGGATGGATCCGGCGGTGGATCTGTATTGCGTGGCGGCGGAGCACACCAAAGCCCGGCTCGTCGCGCGCGGGGCCAATCCGCAGCATGTGGTTGTCACCGGTATTCCCATCGCTGCAAAATTCTCGGTCAAGGCCGACCCCGCGGCGGTGCGCCAACGTTACGGACTGCGTGATGACCAACCGGTGTTGCTCTTGCTCGGCGGCGGGTTCGGTATGGGGCCGGTGGCTGAAGCGCTGGTCGAGCTCGACAAGGTGGCGCGTCCTTTCCAGACCGTCGTGGTCGCCGGTCGGAACGAGGAGCTTCGCTGTGCGCTGGCCGCGCAGGACCGCAAACATCCCACGCACGTCCTCGGTTTCACCACGAACATGCACGAGCTGATGGCGGTGGCCGACCTCATCATCACGAAGCCTGGTGGATTGACCACGTCTGAAGCATTGGCGATGGGCCGGCCGTTGCTCATTCTCGATCCGATTCCCGGCCAGGAGGCGGCGAACAGCGATTTCCTCCTCGAACACGGCGCGGCCGTGAAAGTGAACCGGTTGGACGACCTGCCGTTCAAGGTGGAGCAACTGCTCGCGTCCAAAACGCTTGCCGCACTGGCCAGGGCTGCGAAGGCGCTCGGTCGGGGCGACGCGGCCCGGACGATTTGCGTTGAGGTCGCGGGTCGGCGCGGAGTGAAATCTTGATGAGGTTTGCCCTCGCCATTGGCTGGCTGCTAACTTGGTGCCTTGTGGGACAGGGCGCTGACCAGATTCGCCTCAAACCGGATGAGCGAATTGTTTTTTACCCGACCATCGCCCAACGAATCCAGGGTGGATCGGATTGGCAGGTGGAAATTCGCGGCTGTGTTTTTGAGCCGGAGAAGCGCGGTCTTTTGACCTCGGCGTTGCGCGAAGCGCTCGAACTCAAGGAAATGGAGATGACGTCGGCGGAGGAGAAGATTTTCAATGAGCGCGCGAGGTTGTTTCTTGTGGACCACGAGCGGGGAAAACGGGTTTTTATTCGTTGCGGCGAGACGATTTATCCAGCGGGCAAATCGGGCAGTGACGGCCTGTTCTTAAACCAAATCCGGCTTCAGGACGAACAACGAGGAGATCGCGTGCGGTTCGTTGCCTGGCTATGGCCGGAAAGCACCCGCGCTTTTGAAGGCGAGGCGTATTTGCTCGAAGCCACCGGCCTGAGCGTGATCTCCGACATCGACGACACGATCAAGATCACCGAAGTGCGTGACCGACACGCGATGTTGCGAAATACTTTTCTGCGGGAATTCGTGCCGGCCCCGGGCATGGCGGAGCTTTATCAAACGCTCGCCCGCTCGAATCACGCACAGTTCCATTACGTCTCGGCGAGCCCGTGGCAATTGTATGAGCCGCTCGCCGAGTTCGTGAAGACATACGGCTTCCCGCGCGGAACATTTGACCTGAAGGAATTTCGCTGGAAAAACCGGACTTTCCTCAGCTTGTTCGCCAACCCGGAGAAATATAAAACGAGTGTGATTGAGCCGCTGTTGAAGCGCTTTCCGCAACGGCGGTTCATTCTCATCGGCGATTCCGGCGAGCGCGATCCGGAAAGCTATGCCGCGCTCGCGAGAAAATATTCCCATCAGATCGTGCGGATTTGTATTCGCGACGTAACGGGCGAATCGGCGGATGCGGCGCGATATGCCCGGACGTTTCACGGGTTGCCAGCCGGACTTTGGGAGGTGTTTCGGACGCCCGATGAATTGAAACCATGGGATGCCAGTGCTGCCAAACAACGCTGAATCCAGCCGGCGCGGCTTAATTTGCGTCTGGCTTTGTGCGGTGCTGCTGGTATGAGTGTCACCCGCATGAAATCAATCCTGGCCGCCACTGTGTTGCTTGTCGGCATCAATCTGTCCCCCGCTGCTGCTTACGATTTGATCATTCGTGGCGGGCGGGTTGTGGATGGCTCGGGCAATCCGGCCTGCTTTGCCGACGTCGCTATCAAGGATGGACGTATCGCGTGCATCGGGCAGATCAAATCCCAGGCGAGGACGGAGATTGACGCGCGGGGGCTGATCGTGGCGCCTGGTTTCATTGACGTTCACACGCATGCGGATGAATTGGCGGAAATGCCGCGCGCGGAAAACTTTTTGCGCATGGGAGTAACGACGCTGGTGGCGGGAAACTGCGGTGGTTCGGTGCTGGACGTGGGCAAAGCCTACGCCGAGATCGAGGAGCAGCGACCTTCCATCAATTTCACCACGCTCATCGGCCATAACACGGTGCGCCGAGAGGCGATGGGCGGGACCTTCGACCGTCCGCCAACTCCCGAGGAATTGGCGAAGATGAAATCCTTGGTGGACCAGGCCATGAAGGACGGCGCCGCGGGGCTTTCCACGGGCTTAATTTACCTGCCGGGCGTTTATTCCAAGACGGACGAGATCGTCGAGCTGGCGAAGGTTGCTTCGGCGTACGACGGCATCTATGCCAGCCACATGCGGCACGAAGATGCGCGCATCTACGAGGCGCTGGACGAATTGTTTCGCATCGCGCGCGAGGCGCACATTCGTGCGGAGGTTTCCCACATCAAACTCGCCGGTGAGCGAAGTTGGGGGCAGGCGGACAAGGTCCTGGCTTACATTGAAAAGGCGCGGGCCGAAGGGCTGGATGTCACGCAAGACCAATATGCCTACACCGCTTCGAGCACGGGCATCAGCCAGTTGATCCCTGATACCGCCTTCGATGGCGGGAAGGAAAAATTTCTCGAACGGCTCGCCGATCCCGCCGAAAAGGCCAAAATCGTCAGCGCCATGCGCGACATCTTGCGCAACCGCGGCCGGAATGATTATGCGTACGCCGTGATCGCATTCTATCGCCACGACCAAACCTGCAACGGGCTCAACATTGTCGAGGCGGCGAAGAAAATGCGCGGGTCAGACTCGCTCGACGACCAGATCGAAACCATTCTGGAAATCCAGAAGAACGGCGGAGCGAGCGGTGTGTTTCACGGCATGAACGAGGACGATTTGCAAAAATTCATGCGCCATCCCAATACGATGGTTGCGGCTGACAGCGGCCTGCGCAAATTCGGTGAGGGCGTGCCGCATCCGCGCGGCTACGGCAACAACGCCCGGGTGCTGGCCCGCTATGTTCGCGAACTGAAGGTGCTGCGGTTGGAGGACGCGATTCGCAAAATGAGCAGCCTGCCCGCGAACTCTTTTCAGTTGAAACTGCGCGGCGAATTGCGCGAAGGCAACTGGGCGGACATCGTGGTGTTCGACCCGGAAAAGGTTGCCGACCCCGCCACGTTCACCGACCCGCACCACTACGCGGTGGGGATTCCGCATGTGCTGGTGAATGGTGTGCCGGTGATCAAGGATGGCAAACACACCGGCGCGAAATCGGGAAAGGTCCTGCGGCATGCCACGCCCGGAGCGTCGGGGCACGGCTCTTGACGGAAGCTTGCGTGCCGGCCTGCCGCAGGCAGATTGCGCCGGGAAAACGAACCATGAGCAAGCCAGACTGCATCATCCTGCCCGGCGCGAAGCCAATCCCGATTCTGTATGAAGACCGTTCCGTGCTCGCCATTGACAAGCCGCGCGGCTGGATGCTGGTGCCGTACTCCTGGCAGAAGACAAATTGGAATTTGCACGCGGCGCTGGTTTCTTCGATTGCCGCGGGCGATTTTTGGGCCCGCTCGCGCGGTCTGAAGCATCTCAAGTTCGTGCATCGGCTCGATGCGGAAACCACGGGCATCTTGCTGTTTGCAAAGAGCCAGGGCGCGGTGGAGTCCTATTCCGAATTGTTCGAGAGTCGGCGGATGGAGAAAACCTATCTCGCCGTCGTGGTGGGTTCGCCAAAACCAGACGAGTGGGCCTGCCGTTTGAAGCTCGGCCCCGCGCCCGGTGAAATCGGTCGCATGAAAGTGGACGCGCGCGGCGGCAAGGAAGCCGAGACGCATTTCCGCGTGTTGCAACGGCGCGAACACCTCACGTTGGTCGAAGCGCGGCCACGCACCGGTCGTACCCATCAAATTCGTATACACCTCGCCGAGTCGGGCTGTCCATGCGTGGGTGATGACGTTTATGGTCGAGGCCGGGAAAAACTGAGACTTGGTTTGCGCGCGGTACGATTGGCGTATCCCGATCCGTTTCTCCGTCGGCGGGTGGAAATCCGCGCGCCAATCGAGGGCTTTTGCCGCGAGTATGGGTTCGAACTGCCGGCGTTGTGAAGTCATGCCTGGCAAATTGAAATTGACGATTCGCCCCCTGACCCCGTCGCGCTGGCGGGACTTAGAAAAGCTCTTCGGTCGGAACGGCGCGTGCGCGGGCTGCTGGTGCATGTGGTGGCGATTCCCGGCGGCACGGTGGCGCGCCCAAAAAGGATCGGGCAATCGAAAAGCGATGCGCTCGCTTGTCAAAACCGGACCGCCGCCCGGTCTGCTGGCTTATTCAGATGGTCAGCCCGTGGGCTGGTGTGCCGTTGCGCCGCGTGCGAGTTATGGCCGTTTGTGCAATTCGCGGGTGCTCCAACCTGTGGATGACAAACCGGTCTGGTCGGTGACGTGTTTCTTCGTTGCCCGTGAGTATCGCCGTCGGGGTGTTTCCGAGCAATTGCTCAAAGCGGCGGCTTCGTTTGCTCGCAAATGCGGTGCGACGATGCTTGAAGGTTATCCCATCGAGCCAAAACGGGAGCAACCGGATATCTTCGTTTACACGGGTCTGGCTTCGGCATTCCGCAAGGCCGGTTTCGAGGAAGTCGTGCGTCGTTCGCCGACGCGACCCATCTTCCGACGAGCAATAAACGTCAAACGAACCGGGCAGGGCGGCAACAAATCGAAGTCCGCGGCGCGTACGCCGCAAAAATGATTGCTTCGTCACAGACGGGCCGCCACATTGAACGCGGCGGTGGAGAGATGGCAGAGTGGTTTAACGCGCACGCCTGGAAAGCGTGAGTGGGCTAAAACCCACCGGGGGTTCGAATCCCCCTCTCTCCGCCAAATTCCGTTACTCTGCTTGGCCTCCGCTACGCTGTTGCCGGGCTGCATGACTGCCGGCCAGCAGTCCGACTAGCAATGGAAACAATACAATCCGGACTACCGCGATCCATTTCCGACGAATCCTGACCCATTTCGGCCAGCGGGCTCTCAATAAAGGTGCGGTTGACGAGAGACAAGACTCCCGTACGTGTCAGCCGTTGCACGACAGCCCCAACACGTTTACCGGTTCTGCTTGAACGTACGCAGTCGCTTTTGGCCCTCGGCCATTTGCTCCGGTGTCAGTTGGCTTTCGACTTTGGCCAGGTTAACCTTGGCTAGTTCAGAACCTTGCTCTGCCGCCAGCAAAAACCACTTGTAAGCCTCCACCTCATCCTTCTCCACCATCAGACCATAGCGGTAGGAGCGAGCCAGATAGATTAGCGCCTCAATGTAATTCTGCTCAGCAGCCTTTCGATACCACTCCAGCGCCTCCACAGAATCCCGTTTCACACCAAGGGCGCTCTCGTAGAAGTAGCCCACATAAAATTGCGCCGCGGCGAAATTCTGCTCGGCAGCTTTGCGAAACCACTTGAGTGCCTCCACCTCATCCTTAGCCACACCCTGGCCTTTGACGTAACAGACGCCTAGGTAGCATTGGGCGTCGGCCTGATTCTGCTCGGCGGCTTTGCGAAACCACTTCACGGCCTCCACCTCGTCCTTTGCCACGCCTCGGCCTTTGGCATAGCAGACACCCAGATTGTATTGAGCTGGGGCATAATTTTGTTCAGCAGCTTTGCAAAACCACTTCACAGCCTCCACCTCGTCCTTTGCCACGCCCCGGCCTTTGGCGTAACAGTCTCCCAGATTGCCTTGGCCGCTGGCATTATTCTGTTCAGCGGCTTTGCGATACCACTTCACCGCCTCCACCTCATCCTTGGCCACACCCCAGCCTTGGGCGTAGCAAAGGCCGAGTCTGCCTTGGGCCTCGGGGTGATTCTGCTCGGCGGCTTTGCGAAACCACTTTACTGCTTCCACTTCATCCTTAGCCACACCCTGGCCTTTGGTGTAGCAGACACCCAGATTGCCTTGGGCCTCGGCGCAATTTTGCTCGGCGGCTTTGCGATACCAATTTACTGCTTCCACTTCATCCTTAGCCACACCCTGGCCTTTGGTGTAGCAGAGGCCGAGTCTGCCTTGGGCTTCGGGGTGATTCTGCTCGGCAGCTTTGCGAAACCACATAACCGCCGCCAACTCATCCTTAACCACACCCCGGCCTTCGAGGTAACAGACACCCAAGCAACATTGGAAGTGGGCCTCATCCTGCTCGGCGGCTTTGCGATACCACTTTACTGCTTCCACTTCATTTTTTGCCACACCCGAGCCTTTGGCGTAGCAGACGCCCAGATTGCCTTGGGCTCCAGGGTGATTCTGCTCGGCGGCTTTCCGATGCCATTTGATCGCCTCCACCTCGTCCTTTGCCACACCCCGGCCTTTGGCGTAGCAAACGCCTAGATTGCCTTGGGCGGAGACCTCATTCTGCTCGGCGGCTTTGCGATACCACTTGACTGCCTCCACCTCATCCTTTGCCACACCCTGGCCTTCGGCGTAGCAGAGGCCCAGACTGCATTGGGCTCCGGGGTCGTTCTGCTCGGCGGCTTTACGATACCACTTTACCGCTGCCACCTCATCCTTCGCCACCCCCCGGCCTTCGGCGTAGCAGAAGCCCAGACTGCATTGGGCCCCGGGGTCGTTCTGCTCGGCGGCTTTACGATACCACTCGACCGCTGCCACCTCATCCTTCGCCACCCCCCGGCCTTTGGCGTAGCAAAGGCCCAGAGAGAATTGGGCCTCGGCCTGGTTCTGTTCGGCTGCTTTGTGAAACCACTTGACCGCCGCCACCTCATCCTTTGCCACCCCCCGGCCTTCGACGTAACAGACGCCTAGGTAGCATTGGGCGTCGGCCTGATTCTGCTCGGCGGCTTTCCGATACCACTTGACCGCCGCCACGTAGTTTGTGGTCAAGCCAAACGCGCCAGTAGCGAAGAGATGACCCAATTTACATTGGGATGCGGCCTCCCCATTTTCCGCCTCAACAATAACCTCGTCCAGCAACTTGGGCGCAGCCTGGATCGGTTGGATTCTTGATAGAACAAAACCAAGCGCCAACGGGAAGATCCGTGCCCAGCTCGGCCAATTCGCCTTCATGGCGACATGATGAGCAGATGCCAGAACATCTGGCAAGCCTTTCGCACGTCGAATGCCATTCGATTGATCCCATTCCCTCGGCGTTGAACCCATGCTAGCATTTGGCCTTGGAGTGAACGCACCCAAGCATGCAGCGACAGCCCAAACCGCATTGGCTTTGACGTAATCGCTTCATCCAAACATCCTTCCCAGATGTCAACATTCATGCGATGGCTGCTGACCGTCACGGGTTTCCTGCTGGTGACCGGGGGTTGCTCCACGGTTTCAACGCGTCTGGCTTACCCGCCCACTCAGAAAACGAACGTCGTGGACAATTACTTCGGTACGCGCGTGAACGATCCGTATCGCTGGTTGGAGGATGACAATGCGCCCGCCACCAAGGCCTGGGTGGCGGCGCAGAACCAGGTCACGTTCAATTATCTCCACGCCATTCCCGGGCGCAATGCGATCGCGGCGCGCCTGACAAAGTTGTGGAACTTCGAGCGCTATGGCGTGCCTTTCAAGGAGGGCGGACGATATTTCTATTCGCGCAACGATGGCCTGCAAAACCAAAGCGTGCTGTACACCGTCGAATCGCTCGACGCCGCGCCGCGCGTCTTGCTGGACCCAAACACGCTCTCGCCGGACGGCACGGTGGCGCTGGCTGGGTTGGCGGTGAGCGACGATGGGAACCTGCTGGCCTACGGTCTGGCAACGTCCGGATCTGACTGGAACGAATGGAGAGTTCGCGATGTCCGCACCGGTCGCGACCTCGCCGATCATCTGCAATGGGTGAAGTTCAGCGGGGCGGCGTGGCGGAAGGATGGCAGCGGTTTCTTTTACAGCCGTTATGACGCGCCCAAACCCGGCGATGCGCTCACCGGCGTGAACAAATTTCACAAACTTTATTTCCATCGGCTTGGAACGGAACAGTCGGCGGACGCGCTGATCTATGAACGAAAGGACAAACCGGATTGGGGCTTTTACGGCAGCGTTTCCGAGGATGGACGATACCTGATCATTGCCGCCAACGAAGGCACCGACCCGAAGAATCGCGTGCTTTACAAGGATTTGTCGCGACCCGACTCGCCGGTGGCGGAACTGTTGATGGACTTCGACGCGAGTTACGACTTCGTGGGGAATGACGGCCCGGTGTTCTGGTTCAAGACCGACCTGTCCGCGCCGCGCGGGCGAATGATTGCAATAGATGTCACCCGGCCGGCGCGGGCGAACTGGAGGGAGATCCTGCCCGAAAGCGCGGACACGCTGGCCGGGGTCAGCCTGGTGAACAATCAATTCATCGCGAGCTATCTGAAGGATGCGCGTAGTGTGGTCAAAATCTTCGCGCTGGACGGAGCGCCGGTGCGCGAAGTGAATTTGCCCGGCATTGGCAGCGCCAGCGGTTTCAGCGGCAAACGGAGCGACACCGAAACATTCTACGGTTTCACCAGCTTCACGACGCCGGGGACCATTTACCGTTATGATCTTACCACCGGCCAAAGCACGGTGTTCCGGCAACCGGAATTGGATTTCGATGCGGCGGCCTATGAAACGCAACAGGTTTTTTATTCGAGCAAAGACGGCACGCGCGTGCCGATGTTCCTGGTGTATAAACGCGGGTTGAAACTCGATGGCCAGAATCCGACGCTGCTCTACGGCTACGGCGGTTTCAACATCAGTCTCACGCCCGGTTTCAGCGTGAGCCGGGCGGTGTGGCTGGAAATGGGCGGGGTTTATGCCCAAGCCAACTTGCGCGGCGGCGGCGAATACGGAGAGGAATGGCATCAAGCGGGCACGAAACAGCGAAAACAAAACGTCTTCGATGACTTCATCGCGGCGGCGGAATGGCTCCAGGCAAACCACTATACCTCACCCAGGAAACTGGCCATCCAGGGTGGGAGCAACGGTGGATTGCTGGTGGGCGCGTGCATGACGCAGCGGCCCGGACTTTTTCGCGTGGCGTTGCCCGCCGTCGGCGTGATGGACATGCTGCGTTTCCACAAGTTCACCATCGGTTGGGCCTGGGCAAGCGATTACGGCAGCGCGGACAAAGCGGCCGACTTCCCGTTCCTTTACGCCTACTCGCCCTATCACAACCTCAAGCCCGGCGTGCGCTATCCTGCGACGTTGATCACGACGGCGGACCACGATGATCGCGTGGTGCCGGCCCACAGCTTCAAATTCGCCGCGCGATTGCAGGAATGCCAGCGTGGTCCGAACCCCGTGTTGATCCGCATTGAGACGAAGGCCGGTCATGGCGCGGGCAAACCCACGATGAAACAGATCGAGGAGAAGACGGATGAACTTGCCTTTCTGGCGAAGGAACTGGGAATGAAGTTGGCTCCATGATTGGAGAGGAGTCGGCTCAGAAGCTTTGTCGCCGGGTTTGCGCGCTGATAGTTGATTCCCGACGTCCTATGGCTCGAAAGTCACGCGATAGTATCGTTGCGGTCCGCCGACTTCGTCCGTGATGCAAACGTTGGTGCCATAGCCGATCACGGGCGCGCCCAGATTACTCCAGGTGTTCGCGGTTAACTCCGAACGGTATTGGATTTGGGAAACGGTGTCCGCAGGTGCGAACCAGCAGATTCGAACCTGGGAAACTGAGATTGTAAGCGCCGGGTTTGCCGCGTAATACAAACCAGCAATTTCTGCTCCGCTCAAGGCCCGGTCATAAACTCGCAGCTCATCAATCCCGCCGTTCCAGAATTGCCACGGGCTGGCCGATTCAATCGCCCCGACGAGTGGCGGCATGTCCAGGTCGTAGGCGATGTGGGAAAACTGCGAATTCGTGGTCTGTAGCGCCAGGTCGCCGTCCATGTAACACCGAACGACCGATTGTGAGCCCACGCGCTCCAGGACCTGGCTGTACAAATGCCAGCTGCCGACCGAAAGTCCCGGGAGGAATCCTCCGTACAGGAAGCCGATCGTGACTTGCTGGTTGTTGATGACCTCTTCGAACCGGCAGTCCTGGGCGCTGGTGGCATTGATGCGAGTGGAAATCGGGTCGCGTTCGGGACGACCGTCACCCGTCGCGAGTATTTGTCCACTCTGGCCGTTGGCCAGATAGACCCAGGCGCACACGGTGGCGTTGGATGCACCATCCAAAAGTCGGGGCTGCGGAAGAATCAAGCAGCTTTCTCCGTCGAACCACGCCGCTTGGCCGATCTTGCCCGCGTTGTAGGTGACCAACCCGGTGCGATTGCTGCCATGCCCCCCGTTTCCGCTCGCGTCGAGCGCGTTTCCATCGAAGGGGTAATAGGCCACCAGGCCATCATTAATGCCGGCAAGGGTTAAGTTGAAAACAAAAAGCAAGGACAAGATGAACACCCGAATCCTCTGTTTCATAGGCTGCCACTTTGCGTGTCAGCCGAGGTCAACTCAAGTCGAATCTTAAACTGCGCAACGGTCGAATTCCCCGGTGGTTGAACGAAAGCTGCCCACTGCAGTCCCGTCCGTGAAAAATCAATCAATCGAAATCGCGACGTGCTTGGTCACAAGGAACTCCGCCATCCCTTCGCTGCCCATCTCGAGACCCCAACCGCTGTGCTTCACACCCCCAAAGGGGCATTGCGGCGACACCGGCAGTCCGTCGTTGATGCCCACGGTGCCGGCTTCGAGGAGGTCCGCGAGACGGAACGTGCGTTGCATGTCCTTCGTGAAAACATACGCGCTCAAGCCGTAGTTCGACCCATTGGCCAGTTCGATGGCTTCACGGTCCGTGTCGAAGGGCGTCACTGGCGCGACCGGGGCGAAGGTTTCCTCGAACATGCAAAGCGCGTTGCGGGAAACATCACTCAACACGGTCGGTTCAAAGAAAAATCCGGGACCATTGCCGCGAACACCGCCGCAAAGCAATTTCCCCCCGCCGGCCACAGCGTCCTGGACGTGCTCGACGGCGCGCGCGACGGCCTCCTCGTTTATCAAGGGGCCGATTTCCGTCTCCGGGTCCAGGCCGCTGCCCATTTTCATCGCCTTCGTTTCCTCGACGAACGCGCGCAAAAACGCCGGATAGACCGCGCGCTGGACATAAATGCGGTTGGCCGAGACGCAAGATTGGCCGGAGTTGCGGAATTTGGCGATCAGCGTGTGCTTCACCGCCTGGCTTAGGTCGCAATCTTCAAACACCAGCACGGGCGCGTGGCCGCCGAGTTCGAGCGAAAGTGGTTTGATTTGCTTGGCCGCACCTTCAATCAGTTTCCTTCCCACTTCGGTCGAACCGGTGAACGTGATTTTGCGGCAACGCGGGTTGGCTAGAAACTCGCGGCCAATCTCCTCCGGCGAGCCCACGAACATTTGGAAAATTCCCTTGGGCGGCTTCGCGGCCTCGATACATTCGGCGAAGGCCACGGCACTCAACGGCGTTTGCTCGGCCGGCTTCAAAATCACCGTGCAGCCCGCAGCGAGAGCCGGGGCAACCTTGCGCACGGCCACCGCGAGCGGAAAGTTCCACGGACTGATGGCCGCCACCACGCCGAGCGGGACTTTGACCACGAGATGCCGCTTTTCTTCGGCTGACTGGGGGATCACGCGGCCATAACCACGCCGCGCCTCCCCGGCATACCAGCGAAGATGATCCACCGCGATCGCGACTTCGCCCTGGCTTTGCGTAAGCGGCTTGCCGTTCTCCAGCGTGATGATGCGGGCGATTTCCTCCCGTCGCCGTTCCAGTTCATTGGCCACCTTGTGGAGCAGTTCACCCCGCCCCTTGCCGGTCACCTGCCGCCACGCGGCGAATGCGGTATGCGCGTCACTGATGGCTTGGACGACGTGCGCGACATCCACGACGGTCATGCGCGCGAAAACCTCGGCATTGGCGGGATTCATCACCGGGATGGAATCGCCCGTGATGGTCCAATTGCCGTTCAAATAGACCGGGTAGGTTTTCATGCGACCGCCACACCAAGCCAGCTACCGTGCAAAATTGAAAGTTCAAAATTCACCGGCACGCCACGGCAAATGCGACTTTGGATTCCTTGACCGGGCCTGTGCCGTCAACCATGCTCGTGTTGAAATGGTTATGGCATTTGCACAAGACACACTCGCAAAACTCCGGGACATCGTTGGTAAGGAACACCTGCTCACGGCCAGGGAAGACCTCATCCCGTATTCATTTGACGGCACTGCGGCGTTGAAACAAATGCCGGGGTGTGTCGTGTTTCCCAAATCCACGGAACAGGTGTCCGCCATCCTTAAACTGGGCAACCAGACAAAAACGCCCATTGTCACGCGCGGCTCAGGCACGGGTTTGAGCGGGGGCAGCCTGCCGACGACAGATTGCATCGTGCTTTGCCTGGTCAAGATGGACAAGATTATCGAACTGGATCGCGCCAACCTGACGATGCTGGTCGAAGCCGGTACAACCACGCTGACGATTTCCGATGCGGCCACGGCAGCGGGCTTGTTTTATCCGCCCGACCCCGGCTCGATGAAGATTTCCACCATCGGCGGCAACGTGGCGGAAAACTCCGGCGGCTTGCGCGGTTTGAAATACGGCATAACACGCAATTATGTCATGGGCTTGGAAATCGTGTTGCCCGACGGCGAGGTGTGTTTCACGGGTAACAAATGCGTGAAGGACGTGGCGGGTTATTCCTTGCGCGATCTGTTCATCGGGTCGGAAGGCACGTTGGGCGTCATCACGAAGGTTTTACTCCGGCTGATTCCCAAACCGCAGACGAAGAAGACGATGGTCGCCACGTACGCGGCGATGGACCAGGCGGCCCAAACCGTTTCCGACATCATCGCGGCGCAGATCATTCCCTGCACGCTGGAGTTTCTGGATCGCACCACGATTCATTGTGTCGAGGATTACGCCAAGGTCGGCCTGCCGTTGGATTGTGAGGCGTTGCTGCTCATGGAAACCGATGGTCACCCCGCCGCCGTGGCCGAGGAAGCCGCAAAGATGGAGGAACTCGCCCGCAAGAACGGTGCGCGCGAAGTCCGCGTGGCTGCGGACGACGCCGAGGGCGCAAAACTTGCCACCGCCCGCCGGAACGCTTTTTCAGCGCTTGCCCGTGTCGCGCCGACAACCATTCTCGAAGACGCCACCGTGCCGCGCAGCGAACTGGCGAAGATGATTCGCTTCGTCGCCAACGTCGCGGAGAAATACAAACTCAAGATCGGCACGTTCGGCCACATGGGCGACGGCAACCTGCATCCCACATTCCTCACCGACGAACGCAACAAGGACGAGATGCACCGCGTCGAAGAAGCCTTCAAAGAAATCTTCGACGAAGCCATCCGCCTCGGCGGCACCATCACCGGCGAACACGGCGTCGGCGTGGCAAAGAAAAACATCCTGCCCAAGTTCGCGGGAGACGCGCAGCTCCGCGTGATGCGCGAATTGCGCCGTGCGCTTGACCCGAACGGGATTCTGAATCCGGGGAAGATGTTTGATTGAGCGGAGTGCTGGCTTGGCGCCCCATGCATTATTTCGGTGACGAGCCAGCGATGCTCAATGTCAGTTCAATCTCATTCGAGACTTTGTCTTCGTTCTGGCCGGGCTGGAGGTTGAAATCACTGCGCTTGATCGTAAAACTGGCGCGAATGACGAGTAGATCGCCCTGCATCCTGCCACCCGAACGGGCGCCCAGCTTGTCTTTCAAATAGGTGAGCTTCACCGGGACACTGAGTTGCTTGGAGACGCCCTTCAGAGTAAACGTGCCCACGGCATTGGCCGTCGTGACGTTGCCGGTGGTTTTCACGTCCTTGAGTTCCTTGGCCTCAAAGGTGATTTCAGGATTCTTGGCCACGTCGAGCCATTTGTCGCCGTGCAGATGCTCATTCATCATCGAATTCGGCACCTTGAGCGACGCGCTGGTCACAACAATCTTTCCCTTCGTCACGCCGGGATTCTCCGGGTCGAACGTGACCGTGCCGGAAACGCCGTCAGCGCTGCCATTGATCGCTTCGAGTAGTGCGTCCAGCTTGAACACGACATTGTTCACGCCTTTGGGGTCTTTGAAATCGAAGGTTTGCGGCGCGGCCACGGCAGTGCCGGCCAGAACTACGGTTGCAAAAATGGTGGTCAGTTTGGATTTCATGGTTTGGATAATTGTTTGGTGGGGCGAGAGTCCTCGCGAGCCGGTTTTGTTTTGAGACGGCGGCTCGTCAGAAGCCTTGCCACACCAAATTAGTCTAGAAGCGGTTTCTAAATTCATTTAAGGATGAATCGCAAGGTGATCAGCGCACAGGCCAGATGAAAGAAAGTGCGATACATACTCAAGGTGCGGTCGTAGCGAACGACCAGTCTCCGATAATTTCCCAACCAGGCGAAAGTGCGTTCGACCTTCCAGCGCTTGCGGTAACGGCGCAGGGTGCGACCGTCGTTGAGCGACGCAGCACGCCGGTTTTTGCGGTGCGGACTGATTAGGAGCATGCCTCGCCGGATCAGCCGCCAGCGCAAGGGATCGCTGTCGTAGGCGCGGTCGGCGATGACGCGCAGGGGACGCTTTTGTGGTCGTCCCCGCCCGCCTCGCGGGACCGAAATCATGTCGAGTGTGGACTCGGCCAAACGCACTTCGGCGGGCGAGGCGCTGGTCAATTGGCTTCCCAGCGGAACACCTTGACCGTCGACCACCACCATCCACTTTGTGCCCTTTCCACGCTTGGTTTTGCCGATTCCGTCGCCCCCTTTTTGGCGGGAGCAAAACTCCCGTCCACGAAACTTTCTTCCCAATCCAAGCGACCCCGCTGGTCCAGTTCCGATAAGAAGACGCGCCAGCTGCGCAGCCAGACGCCTTGCTGGTCCCAGCGGCGTAATCGTTTCCAGCAGACGCTACCGCTAACGCCGATTTCTTTTGGTACGTCGCGCCACCGCGCGCCGGTTTTGAGAACCCAAAGAATTCCTTCCAATACCACACGATTGTTCTTTGGCGGGCGTCCGCGTTTGCGGCGTTTAACCTTGGGAAGCAGTGGTTCAATCTTCTGCCACTGCTCTTGGGAAAGCAAAGATGGTCGCATGACCAGTTTCTCGCAAAAGCTTGATCCTGGTACAAGGCAAATTTTGCCGCTTCGCTCATTTTTTAAAAATGAATTTAGAAACCGCTTCTATTGATTTTGGTTTTTGGTTTGATTGGATTTTGAACGGAACAAAAATGAAACGCCAGTCAGCACTGCGGCGCCCAGCAACGCAGCAGCCAGAAAATCCACACCTGGCACAAATCGTTTTTGGTAACTGATGCCTTCGATGCCGGTGACTTCGTCCACGGTTTTCAGAGGTACGCTGGTCTTGGTCCAGCCGCGATTGGCTCCCGATGCCGCCCACAAGCCAGCGGCAGCGACAACGAGAACCAAAGCGATGATACGCAGCGCCCTTTTCATGGATGGCATGGATGGATCATCGCTTCACCGCCAGATAGCTGTTGATGAGGCAGCGGTAATTCGGCAGGTGATTCGAAAATAGCGCGCCCAGGCCCTCGATATCGTTGCGCCAATCGCGGTGCAGTTCGCAGGCGACGCCGAACCACGTCATCAACTGCACGCCCGCGACCTGCATCCGCGCCCAGGCCGCGTCGCGGGTGGTTTTGTTGAACGTGCCCGAAGCGTCCGTGCAAACGAACACTTCGTAACCCGCCTCGATTGCCGAGAGCGCCGGAAACGCCACGCACACTTCCGTCACGATGCCGGCGATGAGCAACTGCTGCTTGCCGGTGGCCTTGACCGCCTTGACGAAATCCTCGTTGTCCCAGGCGTTGATGTTGCCGGGCCGCGCGATGTAGGGTGCATCGGGGAACAGCGCCTTCAATTCCGGCACCAACGGGCCGTTCGGACCGTCCTCGAAGCTAGTGGTGAGAATGGTCGGCAGTTTGAAGTATTTTGCCGCGTCAGCCAGCGCGAGGACGTTGTTCTTGAAATCGTCCGGTGAAAAATCGTGGACAAGGTTGGCCAGACCGGTTTGATGATCCACCAGCAAGGCGGCGCAGTTGTTTTTGTCGAGGCGATTGTATTTGAATGTACTCATGACTTGGTTGGTTCGTGGTTCCGGGTTGAGGTTTTGGGTGCACAATCAACGAAAGCCGCCAGAGATGACGAAGGTTTCACCCGTGATCCACGCGGAATCCGCGGATGCCAAAAACACTGCGGTGCCCGCGATGTCGTCAGGCTTGCCGAGTCGCCCAAGCGGCGTCTGTGCCAGCACCTGCTTTTGCATCTCACTTTGCTCGATGCCCGCCGCGTGAGTTCCCTCCGTCTCCACCATTCCGGGGCGGATGGCGTTAACGCGAATCTTACGTGGACCAAGTTCCGCGGCCAATGAGCGTGTGATCGCATCCACCGCGCCTTTTGTGCCGCTGTAAACGGACGCATTGGGAAACGCGAGCGTGCTGACCACTGAACTGAGGTTGACGATGCTGCCGCCCGCGGAATCGAACAGTTTCGCCGCGGCTTGGGAAGCGAGGATTAGGCCGAGGACATTTAGATTGAATTGTTTGTGGAAACGCTCCTCCGTGATTCCGTCAAGCGAAGCGAATTCATAAATGCCGGCGTTGTTCACCAGAATGTCGAGCCGGCCGAACGCTCTTTTGCTTTCGGCAAACAGCCGATTAATATCCGCCTGCTTCGCCACGTCCGCCTGGATCGCGAGCGCTTTCCCGCCCGCCTTGGTGATCTCGGCGACGACTTTCTCAGCGCCGGTTTTGCTGGAAGCGTAGTTGACGACCACGGACGCGCCGTTCGCCGCGAGCTGTTTGGCGATGGCGGCGCCGATGCCTTTGGATGCACCGGTAACGATGGCGACTTTGTTTGAGAGATTGTGGTTATTTGTATTCATGGAGTTTGGGTTCTAGAGTTTGCTTTGGTTTTAACAGGAGCAAACAGAGATAACGGAGAGCGCTCTGCTCCCTCCGTTAACTTCTGTTCATCAGTTCAGATCGAACAACAGCACTTGCGCCGGTTTCGTTGCGCTCAGTTCCAAGGTGCTCTGTTCGTTGACAGCCACGGCGTCGCCGCCGTTCAACTTTTGGCCGTTGAACACCACTTCACCTTCCGCAACGTGAACCCACGCGTGCCGACCAGGCGCAAGCTTGTGCGCGACGCGATTTCCCGCGTCCAGTTTGCCCAGCCACAAATCGGCGTCCTGATGGATGGCGATTGAACCATCGCGGCCTGTTTTGCTCGTCACTAGATCCAACGTTCCGGGCGCGGCATCTTTGAGCGACTTCTCCGCGTAACGCGGCTTCACGCCCTTCGCATCCGGCTGAATCCAGATTTGCAGCAGATGCACGGCTTCGTCCGGCGACGGATTGAATTCACTGTGTTGCACGCCCGAGCCGGCGGCCATGTATTGCACCTCGCCCGTGCGGATCACGCGCCCGTTGCCCATCGAATCCTTGTGCTCCAGCGAGCCGCTGAGGATGTAGGTGATGATTTCCATGTCGCGGTGCGGGTGCGTTCCGAAACCCATGCTTGGCATCACGAGGTCGTCGTTGATGACGCGCAAGCTGCGGAAGCCCATCCATTGCGGGTCGTAATAATTCGCGAAGCTGAAGGTGTGATACGTGTCGAGCCAGCCGTGTTCGGCGTGTCCACGCTCGTTTGCTTTTCGTATGGTCATTTTCATGGCCAGACAATGCCACACGACGCGCAACCTTGGGAAAGACCATGTTTCTTGCCTCAGCATACTTAAAGGCTATGCTCGCCACGCATGGAACTCCGGCATCTGCGATATTTCATTGGCGTGGCCGAGGAGGAGAACGTCTCCCGGGCTGCGCTCAAGCTGCATGTCTCGCAACCGGCGTTGAGCCGGCAGATTCGCGACTTGGAGGATGAACTTGGCTTCCTGCTGCTGGAACGCAGCGCCAAGTCCGTTCGGCTCACGGAAGCGGGCCGCACGTTTTTGACCGAAGCTCGGGCGGTGTTGCAACGCGCGGACGAAGCAGTGAAAGCGGCGCGAGCCATCGCGACGGGCGGCGGTGAGTTGAACCTTGGCTATGCGCCGTCCCTCACTGCGCGGATTTTGCCCGCGACATTGCGGGCGTTTCAGGGCGAGCTGCCCAATGTGCGCGTACGGTTGCACGATCTGTCCACGGAGGAAATGTTCGCCGGGTTGCGCGAAGGCAGATTGCAGATGGCCTTCATGCCACAACCGACACGGGCTGCGTTGCGGGGATTTCGTTTTGAAGAGCTCGTGCGTGAATTCATCTGCCTGGCAGTCGCACCGAAGCATCCGTTCGCAGGACGCCGCACCGTGGCGTTGGCGGATGTCGCGCGCGAATCCCTCATCACCTACAACCGCAAGGATTATCCGGACGCTCACGAACATTTGGCTGCCGTATTTGCCTCCATCAAGCGCAAGCCGCGCATCGTGGAGGAACACGACAGCGTCAGCAGTCTAATTGCGGCGGTCGAGGCGGGGGCGGGGGTGGCGGTGGTGTCGCAATCGCTGGCTTGCACCGCCGGGCCGCGATTGAAGCTCATTCCCATTTTGCCGGCGCCAGAGCCGTTGGTCGTCGGGGCCGCGTGGGTCAAAGACAAGCTCAGCGCCACTGCCGAACGGTTCTTTAAACTCGCAAAGGAAGTCGCGGCGAAGAAGAAATGATTCCTAGGTGTAATGGGACGCCACAACCGGAGCGCGGATTGTCTCAATCCGCAGCGCCCCGCGCCCCCACGTGCTGCGAGTTGAGGACAACTCGCGCTCCGATGCAAAGGACATGCCCGTGATTCCCGGACTGAATTTTTCTTCGTGTCCATTCGGGTTCATTCGTGGTTACATTCCCGCGCGCGAATGGCAGAAGCAGTTCACACATCAGTCCGGCGCTCGCAACTCCGAGATCTCGATTACTCGGTGGTGCAACAATGCATGCACTGCGGGCTGTGCCTGCCCACATGCCCAACCTACGACGCCACGAAATTGGAACGCCACAGTCCGCGCGGGCGCATCTCGCTCATGCGCGCAATTGCGGACGGACAGCTCGAAGCCACGAAAACATTTGGCGAGGAAATGTATTTCTGCCTCGGTTGTCTCGCCTGCATGACGGCGTGTCCGGCCGGGGTGAATTACGCCGAACTGTTCGAACACGCGCGGGCCGAGGTTGAGGAAAGCAAAGTTCTCAATTCGCCCAAGCGCAGGCTTATTCGTTGGTTCACGGTCAAGTGGCTGTTCATGGATTTAAGCCGGCTGCTCCTGGTCGGTCGCGCGATGCGCTTGTATCAGGAACTCGGCCTGCAGGCGCTCATCCGACGCAGCGGCGTCTTGAGACTTCTGCCTAAAAGATTGCGCGAACTGGAGGCCATGACGCCAGTCATCCCACCCAAGTTTTCCGCCGAACTTATCGCGCCGGTCACCCCGGCGGTGGGCGAACGAAAGTACCGCGTCGCCGTGCTGACCGGCTGCGCGCAAGACCTTATCTTCAGTGAAATCAACCGCGACACGGTCGAAGTGCTCGCCCACAATGGCTGCGAAGTCGTTACGCCGCCAGAACAGCAGTGCTGCGGCTCGCTGCACGCACACAACGGCGAACTTGGCCTGGCCGCCGGCCTTGCGCGCAAGAACATTGACCAGTTTCCGCCCGAGCAGTTCGACGCCATCATCAGCAACGCGGGTGGGTGCGGGTCGCACCTCAAGCATTACTCCAAGTTGCTGGCGGACGACCCGCGCTACCGCGAGCGGGCGGTATTGTGGGATCGCAAACTCAAGGACGTGCATGAGTTCCTCGCCCAAATCGGCGTGCGCGCCCCGTCGCGGAACGGCCAGCCGCCGGTCACGGTTACCTACCATGAGTCCTGTCACCTCTCGCATGGCCAGAAGGTGGTGCTGCCGCCGCGGCAGATCCTGAAACTCATTCCGAACCTCACCCTGGTTGAATTGCCGGAAGCGAACTGGTGCTGTGGCAGCGCGGGCATCTACAACCTCGTCCAACCTGAAATGGCCGAAGCACTGCTCGATCGGAAGCTCAGGCATATCCAATCCACAGGAGCGACGGTGGTTGCGAACGGAAATTCCGGTTGCCTGCTGCAACTGATCAACGGCGTCCGTCAGGCTGGTTTGCCCGTGCGCGTGGCCCATCCCATGACACTGCTGGCCGAGGCTTATCGGGCGGAGAAAACTTGAATTGGTTCGGGTTAATCCGCAGCCTCTCGACGCATGATTCGTTCAAAAGCCGAAACGCTGGATAAACTGACGAATCCCGGCATCGTCGCCGTGATTCGCGCCCAACGCCGGGAACAAGTGCTGCCCGTGGCGGAAGCGCTGATCGCCGGCGGCGTGCTGGCGGTCGAAGTGGCACTCACGACGCCCGACGCCTTGACGGCGATCGGCGAACTCAGTGAGAAATGCGGCGATCGGGCATTGATCGGAGTGGGCACGGTGCTGAACCCCGCGCAGTGCCGCGCGGCGCTGGCGGCCGGATCGCAGTTCGTCGTCACGCCAATCTGCCGGCCGGAACTGACGGCCATCACGCACGCCGCCAACGCCATCATGATCATGGGGGCCTATACTCCCAGCGAAGCGCAATTGGCCCACGAAGCGGGCGCGGATTTTGTGAAGCTTTTTCCTGCCGACACATTGGGCGTGGCCTACATCAAGGCGTTGCGCGCGCCCCTGCCGCATCTGCGCATCGTTCCCACGGGAGGTGTGGACGTCAACAATGTGGCCGAATTCTTCAAGGCCGGCTGTCCCGCGGTCGGCGTGGGATCATCGTTGATCACGCGCCAGATTCTGGACACAAACGACTGGCCGGAGTTGACGCGGCGGGCAGGGGAATTTGTTCGTCGGGCGCAAGCCGCACGGGCTGCTTAGACGGCGATACGGACGCTTGGCCAACCCTGTCCGTGGGCTACCCGACCCCGCACGAGAACAACGACAATCCCGCATGCCATTGGTTTGACTTCCCGCGATTCTTGGTTCAAATTTCCCGCGAACACATGAAGCTGTTTTGCCCCGCAGTGGGGATTTTTTTACTCGTAATCGGGCTCGAACAACTGGATACAGCCTGGGGGGCACCTTTGGAGCGCGTGGCGAACACCACGCTGCAAATGCCGCCGGCGCCGCCCATCTTTGGGTACAGTTCGACGAACGCTTTCCCGGGACTTGTTTTCACAAACCCGGTCTGCATGGCGAGTCCGCCCGGGGAAAGCAACCGGTTGTTCATACTGGAAAAGCGCGGGCGCATCGCAGTCATCACCAACCTGGCTGCGCCGACCAAGGCGATTTTCCTGAACATGACCGCACGCGTCACGGCGTCGGACGATGTGAGTGACGAACGGGGTTTGCTGGGGCTGGCGTTTCATCCGGGTTATGCGACGAACGGTTACTTTTACGTGTTCTACACCGGCAACACGAACACGACGGCAGGCAGCGGGTTGCACGACATCCTCGCACGGTATCAGGTGTCAGTCACCAACGACAATCTGGCCGATCCCAATTCTCACATGCCGTTGATCCTTCAGGCGGATGGGTATGACAACCACAACGGCGGCGATTTGCACTTCGGCACGGACGGTTACCTCTACGTATCGCTGGGAGACGAGGGCAGCAGCTACGACGCCGGCAAGAACAGCCAGCGGATCAACAAGGATTTCTTTTCCGGCATACTGCGGCTGGACGTGGACAAGCGTCCGGAAAGTTTGCCGCCCAATTTCCACGCGGCCGGCGGGACCACAACCAACTACGCCATCCCCCCGGACAATCCCTTCGTGGGCGCGACGAATTTCAACGGTGTGAGTGTGAATCCCACCAATGTCCGGACTGAATTCTGGGCGGTGGGTCTGCGCAATCCATGGCGCATGAGTTTCGATGACATCACCGGAACGCTTTACGTGGGGGACGTCGGTCAGGGCTCGCGCGAGGAGATTGACGTCATCAGCAAGGGGAGTAATTACGGGTGGAGTTTCTGGGAGGGCAATTTTCAACTCACCAACAACACCCAGATCAACAATGCCGCGCCGGGGTTTGTTCACTCTCGACCGTTGATTGATTACCCGCGGGGGACCGGCACGACGGTGATCGGCGGTCGGGTGTATCGTGGGCAGCGCATTTCCCAGCTTTACGGGGCTTACGTTTATGCCGACAGCGGCACGGGTCGCTTCTGGGCGTTGCGGCATTCCGGGACCAACGTGACGGAGAATGTGCAGATGGCGTTCACGGACGCGGGGGTTTCGGCCCTGGGAGTTGATCCGCGCAACGGCGACCTGCTTTACGCGCTCTTGCGCAACGGCACGGACAGCCTCATCAAGCGCATCAATTATTCCACGAACATGACGGGCACCCCCATTCCGGCGACGCTGGCCGGTACGGGTGCGTTCACAAATTTAAGCACGCTGGCACCGGCGCCGGGTGTCGTATCGTACGACGTCAACCTTCCCCTCTGGTCGGACAACGCGCTCAAGCAGCGCTGGTTTTCCATTCCCAACACGAACCTCGACCTGGCCTTCAATCCGAACGCCAACTGGCAGTTCCCCACCGGGGCCGTCTGGATCAAACATTTTGACCTGGAACTGACCAACGGGGTGCCGGCCTCGCGCCGGCGGTTGGAAACGCGATTGCTGGTAAAGAACGACACGGGAGTCTATGGCGTGAGTTACTACTGGGGCAACTCCCTGACCAACGCGACGCTGTTGCCGGATGAAGGCATGGATGAACCCATCGTGATTGACGACGGTGGCGGCATCTTGCGCACGCAGGTCTGGCATTATCCCAGTCGTGTGGAATGTCTCCAGTGTCACACGGTGGCGGGCGGCTATGTGCTGGGCTTCACCACGCCGCAAATGAACCGGGATTTCGCGTTCAGTGGCGGAACCACCAACCAGCTCCGCGCGTTGCAACTGGCGGGTTACTTCAGCAACAGCGTGAACGGCATTTATACCCTGCTGCGTCTCGAATCGCCCGCGGATGAATCGGTGAGCCGTGAATATCGTGTCCGGTCGTATCTCGCCGCGAACTGCGTCCAGTGCCATCAACCCAGCGGTCCGGCGCAGGCTTTGTGGGACGCGCGCGTGACCACGCCGACCGCCGCGGCCGGCCTGATCAACGGGGCTTTGTTTGACGACGATGGCGATCCGGCGAACTTCGTGATCGCGCCTGGTTCGCTCGCTCATTCCATGTTACTCACCCGCATCTCGACGCGCGGCCCCGGTCAGATGCCGCCCATCGCTTCGACGGTATTGGACCCTCAGGGCATCGCGCTGGTCAGCGCGTGGATCACCAATGATCTGCCGGGTTATCAAACCTTTGCCGACTGGCAGATGTTTTATTTCGGCAGCACCAACGCTCCGGCCGCCGCCGCTGGAGCCGACCCGGACAACGATCTGGCCCGGAACGACCTCGAGTTCCTGACGCATACCGACCCGACCAATTCGTTTGAGGCGTGGCGATTCACCATCGCGCTCAGCAATGATGTGCCGCAGATCATCATCCCGCAAATCGCCAATCGCGCCGTCGAGGTTCAGGTTTCAACCAATTTCTTGAATCCGAATTCATGGTTGGTCCTCGATCTGCCGGGCAACGCGCCGTTCTTCCCCAGTTCCAATCGGACCTTCGCCATCGCAGCGCCACCCGTGGACGCCACCAATCGGTTCTATCGGGTCCGGGTCTTTGAGCCCTGATGGCGGCGACATTTCGAATTGAATCCCGTTGGTGAAGCGTTAGAATCCGCGCGGATGAACGCTCCTGGCTATCGAGTCCGTCGTGCCACCTTGGAAGACCTTGAAGCGCTGACCGGCATGTGGACCTCCATGAATTTTTCCGCGGCGGATTTGAAGAACCGGCTGACGGAGTTTCAAGTGGTCGAGGACAACCACGGCAAGGTGATGGGCACGGTCGGGTTGCAGGTTCTGCACCGGCACGGCCTGATCCACAGCGAAGCGTTTGCGGATTTCGCCGTGGCGGACCAGGCTCGTCCTTTGTTGTGGGGACGCATTCAGGCGCTCGCCTTGAACCACGGTTTGGCCCGCCTTTGGACTCGGGAAAACGCCCCGTTCTGGTCGCACAACGGACTTCAGCCGGCGGACGACCACGCGTTGGAACGGCTGCCGGAGGCCTGGAATCGCGCCCACCGCGGTTGGTTGACCTTGCGGCTCAAGGACGAGGACGTGGTCCTGTCACTCGACAAGGAGCTGGCGCTGTTCAAGGAGACGGAGCGGCTGAACACCGCGCAAACCCTGGGTTACGCCCGTAAACTGAAGCAGGTCGTCACCGTCCTCGGTCTGCTCGTTGCCGCCGGCCTGCTGATCTGGGCGGTGTACCTGCTGTTGCTCCGCAAGCCGCCGGAATCAATCGGCCCGTGACGCCGTGGTGAATTCATCCGCGTGGTAGGAACTGCGCACCAGCGGTCCGCTGGCCACGTGCACAAAGCCCAGCGCCCGCGCTCGCTCGCCCAGGGAACGGAATATCTCCGGCGCAGCAAAATCCACGACCGGCAGGTGGCGCAGGGTAGGTTGCAGATACTGTCCCAACGTCAAAATGTCGCATCCCACGTCGCGCAGGTCCCGCATCGCCGCCCACACCTCTTCCTCCGCTTCACCCAACCCCAACATCAATCCGGATTTGGTGTAGATCGCCGCGCCGCAACGCGCCTTGATCTTCTTCAGCATGCTCAAGCTGCGATCATAGGTTGCGCGTGATCGGACCGACGGCGTAAGCCGGCGGACGGTTTCCAAATTGTGGTTGAAAATATCAGGGCGGGCGGACAGCACCGTTTCAATGGCGTCGTCGTCGTTGTTGAAATCCGGTGTCAACACCTCGATCACGATTTGCGGACACCGCGAACGCACGGCCTCGATGGTTTGGCGGAAATGGTTTGCTCCGCCGTCCGCCAGATCGTCCCGCGCCACGGCGGTGATGACCACGTGCTTCAATCCCATTCGCCGCGTCGCTTCCGCTACGCGCGCCGGCTCGTCCGCCTCCAACGCGGACGGCTTGGCAGTCGTCACGGCGCAGAAACCGCAGGCGCGCGTGCAGCGGTCGCCGCCAATCATGAAGGTCGCCGTGCCTTTGCTCCAACATTCCCAATGGTTTGGGCATTTGGCGCTCTCGCACACGGTGTGGAGTTTGAGTTCATCCAGCAGGCTGCGCGTACGGCCAAAAGTATCGGACGTGGGCAGCGGCAACCGCAGCCAGTGGGGCAGGCGCGGCCGGGCTTTCAAGTCCGGGGTCGTCATGACTCGAATTGCCTCCAGAACTCGGCCAGTTCGTCCGGGCCGAAATCAGCCAGGACCTTGCCTTCGACCTCAATGACGGGAGCGAGATCTTGATCGGAAAGACGGACCATTTCGTCCCACGCCGTTTGCGAGGTCATCACATCTATTCTCTCATACTCGACGCCGCGCGCGTCCAGCCAGCGCATGGCCGCGTGACACCAACCGCACCACGGTTTGATAAACAGGCGAACTTTCACAACGGAACGATCACCCGCCAATCTGGGACTTGTATGCCTCCGGAGAAAGCAGCGCGTTGAGCTCCGCCGCGCTGCTCAATTTGAGCTTAAACAGCCAGCCTCCATCGTACGGCTCGGAATTCGCGAGCGCCGGATCGTCGGTCACTGGTTTGTTCACCTCCACGACTTCGCCGCTCACGGGCGAATAGATGTCGCTCGCGGTCTTTACGGACTCGACCACCGCGCAGGCCTCGCCCGCCTTCACCTTGTCCCCGACCGTGGGTAATTCCACGAACACGATGTCCGTGAGTTCGTGCTGCGCATGGTCGGTGATGCCCACGGTGGCCGTGTCGCCGGCGACGCGCACCCATTCGTGCGACTTCGCATACTTCAAATCGTTAGGAACTTTGCTCATAAAAAGATTGTGCCACAAAAAGACACAAACAGCGCAAAAAGAAAATCATTTTCTTGGCGACAGCGAGCGACGGGCCGGGTAGGGTGCGACCGTTGCGACGGGCTATGCGCGGGCGAACAACAGCGACCGGGGCGAGGGCCGGAAAGGACACCGGCTCACCGCGGACAAACGCAATCACACCGCTCCAACCTGCGCCATCCCTTCGCACCGCTCCCGCCGAGCGGTTGCTCCAGCGCAGTTATCGTAACTTGACCCGGAAACACCTGGGTCGCCTCCTCGTCAAACTCTTTGCCGGGTTTACCGGACTGCATTTCCACATCGCCTGGGCCCCGACGACTTCACGCAAATGGGAGACCCGAACGTTGCCCACCGCCTGCTCGGTCTGTTGCCGGATTGCGGGGACTCGCCTCGCCACCCAGCCGGTCTGCCGCGTATGCGGGCCGAAGCAACTCGCCCGCGCGCTGGGCGCCGATGGCACCGGGCTTTCATTCAAATGCCGTTTGGGCGTCTTCAATTACTGGCTGCCCATCCGCGTTCGCGGTGTGACCATCGGCATCGCCAACTTGCAGGCCTTGGACGTTGTCGGAGCCGGACGAGCGCGCCATCGCCATCCCGGCCGCGCCACAGCCCTGGTTACGACCCACGCCCGATTCAATCAAGCCTGCGAGTTGCTGCGGTTGATAATTCAGCATGTGCAAACCCTGGACCTCGCGGAGTTGCGCAAGGTCGAACTGACCAACGCAGGCCGCGCCGTCGCCGCCTTGGAAAAGGAACAGGCACGGTTGCATGAAGTGCTCCAACGACACCTGCCCGCCGCATCTGAAACGTCGCGCCGCGCTGCGCCGGAGTCGCACCCGGAGCAGATCGTGAATCACCTGCTGGAGTGCATCGAGCAGAACTACGGGAAATTCATCACGCTCCAGAACTGTGCGTGCCAACTGGGAATCAACGCGGCCTATGCCTCCGCGCTCTTTTCGCGCGCCGTCGGTGTTCCCTTTAAGACGCACCTCACCGAGCGACGAATGGAAAAGGCCAAGGAACTGCTCGGCGATCCGGCGAACTCGGCTTCCGACGTGGCTGCGGCCGTCGGTTATGCCAGCGAAAACCGGTTTCGCCTCGCGTTCAAAAAGGCAACCGGCCTTTCCCCCAAGTCGTGGCGCGAGACGATGCAGACGAATGCGCCGCCGCCGCCTCGATAGTCTCCCCTTGGAGCGCGGACAGCCTTGCCCGCGGGTTTCGTTGGAGTTCAGGCTTTAGCCTGTCTGGCGGGAACAAGCTGAAGCTTGAACTCCAACACGCGGACAAAGCTGTTGCCTTGTCGAAACCATCTATGATGCCGCAGGCTCGCCTAACGGCGGAGGGCGTAAGCCAGCACTCGGAAACTGGCTTCAGCCAACATCTGATCTGGTCGCCGCGCGTTCAAGGCGGCACCCATGGTTCGTTTGAGTCCGCTGAAGAAACTTTCCACTGCCCAACGCCGCCCGTACCCGCGTGCTCGCAGGTGGACTTCACTCATACCGCTGCGCCACCGACCATTGCGGGTGCCGTCGGCACGATGATTCAACGGTTTAATCACACTTTCGACACCCCATTCCTCCCGACACCGCGCGTGAATCCACTCCGCATCATACCCGCCATCGGCATACAGCGTGTCTGGTCGCGCCACGGCTTGGGCCTGTGTCAACAACGCCGCGGCCTGGCTGCGATCATTGCTGGGGCCAAGTCCCACCACCAAACCCAGCGGCAGCAGACTGCCGCACAGCACCACCACCGACACTTTCACCCATTGATGACACGCGCTGCCTGTCCGGTTGCGAAAGTATTCACTGGCCACGCTGGTCGAGAGTCCCGTGGCGTCCATCGCGGCCGCAGTGGGCGCAGGCTCTTGCTGCGCCGCCGCCTGTCCAATCGTGGCGATCAACTGCTGGACAATAGCCACCACCTGACTGCGGGCGCTGAACTTTTGCAGCGTGGTGAAATGTGGCAGCTTGTCGGTCAAGCCCAGGCACTGCCGTAACGGGGGACTGACACGCAGCACCTCCAACACGCCGCGATACGTGGTCTTGAGATAGGCGCGCAGGATCAGACAGGTCAGCAGTTGACGTTGGGTGAAGTCATGCCGGCTGCGCGTCGCACCATAGTCCGCCAGATGGCGGCCACTCAATCGCATCCCCAGTTCCGCCACGCTTTCAATCACCGGAAGCTTTCTTCCGTCGTCGTTCGCTCGATTCATCCCTTCACGGACGCACGCCAAGGAAAAAGGTTTCTACAAACCAACAAAGCTGTCCGTGCTCCTTCGCTGGCGTTTTTGGGTTAAACTTCTCCTCCTCTGCACTTATTGCGTTTTTTCACCCAAAGTACAAAGAAACGTCTAGTTTTCCAAACTTCCGACGACTAGACAGGTTTCACTTCGGGCTCATAATCGTGTCCGTGGAAAAGGGTTCGAAGGACTCTGCGCCTTCGGAGGACGTCGGATGGTCGGGCCGCCATCTGAAAATGGCATCGCGCTGCGGGCTATGAATCAACGCCAGAGCGAAGTGTGGCGGTCACGAGGCTCTCTTCCATTTCCGATTTCAGCTTTTGGACTACGCCTCCTCACTCCGCGTTTCATTCGCCTTCCACGTCCGCAACCTGAAAAACTGACTCTATGAAAGCCGGGCTGCATTCATCCTTCCACATTCGCCGTTCGTCATCCGCTCTGCTGGCGATCATGGCCTTGTGGTTGGCCTGCCGGTGCGAACCGGCGCAAGCGGGCTTCACTGACCAAACAACGGTCGGGTTGACGGCGGTGACTGAAGGTTCGAGCGCCTGGGGCGACTATGACAATGATGGTGACTTGGACATCCTGCTGACCGGCTCGACCGGCAGCGGCTACATTTCCAAGGTTTACCGGAACAACGGCAACGGCACCTTCACGGACATCTCCGCCGGGCTCACGGGAGTGTATCGGAGTGCGGTGGCCTGGGGCGACTATGACAACGATGGCTTTTTGGATATCCTGCTGACGGGGGAAAGCGCCACAGGCAACGTTTCCAAGATTTACCGAAACAACGGCAACGGCACCTTCACCGACAGTGGCATCGCGCTCACGACCGTGAATTACAGTGCAGTGGCTTGGGGCGATTACGACAAGGATGGTTTCCTTGACATCCTGCTGACCGGCTACACCGGCAGCGTCAATGTTTCCAAGATTTACCGGAACAACAGGGACGGCACCTTCAGCGACAGCAGCATCTCTCTGACCGCGGTGCGCCTCGGCGCGGTGGCGTGGGGCGATTATGACAAGGACGGCTTCCCCGACATCCTGCTGACGGGCTTCGTCGGCGGCAGCACTACGGTTTCCAAGATCTACCACAACAACAGCAACGGCACCTTTACCGATAGTGGCATCCCGCTGACCGAGGTGCGAAACAGTGACGCTGCCTGGGGCGATTATGACAACGATGGGGATCTGGACATCCTGCTGGCCGGCCAGGACGCGAGCGGCACTCGGATCTTCAAGGTTTACCGCAACAACGGCAACGGCACGTTCACAAACGTCGCCGAATTTAACGGAATGTCCAACGGTTCGGTGGCTTGGGGGGATTATGACAACGACGGCGACTTGGACATCCTTATGACCGGGAAGGACATCACGGGCACCATATCCTATTGGCTTTATCGAAACGACGGCAACGGCACCTTCACGAGCATCTCCGCCGGACTTCAAGCAGTGTGGGAGAGTTCGGTGTCTTGGGGCGATTATGACAATGACGGCGACTTGGACATCCTTCTGACGGGCGCCACCAGAACCGTCAGTGTTTCCAAGCTTTATCGGAATGATGAAACCGTGGCAAACGTGAAGCCGCAAGCCCCTGCGGGCTTGGCCGCCAGCGTGGTCGGCAGCGACGCCACCCTCACTTGGAACAAGTCCACGGACGACCACACCCCGCAGAACGGTTTGAACTACAACCTGCGCCTGAGCACCACGTCCGGCGGCGGGAACCTCGTCTCGCCGATGGCCAATGCCACGACCGGCTTCCGCCGGGTGGCTCGCTTCGGCAACACCGGCCAGACCAATGCCTGGACGGCCAGAAACCTGCCCAGAGCGCTTTACTACTGGAGTGCGCAAACCATTGACACGGCTTTCCAGGGCAGCTCCTTTGCCACCCAAGGAAGTTTCATCATTGACAGTCCGCCCACCGACATTGCGTTGAGCGCCGCGTCGGTCGCCGAGAACCAGCCGGTTGTCACCACCGTCGGCACCCTCACTGCGACGGACGCCGACGCTGGCGACACCAGCAGCTACTCGTTGGTCAGCGGTACGGGCGACACGGACAATGGCTCATTCACGATTGCTGGCAGCACACTGAAGACGGCCGCCAGCTTCAACTATGAAACGAAGAGGAGTTACAGCATCCGGGTGCGGGTCACCGACCAACTCGGTCTGACCTTCGAGAAACAATTCCCGATCACCGTCACCGATGTCAATGAAGCTCCCACGAACCTCGCCGCGAGCAACTCCTCGGTGGCGGAGAACCAAGCGGCGAACACGACCGTCGGGACACTGAGCGCCACCGACCCGGATACGGGCAATACGCACACCTTCGCCTTGGCGAGTGGCACGGGTGACACGGACAATGGCTCTTTCACCATCGTCGGCACCACGCTTCAGACAACGGCCAGTTTCAACTACGAAAGCAAGAGCAGCTACAGCATCCG
>CAYWMD010000014.1:0-107814 GCA_964458575.1 uncultured Bifidobacteriaceae bacterium | reverse complement strand
CGGCGGGTGGAAGTGCTCCGGGACGCCAGCCGGCAACTGCGCACGTTCAAACCCGAATAGCCCGGTGCAAACCTTTGTTGCATATGCAACAAAAGTTCGTCATGGGCGCGGGCGGGAATATCTGGCGACAATCAGGCGAAACCTCTCCAAGCCATGTCGTAAATAGACTTGATGAAGTGTGCGCGCAATCGACCTTCGTCGCCTTTTCGAAATACTTCGTAAAACGTTATCCCGATAAGTGCGTGCTTTTCGATGCTGATGTGGCCGTCGCTCTTATGGTGTAGAAGATTCATGCCCCACACTGGTCCGCCGCTCATTCCGGCGAATGACGTCGGCAAATTAGCATCTCCAGGATAAAAAATCGTAGAGTCGAGATAGTCCCATCCGTCCTTCTCAAACGCAGCCCCCTCTTTGATTGCGTTGTCATAAATCATGTGGCGAAGCTGAACACGAATTTTGTTTCCTTCCTGAACTGTGTTGTAATGAACTTCTGGAAAACCAACCGATGCTGCTGGCATTAACGGCTGTCCAAATTCTTTCAAGACTTCGGATGATTGCCTATCGAGAGACCAGAATGTGCCAGCCGCTTTGAAAGTTCCAAGGCGTTCGGGAGAGAGGATTTCAATGAAAGTTAAGTCTGGCCCAAATTCATCCACCTTTGGAACTGCGAGCTCGTGTTCAAGCAGCTCCTCTGGCTGAACGAAAATGCCCCTACCTGGATTTACGAGAAAGCACATTCTGTCGCCCGTGTGTGAGCCGAGTTGGATCTCAGGAGAACATGCATGAAGACAATGGTGAGCGGTCAAAATGCCGAAATGTTTTCCCTTTCGAACCAATACTCCGCTTCCAAGCCAAATCGTTTTGCCGTCCTTAACTCGTCCCAACGCGACGGAGTAATCTGCAAAAGCTTTCATCAACACGCCATGAGTGAAGGATTCAGGCATGTCACCAACAGTCATGTAGATGTGACCCGGAGGAACAGTGACATTTGGCGGAGGTGTTCTTCCAAATTTCGATTCGGCGGGTGGTGTTGAATCCGAATTCATGCTTATTTGTTCCCGTTAAATAACTTTTCCACCTTCGCCTTCACCGCGGCATCCATCTTGATGAGCGGCGGCCAGGGGCGTTTGAAACCTTCGCCGGGAATTTTCTTCGTTGCGTCAATGCCGAGTTTGCTGCCGCTGGCGATTTCGCTGGTGGCGTGGTCGAGCACGTCGGACGGGCCTTTGGTGAAGATGCTGTCGCGTTGCGGGTCGGTGTTGGCGCAGAGACGGAAGAGGACTTCGCTGGTGTTATGCACGTCCACGTCGTCGTCCACCACGATGATGTATTTGGTGAACATCATCTGGCCCATGCCCCAGAGGCCGTGCATGATTTTGTAGGCTTGCATCGGGTAGGTCTTGCGGATGCTCACGAAGACGAGGTTGTGGAAGACGCCTTCCGCCGGCAGCGCGATGTCCACGATCTCGGGGAAGTTCATCTTGAAGATGGGCAGGAAGAGTTTCACGGACGCGCCGCCGATGTAGAAATCTTCCATCGGCGGGATGCCGACGATGGTGGCGGGATAGACGGCGTCCTTGCGATGCGTGATGGCGGTGACGTGAAAAACAGGATACGGCTCGGGCAACGTGTAATAGCCGGTGTGATCGCCGAACGGGCCTTCGTCTCGCAGCGGCTCGGTCGGGTCAACGTAGCCTTCGATGACGAAGTCGGCGTTGGCGGGGACTTCGAGGTCGTTGGTCTCGCATTTCACGAGCTCGACGGACTTCTTCCGCAAGTAACCGGCGAGGAGGAATTCATCCAAGCCATCGGGCAACGGCGCGGTGGCGGCGAAGGGAAACATGGGGTCGCCGCCGATGAAAATGCTGACGGGCATGCGCTCGCCTTTTTCGTAGTAGCGACGGCCATGGCGCGCGGCGACTTTCTGAAGCTGCCAGTGCATGCCGGTGGTTTTGTCGTCGTAAATCTGGATGCGATACATGCCGACGTTGCGTTCGCCGGTGTCGGGGTCTTTGGTGACGACGCAGGGGAGCGTGATGAAACGTCCGCCGTCGAGCGGCCAGCATTTGAGGATTGGCAAATTCAGCAGCGTTGGCGGCGTCAGGCTGGTGGCTAGTAGCGTGACAGGGCCGGGCGGCAGCGACGATGGAGGATGGAGGATGGAGGATGGATTCTTTGCCGCGCCGCCTTTGCCATCTTCTATCTTCGATCCTCTATCCTCGTTCGGAAAGCGATGGATGACATCCTTGCACGAACCGCTCTTCACGACCTTCGGCTTGGCGTGGCGCAGGTCCAACGCGAGCGAGAGCAGCTTGATGGCTTCCTTCATCGACGTCGGCGGCTTGGCTTTCATCAACGCGCCGAGTTCGTTGGCGACTTCCTCGACGGATTCCGCGCCCATGCTCATGGCCATGCGTTTCCACGAGCCCAGGGTGTTGATGGCGACGGGGAAGGGCGACACCTGGCCGTTAACCGTGGGTTTCTCAAACAGCAGCGCCTTGCCGCCGCCCGGCGATTTCATTTCACGGTCGGCGATCTCGGTGATTTCGAGTTCGGTGGCGACCGGCTGGGAGATGCGCCTGAGTTCACCGGCGCGGTCGAGTTGATTGACGAATTCGCGGAAGGAATCGAACGCCATGGGCGCAGCCTACCAGAGGCAGGCGGCAGTCCAAGCTTTAGGTTGCCAAGCAATCGCGAACCTGTCATTCTCCTGCGTGTCCGGGCTTTATCATCACAACAGCGTGATGTTCACGCATCCTGCGTGAGAACGCCGCGCATGTGTGCGATGCAACTTTGAGATTTCTTCGATTTTCCGCAAGAAATCGGGGTGGCATCGGTGGTGCTAGAAGCCGGGCAGATCGTGACAGAAAGAACGCGGGAACGAATTCCCGGGCTGTCTGTGAAAAAAACCAAAAACAAAATCGAACTACTAGCAGTGTTATGAGAAAACTTCGACAACAAATCCGGGCGTTCACGCTGATTGAATTGCTCGTCGTGATCGCGATCATCGCGATTCTGGCGGCGATGCTTCTGCCGGCACTGGCCGCCGCCAAAAAGAAGGCGCAACGCATCAGTTGCGTCAACAACCTCAAACAAATCACGCTGTCCTTCAAATTGTGGGCCGGTGACAACAACGACCGCGTTCCCATGAAGGTGGATTCCGGTTCGGGTGGCCCGCCGAACCAAAACACTTGGGCGACGCTTGCAGACGGTGCGGCGAGCCCTTACACCTATCAGGTCTTCGGCGTGATGTCGAACGAACTGAGCACGCCGAAAGTGATCGTTTGCCCTTCGGACGAGCGGAGTGCCCATACGAATTTTGCCTTGCAAGCAGGCAATAGTACAGGCGCGGGGGGATACCTGTACAACGGGGTCGTCTCCTATTTTGTCGGCCGCGACGCTGACGAAACCTTCTTGGGACCGCAAGGCATCCAGGTTGGCGACCGCAACATCGGGCTTGGCACCGCTAGTAGTCCGCCCGCCGGCTACGGTTATTCCCCCTCGACCGGTGGTAACGGTTATGCGAAGTACATGGGCACGAACCTCAACGCCGCCCCGTTGAATGGCATTGGCTGGTCTGAGAAGATGCATCTCAAAGCGGGCAACGTCGGTCTGTCCGACGGCAGCGTTCAGCAGGTTACCACCTCGCGCTTCCGTGAAGCTTGCCGGGTCAGTGGCGATGCGACGATAAGCCCGGGACCCAATTTCCTTCTGTTTCCGTAAACTGAAGTAAAGTCCGCTCAAGAACACGAAAAGGCATCCGCAAGGATGCCTTTTCGGTTTATGCGGCAAGCTATATCTCTGAACCGGCGCGCGGCCCGCTGGGCCGCAGCACGCAGTTTGCGGAAGCACATTGGCGATTTCCTCCGTCCGCTGGCACGTCTCCCTGCTGCGGCCTGAAGTGCCGTGCGCCGACCCTTTTGGCATTCTTCCTATAACTCCATTTTTGCCGTCATGCCGCACGCGAGGAAATGCAGCCAACAACGGGTCACGGGCTTTCGATAAATCCGGTTCAATGCCAAAGCATAGAGCTTCAACTGCGGTTCGTGGAACGTTGACCTGTCCGCCACACCATCGGTGCGGACCGCGTCGGTCTTGAAATCCAGCAGCCAGATTTCCTTGGGCAGCAGCACGACCAGGTCCGCCACACCCTGGACAACGACGAACTCGTCCTCGAACGGCTGCGTCCCGGCGGCCCGCGTCACTTCATCCAGTTCCGATGGAGCGAACCGGGCGGTGAACTTCAACTCGCGCCTCACATGACCGGCTTTAGCCCGGATGCGCCTGCCGGCTTCGGACTGCCAGAACTGCGCGATCGTAGCGAAGTCCAGCGCGGCCACCTGCTCCGGTGCAAGGACGCCCGCCTGCCGTAACCGGTCCGCCTCGGACTGCAATTCCGCGGTGTCGCCGGTGCGCGCCAGTTCGACGAATTGCAGGAAGGTATGATGCGCCGTGCCCACTTCCGCTGCCGAAAGTCCGGGCTTGGTCTGCCGGCCGATGTCGCCGGGCTTGGGCCTGCGGATGTTGGCCTGGAAGAGCTGGCGGACTTCATTGTCCGTGTCGTCCGCCGCCCGACGGCGCAAATCGGAAACGGATGTCTTGGCGGCCTGCGTCGTGGCCCATTCGGACGGGTATGGGCGCGCGAGCCTGGTTATCAAGGCGGCAACCGCGGTTGCGGCATCCTCGGGCGGTTCGTTGGTTTCGTACACACGTTCGCCTCTCGTTGACGAAGTGTCGGCGAAGTGATCGTCGTGCTCGTCATGGATTTGCCACTGGAGAAGCTGGTTGGCGCCACTCCGTTCATCGCGCCATTCGTCGTCGGCCGTTGCAAGCGGCAGCCACATCCGCAGCCAGTCCAGATGGCTTCGTGCGTCGGAGATCTGGTTGGTGGCAAGCGGCGCTGGCGGCCCGGAGGCCCACTTCGCCGCGTCGGTCTTCAAATTGGTTGTGCCGACGAGAATGAGCGCGTCGCGGGCGCGGGTGAGCGCCACGTAGAAGAGCCGCAATTCCTCGCCGCGCAACTCGCGTCGTTCGGCGCGCCGCGCCAGCCAGTGGGTCAGGCCCGGATAACTTTGGTCGGCCCCCGGCGGCGTGATCTTCGGACACAAGCCGAGCTTTTCGTGGAGCAAAATCGAACCGTGCAGGTCCTGTTCGTTGAACCTGGTGCCCAGCCCGGCCAGCACCACGACGGGAAACTCCAATCCCTTGCTGCGGTGGATGCTCAAAAGCTGGACCGCGTTCCCGGTCGGCGGCGCGGTGGCCGGCAAATCCAGTTCTCCGTCTTCCTGCGCCTGCACGAAGCGAAGAAAGCGGTACAACCCCTGGCGCTGATACGGATCGAATTGCCGCGCGAGATCCAACAAACGCCGCACGTTGGCGACGTGTTCGCCGCCGCGTTCGCCGGCGAGCAGCAGGGCTTCGTAATGCGTTTCATTCAACGCTGTCTCCAGACATTGCGAGAGCGAGGTGTGACGGACCAGTTCGCGCCAACGGGCGAATTGTGCGAGAAACACTTCCACCTTTGCCTTCGTTCCAGATGCCGGGCCTTCGATGTTGGATGTTTTCCCCAGCGCCGTCCAAAACGGTTTTAAATTACTGGCCGCGCGCACTTCCGCCAGTTCATCCAACGACATCCCAACCAGCGGCGAACGCAACACCGCCAGCAACGGGATGTCCTGTAATGGATTGTCCAGCAGCTTCAGCAGGTTCAACAGATCCGCGACTTCCAAACTGGCGAAGAAACCGTCGCGCGCCGTCGCCAGCGGGACGCCGGCCTTGCTGAATTCCATCGCAAACGCCTCCGCGCGGCCTTTCGGCGAACGCATCAACACCGCCATGTCACGCCATTCGACCGGACGAAACGCCGCCAGCTTGTCGTCCCAAATCGGATGCTCGCTCTCCTTCAGCTCCCGCAACCTGCGCGCCACGAGCCGCGCTTCGCGCTCGACGGCCAGCAGGTCGGGCGCGGCGACATCCTCGTCCGGGTCGTCGGCTTCGGTCGGCGTCTCGCCGCGTGCGATCAGATGGAACTCGACCCGCGGTGAGGTGTCGTGGGTGGCGGCGAGCGCCGCGCGTTTTTCTGGAGCGCCGAATTCCAACGGTTCGTAGTTGACCCCGCCGATGTCCTCCCGCATCAAGCCAGCGAACAGCGGGTTGATGAAATTCAGCAACGCGCCCCGGCTGCGAAAATTCTCGCTGAGCCGGAATGTCCGTCCGCCCCCCGCCACGCCGGTCCGAACCGGTGACGCTTCTGCTGGTTCAAGACCGAAGCCGGGGAGCAGTGGTGTCAGCAGGTCCGCGTTTGATTTTCTCCGCCGGCCCGTCTTCCGGGAGTCCAACGAGGGAACCGCCACCCGCAAATCCGCCGGTGAACTCCACTCGCTTTGGTAGCGTTGAAAGATCTTCGGGTTCGCCAGCCGAAACCGATAGATGCTTTGCTTTACGTCGCCGACGATGAAGCGGTTCGCCTCCGGACCATCGCGGCCAAGCGCGACCAAAATCGCTTCCTGGGCTTCGTTGATGTCCTGGTATTCGTCCACGAAGATGTGCGCCAGGCGCTCGCGCCACGTGCGCGCCGTGGCGGTCGGCGCGCCCGTGTCCCCGTCACGCAACAATCGCAGGGCGCATTGTTCTAGGTCGGAGAAATCCACGCCGCCCAGTTCGCGTTTGCGGGCCGAGAACTCCGCCGTGAATTCGCGCGTGAGCGAGACGAGGGCGGCGACAAGATGCCGGGACCATTCCCAGTCCTGCGCGAGCGGGTCGTTGCCCTTGGCATCCGGCAGGAGCGCACCCAGAAATTCCGCTTCCTCGAAAAACCGCCGCAGCGGATCGCGCACCTTGCCCTTTGAACCGTAAGGCCAGTTTTCATCGTCATCGGCAAACAGCACCTGTTGCAAACCCCGGGCCGCCTCGGCGGCCGTGGCCGAGGCCGAGAGGTTTTGCAACACGTCCAGACACTGCTGAACGGCGGGCACTTCGTTGTCCGAGGAACGAAGCTCGTCAATCCAATCGTCGCGCCACGCCGCCACGGCTTCGAGGAAGGCGGCGCGCCATTCGAGCGGTTCAGCTTGCGCGCCCCGACGCAGTTGCTCTTCGAGCCAGCGGTCCGGCCCGGGCAACGCCTGCGTGTAGGCGTGCAGTGTGGTCACGAGTTGCCGGATGCGATGGTCCGAACCGCGCCCGACAACGCGGATCAGATCACGCACGTTGCGCGAGACTTCGTCCGTGCCGACATAATGGTGTTCCAGCAATTCATCCAGTGCTTCGCGTTGCAGTGGTCGCGTCTGCTCCTCGTCGAGCACTGAGAATTGGGGGTCGAGGCCGAGTTCGTGGAAATGTTCACGCGCAAGTTGGAGACAGAAACTGTGCAACGTGCTGATGCGCGCCGTGTCGAGCAACGCCAGTTGCTGTGCCAGATGCTCGTCATCTGGTTGCGCGGATTGCAGCTCCCGCAACTTTCCGCGCAGCCGCCCGCGCATTTCTGCCGCCGCCGCTTCGGTGAACGTGACCATCAGGATGTTCTCCAGCGACACGTGTTCCTCGGCCACCAGCCGGAGGCAACGGCCCACCAGCGTCCGCGTCTTACCCGTGCCGGCGCCAGCCACGACGAGCAAATTGCCCGTGCCGGTGATGGCGGCTTGTTGTTGCGGCGTGAACTCGCTCATGGGTTCGGATTGGAGCGCCGAGCGCCGCTCCGGTCTCGTTGCGGCAGCGGGCGCAATGCGCGGAACGGTTGCGTCCAGGGATCAAACCGGCACACCGTGCGAAACTCGCAGTAATCACACGCGGTTTGATTGCCGATGCGGAACGGCGCGACGACCGCCTCACCGTTGAAAATACGACTGGCGTAGTCGCGCAGGTGGGCTTCAGTCTTTTCGCGCAACGCCTCGAACTCCGCCAGGGGCAATGCGTCATTGCCGCGGGCGCTGAACTCCCCACCCTTGTTTTTGGCGTAGCGAAACTGGTCGCCCTTGGATTCGCCACGCTTGTCAAAATGCGCGAGCTCATCCGCGAGGAAACGCCCGCTGTGCTGATACGCCGCGCGCCGCTCCGCACTGCCGGCGCTAAGAACATCGGCGCGCGCCCCGGCTGCCCGGTTGCCGCCGCCATTGAGCGGAACGTAAAACACCCCCGCCGGCATGAGTTTTTGCACGCCGAAATGAGTCTTCGCTTCACGCAGATGCTTCAGCACGCCGAGATAGGAGAGAAGCTGAAGTTCCAGTCCGTGATGCAGTTTCACCGGATGCAGTTTCCGCGGACGCGATTTGTAATCCATCACCACGGCCAGCGCGGTTTCCTCGTCGAGGTGGCAAAGATCCACGCGGTCAATGCGCCCAAGCAGCACCAGCCCGCGGCCATCCGCCAGTTCCAATCGCCAAGCCGGCATGTCGCCCTCCGCGCCCAAACCAAAACCCAGCTCCACCCGGATGGGATCGAATTCGTACTGCGCCATCCATTCGATCAGCACGTTGACAAGCTGTTCGAGCTTTTCGATGAGCACCTCGCCCGTGAATCGTGCGGCGCCGTCGGCCAGGAATTTTCCGCCCTCGAAGCCCGGCAGCAGATCCCGCGCGACGTCGTTCAGGATGATGGTCGCCTCGGGCGTGTTCAGGTGACGCCACAGGCGTCCGGTCGCAGCAACCCGGCGATGAAACTGCTGGAGCACCTCGTGCTGGAAACTCCCCTTGTCGCGGTCGTCGAATTGAAATTCCTTGCGCTCTTCCAAGCGCAGGCCGCGCGCGACAAAAAACTTGAACGGGCAGGCGGCGAAATCTTCGAGCCCGCTCACGGATGAGGAAAGTTCGCGGCCAAAGAGTTTTTCGATTGTGGCGGGCAGCAGTTTCTGGGCGCCGGCGGCAGATTGGATTTCGCGCCACTTGGCTACCAACGGCGCGAGCACTGGCAGCGTGCAGAGTTCGAGGAGCGCCGATGGCTTCTCCCTCTCCTCCCCCAAGGGAGGAGAGGGCCGGGGTGAGGAGGCTGATATTTCGTGGATGCCCCTCACCCCGACCCTCGCCCCGCTCGTTCCTCGCGGGGCGAGGGAGAGGAATTCCGACGCGCACGCGCGCAACACCGGCGCGGCGAGTTCGCACGCGTGCTCGCTTTCCCACCACGGAATTGCGTCGCTGAAATTCTCTTCCGGCACGCCGGTCAGTTGCCCGACCTGCTCGAAGAACGGTGAGGGATTCAGCGTTTGTCCCCCGGCATCGCGCAGGGCGCGCGTGAGCACGAGCCGCTGGCTCGCGCGCGTGCAGGCGATGTAGCCGAGGTAACGTTCGTGGCCGATCCGTTCGTAATTCGTCGGGCCAAGGTAAATACCGTGCGGCTTGAGATGCGCGCGCTCAAGGTCGGTCAGCAAAGTGCCGGGCGCGGGTGGTGCGGGAAAAATTCCCTCGTTCAGGCCGAGCACGAGTGCGAGTTTCAAATCCGGGTTGCGCGAACGATCCACCGCGCCGATGAGAACCTGATCGAGCGTGGGCGGAATCACGCCGACGGTGAGATTGGCCAGCCCGGCTTCGAGAATGGGCAGCCACTCGCGCAATGGCAGCGGCTCGGTCGGAAAGGCACGCACCAGGTTGTCCAGCCAGGCGTGCATCTGGTCGAGAACGGCGTGATGGATTTCGGATTGCAGATTGCCGATGGCCGAGTGATGGGAGGTGGCGACATCACTCCAGTTGTCCAGCGTTGCTTCCACGTTCAACGCCGTCCACAGTTTCCGCAGTGCGTCGGCGACTTGTTTGCCGGTGGGCGCAGTGGCGAGATCGCCGGCCAGCTTTTCAAACGGCGGCACGAGACGTTGACGAAGGTGTTCGAAGGCTTCCACGCTCGCGGTGTCCGTGCGGCTCGCAAGCGGCCCGCGCCAGACGTGGCCCTCCCAACCGCGGGCCAAAGCGATGTTTTCCAATTCATCAATTTCCGCCTCGCGGGCCGGGGCGAGGCCGCTCTTGAGCGCGCCGAACCAGTCATCGTGTCGCCAGCCGAACGTCACGGTGCGGAAGGCGAAGCGCGTGAGTTCCGCCAGCGGGTGATGCGCCACGGATTCCCGCCGGTCCATGAAGAACGGAATTTCGTAGCGTCGAAACACGCGACCCAACGTGGCGTGATACGGCTCGAGATCGCGCACGATCACCGCGCAATCGCGATAACGGCCGCCATTGCGGACAGCCTGAAGGATTTCGCGCGCGGCGAGAATAGCTTCTGCTTCCAGGTCGGCACACGTAACGAGCCGGAGCGCCTCAAACGAATGAGTGGGGATGCGATCCGCCGCGTCCCCGTTTTTCCGTGAAACAGAAGTCTGGGGCGCGGTGGACCGCGTCCCTAACGCTGCCCAGTTGGCTTCGAGGTTTTGCAGGAATTTGTTGGTGGCAAAACGGCCAAAGTTTGAACGGCGCGAAAGCGCTTCTACCTTGATTTCACAGCCCTCGATGGCCTCCAACCTCGCATGGCAACGGCGAAAAGTCTGCGCAACCACTGACCAAGTTGAAAGCCACGACGGTTCAGAGTTGGGTTCGCTTTCGAGGCAGAAAGCCAGCGTGGCGCGCTCGCAGAATGGCAGAATGGCGGCGAGGAGTTCCAGTTCCTGTGGCGTCATCTCGGCGAAACCATCGAGCCAGAGCGTGGAAATGCGGAGTGCGGAGTGCGGAGTGCGGAGTGCATCGGCCGCTGAACCCAATAAGTCATTCGCGTCGCGCAGTGAACGGGATTTGAGCCAGTCGGCGTATGCCCGAAGCAGCAGGGCCAGATCGTGAAGCTTGTCGCGCAAGTGCGGCGCGAGGCCGGATTGCGCGGCGACTTTATCCAGTTGGGAAGGGGAGAGATGATGACGCTGGAACTCACGGAGCAGGAGGCTGAGTTGTTGGGCGAAGCCGTTGAGGCGCGCGGCGGCGCGAAAGATTTTCAACTCATCCTGCCGCTGCATCAACAGCGCCCGCAGAACCATCACGCGACCTTCTTCGCTCAACGCTTCCGGTTGTGGAGCCCGGAGTTCTTCGAAGACAAATTGCGCCAGCCGTTCGAAGGAAAGAATTTGCAACCGGGTATAGCCGGTCAACGCCGGGTCGGCCAGCAACTGCCGTTCGAGTTGAAACGTGGCCTGTTTGGGGGCGAGCAAAATGAGCGGTGGACCTTCGGGCGAACGCAGCAATTCCTCGCGGATTTCCGCCAGGCAGCGGAATGTCTTGCCGCTGCCGGCGGGGCCGAGAAGAAATGTTGCTTGCACGGATTCTTTTTAACCGGAGCGGCGGTGCGAGACAAAGGAACAAAAATGTTTATTTTTCCGGGTTGGGCGGCATTTGACCGACCCGGGGTGCTACACCGCGAATTGCCACGCGCCCGCCAACGTATGGTGTCTCTTTGCCAAAAGAGGGGAAGTGTTCGGGCGGGGAGAATTTAACCTGTTGAAAAGGCGTCGCTGTCGGGACGTGGATGCGTGTGAGCGCCACAACGCGGCCTTTGAGTGAAGCGCAATGATCTTTTGATTTTACCATGAGCACAAAACGAAAACTCACCCTGGATGCCAATGAAGCCACCGCCCGCGTCGCCTACCAATTCAGCGAAGTCATCGCCATTTATCCCATCACGCCGTCGTCGCCGATGGGCGAGTGGGCGGATGAATGGGCCTCGCGCGGACTGAAGAATCTTTGGGGCACGGTGCCCAGCGTCATTGAACTGCAAAGCGAAGGTGGCGCGGCGGGCACGATTCACGGCGCGCTCCAGACGGGTTCATTGAGCACGACTTTCACGGCATCGCAGGGGCTCCTGCTGATGATTCCCAACATGTACAAAATCGCCGGCGAACTGACACCGGCGGTGTTTCACGTCACCGCCCGGTCGTTGGCGGCGCAAGGGTTGTCCATTTTCGGCGATCATGCCGACGTGATGGCGGCGCGGGCCACGGGTTGGGCGATGTTGTGTTCCAATTCCGTCCAGGAAGCGGCGGACATGGCGGTCATTGCCCATGCGGCTACGCTGGAAACGCGGGTGCCATTCATGCATTTCTTCGACGGCTTCCGCACGTCGCACGAGGTTGGTAAGATTGAGGATATTCCGGCCGAAGTTTTGCGCGCGATGGTCAATGAGGAGCGCGTGCTGGAATGTCGCGCGCGCATGATGACTCCCGATCGGCCCGTGTTGCGCGGCACGGCGCAAAATCCCGACGTGTATTTCCAGGCGCGCGAGGCGGCGAATAAATTTTATCTGCCCGTAGCCGTGGAAGTGCAGAAGGCGATGGACAAGTTTGCGGGACTCACGGGGCGCAAGTATCAGGTTTACGAGTATCACGGCGCGCCGGATGCCGAGCGCGTCATCGTGCTCATGGGGTCGGGTTGCGAGGCGGTTCACGAGACGGTGGATTTCCTGGCGGCCAAAGGCGAAAAGGTCGGCGTGTTGAAGGTGCGATTGTTCCGTCCGTTCGAGAACAAGCTGTTTGTGGAGGCGTTGCCCAAGACGGTGAAGACGATTGCGGTGCTGGATCGCACGAAAGAGCCAGGCAGCGCGGGCGAACCGCTTTATCTCGACGTGGTGCAGGCGATTTACGAAACCGTCACCACCAACGGAAACCGCTTCGGCAAAATGCCGGTGATCGTTGGCGGACGCTACGGTTTGTCCTCGAAGGAATTCACGCCGGCGATGGTCAAAGGCGTGTTCGACAATCTGGCGCAGGCCAAGCCCAGGAATCATTTCACCATTGGCATCAACGATGACGTGCTTGGTCTCAGCCTGCCGTATGATCCGGCGTTTTCCACCGAGCCCGCCGACGTGGTGCGCGCGGTGTTCTTCGGGTTGGGCGCGGACGGCACGGTGGGCGCGAACAAGGACTCGATCAAAATCATCGGCGAATACACGCCCAACTTCGCGCAGGGCTACTTTGTTTATGATTCCAAAAAATCCGGCGCGGCCACGATTTCGCATCTGCGCTTCGGCCCGCGCAACATCCGCTCGACCTATCTTATCTCGGAAGCCAACTTCCTCGCCTGCCATCAACCCTCGCTGCTCGAACGATACGACATGCTGAAATTCGCGCAGCCGGGTGCGACGTTCCTGCTCAACTCTGCTTACGGGCCGGAGGAGGTTTTCGGCAAGCTGCCCGAGCTGATGCAGAAGCAGATCATCGGAAAGAAACTCAAGTTTTACGTCATCAACGCGTTCAAGGTGGCGAAGGAAACCGGCATGGGCGGTCGCATCAACACCATCATGCAGGTTTGTTTCTTCGCGCTGTCCGGTGTGTTGCCGCGGGACGAAGCGATTGCGCACATCAAGTCTTCAATCAAGAAGACCTACGGCAAGAAGGGCGAGGAAATCGTGGCCATGAACATCAAGGCGGTGGACGCGGCGCTGGCGTTCATGCACGAAGTGAAAGTGCCGGCGGCCGTCGTGCCGGGCATGAAGGCGCGGCCAACCGTGCCGACGCAATCGCCCGCGTTTGTGCAAAACGTGCTGGCAAAAATGATGACCGGCGACGGCGACGATCTGCCCGTGAGCGCGTTGCCGGTGGACGGCACGTATCCCACGGCGACGACGAAGTGGGAGAAGCGCAACATCGCGCTCGACATTCCGGTGTGGGACGCGAGCGTGTGCATCCAATGCGGCAAGTGCGTGCTGGTGTGTCCGCACGCGACGATTCGCAGCAAGGTCTATGAGCCGGCGGAGCTGGCGAAAGCGCCGGAGACGTTCAAGTCCGCCGACGCGCGTCTGCCGGAATGGAAAAGCCGCAAGTTCACAATCCAGGTTTCCGCGGAGGATTGCACAGGTTGCGGCGTGTGCGTGGACGTTTGCCCGGCGCGCAACAAATCCGAAGCCAAGCTCAAGGCGATCAATATGCGTCCCGTCGAGCCGTTGCGCATGGCCGAGGCGCGGAACTGGGACTTCTTCCTCGCGTTGCCGGAAACGGATCGCCGCACGGTGAAGTTCGACAACGTGCGTTCCGTGCAGCCGTTGCGTCCGCTGTTTGAGTTTTCCGGTGCATGCGCGGGTTGCGGCGAGACGCCGTATGTGCGGTTGCTGTCCGCGTTGTTCGGCGATCGTTTGCTCGTCGCCAACGCGACCGGTTGTTCCTCGATTTACGGCGGCAACCTGCCCACCACGCCGTGGGCGCAGGACGCCACGGGCCGCGGGCCGACGTGGGCCAACTCGCTCTTCGAGGACAACGCCGAGTTCGGCTTGGGCTTCCGCGTCTCGATAGACAAACAGAAGGAGTTTGCGAGCGAACTGTTGAAACAAGTCGCGCCGCAGGTCGGTGACGAGTTGGTCACGAAGATTTTGACCAACCCGCAAAAGGACGAGGCCGACATCTTCGATCAACGCGAATGGGTGAAGGAATTAAAGTCGCGGTTGAAGGGCGTGCAATCGCCCGCCGCCACGCAATTGATGGCGCTGGCCGATCAGCTGGTGCGGAAGAGCGTTTGGATTCTCGGCGGCGACGGTTGGGCGTACGACATTGGCTACGGGGGTTTGGACCACGTGCTGGCCAGCGGGCGCAACGTGAAGGTGCTCGTGCTCGACACGGAGGTTTATTCCAACACCGGCGGGCAATGTTCCAAGTCCACGCCGCGCGGCGCGGTGGCGAAGTTCGCTTCCGGCGGCAAACCGGCGGCGAAGAAAGACCTCGGCCTGATCGCCATGACCTACGGGAACATTTACGTGGCGACCGTGGCGATGGGCGCGAAGGACGAGCAAACGCTCAAGGCGTTCGTCGAGGCCGAGGCTTATGACGGCCCGGCGCTGATCATCGCTTACTCCCATTGCATTGCGCACGGCATCAACATGACGACGGGGTTGCAGAACCAAAAGGCCGCGGTGCAATCGGGCCAGTGGATTCTCTATCGCTATAATCCTGACCGCGTGAAGGAAGGTTTGAACCCGCTGCAACTGGATTCCGGCGCGCCGAAGATGAAGGTGGAGCAATATCTCGGCATGGAAAACCGGTTCAAGATGCTCACCAAGAGCAAACCGGAAGAGGCCAAGGCGTTGTTTGCCAAGGCGCAGCAGGACGCCGAGGCGCGCTGGCGGATGTATGAATCACTGGCGGCGCGGGATTTCAAACTCAAGGAAGCCGCACCCAAACCCGTTCCGTCCACGGTGGCGGATTAACCCTCAACTCGAAACCTGTCATGGACCTGAGCACAACCTATCTCGGATTGAAACTGCGCAGCCCGCTCGTGCCCTCGGCCGCGGCGCCGCTGACGGATGACCTCGGCAACATCAAGTTGATGGAAGACCACGGCGCGCCGGCGGTGGTGTTGTATTCACTGTTCGAGGAACAACTGCGCCTGGAGCGCCACGAGTTGCACCATCATCTCACGCACGGGACGGAGAGTTTTCCCGAAGCGCTCACGTATTTCCCCGAACCGGCGGAATTTAACGTCGGTCCGGAGCAATACCTGAAGCACATCGCCAAGGCCAAAGCGGCGGTGAACATCCCGATCATCGCCAGCTTGAATGGTTCGACGCTGGGCGGCTGGACGGATTACGCGAAGAAGATTCAACAGGCCGGGGCGGATGCGCTGGAGTTGAATATTTACAGCATTCCCACCGACGTTGATCTGTCCGCCACGGAAGTGGAAAAGGAATACGTGGACATTGTCAAAGCCGTGCGCTCGGCCGTCACGATCCCGGTGGCGGTGAAGCTCAGTCCCTTCTTCACCAATTTCGCGAATGTCGCGAAGCGCCTGGTGGACGCGGGCGCGAACGGCTTGGTGCTGTTCAACCGGTTTTATCAGCCGGACATTGATCTCGAATCACTCGAAGTGACCCCGAACATCCTGTTCAGCACGCCGATGGCGATGCGTCTGCCGTTGCGCTGGATGGCGATTCTGCACGGGCGCGTGAACGCCAGCCTCGCGGCCACGAGCGGCATTCATCGCGCCACCGATGTGCTCAAGATGCTGATGGTCGGCGCGGACGTGACGTGCCTGTGCTCGGTGCTGATGCGCCACGGCGTGAAGCAAATCGCGGTCATCGAAAATGAAATGCGCGCCTGGATGGAGCAGCACGAGTACGAATCAGTGAAGCAACTCAAGGGCAGCCTGAGCCAGAAGAATTGCGACGACCCGAGCGCCTACGAACGCGCGCAATACATGCGGGCAATCTCGACGTTCCCGTCGGCGGCGAAGGAGTAGCCTGCAAAAAACGCAAAACAATCGCCAAGCCATGTAATGTCATTCCGAACCTTGGCGGCGACCTTCAAGTCGTATGGGTATCGGTTGTCAAAATCTCGGGCGATGGATGGTGGCATGGGTGGGGTTGCTTGCCGCGGCGATATCGTTGGCGGCGGCGGAAGAAATCAAAAACAGCGCCTGCCTGGATTGTCACTCCGACCAAACGCTCACCAAAACCAACGCAGCGGGCAAGGCGGTTTCCCTGTTTGTGGATGAGGCGAAACTGGCCGCATCCGCGCATAAAACGAACACCTGCGCCAGTTGTCACTCGGACCTGACCGACAAACATCCGGACGACAACATCGCGGCCAAGCCGGTGGATTGCCGCCGTTGTCACGAGCGCCAGACCGAGAGTTACGGCGCGAGCGTTCATGGGTTGGCGTTGAAAGCAGGCCGCCCGGATTCAGCGACGTGTCAGGACTGCCATGATTCCCACGAGGTTGTGCCGCCGACCTCGCCGGTTTCTCCCTTGCACGTCACGCGGCAGGCGGAAATGTGCGGCGCGTGCCATGAGCGGGAAGCCGCCGATTTCGAGGCGAGTGTCCACGGCAAGGCGCTCGCCGAAGGTGTGCGCGACGCGCCGACCTGCACGGATTGTCACTTCGAGCACAAGATCGAGGCGCTCAAGGGAGAAACGTCACGCCGGATTTCCGAGGACGTTTGCAGCCGGTGTCATGCGTCGGAGCGCATCAACACGAAGTACAATCTTCCCACCGACCGGGTCCGGACGTTCTTCGACAGTTATCACGGCCTGGCGTCGCAGTACGGTTCCACCCTCGCGGCCAACTGCGGCAGTTGTCACGGTTATCACAAGATTCTTCCGTCGTCCGATCCGGATTCGACGATCAACCCGGCCCATCTCGTCGAGACCTGCGGCAAATGCCATCCGGGGGCCAATGAAAAATTCTCGCTGAGTAAAATCCACGTGGACATTGCGGCGGAGGAAAGTGCGGCGGATGTCGGCAGCCAGATCAACTGGTGGGTGCGGAAGATTTATCTGGTCCTGATTTTCGGCGTGGTGGGTGGGATGTTGGTCCACAACGGGCTGTTGTTCCTCAAGAAAGTCGCGGCGCACTTGCGTTCGAGCGGCCGGCCGGTGCTGCGCATGAGCCTTTCGCAGCGTTGGCAGCACGCGGTGCTCGCGTTGAGCTTTATTATTCTGGCCATTACGGGATTCGCGTTGAAGTTCCCGGATTCGTGGGTGGCAAAGCTGATGATGTCCAACGAGCCGTTCCGGCGTTGGGCGCATCGCATCGCGGGCATCGTGCTACTCGTGGTCGGCGCGTATCATATCATTTACATTCTTGCGTCGAAAGACGGCCGCAAGCTGGTGAAGGATTTGTTCCCGGTGAAAAAGGACGTCACGGATGTCTGGGAGGCGATCCGCTACCTCGTCGGGTTGAGCAAGGAGAAGCCGAAGATCGGACGGTTTGGTTACGCGGAGAAGATGGAGTATTGGGCGGTGGTCTGGGGCACGATCATCATGGGTGTCACCGGTCTGATGATCTGGTTCAAGATGGACGTGACCCAATGGCTGCCGCGCTGGGCGGTGGACGTGGCGCTGACGATTCATTACTACGAGGCGATCCTGGCCTGCCTGGCGATCATCGTCTGGCATTTCTATCACGTCATCTTCGATCCGGACGTTTATCCCTTGAACATGGCGTGCTGGGATGGGCGCGTCACGGAGCATTGGCAACAAGAGGAGCACTCGCTGGAGATTGCCCAGGCGACCGCCAAAAAAGAGAATGCGCCAGCCGAGAACACACCGCACGCTGACAGCCATCACCCGCCGGAATTGAAGCCGCCTCCCGCCAGCACGACGGCCTAGCGAATCAGCCGGGAAGGTTCGGGCGGCGGTGAGTGGCGGCCTTCCGGTTGAAGGCAGGGGTTTTCGCCAAGGATTACAAGGGGTTTCGCGCCCTTTCAAGCAACGCACCGGCTCGTCGTTCATCCCGGATGGTTGCGCCGTTTTGACGGTCAGAGCCCGCATTGCCATGGACGTTCAAAACGGGTTCGGCAATCAAGCCAAGAAATGTTAATATTATACCAACCCAGGTTGAGCCAAAAAAACAGGTAAACTTAAAGTAACGCCGTGATAAAAAACTGCTGGCTTATGTTTGGCAATGCGATGGCAAAAAGCGCCGAGGCATTTCTGAGCTGGGGCTTGAATGGCACGACGTCGGGTCGGCACGGTTCTCCCCTCAAAGTGGCAACCACATGAAATTGTTTGTCGCAGGTTTGAGCTACAAGACAGCGCCCGTGGCGGTGCGCGAGAAACTGGCGGTCCATCCGTCGTTGCTCACCTGTCACGGCTGCCGGCTCAAACTCGGCGCCAATCTGGACGAGGTGGTCCTGCTCTCCACCTGCAACCGCGTCGAAGTTTATGGCACGACTCCGTGGGTGAACGGCAATGTGCATGGCATCTTCAAGAACCTTGGCGCGGGCGAGTCCGACTTCGCGCCGTATCTTTACGTCAAAGAAGGCGACGAGGCCGTGCGACATCTTCTGTCCGTTGCGGGCGGTTTGGATTCCATGGTGGTGGGTGAAACGGAAATCACCGGTCAGGTGAAGAATGCGTATCAGAAGGCGCACGAAGCGAAGTTGACCGGCCGGGTGATGAATCGCCTGTTCCAGACGGCGTTGCAGGTTGGCAAAGAAATCCGCACGCACACCAACATCGGACGTGGGGCCGTGTCCGTGGGCAGCGTGGCGGTGGAACTGGCGGAGAAGATTTTTGACAGGAATTTGGCCGAAAAAACGGTGATGATCATTGGCGCGGGAAAAATGGGTGAAGCCTGTGTTCGTCATCTGGCCAAAAAGGGCGCCCGGTCGGTGCTCGTTTCAAATCGCTCGTTTGAACGGGCAGTGGGACTGGCGGCCGAGTTTGGCGGCCGCGCGGTCCGCTTCGACGACTGTCTGGAAGCGATAGTCGAGGCGGACATTGTGGTGAGTTCGACCGGGTGCCCCCAAACCATTTTGCATCGGGCCGAGGTGGCGAAAACGCTGCCCGCCCGGCGCGGGCGGCCGCTGGTGATGATTGACATCGCGGTACCGCGGGACATTGACGCGGACGTGGAGCAACTGGAGAACGTTTATCTTTACAACATTGACCACCTGGAGGCGATCGTGCGCGAGAACGTTGCGTTGCGCGAACAGCAACTGGGCCGCTGCCGGGAGATCATCGCCGACCGCGCGACGGAATTGTTGGCCCGGCTGAATCCGCCGCCCGCCCGGCGAACGGGGCTTTCGGTCCAGCCGGCGTCCTCGGCTTTCCAACCGGCGCTGTGCCATGCTTGAAACCATATTTTGCAGTTGAACGACCGTGAACTCCAAGTAACTCAGCAGAAACATGAAAAAGTACAAAGCGACCAAGACCGTGCCATGCTTCATGGCAATCATCCTGATGGCCCTTTGCGCCGTCACCACCGCACGCGCGGCAGCGCCAGCCCTGCAGGGCTTCGTGATGTTGCGTCCGCTTACACCGCAGGAAGCCAAGGATCCGTCGTTGACGGGAGTCCAAACCGCCAGCGGCTTGTCCTCGGTCGCGATCGGCCAACCGGCCTATCTCGATGCGCTGGTGAACATCAACATCGCGGATTCGAACATCACCAGCGTGGTGTGGTCGCTCACCTCCAAGCCGGCGGGTTCGACGGCGGCGCTGACCAACAGCCCGCTGGGTTCGAACATTCCGACCTACAATCCGTCCGATAAGACCCGTTCCAAGGTGGCCGGACGCACGATGCTCAAACCCGATCTCGTGGGTCAGTATTTGGTGAGTGCCACGATCACCACGGTAGGCAGCGGCAGCACGAACGTGAGCCAGAAGATCACGGCGGCGACCTATGTGGGCATCGGCACTTGTGCGCTCTGTCACAGCGGCGGCGTACTGGCGCCAAACATTTACGAACCGTGGTCCCAGACGCATCACGCCATCGCATTCTCGGAAGCGATTGATGGGTTGAACACAGATCATTTCAGCCAGAACTGCATCAAATGTCACGTGGTCGGCTTCGATGCCAACACCAACTCCGCTAATGGGGGATTTGACGACATCGCGGCGCAGACCGGATGGCAGTTCCCGACGGTGCTGACCAATGGCAATTGGGCGGCCATGCCGGACTCGTTGAAGAACGTGGCAAATGTGCAGTGCGAAAACTGCCACGGCCCGGGCAGCGAACACGCCACGGCGGCGATCTTGCAGGGCACCAATGCGTCCAATTGGCCGAGGCTGGCCGTTACCTTCTCGCAGGGTAATTGCGCCCAGTGCCATGACAGTTTGAGCCATCATTCCAAAGTCGCGGAATGGAACAATTCCCGGCATGCGGTTGCCACGCGCACCCCGTCCGGCCCCAGCCGCAACAACTGCGTCCGTTGCCACACCGCCGCGGGCTTTGCGGAATTTGTCGAACGCGCCGGCACCACCAACGTTTATGCCACGACCAACACGGTCTATGAAGCCATCACGTGCGCGGCGTGCCATGATCCGCACGATGCGAGCAACCCGCATCAATTGCGCGCGGATAACATTTACACGCTGCCCGAAGGCACCACCGTCACCAACGTGGGGCTGGGCGGCTTGTGCATGGAGTGCCATCACAGCCGCAACGGTTCAGCGACGAACAACATCGCAAAGTATCAGCTGAACCAGCCGACCTGGGCGGGTGGCGTCAGCTTTGGCGTGCATGACAGCACGGCGGGCGACGTGGTCGAGGGCGTCAACGCCATTACGTATGGCAAGGTCTTCCCGAGCGGCGCACACAGTTATTCGGTTTCCAACGTCTGCGTCGGTTGCCACATGCAGCCGGTGGCGTCCACCGATCCGGCCTTCACCAAGGCTGGCGGTCACACCTTCAGCATGACCTACACGGTCGTCACCAACGGCGTGACCAACGTCGTGGACAAGGTGGATGTGTGCGTGAAGTGCCACGGCCCGATCGAGTCGTTCAACATGGTCCGCAAGGATTACAACGGCGACGGCATGATCGAAGGCATCCAGACCGAGGTTCAGAAGCTCCTCGACCGACTGACCATGCTGCTGCCGAATTCGACTTATCAGTCGAATCCGAGCAATTACGTGGCGGATGGCTTGGTCAAGACCAGCGTCTCCACCAAGACGAACTGGCCGGTTCGGTTCCTCAACGCCGCCTGGAACTGGCAACTCGTGAGCGTCGAAGGCAGCCACGGCATCCACAACGCGCCCTTCGTCATCGCGGCCCTCAAGGCTTCGATTGCCGATCTGACCGGCGATGCCAATGATGATGGCTTGCCTGATTGGTGGCAGCAGCAATACTTCGGCAGTAATTGGGCGAACAGTCCCAGCGCCGCGCCGAATGCGTCCGCCGCCAACGACGGCTACCCCAACTGGCTCAAATACGCCCTGGGCGTGAACCCGACCGTTCCCGGTCTGGTTGTCCCGGATGGAGTGGTGTGGGCAAATGCCAATTCCATCGGCGGCGGCACGAACACGATTCACATCTACAGCGGTACGTCTGCCGAGATCGTGTTCGATACGGAACAGGGTAAGACGTATCAACTCCAGGCGGTTTCAACCCTTGGTGGCGGTTGGGTGAACATCGGCAGCCCGATCGCGGGTACTGGCGAGTCCATGAGCTACGTAACCCCGATGCGGCCCAACGCGCAGCAGTACTATCGTGTGATGCACACGCCGTAAGGTTCCGGATGTCTGTGAAAAAGTAGTGGAACACCACACTACCCCTCCCCGCCGAACGGGGAGGGGTTTTTGTTTTGGAAGAACTTTGCGCAAGGCTTTTTTCCGGGTTGGGTGACACTCCCGGCCGCTTTCCCAAAGGAACGGCCATGCATGAGATTCGCAAAACTGGATTTGCCGCATCGTCGCCAGCCCGGCCGAAGCATCCCGGTTGCGGTTGGGCGGAACCGTGGCATTGTTCCTGCCTGTTGTAACTGTTGTATCGCGTTTTCATACTCGTATTCTTCGTTGGCGTGGTAACCGCCCTGGCCGCACCACCCATGGATTACTATGCCCCCGCTGAGGGCAAGTCGGGTCAGGAACTCCGCGCAGCGCTGCACGCCCTCATCCGCCATCATCATGTCGTGCCTTATTCCAGTACAACGCTGGACACCAGTGACGCTTTGAAAGTGCTCGACCGGGATCCGGCGAACACCAATTACGTGGTCTTGATTTATTCCGGATCGAATGCCCCGGTTACGAGTTTCGGCACCACGGAAGGCTGGAACCGCGAGCATCAGTGGTGCAACAGCTATGGCATTGACAGCGCGGGCCCGGCGTATTCCGACCTGTTCAATCTGCGGGCCATTGACGCGACCGTGAACAGTGCCCGCGGCAACAAGTATTACGACGTCAGCAACACGAACAGTCCCGGCTACAAAAATCCCGCCAACTCCGAGGCGGTGTTGTCCACAACCGACAGCACGTCATGGCAGCCGCCGGCTTTCGACCGCGGCGATATCGCCCGCGTATTGTTCTACATGGCGACGCGCTATACGGGCGATGCCACGAACGAACCCAAGCTGACGCTGACGGACGATATCGCGTCGATTGACTCGACGAATTTGTTCATGGGCCGGTTGAGTGCGCTGCTGGCGTGGCACCGCGCGGACCCGGTGGACGACATCGAACGGCGGCGCAATGATGAAGTGTACTCGCTCTACCAGTTGAACCGGAACCCGTATGTGGATCATCCGGAGTGGGTCAATCTCACCTTCGCGCCGGCTCAGACCAATCCGCCGGTACTGAAACTTTCTCCAATCCCGGCGGGATGGGTGTTGTCCTGGGTGGCGACGAATCAAAGTTCGCATCTTGAATGCAGCACGAACCTCGCGGCGGGCTGGTCGGCCGTGCCCAAGCTGCCAACGCTTGCGAACGGTCAGTTTCAGGTGACGTGGACCAACGGCCCGGCCCGCACGTTTTTCCGGCTGCGGGTGGAATAGTCCTGAGGCTGGAAGGACGCAAGGTCCGGCCGGGCCGAAGCGCTTTTACTTCGACTTCATCTGCTGCAACGCCGCGATTTGTGCCTGCAGATGAGCGGTGATCTGCTTGAGCTTTTCGGTATGTTCGGCCTGAACCTGCTGGAGCTGTTTGACCGCCGCCTGCCGGTCGGCTTCCGAGCCACTCTGCGCTTTCTCGATGCCTGCCTCGGCCGTTTTCACCGCCCGGTCCATGGCTTCAGCCGCTTCCGCGAACTGCTTCAGCGTGGCCACCCGCAGCGTCTGCGTTGCGTCCGCCAGCGATACGGACTCCAAGTTCGGAACGGCGCGCTTCACCTCGGCGATAATCGCGGGATCAACCTGTTTCGGGCTTGAAACCACGGGGCGTGCCGCTGGTTTCGGCGCGGCCACGCGCGCGATGGCGCGGCTCAGATCGGATTCCAACGCCGCTTCCCACTCGGGCGAGAGTTGGGCGAGGGTTTCCTTCTGGCCGTTGCAGCTTATCGCCAGTCCCAGGTAACAAGCTTCCCCTTTGTCGAGGTTGAAAACTTTGAGGCCGTCGCTGGCGGCGGCATCGGACGCGGAATCGGAACGGGTTGTGTGGCGGACCACTTTGAGCTTGTCGGGCGCGGCCTGCTCGTAGCGGGAGAGGAGTTCGTCCACGCGTGCGGAAAAATCGCGCAGCGCCTCAGAGGTGGCCGGGTCGAGCTGCGAGTAGAACCGGACCTCCACGGACGCCGCGAGCGATTTGAGAATGGCTTGGGTGCCCTCGGACAAGCCGCGGCTGGAATCCTCCGTGGTCGTCGCCTTTTGATGGGAAGCACGATAATACCAGAAGGCCCCGGCCCCGAGGCCGAGTAGAAAGCAAATCAGCACCAACAAGACGGTGCGGGCTTGACCGGAAGTTGCGCCGCTGGCCCCGGCCACGGAGTCAACCTTTCTTGCCAGCAAGCATCTCACGGAATGTTGTCTGATCGGGCTGACCGGTGGCGTTGCCATATACGAGGAATCTGGCAAATGCCGGGAATGAGCGCGAGGAAAACTTGTACCAACGGGCGATCTGACCTTTCCCCGGTTGCGAGCGCTTGACAAACAAGGGTAAATATCCGGCAATTTTGGGATAGCCCATAACGGCCCGGCGTGTAGTTTTGGACCAAGCAGAGCGCGAACCGGATTCAACGGAAGAGTCGCCGTGGTCCGGGAAGGTTGTTCGCTCGCGACCGGGTTTCGCCGTGCAACCGGTCGGGCTGACGGTCAGTTTTTATTTGCAGTGTATGAACAGCATGAAAGTCCTGCCGCGTAAAGACCACCCGTGGCGTTGGCCGCTTGGTCGCGTGTCCACGGCGGTTCGGGCGGGCGTGCTTGGCATCGCTCTCTCCGCCGCCGCCGCGCCGGTGCAGCATCTGAACGTGACGCGGCCGGGCGGGATGCCCGGCTGGCCGGTGATGGGTGACATGCAGAATCTCACCAACGGCGTGGTTTTGACCTGGGACGGTCCGCCCGGGTTTTACCAGCTCTACCAGACCTTCGGGGTGACCAACAAGACCTGGCAAAAGGTGGGCGCTCCGAACCTCACGCGAACCACGACACTCACGAGCCTTTATAGCAACGCCTTCTTCAAAGTGCTGGGGCCGTCGCCCCGCTATGTCGGCTATCAAGCGTGCTTCGAGTGTCACGTGAACATTCACACCAACGCAACTTATTACCGGCACCTCGGCGCGTTCACCAACCAGGCTTTCGTCGCGCAGGGCGGCCAGACCAACAACTCCTGCCTCCCGTGTCACACGGTGGGTTATGGTTTGCCGACCGGCTTTGTCGGCAAGAACGACCCGAACACCTACCCGCGGCTTGCCGGCGTTCAATGCGAGAACTGCCACGGTCCCGCGGCGGCGCACGCCGCGAACGAAATGGATCTTTCGGTGCGGCCGCGCGTGGACATCGCGGGCCAGGTTTGCGGCGGTTGTCATGGCGGCCCGCAGTTCCTGACCTACGACGAATGGAAATCGAGCGGGCACTTCGCCGTGGCGGAGGACATGAGTCCGACGAACCGGATCAACAGTTGCGGCCGTTGTCACTCGGGGACGGCGCGGCTGGCGCTGATCGCCGGGAAAAATCCGATCTCACTGACCAACGACGCCAACGTCGCCATCACGTGCGTGGTCTGCCATGATATGCGGCAGAACCACGTCTGGACCAACGTGATGACCGGCATCGTTTATACCAACCAATTGCGACAGGCCCTGACCTCCACCAACGATTACTTTTTGACCACGTCCGCCAATTTCACAAACGCGTACAATCCCAACATCAACATCTGCGCCCAATGTCACAATCATCGGGGCGCCTCGTGGACTTCGACCCGCGCACCGCATCATTCGCCGCAATACAACATGCTGCTGGGCACGGTGGGCTTGCTGCCGAGCGGCATGACCGGCGGTCCCGCGGCGCACGCCGGCGCTTATTATCTTACCGATTATTCCGGCCGCGCTTATCTGGTCACCAACCAGTGCGTGACCTGCCACATGCAGTCGGAGAAACACCAGTTCAGCCCGACGGGTTTCACCACCGTTCCCGGTCATGCGTTCGAAGTGAACAAATACACCTCCTGTGTGGAATGTCATGGGAGCACCAATAACGCCGCCGGTTTGGTGAACCTGACGACCATGATCATTTCCAACCAGATTCAGCAGGTGAAAGCCATGCTGGATTACTGGGCTTTGACCAAAGCGCCAGCCGCGTTGCGGACCAATTATGGGATGCTCTCCTGGGAATACACGCCGCCCGGCGACCTCTCGGTGGGCACCAACAGCCCGCCCAGCAGTCAGCAGTCCCTGATTTCGACCAATATCCAGCAGGCGCGTTTCAACTTGTATCTGGTGTATTACGACGGCAGTTATGGTGTGCATAACATTTACCACGCCCAGGATCTGCTGGAACACGCCGCATCCCTGGTGGAAAAAGAGTTGGACCCCGACTAGCGCGGGCAGCCGGTCCCGCCGCGGTGAGTGGCATGAACGAATTGAACGACAATCGCAGACCGCATGATCAATTTTAAAATACGCCCACGTTGGCAGCTCTCCGCGGGTTGGACGCGCGGACTGGTGCTGGCGATCCTCGTCGCCGTCTTTTCGCTGGCGGTGATTTCGTGCCGCACGGTGAACCGCTCCGTGGTGATGCTGCCCAATTATCCGGGCGCGAAATACATCGGTTCGAAGGAATGCGAACAGTGCCACGAGGAAATATACAAAAATTTTCAAACGGCGGATCATGCGCGCTTGATCGCCGAGGGACCGAATGCCATCGAGGCCGGCTGTGAATCCTGCCACGGGCCGGGCAGCGTCCACTCCGATTCCGGCGGTGAAACCAAGCCGCCGTACAGCTTCACTTCGGGCCGTCCCCGGGCGCAGGGCCTTGGCGCGGGTACGCCGACCGCCCGCGCGGTGGAGAACGTTTGCTACCAGTGCCACGCCGAGGTGCGGGGGCAATTCGGTTTGCCCAGCCACCATCCGGTGCCGGAGGGACACATGACTTGCACCGAATGTCATTCACCGCATAAAGGCTCGATCCATGCCGGCGGCGGCACGGCCCTGCGGGGTCAGGATGAAACTTGTCTGAAGTGCCATCCGGCCCAACGCGGCCCGTACGTGTTCGAGCATGAGGCGATGCGCGAAGGCTGCACCACCTGCCACGGCGTCCATGGCACCGTCAACGCCAAGATGCTGACCGTGCGCGACGCGAATCTGTGCATGAAGTGCCATTTCCAGCAGGCGCAAAACGGGCGGATTCTCATCGGCGGGTCCGATCACACGACCCGTCTGAGCGTGGGCACCTGCTGGACGGCGGGTTGCCACGAGGCGGTGCACGGTTCGCGGGTAAACTCGTCGCTGCGCTTTTAACCAGCAACTTCAAAGCTGATGCTTGTGAGAACTCTAACGAGAATGAAAGGGAACCGGTGGTTGGGTTTGTTCTCTGCGGGCCGCGCGGTCTTTTGTGTTGCCGTCTGGGCAATAGTGGCGGCGTTGACAGCTCGAGCCGCGGAAGAAACCGCGAAGCCGGAAGCGAAAAAAGAAGCGACCACGGAAGCCGCCAAACCGGAAGTCCCCAAGGAAACCGCCCCGGCGGAAGCGCCCAAGGAATCGGACAAAAAAGCAGAAGCGCCGAAGGACGCTGCCAAGTCGGAGGAGTCTCCGAAGGAAACGGCCGAAGGTGAGGAAAAAAAGGAGACTGACAAAACCGCGCTGACACCGGAACAGTATTTCGAAGGCGGCGAGAACACTTACAAGAATTGGGTGGAACTGGGCGTCGGCGGGCTGATGATGAGCGGCAGCAAGGCCCAAGGGGAGCAGGATCGCCATCATGCCAACGGCGCGTTTGGCGGCATCGAAGACTTTCACTACCAGGGGCCGGTGGCGACCAACCTCAACCTGACGTTGGATGGTCACGCGCTTTTTGACCAGAACGACTACAAATTGTCCTTGGGTCTGGTCCGGCCGGAACTCTGGTTTCTGCGTTTCAACTACGAGCAGTTCCGCACCTGGTACAACGCGAACGGCGGCTACTTTCCGCCGACGGATTCCTGGTATCCGTATGGCGATAACGCCATGGGGCTGGATCGGGGTGAAGTTTCATTCGAAGGTGGACTGACTTTGAAAAAGTGGCCCGCGCTCAACTTCAAATACTCGCACCTCTGGCGCGAAGGGGACAAAAGCTCCACGATTTGGGGGCAGACACATCCCGGTTTCGACACGGGGACGCCCTACTCCGCCCGCGGACTCGTTCCGAGTTTCTACGACATTGACGAGCACCGGGACATCTTCGAGTTGAGTGCGAAGCAGAAGATCAAGGCCACGGACGTGGCCGTGGGCGTGCGCTACGAGCACGGCGACCTGCATGACGACCGAAAGGTTTCACAGTGGCCGGGCGAAGGCGCGGCATCGGGGGAAAGCAAGATCACCGACCGCTCCCACACTACCTACGACCTGTTCAACGTCAACACCACCACGGAAACCTGGCTCAAGAAGAACCTGTTTCTCACGACTGGCTTCATGTTCGTGAATTCGGACAGTGATTTCTCCGGCAGCCGCATCTACGGCAGCGGTTACGACGCGGCCTACGTTCCGGGTCCCACCTACGGTGCGGGTTACACGAACCTCAATGGCAGCGGGCATCGGCACGAATACCTGATGAACATGAATCTGATGTCCATCCCGTACAAGCATCTGACCATCACGCCGTCATTGCGCGTGCAACGGGTGGACTGGGACGCGGACTCGACCACGTTCCAGACCTTTGGTGACGGCACGGGCAGCTTCAACGGTTTCGTGGACAATAATTCCGACGCCGACTCCCTTGATGTGTGTGAGCGGTTGGACGCCCGTTACACGGGCATCACCAATTGGGTGCTCTACCTTCAGGGCGAATGGACCGAAGGCCAGGGGGGACTGAACGAAAACGGCGGCACTTATCTCGGTGCGCCCGTCTATCGCGACACGGACACCACCCGGCTCTTTCAGAAATACAGCGCCGGGGCGCGTTGGTATCCGCTGCGCAAGGTCACCGTGGATTTCGGCGGTTACTACAAGTTGAACCACTACGATTGGGATCAGAATTACGACAATACGCCCAACGACAGCAGTTCGCTGAATCGCTATCCCGCTTATCTCGCCATGCAGGACTTTGAAACTTACGACGGCAGCGTGCGCCTGACCGTCCGTCCGCGGCCGAATCTGACCCTGGTCAGCCGTTACGAGTATCAATTGATGACCATCAACACTGAGCCGGATTCGGTATCGGGTTTGGACGACATCACCTCTTCCCGCACGACCAGCCACATCCTCGGGCACAGCGCCAGTTGGGCGCCGCTCGCGCGGCTGTACCTGCAAACCGGAGTCAACTACGTGGTGAGCGAAACGCGAACGCCGACCTCCGACTACACCGACGCGGTGCTCAATGCGAAGAACGATTACTGGACGGTGAACTTCAACTCCGGTCTGGTGCTCGACAACAAGACCGACCTCAACGTCGGCTACACCTACTTCCGCGCGGACAACTACCAGGACAACTCCTACGCCGGCGTGCCTTACGGCGCCGGGGCGGAGGAACACGCCGTCACCGCCACCGTCGTGCGGCGCATTTCGGAGCGGATCCGTCTGACCTTGCGCTACGGTTACTTCCATTCCACGGACGATCCGTCCGGAGGCCACAACGATTACGACGCGCACCTTGTCTATTCTAGTCTGCAATACCGGTTCTGAACCACACCCCGGGAGACAAGGGGCGAAGGGTTTGCATCATTGCGTATTTCTGCCTTTTTCCCTGCCGACGGCCGATTTGTGACGAGGCCGAGGTTCATTTCCCCCTTCATCTGGCGCTGAAACCAAGGGTTGAACTTCCTTGCGCCCCGCGCAGTCCAACCTATCGTATGCACAACGACGCAGGTTGGGTGATTGCAAAAAAAGTGAAGCTTTCGCCAAGTCTTGCGTAGTCTTCGCGGCCGGTTGCCGTGAGGATGTGGTCAAACTTTGCGCACGCGAGTGCCAATAACGAACAACAACCAAACACAACCAGAGCAATGAAAAAAATAATCGCAGCCGTGGTAGCAATGACGTTTGGCGCGGTCCTGGTGGCCTCCGCCGCCGACGCCAAGGAAACCTGGGACAAGCAATGCGCCAAGTGTCATGGCAAGGATGGCAAGGGCCAGACGGCGATGGGCAAGAAACTGGGGATCAAGGATTACACAGACGCCAAGGTGCAGGCAGACATGAAGGACGACGAAATGGCCAAGGCCATCAAAGATGGCGTCAAAGACAAGGACGGCAAACAGGTGATGAAACCGACCGAGGGTGCTTCCGACGATGACGTCAAGGCGTTGGTGAAGCTCGTTCGTAGTTTCAAGAAGTAGGCGGTGCTGTTCGCGATCGGGGGAGACTCCCGGGTCGCAGGAGTTGGCCTGGCCGACATGGAGTCAGGGGCCGGCCAGGACAAAACGGGCGGAGTGGGAAAGGCCTCGGACCGCCCACGGATGAAGCGAAGCGACCGCACGTCAGACCGGCCGTTCGCCTCATCTGCAATCGGATACTGTTGTTGAACCACATTAACACCCTACGCCATGAGCCGTTGGAAAATGCCGCCGCAGATTTTTCGCCTGGTGTTGTTGACCCTGGCGATCATTGTGAGCTACGTCATAGCGCGTTCGCTGCTCACGCCGAAATCATTCGGGCAATATGGTTTTTATCGCGGCGAGGCGCTCGTTGAACACATGTCCCACGAGCCGGTGTTTGCCGGGCGCAAGGCGTGTCTGGAATGTCACCAGGACATCCAGGACAAATTGCTCAAGGACAAACACAAAACCATCGGCTGTGAAACCTGCCACGGCGTGGGCAAGGAACACTCGGAAAACCCCGACTTGAAGCTCGTGAAAATCGGCGACAATGGCTGCCTGCGTTGTCATGAGGCGAGTCCCGCGCGGCCCGCGTGGCTCAAGCAGATCAACTCCAAGGACCATTATCGTGGCAACAAGTGCATCGAGTGCCACGTTCCGCATCAACCCAACGAGGTCCCATGAAACATTCCGTCACCCGTCGTTCCATGCTGGCCACCATCGGTGGCGCCATTGCCGGGCTGGCTTCCTTTGCCGCCGCGCGCGCCACCAAAGGTGCGGTCAAGACGGTCTTCGTTGCCACCAACGCCCCAAAAGATTACGACCCGTCCAAGCACAAATGGCTCATGTGTTTCGACGTGGACAAGTGCATCGGTTGCGGTTTGTGCGTGGACGCCTGCAAGACCGAAAACCATGTGCCGCAAGGGCCAACCTATTTCCGGACTTGGATCGAGCGCTATATCATCAAGAAGCCCAAACCGGGCAGCGACGATGTGCGCGGCGAAGTTCTGGTGGATTCGCCCAACGGCGGGCGCGATGGCTTTCCACCGACCACGGTTCCGCGCGAGGAAATCCTCAAATCATTCTTCGTGCCGAAGCTCTGCAATCTATGCGAGCATTCGCCCTGCGTGCAGGTGTGTCCGGTGGGCGCGACGTTTGATTCGCCCGACGGTGCGGTGTTGGTGGACCCGAACTACTGCATCGGTTGCGGCTTTTGCATCCAGGCCTGCCCGTATGGCTGCCGGTTCCTCACGCCCGACACGCCGGAAACGCGGGCGCAGGGCACTGCGGGCACCGCGCAGAAGTGCACGCTGTGTTACCACCGCATCACCCGCGGCTTGAAACCCGCCTGTGTGGAAATTTGTCCGACCGAGGCGCGCATCTTTGGCGACATCAAGAACCCGGTGGAAAATGATCCCATTCAGAACTTCATCCAAAAAAACCGGGTGTTCTCGTTGAAACCGCATCTGGGCACCGACCCGCGCGTGCTCTACGCCAACCTGGACAAGGAGGTGCGGTAATATGGCACTCGAGGTCACCAACATTGTGGTGGAAACGATGCCCCGCTTCGAGGGTTTCGTGTATCCGAATGAATCCGGCACGCATCCGCTGTGGGGATTCCTGATTGTCCTTTACCCTTACATCACCGGATTGGTCGCGGGTGCGTTCATCATGGCGTCGCTGGTGCGCGTCTTTCGGGTGAAGGCGCTGGAGCCGATTTATCGGTTGTCCTTGCTGACCGCGCTGGCGTTTCTGTTATGCGCCACGCTGCCGTTGCTCTTCCACCTCGGTCATCCGGAACGTTCCTACCAGATCATGATCACGCCGCATCTTACTTCGCCGATGGCCATTTTCGGCTTCGTCTATGCGTGGTATCTCATGGCGGTCCTGTTGCTGGAACTGTGGTTCGACTACCGGGCCGACCTGGTCGAATGGTCCAAGACCACGCCGGGCTTCAAGGGGATCATCTACCGCATGTTCACGGTGGGCGTCACGGATACGAGCGAGCAGGCGGTGGCGCTCGATCACAAGATGAGCTGGATTATTTCCATCGTTGGCATCCCGTCGGCGTTCCTGCTGCACGGCTATGTCGGTTTCATTTTCGGCTCCATCAAGGCCAACCCGTGGTGGGGCAACGTGCTCATGCCGATCATTTTCATTTTGTCGGCGATGGTGTCGGGCATTGCGCTGTGCGTCTTCAATTACATGGTGTTGACGTGGGTGCGGCGGCGTTCGCTGGACATGCGTTGCCTGGACATGATGGGCATGTTCCTGTTTTACGCGCTGGTGATTGATTTCGCCGTGGAGGCGCTGGATTGGATTCATCGCACGTATTCGGCCGAGGAAGGCTTCCACGTGATGGAATACATGGCGCGCGAAAGGTTGTTCTACACGTTGAGCATCGGGCAGGTGTTGATGGGTACGGTGATACCACTCCTGCTGTTGGGCACGCTGCAACTGTTGCGGAAGCGCGTCCCGGAAATCGCGCGCAAACGGATGTATTTCGTTTCGGCGGCGCTCATCCTGATCGGCGTGCTGGCCATGCGCTGGAATGTGGTGATGGGCGGACAGTTTTTCTCCAAGAGCCTGCGCGGGGTGATGAGCTACAAGCTGGAATTCGCCGGTGTCGAGGGCTGGTTCATGGGCATGATTCTGCTCAGCCTGCCGTTCATCATCCTTACCGTGCTGATCAAACTCTTCCACGCGGAACGCCCGTCGGCGGGCGGACACTGATACCATCCGGGAATGGGTGGCTGGCGAAGCGGTCGGCACCCAAAGCAACCGGGCAAATTTGCGTAGCATTGAATCGAACCACCCGATCCGCGAACCGGCGGTGTTCCCCCTTCGACGAGGTTCGCGCTTCGGTGTCTTTTCAGACAAGAAATGTTGAAGCTTTGACAAGAACGGAAATGCCGGTTTTCCCCATGCCGCTAGATTCTCACCGTGAATTGAGCGCTGTCCTGACCGTCTAACAGACAGCTTGGGACGAATAGACGGTGACCGGGCTTGGTTCGTAACGGCAATAGAAAACTGAGAGCAAATATGAAAAAACTACTCACACTTACGGTGGCCTTCCTGGCAGTGACGGCAATATCGGCCCGTGCGGCGGACGCCAAGGCAACCTACGAAAAAGACTGCGCCAAGTGCCATGGCAAGGACGGCAAAGGCGACACGGTCATGGGCAAAAAAACCGGCGCGAAGGATTACACGGATTCAAAAGTCCAGGCCGAGTTGAAAGACGACGCGGCATTCAAGTCCATCAAAGAGGGCCTGAAGAACAAGGACGGCAAGACCTTGATGAAGCCGTTCGATGCCTTGTCTGATGACGAGATCAAGGCGCTGGTGGCCTACATGCGGACGTTCAAGAAGTAGGCGCACCCCATCCGCCTCCCGCATATTTCTGGAATCACGCGGTTGGCGGGCGGCATTTTGGGCTGTCCGCCAACCGATACCGGGGTTACTGTGTTTCAAATCCTCCGGTTCCGGCAACGAAACGCGAAATGACAACGGTCGCCGACCGAATCAGACACTGAAAACATGAGTACCGAGAATTCAACTCCAAAAGGCACCCGCCCCTCCCTCTTGCGCAACTGGCTCAGTCTGACCGGACTGGTCATCATCGTCGGTGCGTTGTTCTCGTTCTTCCTGTTGTTCCTGCTGGATACGCTGGCGCATTTCTCGAATCCATACGTTGGCATACTGACCTACTTCGTTGCGCCGGCATTTTTGTTCTTCGGTCTGTTTCTCACCGTCATTGGCGCGTGGCGCGAACGCCGGAAGCTCGGGGAATCCGCCGGCTTGCTACCCAAAATGGTGGTGGACCTTTCGCGGCCGCGCGACCGCAAGATCATGGCGATGTTCATCGCCGGCAGTTTGATTTTTCTGCTGCTGTCGGCCATCGGCAGCTACCACAGTTATCACTTCACCGAGTCCACGCAGTTTTGCGGTCAGACGTGCCACACGGTCATGGAGCCGGAACTGGTGACGTATCAGCACGGGCCGCACGCGCGGGTGACGTGCGTCCAATGCCACATCGGCCCGGGCGCCGAGTGGTTTGTGAAGGCAAAGATTTCGGGCACGTATCAGGTGTATGCCACCGCGTTCAACAAATATCCGCGCCCGGTGCCCACGCCGATCAAGAATCTGCGGCCCGCCCAGGAAACCTGCGAGCAATGTCACTGGCCCAAGAAGTTCGTCGGCAACCTGGATCGCAATTATGATTACTTCCTGGCGGATGAAACCAACACGCCGTTCACGGTGCGCCTGACCATGAAGGTTGGGGGCGGTGATCCCACGCACGGCCCGGTTGGCGGCATCCACTGGCACATGAACGTCGGCAACAAGGTTGAGTACGTTGCCACCAAACAGGACAAGGGCGTGTGGGTGCCCGACGAAACGCGCCAGAACATTCCGTGGGTGCGCATCATTAACGCGCAGGGCGTCGTCACGGAATTCCGCAAGCCGGGGTTCACCAACGACCCCGCCAGTTTCACGATTCGCACGATGGATTGCATGGATTGCCACAACCGTCCGGCGCACATGTATAAATCGCCCAGCAAGGCGGTGAATCTCGCGATGTCGCTGGGTCGGATCAATCCCACGCAGGCGAGCGTAATTGATCCCACGTTGCCGTGGATCAAATCCAACGCCGTCTATGCGCTAACGCAGACATTTTCCAATCGCACCGAGGCGCTCCAAAGCATCGCGACGACGTTGGCTCAGGCCTACCCTGCGGAGAAATATCCCACCCGGCAGGTCGCCGTTCGTGGCGCGATTGACACGGTGCAGCAAATCTACCAGAACAATTTCTTTCCCGAGATGAACGCGTCCTGGGACAAATACCCCGACAACATCGGCCACATGATCTGGACCGGTTGCTTCCGCTGTCACGATGGCAGTCATTCCACCGCCGACGGGAAGCGCACCATCAAGGCCAGCGACTGCAACACCTGCCATACGATTCTGGCGCAGGGCAAGGGTGACGAGTTGAATTTGCTGACGCCGGGCGGACAGGAATTCAAACATCCCGGTGATCCGGTGGAAGGGGCGTGCAATGATTGTCACACGGGTGGGCTTTAAGGGAATGGGAAACCGGGAAATGAGAAACATTCAACATTCAACATTCAACGTTGAACATCGAAGTGAACGGGAAGCATTGGCCGCGAACAGAAGCGTTGGGCGTTGGGTGTTGAATGTTGAATGTTGGATTTTTCTGCTCCTCTTCTCGGTAGCTTCCAATGCCGCTGAGAAGTTCGAGAACTCGGACTGCCTCGATTGCCACCTGGATCCCACCACCACGCGCAAGGTGGAGGGGAAGGATGTTCCGCTGATCTTTCCGACCAACGCCTTCAACAAATCCCTCCACGCCGCGCTGGACTGCGTGGATTGTCACGAGGGCATCAAGGAGATGGTTCACGAAAGCAAGCTCCCGCCGCCGAATTGTTCAAGCTGCCACGAGAAGGAGGCGAAGGAATATGCCACCAGCATCCACGGCGTGAGCCACACGCTGGGAGCGAGCGGTGCTGCTAGCTGTTGGGATTGCCACGGCGCGCACGACATCGGACCGGTGAAGCATGCGGACTCGCCGGTGTTCAAGCTGAATCTCCCGCAGACCTGCGCCAAGTGTCATAGCAACGAGGGGCTGACGAAGGAGTATCAGATGAAGTATCCCGAGGCGGCGGCGCAGTACAACGACAGCATCCACGGACGCGCGTTGCTCAAGATGGGCCTCATTGTCGCGCCGTCGTGCAACGACTGCCACGGTGTGCATGACATCAAACGCGGTGTGGACCGCGACTCCCCCATCCATCACGCCAACGTTGCCAAGACGTGTGGCAAATGCCACGTGGGCGTGGAACAGATTTACGAGCAGAGCATCCACGGGCAGTTGTTGGCGAAGGGTGACAAGCGTGGACCGGTTTGCACCGACTGCCACACGGCGCACGGCATCGAGACGCCGCAAAACGGTCATTTCAAAATGGTCAGCGATCAACGTTGCGGCAAGTGCCACGAAGATCGCCTCGAACATTATCGCGACACCTACCACGGGAAGGCGATGGCGCTTGGCAAACCCACCGTCGCGTCCGCGGTCGCCGCGTGCTACGACTGCCACGGGCATCACGACGTGCTGCCCGCCAGCAATCCGGCGTCGCGCCTCTCGCCAACGAATATCCTTGCGACCTGCCAGCAATGCCATCCGACCGCGACCAAAGGCTTCACCGAATACAAGCCGCACGCCAATCCGTTGGACCGGAAAAACTATCCGTTGCTCCACGTCGTGTTTCTGGGCATGACGGGACTGCTCATCGGGGTGTTCTCGTTCTTCGGCCTGCACACCATCGTCTGGCTGGCGCGCGTGATTTACATCTCGCTGCACGACACGAAATCGTTCCGGGAGGCCCGGGTCAAGACCGAAACGGACACCGAATGGTTCACGCGCTTTGTTCCGTTTGAACGCTTCCTGCACTTCCTCGTCGTCACCAGCTTCCTGCTGCTCGTCATCACCGGCATGCCGCTGAAGTTTTATTACACGGACTGGGCAAAGGTGCTGTTCTCGATGATTGGCGGGGTCGAAACCGCGCGCACGCTCCATCATTTTGGCGCGGTGGTGACGTTCCTCTACTTTGGCCTTCATGTGGCATCGCTCATCGGCAAGTCGTGGAAAGGCCGTGGCAACTTGCGCGATCCCGCCACCGGCAAGCTGCGATTGAAGCGGCTCTGGGGGGTGCTGTTCGGTCCCGATTCGATGGTGCCCACGTGGCAGGACTGGAAGGATTTTGTCGCGCACAACAAATGGTTCTTCGGCAAAGGCCCGAAGCCATCGTTCGACCGTTGGACGTATTGGGAGAAGTTTGATTATTTCGCCGTCTTCTGGGGCGTCGCCATCATCGGTTCCTCAGGGATGATCCTGTGGTATCCGGCGTTCTTCACCCGCTTCCTGCCGGGCTGGGTGATCAACATCGCGCACATCATCCATTCGGACGAAGCGCTCCTGGCGGCGGGCTTCATCTTCTCGATTCATTTCTTCAACACGCACTTCCGCATCGAGAAATTCCCCATGGACACGGTGATTTTCTCGGGACGCGTTTCCAAGACCGAATTGATGCACGAACGCAAACGTTGGTATGACCGGCTGGTGGCCAGCGGCCGGCTCGATCAATACCGTGTGAAGGACGAGTGGTTTCAATGGAAGAACATCGCCCGCTCGTTCGGCTACCTGTTTTTCGGCGTCGGTGTTATTCTGCTTTTGCTGATCATATACGCAATGGTGTCGCGTCTGGCGCACTAAAAGCGCGACGGGGCTTGCGGCAGCGGGTGATTTTTGACGCCCGCTCGCGGTAAGGGTTTCCCCTATCCATCCTTGGATTTTACCCACGAATCAAATCAGGGCGGCCACCAATTGTATCTTGTTCCGCCTGCCCCTATCTTGCGCATACGAAAACAAAAATCGTAACGCAGAAAGCAGGCAACTATGAACAATAATGGCACTGATGTCATTGAGACGTTGAGCAACTCGCAGATCTATCAGGACTACGAACGTGCGTTCAGCGAGACGACAGGGCTGCCCGTGGCGTTGCGGCCCGTGGAATCCTGGCAATTGCCGCACCACGGCAAGCGGAAGGAGAATCCTTTCTGCGCGCGCGTGGCCGAAACGAGCCGTTCCTGCGCGGCCTGCCTGCAAGTGCAGCAAAAGCTCGCGGAAACCGCCAAGGAAGAGGCCCAAACCGTCGCCTGTCCGCTGGGTTTGTTCGACGCGGCCGTCCCGGTGCGCCTGGGCAATTCCGTGATTGGCTTTCTGCAAACCGGCCAGGCATTCCGCCGCAAACCCACCGAGGCGCAATTCGCGCGCGCGGCCAAATTACTTGAGGAATGGGGTGTGGATGGGGATTTAAATCAATTGCGGAAGGAATATTTCGAAACCCGTGTGCTGACGCCCAAGCAACACGACTCGGCCGTCAAACTGCTGGCAATTTTTGCGCAACACCTTTCGATGGTGAGCAATCAGGTGATCGTCCACCAAAAGAACGCCGAGCCGCCGGTCATCACCAAGGCCAAGGAATACATCCAGGCGCACGAGGCCGACGAACTTTCCCTCGGCGAGGTTGCCAAGGCGGTCAACACGAGCAGCTTCTACTTCTGCAAGCTTTTCAAAAAGGTGACCGGGTTGAATTTCACGCACTACGTTTCGCGGGTGCGGGTCGAGAAGGCCAAGAATCTCCTGCTGAACCCAAACCTGCGGGTCAGTGAAATCGCCTTCGAGGTGGGTTTCCAATCCCTCACGCACTTCAACCGCGTCTTCAAGAAGATCATCGGCCAGTCGCCGACCGAATATCGCGCGCAGCTTGCGTCGGCGTGATGCCGGTCGCGCTGGTCGTGCCGGTTTGCCTGCCGCCGCATTCTTGGCAAACCGCCCGGCGTTGGTTTAGACTCCGGCGCGATGACCCGTTACGCGGAATTGAGCCGGGAAGAATTGGTCGGGCGGCTGAGGGCTCTGGAAGAAAACTCCACGCACCAGATGCAACAGGCTGATCGTACCGAACGTCGCCGCGCGCAAACCGCCTTGCGCGAAAGCGAGGCGCGGCTGCGCGCCATTCTCCAGACCGCGGTCGAGGGCATCATTACCATTGATGACCGCGGCATCATTGAGTCCTTCAATCCGGCAGCGGAAGGGATTTTCGGCTATCGAGCGGAAGAAATCATCGGTCGCAGCGTGAACTCGCTGATGCCCGCCCCGCATCGCAACGAGCACGACCGTTATATCGGCAACTACCTCAAAACCGGCTACGCCAAAATCATCGGCATCGGCCGCGAGGTCGTGGGGCTGCGAAAGGACGGCACGACGTTCCCCATGGATCTGGCGGTGAGCGAGGTGAAACTGGAGGACCGCCGGCTGTTCACCGGTTTTGTGCGCGACATCACGGAACGCAAACGGTTGGAGAAGGAGATCCTCGAGATCAGCGATCTCGAACAACGACGCATCGGTCAGGGGTTGCACGACGGCCTGTGCCAGCATCTGGCGGGCATCGAACTGATGAGTGAAGTGCTCGCGAAAAGTCTCAAAAAGCAGTCGAACGCCGCCGCCGCCCAGGCGGCGAAAATCACCGAGCATCTGCGCGAGGCTATTTCGGAAACGAAGCAACTGGCTCGTGGACTTTCACCGGTCAGCCTGGAATCCAACGGATTAATGTCCGCGCTTCAGGAATTGGTCCGGGCCGTGACGAAACTTTTCAACATCGAATGTCGCTTCCAATGCGGGGAGCCGGTGTTGGTGCGGGACAATTCCACTGCCACGCACGTCTATCGCATTGCGCAGGAGGCCATCAACAACGCCATCCGCCACGGCCAGGCCAGAACCGTGGTGGTCACGCTCGCCCGGCAAAATGGCAAGGCGCGCTTGACCGTGGCGGACAACGGCGTCGGTCTGCCCGGGGAAATCAAGCCGGATGCCGGAATGGGGCTGCAAATCATGAAGTATCGTGCCGGCATGATCGGTGCGGCCCTGGAGATCCGTTCCGCCGATCATCAAGGCACGACCGTGACATGCGCCTTCAAGGAGAGTCAATGACCGCCAAGAAACCGCGGGCCGCCGCACGGGACAAACGGAAACTGCTCATCGTGGACGATCACCCCATGATGCGCGAGGGGTTGGCCCAGCTCATCAATCATGAACCTGACCTCACGGTTTGCGGCGAAGCAGGCAGTGCGAATGAAGCGCTGGAGCTGGTTGTAAAGCTGAAACCGGACCTGGTGCTGGTGGATATTTCCCTGCCGGACAAGAGCGGGCTGGAGTTGATCAAAGATCTTCACGCATTGCACCCGGGCGTTAAGATGCTGGTCATTTCGATGCACGATGAATCCCTCCATGCGGAACGGGCGCTGCGCGCCGGGGCGCGCGGTTACATCATGAAACAGGAGGGCGGCGAAAAATTGTCCGAAGCCATCAGACAGGTCCTGGCCGGCCACATTTACGTGAGCGGCAAGATGTCGGCACGCATACTGGAGGTCTTTTCCGGCCAACGAACGAAGGCCAGCCGCTCACCCATCGAACGCCTCACCGACCGTGAGTTCGAGGTGTTTTCGTTCATCGGCCAGGGAATTGGGACACGCGAGATCGCCCGGCGTTTGAGCTTGAGCATCAAAACCATTGAAGTTCACCGGGCCAACATCAAACAGAAGTTGGGCTTGAAAGGCGCCACGGAACTGGTCCGCCATGCCGTGCGCTGGGTGGAAACCTCCGGTGCGGTCTAGCGCAGAAACATTTCCGCCGCCGCATCGGCGAAACGCAGGCCGCGGAGCGTGAGTTGGAAACGGTCCGGCGAAACTTGTCCCCAGCCTTGCGCGGTCAGGTCGTTCATGTTCTCCTGCCATTCGTTGCGCAGATCGTGCCCGGTCGTGCGGCGGAATTCCTCGAACGGCCAGCCGGCGTTCATGCGCAAACCGAAAGCGGCGGTCTCCCCGGCGCGTGCCAGCGGCGACAGTTCCTCCCGCGATTCGATGGCGCGTTTTCCAGTTTCGAGTTGCTCGCAATACAGCTGCGTGTTCGACCAGTTTTTCGTGCGCACCCCCCGCACGTAGCTCGTGGCACTCGGCCCCAGTCCGTAGAAGGAACCGGCCCGCCAGTAGTTCACGTTGTGCTGGCAGGCACGGGCGGGAATTGCCGATGGCCGGTTGCTTGCGGGGGAAGCGTCCCGCGCGAAGTTGGCCACTTCATATTGCTGGAAGCCCGCGGCCGTGGCGCGCTCCACCAGTTCTTCATACATGGCGCAGGCCAGTTCTTCATCCACGTCGAATTCGCCCGCTTTCAGTTGGGCAAACAGCGGCGTGTCGTCCTCGTAAATGACCTCGTAGGTGGATAGATGCTCGCTGCCGAGAGCGAGCGCCTCGTTGAGCGTCGCCCGCCACACATCCAGCGATTGACCCGGAATGGCAAACATGAGGTCGAGGTTAAGGTTGTTGAATCCCGCCTTGCGCAAAGTCTCAAACGAACGGAAAACCATGTCCCGCGTGTGAACCCGGCCCAGGCGTTCGAGCAGGTGCTCGTCCAGGGACTGAACCCCCATCGAGATGCGGTTCACTCCAAAATCGCGCAGCAGTTTGGCCTTGTCAGACGACACCGTGGCCGGATTGCATTCAACCGTCCACTCGCCGGCCCCGAGCAGGTCCAGCCTTTCCATTACGCGAAGGATTTGTTCCCACTGGCGCAGGTTGAGCAGCGAGGGTGTGCCACCGCCAAAGAAAACGGTCTGCGGGCGCAGATCGGCGGCGACCAGCTCCAGTTCGCGGGTCAGGGCCGAAACGTAGCGATTGACGAGGTCGCCGCCGGCGGTTTCGGAAAAGAAGGCGCAGTACGCGCATTTGTGCGCGCAAAACGGAACGTGGACATACAGACTGGCCACGTGCGATCCGCAGTCTTGCTGCATGCCACAGCTTGTCGCGCGATGGCGTTGAACGCGACGAAAAACTTCCAGCCCGGAGGGAGATTCGTATCGGCGAAGCAACGCGCCTAGGACGTGGTCAGCCGTTGCACGTTGTGGGCTTTTAGGCCTTTATCGCTGGGGATGATGTCGAAGGTGACTTCCTCGCCTTCGTTCAACGTCTTGAATCCGGAGCCGGTAATGGACGTGTGGTGAACAAAAACATCCTGTCCGGAATCCTGGGCGATGAAGCCAAACCCTTTTTTGTTATCGAACCACTTCACTTTGCCACTGGCCATATAATGTCTCCTGCATCACGCGGCACAGCCACAAAGACAAACGGACACGCACTGTCGCTCCAGTGTGTGTCCGCAGATTACTTCTCGTGCTGCATACGCCTGAGTTCGGCCGCATCATAAAAACTTCTCACGTCGGCGTCAAGTGTTTGTTTTGGCCCGGCCAATTTGAAGCATTTTTAGCGGCCGGGATCGCGCTGATGCGCTGTCCATAGCAGGCGTAATCCCTCCAAAGTCAGCTTCGGTTCCACTGCCGAAATCGCCGGAAGCCTTGTGGCGATAAGCTTGGCGAAACCACCCGTCGCCACCACCGGCAGACGCCGCACCCCCAGTTCCCGCCGTAATTCCAGAAGCAATTCCCGGATCAGTCCGCGATAGCCGTGCACCGCGCCGACAAGCATCGCCGTCTCGGTGCTTTTGCCGATGGCGCTCTTGATCTCCCGAATCCTGACACGCGGCAGCAGGGCGGTTTTCTCGTGCAAATAATCCGTCATGGCCGAGAGGCCCGGGGCAATGATGCCACCCACGTAGTTCCCTCGCGCATCCACCACGTCAAACGTCACCGCAGTGCCGAAATCCACCACCACGACGGGAGCGCCGAACCGATGACGGGCGGCTACGGCGTTGGCGAGGCGATCCGGACCAATCGTCCTGGGTTTGGGATAATCAACGCCCACGCCGCGCAACGTCTTTGGCGTCAGTTCGAGGACCGGCTGTCGGCATAGGGCACGCGCGGCCCGGCGCACGAACGGGGTGACGCGCGGCACGACGCTGCACAAGGCCACGCCTTGTATCGGCGACCTCCCAATGAATCGTGCGAGCTGTGCTTTTGCTTTCCCAGCCGTCCAGGCGGTGGTCGGTATGTCCGTCTGGCGCGTTACTTCGCGGTTGTTCGCCAGGCCGACGTGGGTGTTCGTGTTGCCGATGTCGAAGAGCAGTATCATGTCTAGGCTTGCTTCTCCAGCGTCACATCGCCACCGGTGATCCGTTCCAGGTGGCCGTGTTCGGTGCGCACCAATAACGCACCGTCCTCGCCGAGTGATTCCGCGCGGCCGCAAATCCGTCGGTCGCCGATTTGGATCGCTACGTGCCGACCGAGGGTTGTGCAATACTCCTCCCACTCGTCGGCAACCGCGGCAAAGTCACGCGCGCAGACCCGGAGATACTCGCGATCCAGCTCGCGCAGGATTTCCACCGCGAGTTCGGCGCGCGCGATCGGCTTGCCCGATTCGATCTTGAGCGACGTGGCCAGCTTGCGGACGTCGGACGGGAAATCGCTGGCGGAAAGATTTGCATCCACGCCGACGCCGAGGATGACGTGTTTGACCCGGTCGAGTTCCGCAGTGAGTTCGGTAAGAACGCCCGCAACCTTGCGACCGCGTATGAGGAGGTCGTTGGGCCACTTTATTTCCGGCCGCAAACCGGTTTCGTTGTGGATCGCGCGTCGCAATGCCGTCGCGGCGGCCACGGTCAACTGCGTTGTTGCCTGCGGACTCAACGCCGGCCGGAGCAGGATGGAAAACCAGAGACCCTTGCGCCGCGGCGACGTCCAAGTGCGGCCGAGCCGTCCGCGTCCCTTGGTTTGCGATTCGGCAAAGACCACCGCTCCTTCCTTGACCCCGTCCCGTGCGAGTTTCTCGACGACGTCATTGGTGGAGGTGGTTTGTTCGAAGACCCGGATGTCGCGCCCGATGACCTTGGTCCGGCCGAGACGTGAAAGCAGGTCATCCGCGTGCAACAAATCCGGCGTGCTGAGCAGCCGGTAGCCACGGTGCGGGCTGGCTTCGATGTCGTAACCAAGCTGGCGCAACTCCTCAATGCGCGCCCAGATGGCTGCGCGGCTGATGCCGAGCTGTTGCGACAGCTCGGCGCCGGACACCCCGCCGGGGTTCGTGCGCAGGGCCAGCAGAATTTGCGCGTCGGTCGTCATTCGAAATCCAGACCAATATCCACCGCCGGCGCCGAATGCGTCAGCGCGCCGACGGAAATAAAATCCACACCTGTTTGGGCAGTCGTGCGCGCGGACTTCAACCTCACGCCCCCGCTGGCTTCCGTAACCGCGCGTCCGGCCACGAGTTTGACGGCCTTGCGTAACATCGGCGGTTTCATGTTGTCGAGCAGGATGATGTCGGCGCCCGCCGCCACGGCCTGCTCCACCTGCAGGAGGGTGTCGGCTTCAACCTCAACCCGAAGACGCGGGTATTGTGACCGCGCGCGGCTCACGGCGGCTGCGATGGCATTGGGCTTGGCGGTGCGCACGGATGCGAGGTGATTATCCTTGATGAGGATCAAATCGTGCAGCCCAAAACGATGATTGTGTCCACCGCCGCAAGCCACGGCGTATTTCTCAAATCGCCGCCAGCCGGGCGTGGTTTTGCGGGTGTCGAGAATCCGTGCGCTGGTGCCTTTGATCGCATCCACAAATTGCGCCGTCAACGAGGCGATGCCCGACAGGCGCTGGACGAAATTAAGTGCGACCCGCTCGGCCCCCAATACCGCGCGAGCCGGGCCGGACACCTTCATCAGGGCCTGGCCGGATTTTGCCCGTTGGCCGTCATTCACCAGCCGCACGATTCTAATGGCCGGTGTGGTGAGACGGAACGCCGCCTCCGCAAACGCCAGCCCCGCAACCACGAGCGGTGCGCGCGCGCGCATGACCGCACGGGCCATCGCATTTGTCGGGACCACCGCCAGCGACGTGACATCTCCGTTGCCCACGTCCTCGGCGATGGCCGCCCTTACGGCGCGGTGAATCTCGCTGGGATCCAGAATTTGCACAGCGTCAGCAATACCCGAAAGCCATCCGCGGAAAAGGAAAAAGCTTCTGTGGACGCCGACGCCGTGTCAGCATTCCGCCATGCAAGTCTGCTGTTTTCCGATCCGCCTCGTGCCGCGTGGTGTGCTCGCGGGCGTGCTCGCGTTCCTGCCCGCGACTGGTTTCCCCCAGGATACGTCCACCAAGGCCGCGAAGGAATTCCGTCCCGACCGTTGGGAGACGACCATCCGCGCGTTCGAGGCGGCGGACCAGACCAATCCCCCGCCGCCGAAAGCCGTTGAGTTCATCGGCAGTTCGAGCATTCGGAAATGGACGAACGCGCCGGCCCAGTTCCCGAAACACAAGGTCTTTCTCCGCGGCTTCGGCGGTTCGCATTTGTCCGATTCGGTGGCGTTTGCGGACCGCATCGTCATTCCCTACCAGCCTGGGTTGATTTTGCTCTACGCGGGCGACAACGACATTGCCGCCGGAAAGTCGCCACAACAGGTCTTCGCCGATTTCAAGTCGTTCGTTGCGAAGGTTCACGCGTCGCTTCCGCGGGCCCGCATCGCGTTCATTGCCATCAAACCCAGCCCCTCGCGGGAAAAGTTTCTGGCGCCGACCCGGGAGGCCAACCGCCTGATCCGCGAATTTATCGCCGGCCAGGAGCGGTTGATTTACCTCGACGTGTTCACGCCCATGCTGAATGCCGAGGGCCGGCCGCGTCCCGATCTTTTTCTGAGCGACCGGCTGCATTTGAACGACGCGGGTTACAAATTGTGGGCGTCCATCGTGTCCCCCATCCTCGACGAATTTGACCCGCCCTCGAAGCCGTGATTCGCAGCCGGGCGAGCGATGAAGGGCCGGACACGGCCGACGCTTGGCGATGAGATCTGGAAACTATTCCATGAATTGTAATCGTCAGGCCGGACAATCTCCGCTAAAAAGACGGGCGTATGGACGGCGGCGGAATCGTTATTATCATTGTCTTCGCGGTGCTCGTTGTGGTCGCGGCGATTTTCGGCGCGCTGGCGGCGAAGAAGCGCCGGGAAGCCTTGTCGGCGCTGGCGCTGCGGCTCGGATTGAGGTTCAGTCCGGAAGATGATCGCGACCTCGCTGAACGATTTGAGTTTCTGGATCACCTGGCACAGGGCAGCAACCGTTACGCGTTCAATGTGCTTTCGGGCGAATATCAACAGAATGAAATCCTCATCTTCGATTATCACTACGAGACGCACTCGACGGATTCAAAGGGTCGCCGGCAGACCCATCACCACTATTTTTCATTTTTCATCCTGATGCTGCCGATGAGCTTCCCGGAGTTGCGCGTTACGAAGGAGGGGCTGTTTTCCAAAATCGCGCAGGCGTTCGGTTACGACGACATTGATTTTGAATCGGCGGAGTTCTCCCGCTGCTTTTGCGTGCGGGCCCGGGACAAGCGATTTGCGTACGACGTCTGCAACGCGCAGATGATGGAATACCTGCTGGCCAATCGCGATTTAAGCGTCGAGATCGAGAATCGCGCGCTGGCGCTGGCGTTTGACCGCCGGCTGGCGGCGCCAGAAATCGAAGCCAACCTGGAACGGTTATTGGCAATTCGCTCGCGCCTGCCGGAATATTTGTTTACCAAGGTCTGATTATGGCTGCCCTGCTCATTATCGTTGCTGCGGTTGTGCTCGTCCCGATTCTGTGGGTGGTGGTGCAGTACAATTCGCTGGTCAGTCTTCGAAACTACATCGCGGAGTCGTGGAGCAATGTGGACACGGAATTGAAAAGGCGATACGACCTCATTCCGAATCTGGTCGCCACGGTCAAGGGCTACGCGGCGCACGAGCGCGAGGTTTTGGAGCGCGTGACCGAACTGCGTAACCGTTGTGCAGCCAACAACGGCCCTGTGGCCGACCAGGCGCGGGATGAAAATCAGTTCGTGGATGCGCTCAAGCGGCTCTTCGTGCTGGTGGAAAATTATCCCCAACTCAAGGCCGACCAGCATTTTCTCAAGCTGCAAGGCGAGCTGACCAATACGGAAAACCGGATCCAGGCCGCGCGCCGGTTTTACAACGGCAACGTCCGGGACTACCGGAACAAATGTGAAGCATTTCCGAGCAACCTCGTTGCGGGCATGTTCAATTTCCAGCCCCAGGAATTCTTCAGCGTGCCGCCCTCGGTGAAGGAAGTGCCGAACGTCGAATTTGGCAATGCCTAGGCGGCACCCGACATTGGGCCACCCAAGATTTCTGCTTGTGCAAGCGCCCGGCGAGGTTTAAAAAGCCGCCCATGTCTTCAGAACATACTTTGTCTCGCTCTTCGGCCAATTTCACCCGTCGTCAATTCATATACACCAGCGCAGCCGCGGGCGCTGCGGTGATCACCGGTTGTGCCACGCACAAACCGCGTCGGATTTCAGCCAATGAGAAGCTGAATATCGGCTGCGTCGGTGTGGGCGGCAAAGGCGACAGCGACGTCGCTTGCTGCGGCGCGGAGAACATCGTGGCGCTGTGTGACGTTGACTCCAACAACCTGGGCCGGAAAAAGGACAAGCATCCGCAGGCCCGGACATACCAGGACTGGCGCGTCATGCTGGAGAAGGAGAAGTCGCTGGATGCCATCACCATTTCAACGCCGGATCACATGCATGCGATGATTGCCGCGGAGGCCATCCGGCTGGGCAAACACGTTTACTGCCAGAAGCCGCTGACGCAGACCGTTTATGAGGCGCGCCTGTTGCGCCGCCTGGCCAGGGAATACGGCGTGGCCACGCAAATGGGCAACCAGGGCAGTGCCGAGGACGGATTGCGCCGCGCGGTGGAAGTCATCCAAGCCGGCGTGATCGGTCCGGTGCGTCAGGTCCATGTGTGGAGCAACCGTCCCATCTGGCCTCAAGGCATGGATCGGCCGCCCGGCGAAGATCCCGTCCCGGCGAGTCTGGATTGGGATTTGTGGCTCGGCCGCGCCCAGTGGCGTCCCTACAAGCATCAATGGCCGGTGAACCCGGACAAGAAGACGCGCTATGGCGGACGGCCTTATTACCATGGTTTCGCATGGCGCGGCTGGCAGGATTTTGGCACGGGTGCGCTCGGCGACATGGCATGCCACACCGCGAACATGCCGTTCCGCGCTTTGAAACTCGGATACCCGACCCAGATCGAGGCCGAGTCACCGTCCATGAACAAGGAATCCTGGCCGCTCAAATCGAAAATCCGTTTCGAGTTCCCGGCGCGCGAAGGTTTGGTGCCGCTCACATTCTGGTGGTATGACGGCGGCAATCCGTTGCCGGGCGACCCCTACGCGCACGACGGCAACAACAAGCCGCCCAAGGACGTCATTGCGGACGTGGAAGAGATGATGGGCCAGGTACCCGGCAGTGGTTGCATTCTCATCGGCGACAAGGGGAAAATTTTCTCCGGCAACGATTACGGCGGCAAGTTTCACCTCAAGCTCGCGGGCGAAAAGGATCTGGTGGATAGCGGAAAACACGATGCCGTCAAATCCGTGCCGCAGACCGTCGCACGCAACCCGTTCGATGGTGACTCGGATTTGCGGCATCACCTCGAGTGGATCGCCGCATGCAAAGGCGGCCAGCCTTCCTATTCGGATTTCTCCGTCGCCGCCTATCTGACGGAAATCATTCTTTTGGGCTGTGTGGCCCTGCAAACCGGCCGGAAGCTGGATTGGGATGGCCCGAACATGCGCGCCACCAACGCACCCGAAGCCGCGCAGTTCGTGAAACCCAAGTGTCGCAAAGGGTGGTCGTTCTGAGCGCAACGCCCTCGGGCCGATTTCAAGGACGCCCCGGCGTCGGGGCCGGCATGTTCGCGTTGATTCGGCGCGTGGGATTTGAGTCGGCCATTGAGTGTTGGGCCGCGAGCCTTGTAATTCTCCACCTTGTGTTCGTGAACCATTGAACCTCGATCACTTTTTGCGATATTCGCCGGAGCAATGAAACTGAGTCCTGAGCAATCCCTGGCTGGCGTGCTGGTGCCGGTGTTCGCCATTCGCACCGAGGACGATGTCGGCATCGGCGATACCGATGGTGTGCGGCAGATGATCAATTGGTGTCACCGCCATCACCTGAACCTCCTGCAGACCCTGCCGATCAACGAAGTCAGCGACGACAACAGTCCCTACAACGCCATCAGTTCGCTGGCGATCGAGCCAACCACCATTGCCACCACACCCGGTCACCTGCCGGATTTGTCGCCCAAAAAGTTTCACGAAATTGCCACGCCGGAACTGCTCGCCGAATTGCGCCGCGGCCCGGTGAATTATCCCCGGGTGAAGGTGCTCAAGCGCAAGCTGCTCGAGGCCGCCTTCGAAAACTTTCTCAAACGGCATTTCAACCGCGAAACACCGCGCGCCCTGGAATTTCGCGCGTTTCTGATGGAAAACGCCGACTGGCTTTCCGATTACGCGTTGTTTCGTGCGCTGATGGAGGAAAATGGCGGCTGGCCTTCCTGGGAACTTTGGCAGCCGGAACATCGCGGTCCCCGACGGGCGCGCACGTGGTTGATGTCGCTGCCGGAAGAACGGCGCGAAGAGCTGAACCGCCGGCAGTTGTTCTTCATGTACGTCCAGTGGATCGCCTTCGCCCAATGGCGCGAGGTCAAGGCGCATGGCGCGGCGAAGCAGGTCTATCTCATGGGTGACATCCCGTTCGGGGTGGGCCGCTCCAGTGCGGATGTCTGGGCCAACCGCGCCATTTTCGATCTCGACTGGAGCGGCGGCGCGCCGCCGGAACGGTTTTTCAAGGTGGACCCGTTCACCGAGAAGTGGGGACAGAATTGGGGCATCCCGAACTATCGCTGGGATGAACTGCGCCGGCGCAACTTCGATTGGTGGCGCACGCGCGTCGGCAACATCCAGAAAGTGTTTCATCTTTACCGGATCGATCACGTGCTTGGGCTTTTTCGCATTTACTCATTTCCGTGGACGCCTGGGCGCAATGCAGAATTTCTGCCACTTACCGAAGCCGCAGCGGCGGCGAAAACCGGCGGCCGGCTGCCCGGTTTCAAACAATTCCCCGACGACACACCCGAACACAAGGCCGCCAACCAGGCTCAAGGTGAGGAGTTATTGCGCATGATCCAGGACGCCTCGGGCGAAACCTGCGTCGTGGCCGAGGACCTGGGCGTGGTGCCGGAATACGTTCCGCCCACGCTCGAAAAGCTGGGCATCCCCGGTTTCCGCATCCCGATGCTGTTTCGCGACCACGGCGGGGCCTATTCCGACCCAAAAGAATATCCCCGGCTCTCGCTGGCGCAACCGGCTACGCACGATCATCCGCCGTTGGCCGCGACGTGGCAGGAGTGCTGGGCCAACATTGACGCCGGTCATCACGTGGAAAACAACCGGCTCGAACTCCGGCGGCTGCTGGATTTTGCCGGTTTGCCGGACGAAGCCCCGCCCCGCGAATTCTCTGACCGCGTCCGTGAAGCGTTTACCCGCGCCGTCATGGAATCCAACTCTTGGCTCGTCGTGTTTCAGATCCAGGACGTCTTCGGCCAGACCGCACGCTTCAATACACCCGGGTCCATCGCTGCCACGAACTGGTCGCAGCGTCTCTCGCAAACGGTGAAGCAACTGGATGCTGATCCGATCCTGCTCGCAAAGACGAAAATGTTCTCAAGCTTCGCAAAGAAAAGTGGACGCACACTTTGAGTGAACGCCTTTCGGTAAACTCTCCCTCATCTAACGACGCCACCTTCACGCGCAACAGTTGCAGTTTTGCTCCACACCGGGCACACTGCGCGGAAGTTTTTAGAACACCAAAATGAAACCTAGTTTGAAAATCCTCCCCAGTGGTGCGCTGGACTTTGTGTCCCTTGGCGCGCTCGTGCATCGTCTCGACCCTGGCATCATTCCCTTCCGCAAAGCCACCGAATGTAAAATCCACGTCAGCGGTGGCGAATTCAATTGCGCGGCCAACCTTTCCGACTGCTTCCGCCTCAACACGGGCGTCGTCACTGCCATGGTGGATTATCCCATCGGCGACCTCATCGCCGAGCGCGTGCGCGCGATGGGTGTGAAACCCTTCTACAAAAAATTCAAGCACAACGGCGTCAACGGCCCGAACATGGCCACGGTTTACAGCGACCAGGGCCTCGGCGTGCGCGCGCCCGTCGTGTTCTACAACCGCTGCAACGAGGCGGCCGCGCAACTCAAACCCGGCGATTTCAATTGGAAGGAGACTTTCGCGGGCGGCGTGCGCTGGTTTCACAGCGGCGGCATTTTCGCGTCGCTCTCGGAAACCACCGGCGAACTCATCATTGAAGGCATGAAAGCCGCCAAGGCTGCGGGCGCGGTCACGTCCTTCGACCTCAATTACCGCGAGAAACTCTGGAACATCTGGGGCGGCCAGGACAAGGCGTTGTCCGTCATGAAACGCATCGTAGAACACGTGGATGTGCTGGTCGGCAACGAGGAGGATTTGCAAAAGGGCCTCGGGTTGAAAGGTCCGGATGTTCATGCCAAGTCCAAACTCGATCCCGCCGCGTTTATCGGGATGATGGACGACGTGGTGAAAAATTTCCCCAGCGTCAAAATTGTGGCCACCACGTTGCGCGAAGTTCATTCCACGAACCGCCACAGTTGGAGTGCCGTAGCGTGGGTGAATGGCAAAACTCACAACGCGCCCACCTGCGAACTGGACGTCCACGACCGCGTGGGCGGCGGCGACGGCTTTGCGGCGGGATTGTTTTACGGTCTGCTCACCGGCGAATCGCCCGAAGATTGTGTGAGACTCGGCTGGGCCCACGGCGCCTTGCTAACAACGTTCCCCGGCGACACAACCATGGCCACCGTGGAACAGGTGAAAGCCTTTGCCAAAGGCGGGTCGGCGCGGATTCAGCGCTGACAATGAACCGGCCGTTTTGGTCGGCACAAGGCCAAAAACTCATGAAACCAGATGGCCCGCGGAAATTGCACGCTGGCGAGTGGTATGCGTCAAGTTGGTTACTTGTTACTACATGCCGGTCTTTGCCAGCTCATATTCTGAGCGCTGGACAGGCTTAACTATATTTTGTCAGCAACTGACCGACAAATCCAACTGCTGCCGGACCAAGCTTCGTTCACAAGGAAACAGACCGAAGATGCGATTCGCGGAACGGCGTTTTCGATGAAAGCGAGCGCTGCAGGAGTAATTGCCCCGGGAGTTCTTATGTTCGCTGGCGGCGTTCTATTGGATATCGCAAGACGTAAGCAAACTAGAACGGATTCTCGCGGTTGACGCACAGAACGAGCGTTTTGCTATGGCTTCTTCTCCGTGGTCGGAGCGGGTGGCGGCGGCGGGTTGACGATGGCGTCGTATTTGGCCGCTGCTTCCTGCTTGCCGAGTTTTTTCGCGAGCGGCAGAAGCTTGCGGTAAATGGCAAGGGTGTCCGGATAATTCGGCGATTCTTCGAGGAGCTTCAAATAATCTGCGTGGGCCTCCTCGTCCCGGTTCAGGGCAGCGAGTTTTTCTCCCAGGATCAGGCGCAGGCGGATGCGCTGTTGGGGCGTGGGGTCGAGTTGCAGCGCCTGCTGGTAGGTGAGCACCGCGGATGAAGGTTTGCCCTGCGCTTCATACAGATCGGCCAGCTTCTCCTTGAGCACGGCGCTTGTCTTCGTCGTCTCGAGTCCCTCCAGGTAGCTCACGGCCTCGGCTGCCGGCGTCCCCTTCATCAAGTTCAGGTCCACCACGCGCAGGTGCGACCATTCGACGAGCTGGCTGTGTTTGCGGTCGAGTTCGACATGCAACACCTGCGGCGGTTTGCCGAATGGCCGATACAGTGGATCGCCAACCACGGTCGTTTGCCAGGACAAGACCGGCTGCGCCGCATACGCCGCCTCGCCAAAACTGAAGCCGAGAAAAATGAAACGGCCGGTAAACACGCCCACGTCCGGAGTCCCGCCCAGATAGGGTTCGTCCACGCAACCCATCGTGCACGTGACGCCCTTCGCAAGGAACGGGCCCACCCAGCCGCGATCGGTCGCGTGCAATGAAACCGCGCTGTAGGAATGGAGATGATAAGCAAAAGCGCCGGGCATGAACTCGACCTGGGGCAATGCGAACGGGCCGGAGACGTGTTCCCGATACCAACCGGCGTAAAACGCGATCTGGCTCATCGGGAAGCCGGGCGGGAAGGTGTCGCCGCCCGTGTCCAAGATCGTTTCAAAGCCGAGATGCCGGCAGATTTCCGCTGCACCGCGAATCCAGTCATCGCCCTGCTTGAGATTGCTGTCCGTGGTGCTCCGGATGTCGCAATACACGCGGCCCCACAAACCGTCCGTTTCCGCCTCGATGGCCTTATCCACCAGCCCGCGCGCGATCTCCGGGCTGGGTCCATCCAGTCGCGTCACCATCAGCGGCCCGGTCACGGGATTCAACGCGGCGGCGTTCGTCGTCGTGTAAAGCGCATTGCGCACCGGCCCGGTGAGCGGCGGCTTCTGTCCGGCAAAGGACATACACGCCAGTTCCGAGTCCACCGCGGCGTTGTTCCGTCGCAGTTCCGGCCGGAGATTGGCCTCGGCCGCTTCCTTGATCAACTCGTCGTGGAGGATTCTCAGCGGGACACCGTAACACAGGACGAGGTAACGAATTTTTGATTCGAGGACCTTGTACTTGATTTGAATCACCGTGCCGTTCGTGCCCTGGATTTCCCCGGGGCCGATCCGCCACAGTTTCGACTTTTCCAGTTTCTTCCACAGCGGCTCCTGCAGGTCTTCCCGAAATTCCGTCCGCGTGAAACTTTCGCCGGTGGGCATGGAAAAACCGAACACCTGGCTTTTCGGCACCTGGCGTTTGCCGGCGTAGTATTCCGCCACCGCTTTCGAGCCACTGACGCGCGAATTGTAAACGACGACCACTTCCTCCCCGCCGGCCAATGCCCGCGTGGGCGAGATCGAGCCCAGGCAGCCTGCCATTCCGAAATAAAGCCACAAACGATTCATAAGCGGGTGATTTGACCAGCTACGTTTCGCCGTAATTGGTAGCTTTCGCAAGGCTATTTCTGCCATCAGCGCCGTTCTTGTCAGCCGGCGCAAGTGACTTTCAACCCGTCGTAAGCCAGTGCAACGCCCGTCGGCAACTCGGGTTGCACCAAGTCGTAATCGTAGTCGTCCATCAAATGCGTGAGGAACGTCCGCTCCGCGCCAATCCGCCGGGCGGCCGTCAGCGCCTCGTCCAGGCACATGTGGGTTCGGTGCGGCGCGCGGCGCATCGCATCCAGCACCGCCACTTCCACACCGCGGATTTTTTCCACGATGGCCGGCGGCACTTCCTTGCAGTCGCTGATGTAGGCCAGCCGCTTGCATCCGGACTGAACGAACAAATAACCATTGGACATGGTGTCGCCGTGCGGCACGGGTAACGGAGTGATGTCCAAATCACCAAGCTGAAACGGTCCATCAATGGTGTGCGGCTCAGGTTTGAAATAGCCACGGGGCCGCGGGACATCCTTAAACGCATAAGTGAACACCCGCTGCAAATCTCGCATCGTTTCCTCGTTGGCGTAAAGGGGCATCGGCCGGTCGCGCATTTCACAAAAGCGCCGGCAATCGTCCAGGCCCATGATGTGGTCGGCGTGCGAGTGGGTGAAGATCACGCCGTCCAGTTCGCGGATTTTTTCCCGCAACATTTGCAGGCGGAATTCCGGCGTGGTGTCCACGGCCAGCTTGATCCGGTCCGTCGCCACGTAAATTGAAGGGCGCGTGCGGTGGTTCTTCGGGTTGGCCAGAAACGACGTCGGGTAATCTTTGCCGATAAGCGGCACGCCCTGCGACGTGCCCGCGCCAAGAAAAATGAACGAAAACGCCATGCCGAAACTTTTCTTTTGCCGAACGATTCGATAACCGGTCAAATGTCGCGCGAACTTTACCGATGTTGACGACGTTGCGCATCAAAAACCTCGCCCTGGTGGCCGACCTGACGCTGGAACTCCAGCCCGGCTACAATGTCATCACGGGCGAAACCGGCGCGGGCAAGTCCATCCTCATTGGTGCGCTGAACCTTGTCCTCGGCGAACGCGCCGACCGGACGCTCATCCGCAGTGGGGCGGACGGATGCAGCGTGGAGGCGGTGTTTGATGTTGGAGTTCAAGCTTCAGCTTGTTCTCGTGGCACGCTAAAGCGTGAACTCCAACAGTTTCTCGAAGCAAACGGGCTTGAACCCTGCGAAGACAATCAGCTCGTTCTCAAGCGCACCTTCACCGCCAACGGTACGAACCGCCAATTCGTCAACGGCTCGCCCACGACATTGAACGTGCTCGCGGCTATTGGTGAATGGCTCGTGGACATCCACGGCCCGCACGACCACCAATCGTTGCTTCATCCAGCGAAACAGCTCGCTATTCTCGACGCGTTCGGCGGATTTGAGCAGGAACGTGAGACGTTCGGCGAACTCGTCCGCCGACGAACTGCGCTTGAGGCCGAAAAGTCCGCGCTGATCGTGGACGAGAAGACCTACGCGCAGCAATTGGACTTGCTCCGGTTTCAGGTGAAGGAAATCGAGTCCGCGCAATTGCATCCCGGCGAGGAAGAGCAGGTGACGCAGGAACATCAGCGCGCCAGCAATGCCGCGCGGCTGATTCAGTTGAGCCGCGCCGCCTTGGATGTGCTTTCCGAAAACGAAAACTCGCTGCAAACCCAGGCCGGCGTGATCGGGCGCACCTTGCAAGAATTGCAGCGCGTGGACGCGGGCGCCGCATCGCTGGTGGAGCTGCACAACCAGGCGGTCGCGAATCTCGGGGAACTTCAGGCAGAATTGTCGCGCTACGTCGACAAGGTGGACGTTGACCCCGCGCGCTTGCAGCAGTTGGAGGAGCGATTGAATCTGATCCACTCGCTCAAACGAAAATACGGCGCGACGCTGGCGGAGGTCATCGCGTTCGGCGCGGAGGCCAGGCGCAAACTGGAAAGTCTCGAATCGCGCGATGCCGAACTTGCACGGCTTAACGCCGCGCTGGCGAAGCTGGACGCCGAACTGGGGCGAGCGGGCAAGGACCTCTCGGTCAAGCGGCGCAAGGTGATTCCCCAACTCGCCAAAGCCGCGGGCAAACAACTCGCCGACCTCGGCTTCAAGCAGAGCAAATTTGACGTGGCGATCACGACTGCTGGGTGGGGCGAGGCTCCTGACGAGCCGAAAGCCGGTTCAGCAATGACGGCTCGCGAGGATGCTCGCCCAATCAGGGCCACTGGCCTCGACACTATCGAATTCCAATTCTCCCCCAATCTCGGCGAGCCGGCCAAGCCGTTGCGCGCCATCGCGTCGTCCGGCGAAATGGCCCGCGTGATGTTGGCCCTTAAAACCGTGCTCGCCGCCGAGGACGAAATCCCCGTGCTGATTTTCGACGAGGTGGACGCCAACGTGGGCGGCGAAACCGCCAACGCTGTGGGTGAAAAGATGCGGCAGATTGCGGCCAAGCGGCAGGTGCTCTGCATCACGCACCTCCCGCAGGTCGCCGCGCCGGCGACCGCGCATTATGTCGTGACCAAGCAGGTAAAGGATGGCCGCACGATTTCAGAGATCGCGTTGCTCAACGGCAGGGAGCGCGTGACGGAACTCGCGCGGATGTTGGGCGGCCAAACCGACGCGGCGCGGAAACATGCGGAGGCGCTATTGAAGTGAAACAAGGGTGGTGGCATAGAAATCAGCTAGTTTGCTATCGGTGACTTCAGCCTATCCCCCAAAAGCCGCGTAGTCATTTGTCAATCCAGTCGCTCGCGAAAACCTGGACTGGCAAGTCAGCATACGGAACGTGAAGCTGGTTCGCCAAGTCGCTAGTCTTGGAATTCCCGGCTCTCCACATCGAGTATCGGTATTTCCAACCATCCGGCGAGAACTGCACAAGTGCACGCCAAGGCAATTGATTAGTCGGAATAGGAAGTGACATGGTTTCTGACTGTCGAGCGGCCAAAAACGCGGTCGTTGGTCGTGGGATGGGAAGTCCCCCTTCGACAGCGTAAAACGCGTCCACCGGCGGAGCGCCATCTTTGCCCTCGATGAGCCAGACATGCCATCGTTTCACGGCGACATCGTTGTGATTGGTGACCACAAACAAGACTCGACGGTCACCGAACAACGCATCGTTGGTGTATCCGGTGAATGTGATTGTGATTGTCAGTGGCTTCGGCGTCTGCGCAATAATCCAAACCCCTGTGGCAATCGCTAACGCGACCAAAAGTAGAACCAAACGAACGAGCAGCTTGCGCATGGTGCAGCGGCCTAATCGCCAATAGTAGGCGGCGGGTTGTGCAGCCTATCATTCTTCATGACTGAATCCTATTCTGGACGTAATTGGTTGTCGAGCATCCAGTTAGTTCAGATTTCATATCGGGGCTTCGATTCGCAAAGGCGGTGAACGCCCAGTGTCACACGGCGGCTGAGTTTCGATTTGGAAATTTCAGTCGAGCGAGCACCACGAGCACCGCCAATCCCACACACACCCACCCAAACCAATCGCCATGTTTGTTGTAAAATGTCCGCGTGCGTTTTTCATCCGGCGCAAGCACGGGAATTTGCGCAGTCATCACACCCGTGCCGTAGATGGTGCCGTTTTTGTCGCGCAGTATGTCGCGAATTCGTCCGCATGAATCAATCCAGCAGGTCAGGCCGTTGTTGCAGCAACGTGCAAGGGGCAGGCCATTTTCCACGGCGCGAAACACCGCGGCCGCGGCGTGCTGCCATTGCTCCGCGCCTTCGCCGAACCAGCCGTCGTTTGTGAGGTTCACCAGGAAATCCGTGTCGTCGTTCACGTATTCGCGCACGAGATGCGGGAACACGTCCTCGAAACAAATCAACGTGGCCGTTTTGGTTTTCTGGTGGGGCGAGGCTCCTGACGAGCCGTCGTTTGATGTCGATTGCGGCTCGCGAGGACGCTCGCCCCACCAAGTCAGTTCAAACGGCACAACCTTGTCGCCGGAAGAAAAACTCCCGCCGAAATACGTGAACCATTTCGCGAACGGCAGCCAGCTTTCGAGCGGAATGTATTCGCCGAACATCACCAGATGGCGCTTGCGGTACGTCGCCACATAATGGCCATCCGGGTTGAAAAGAAATGCGGCGTTGTAAACGTCGTACGGATTGTCCTTGGTTGGGTTGGCTTTGGCTTCCACGTCATCGGCGCCGAAGATCATCCAGACCCCGTGCGAACGGATGAGGTTTGTGATGGCCGCGAAGCTAGTTTCATTGAATTCCGGCAGCGCGGCTTCCGGCCAGAGGAGCAGGTCGGTGGTGCTTCCCCTCACTTCGTCCCTCTCCCCATCCGATGGGGAGAGGGTGTCCGCAGGACGGGTGAGGGGTTCATTTGTATGACCCACACCATGCCGAGTTGCAGTCAAACCGCGTTCGGTGAGTTCGAGCAATTTCTGAAAGCGATTTGAGTTTTCCGACGTGTTCCAAATCATCGTTTGCGGGATGCTCGGCTGGATGAATGTGACTCCCAAAGTCGGGCCTTCGGGGCTTGGTTCGCGTAACCGTCCGAGGCCAAAGGCGAAGAAGCCCGCCAGCGTCGCCATGGGCAAAATCATTTCGCCCAACCAGGCGTGACGCCGCGTGGGCTGGCGCAGAATCGCCGTCACACCCGAATACAATGAGAGCGAGAACCAAACGATCACGAACGTCACGCCATAGACGCCCGTCACCGAGGCGATTTGAATGAGCGGCAACATCCGGTATTGCGACGTGCCGAGGTAATTCCATGGGAAGCCACTGAGCAGTCGCCCCACGATCATTTCCAACGCCACCCAAAGGGCGGCGCCTCCAAGCGACCACGCGGTGCGGCGCAGCCAGGTCGAATCTGCCCCCTGACCCCTGAGGCCTGACATCAGCCAGACCCAGATCGCCGGATACAAAGCGAGGTAGGCGCTCAGTGCGACCCAACCCAGAATCGGGTAAAACCGCACCGGAATCAGCAGCAGCCAGTAAAGCGACGCGAGGTAATGCGTCAAGCCGGCGACGTAGCCGATGCGGAATGCGTCCGCACCGGTTTTGTTCCATGCGCAGGCAAGGATGAGCGCTGGAGCGACCCAGGCCAGGCCGGTCAAACCAATTTCCAGAAACGCCGCGGCCAGCACCAAACCCGCGACGATGGCAAACGGGTATCGGCTGCGAAACAGAAGTTGGTTGGCCAGATCTTTCAATGCGCGGCTCGGCCCGTGAGATAGTTGCATGAGTTCGATTCGGGGCAGTGTTTGTCTTTATCTCACGGGCCGAGCTTGGCGAAAACACGCGGAAAGGCAAGTTTCAGGAACCAATCCGGGCAGAGCGTCCTTCCGTCACAGCCAGCACGGGGAAGATGAGCAGCGAACCGACGATCAGCCAGAGGGGGCAAACGACACCCGTGGCAACGACGCCGGCCAGCACGCGCAGGCCGTAGAGCAACGCGCGCACAAGCGCATCCATTGCCGGTGCGCGCCGGGCACGCGAGGCGACGGCTGTGGCGCCGATCAGGTAAACGACCAGCAACAACACCAGTTCCGTGGTGACTTCCCACGCGATGAGAAAACTGAACACCAGCAACGCGGGAAACAGCAGCAAGCCCCACGACAACGGCAGCCGGCCGGACGCGAGCGGTAGTGAACGGGTTGCGGCACACCGACGGTCTGCGTCCAGATTGAGGAGGTCCGCCAGCCCGGCCAGACCCGAGTCGCAGTAACACAGCGCCAGCCACGCGCCGGCGCCGGACAACATCGGCCAGAAGGTCGTGTGGCCTGTTGCGATGATGGGGGCGAAGACGAGCAGGTTCTTGAGCCATTGGACCGGCTGTAGGGTTTGCAGCAGCGCCCGCAGCCGCGATTCCGGCTCGGGAAAAATCGGTCCCACTTTCGCGCACGTCGCGGCACGGCGCACCAGCCCCGGACTGGCATTGACGATGACGGCTTCGCGTGAGCCGCGCCAGACCTCCAGGTCGGGGGTGGAGTTGCCGGCGTAATCGAAACCGCGCTCGCCGAACTTCCGGGTGAGCGCGTTGAGTTTGGCCGCGTCGCGCAGATTGGTCCGGCCGTCGCTGGCCAGCACTTCATCGAAGAGTCCGACGTGACGAGCGACCGGCTCCGCCATCTTGCGATCGGAAGCGGTGGCAAGGACGAGCTTGCGACCGGCGCGCTTTTGACCGCGCAGCCAATCGAGGAAGGGTTCGTTGTAGGGCAGAGTGGTCGCATCCACTTGAACGTGCGCGGCCAGTTGTTGTTTGAGAAAGGCCCGTCCCCGCGACCACCAGAACGGCGCAGCCAGCGCGGTGAGCGGTTGCTCGCGCAGCAATCGCGCCAGCGATTCCCACATCATGTCGCTGCGAATGAGTGTGCCGTCCAAATCCACGGCGAGCGGGACCTGGCTGGTTGGATCGGCGTCAGTCACGATCGGCATGTCGCGGACAAACTAGCCGAGAGCGTCGGGCGTTGACAAGCGACAGCGATTGGGAAAGCCTGCGCGCGCATGATGCGCAAGGTTGCAGACATTCACGGCAATCTGGCTGTGGGGCTTTCCTCGGCGAAGTGGCAAAGTTTCGTGCCGAACCTCCCTTGGTTACCGGTGAACGCGGAACCTGCTTGAAAATAGACGTGAACCCGCAAGTTTCAGCAGCAACTACGACCCCCGGCCTGAGGCTTTTCATCGCGTTGCCGGTGCCGGTGGCGGTGAAGGATGAAATCCAGCAGGTGCAGGATGCGTTGCGGCGGAAATTAGCAGCGCCGGTCGTACGCTGGACCCGACCGGAGCAGTGGCATCTCACGCTGAAGTTTCTTGGCCAGGTGGCGCCGGCCCGCGTGAGCGCGCTCACGGAAGCAATCAGCACCGCCTGCAAAAAATTCGCTCCCCTAAAGCTGCGCGCCGAAAGCGTCGGTTGCTTTCCGAACTGGCGGAATCCGCGCGTGTTGTGGGTGGGTGTGCATGACCAGGAACAGCGATTGGCGGAACTGGCCTGGGTGGTCGAGGCTGCGGCGGCGGCGCTTACCGCTCAGGCACGCGAGGGAAAATTCACCGGGCACATCACGATGACACGCATCCAGAGCTTCCGACCTCCCGAAGCCGATATCCTAGCGGGATTCGGGCGGGAAACCGCCGGACGCGTCTTTGGCGAGTGGACGGCGGACGTGGTGGAGGTCATGCGCAGTGAATTGTCGCCGGGCGGGGCGAAACACACCTGTCTGGCGCGGCTGCCGCTGGATGGCGTTGCGACACGATCGGCTGCTCGTTCCTGACGCGGAGTTTTGCTTGCGAAAGATTTCCACCACGCCAACCTCGGGGCGAACAGATGTTTCATTTCAGGCAATGATGATATGAGCGAACAGTCAAATCAGCGTTCGGAAGAATTCCTCAAAATCAGCGGCCAGTTCAAACTGGGAGCGCTGACCACTGAATCGTCCCACCCCGTCACGGCCCGCTTGAGCGAGACGGCCCAACGCGACATCGCGGCGGGCTTGAGGTTGCTGTTCGACGTGGACGACGACGTGTTGCGCAAGTATCGGGAATTTGCCGAATCGGGCCGGGCACGGCCGATGGCCGACACGGTGCTGGCCGCGTTGAAAAATGGCGGGAAGATTTTTTTCACCGGTTGCGGCTCGACGGGGCGGCTGAGCATTCAACTGGTTTCGATCTGGCGCGATTTCTGGCAGCGCAGCGCGTCCGCTGCGGCGAAGGACTGGGAAAACCGCGCGTTTCCGGTGATGGCCGGCGGGGATTTCGCGCTGATCAAGGCCGTGGAGGGCTTCGAAGATTTCACCGCGTTCGGCAAGAAACAGATTGGCGACCTGGGCGTGTGCAACAAAGATGTGGTGTTCGCCATTACGGAAGGCGGAGAAACGTCGTTCGTCATCGGCACGGCGTGGAAGGGTGTGGAGGTCGGAGCGAAGGTTTATTTCGTTTACAACAATCCGGACGAGGTGTTGTGCGCCCACGTCCAGCGCAGTCGTGAAGTGATCGAAGACCCGCGTATCGAAAAAGTCAATCTGACAACCGGCCCCATGGCCATCACCGGCTCCACGCGGATGCAGGCGACGAGCATCCAACTGGCCGTGTTGGTGACGGTGTTGGAACTGGTCGTGCGCGATTTGACCGGCAAGCCCGGCTGCGACCCGGTGAAATTCCATGCCCGGTTCGCCGAACTTCTGGCCACCTTGAAGGCTCCCGCCGTGACCGGCCCACTCGCGAAACTCGTGGCGATGGAAGAGGCCGTTTACCGCGCCGCGCGGAAAAACAATTGTTTCGCGGATCGCGTGGGCATTGACATGCTCACGGACACCACCGAACGCTCGCCCACGTATTGCACGCCGCCGTTCCGCAAGTTTGATGACACCAGCGCCACCGAATCCTGGGCGTTCCTTTACGTCCCCTATCCGGATTCGCCCACGGCTTGGGGGCGCATTTGCAAGCGCACGCCGCGTTGCGTCGAATGGCGGCCGGAGGAAGTGCGCGGGCTCGTGCCGGATGACAAATACGCCCGCACCGTCGAGATCATCAGCAAAATCAGCTACGCGGAATTGATGCGCTTCCGCATCGGATTGAACGGCACGGCGAATCGTCCGCTCGGATCGGGTGACAGTGCCGTGGCGCTGGTGGTCGAGGCGGAGAAAAATTCATTGTTGGCAGCCGACGGATTTCAACGGCAGCAACTGGAAGCCGCGCGCCAGGCAGGCGCGAGCACGGGTTTGATTTTTCTCGGCAGCGCAGCGAGTTGCCGTGAGGTGGAATTGTTTGTCGCGGGGTGGAATCCGGATTGCCTGGCCGTGCTTGTGCCCGTGCCGGAAACGGATCTTCTGCTCGATGGCGTGATGCGCGTCGGTCTGAAAATCCTGCTGAACACGCTTTCCACCTGCACGATGGTCCGACTGGGGCGCGTGATGGGCAACTATATGATCTGGGTTGTGCCGAGCAACCTGAAGCTCATTGACCGCTCGACGCGTTACATTCAGAAACTGACCGGGCTGGATTACACGGCGGCGAATCGTTTGCTGTTCGAGGTGATTGAGTACGTTGAGCCGCGGATGAAAGCCGACCAGGCCTACCCGCCGGTGGTGGGTGTAAGCGTCATGCGTCATCGGCATGGCCTGAACAATGTGGAAGCGGAACGACGGCTGAAGGAAGAGGTAGGCTGAACAGGGAAAGCGGAGCATCTCAACAAAATCTACCCCACCGCAACGTTTTGGAGGGGACGCAAGTTTGGGCCGCGCCTTCAAACTATCCGGATTTGTGCGGGCTGGCTTGCGTGTATTTACCTGTTGGCAATCAGGCCGGTTGTGGTACGAATTCCTTTCGATGCGTACGCTGAAAAGGTCAGCCGCATCAGTGGCGAGTTTTGAAGAAGCGACGCGATTTTATTTTCAGGCGGCTGGCACTGTTTCTGGTGGTGGGGATGATTGTTTCAACCCGCGCGCTGGCGCTGATCAACATTGATTTTGTCCACGTGGGCGACGCCGGAAATCCCGCCGACCCGGTGACGGGTTACGGCGCGGTGGGTTACGATTTCGCGCTGGGCAAGTACGAGGTCACGCTCAATCAATATGCGGCGTTCCTCAACGCGGTCGCTGCGGCCGACACCTATTCGCTTTACAACCTCAACATGGGTGCGAACGCGAACATCGCCGGCATCCTGCGGACCGGCGATCCCGGGACCTACAATTATTCAGTGCTGGGAAGCGGAGATCGTCCGGTGACTTACGTGAGCTGGTTCGATGCGGCCCGGTTCGTGAACTGGCTGCACAACGGGCAGCCCAATGGCGCGCAGGATGCGTCCACGACGGAAGCTGGCGCTTACACCTTGAACGGCGCATTGAGTGGCGTTGGGTTTGCAAAGAATCCCGGCGCGGAGTTTTGGATTCCGGGTGAAAACGAATGGTACAAAGCCGCCTATTATCAACCCGCCGACCAGGGCGGTGACAGCGACAGTTACTGGCTGTATCCCACCCGAAGCAACACCCAACCCAACAGTCGCAATGGGAGTCCCAGCGACCCGAACAGCGCCAATTATTTCTACGACGACGGCATCCCGGACGGGGTCAACGATGGTTACGCGGTCACGGGATTAGTCGAACCTCCGGCTGACAACGCCCTGACCGACGCGGGGGAGTTCAATTCGGCGGCAAGCTTCTACGCCACTTTTGATCAAGGTGGAAACGTGGAAGAGTGGAACGATGCCCTCAAATCAGTGGGCAACCTGCGCGGTGTGCGGGGCGGTTCATGGTTTTGGCAGGAGAGACCGATGCGAGCCACGCGGGAACATCGCAACGATGGTGGGGAATTGCCGCAGTTCGAGACGTTCGACCTCGGCTTCCGGATTGCGAGTATTCCGGAGCCGGGGGCAGGGGTGTTGCTGGTGTTGGGTTTCTACCTGATGACCTGGAGGTGTAAGCGGACAGCTCGGCTTTAATCAGGCCAACGGGGTTTGTTCCAAACGCCTTGCTCCCTATTTACTTGAGACGGTAACTTGAAGCCACCATGAATCTGGCGGAATCTGTGGAGAATTCCATCCGCGCGCGAAAGCTCTTCTCTGTGCGGCAACGGATTCTGGTGGCCGTGTCGGGGGGATTGGACTCGGTGGTTTTGCTACGGCTTCTACACGCGCTCGCCGCCCAACACCGCTGGAAACTCACCGTCGCGCACCTGAATCATCAACTCCGGGGTCGCGCCAGCGATGGCGATGAGCGTTTTGTACGGGCGCTGGCCCGTCGGCTGAAACTTCCCTGCATCACAGGACGAATCAACGTTCGGGCGCAAGCCAAGAAACTCGGCTTGTCCATCGAGATGGCGGCGCGCAAGGCCCGGCACGAATTTCTCGCCCGCACTACCCGGCAATTGCGGATCAGTTCGATCGCGCTCGCGCATCACGCAGACGACCAGGTGGAATTGTTTTTTCTGCGGCTGTTTCGCGGAACGAGCACGGATGGCCTTGCCGGCATGAAGTGGCGCGGGCCATCGCCGGTGTCGGCAGAGATCACACTCGTTCGGCCGCTGCTGGACCGGGCGCGGTCCGAGTTGGCCGCGTTTGCGCGAGAGAACAAGATTCGCTTTCGCGAAGATGCCAGCAATGCATCGCGCGACATCTTGCGCAACCGCATCCGGCACGAACTGCTGCCGTTGTTGCGGCGCCGCTTTCAGCCTGCGGTCAACCGGTCAGTGTTGCGTCTGATGGAGATTGCCGGTGCGGAATCCGAGGCGCTGGCTGATTTGACGCAGACCTGGCTGAAATCCCAGGAGACTCCATTCGACTCGCTGTCCGTTGCCCTGCAACGCCGGATAATTCACTCACAGCTCCAACGGCACTCCGTTGCGGCCGACTTTGATTTGGTTGAGCGGTTGCGCACCGCGCCCAATCAGGCGGTGAGCATCAACCCGCTGGTTTCGGTTGTGCGCAACCCGGCCGGGGAAGTCGGGTTGAACGTTCATGAGCCGGCTGCGTTCAACACGCGCGAGGTCGACGTGTCGTTGAAAGGAAAGGCGGGGCGCTTCGGTTTTGACGGAGTTGGTTTTCGGTGGCGGTTTGCGGCCGGCCGGTTTCCTCCCCCTGCCAGGTGCGGCGCCCGCGTCGAGTATTTCGACGCCGATGCGATGGGCGACCGAATTGTTCTCCGGCATTGGCGTCCGGGCGACCGGTTTCAGCCCATCGGTCTGGGCTCGTCGCTCAAGCTGCAAGACTGGTTCACGAACCAAAAAGTACCCCGGGCGCGACGGCGGGAGTTGATTGTGGCAACCACGGCGACGGGCGAGGTTTTTTGGGTCGAAGGTTTGCGGATTTCGGAGCGATTCAAGCTCACGCCGGGTACAAGACGGTGTTTAATTTGGCGTTGGGAACGGCAGTAAATCCTCCATTGCGGTGGCGGCAGGCCCATGTTAGTTTGCCGCGGTTAAAATCATGGCAGACGAAAATAAAACCAACGGCGACGACAAGAACAAAAAGGGCGGCGAGTTCCGCGTGCCCCCGCGCACGTGGCTGGTGTGGATTGCCATTTTTGGCGGGATCATCGCGCTGATTTCGCTCAAGGACAAACTGGATTCACAGGGCGCGGTCCTGACGCAATACCAGTTTTTCCAGAAGGTGAACTCGAATCTGCTGGCCCATGCCACGATCAATTACGGCGGGCAGACGGCTTACCTCCACGAAATTGACGGGAAATTTTACCAGACGGACGGGGAAGGCAAAATCGTTAAGAAGGAGGACGGGCAGCCGATGACCATTCCGTTCCGTGCCAAGGTTGACTTGACGGAAAAGATGCGGGATCAGTTGCTCGCGCTGCCGAACATCGAGCCGCACGAACCGAACACATTTCTTTACGGCTTTGGTATCCAACTGCTTTTCCTGCTGCTGATTGGTTTGTTCATCTGGTTCTTTTTCATCCGCCAGCTCAAGATGGCCGGCAAGGGCGCCTTGAGTTTCGGCAAGAGCAAGGCCCGTTTGCTGGCCAAGGAACGCAACAAGACCACGTTCAAGGACGTCGCCGGAATTGAAGAGGCCATCGAGGAAGTTTCAGAGCTCGTCGAGTTTCTGAAAGACCCGAAGAAGTTCCAGCGTCTGGGTGGGCGCATTCCCAAGGGCGTGCTGATGATTGGTCCGCCGGGCACCGGCAAGACCCTGCTGGCCAAAGCTATCGCCGGCGAAGCCGATGCGGCGTTCTTCAGCATCAGCGGGTCGGACTTTGTGGAAATGTTCGTCGGTGTGGGCGCGAGCCGCGTGCGCGACATGTTCGAGCAGGCGCGTAAAAACGTTCCTTGCTTGGTGTTCATTGATGAAATTGATGCCGTGGGCCGCAGCCGCGGTCATGGCCTGGGTGGCGGCAACGACGAACGCGAGCAAACGCTCAACGCGTTGCTCGTGGAAATGGACGGCTTCGACACGCAGGAAGGCATCATCATCATCGCGGCGACCAACCGGCCGGATGTTTTGGATCCCGCGCTGTTGCGGCCGGGCCGCTTTGACCGGCAGGTCACGGTGAATCTGCCGGACGTGCGCGGGCGCGAGGGCATTTTGAAGGTCCATGCAAAGAACGTGAAGCTCGCGGCGGACGTGGACTTGTCCATCATCGCGCGCGGCACGCCCGGTTATTCCGGCGCGGAACTGGCCAACCTGCTGAACGAGGCGGCACTGCTCGCCGCGCGGACCAGCAAAAAGGCGGTGACGATGGTCGAGTTGGAAGAGGCGCGCGACAAGGTGCGTTGGGGACGCGAACGCCGCAGCCTCGCCATGACGGACGAGGAAAAGAAGTTTACCGCCTGGCACGAAGCGGGCCACGCGCTGGTCAGCGTGATGCTCGATCACACCCACCCATTGCACAAGGTCACGATTATCCCGCGCGGACAGGCGCTCGGCGCGACGATGCAATTGCCCAAGAACGATGTGTTGAACCGTCGCCGGAAGGAAATGCTCGACATGATCGCCGTGACGATGGCGGGCCGCATTTCCGAGGAGATCGTTTCCGGGGACACCTCCACCGGGGCGGCTGGTGACATTCAGCAGGCGACGAACCTGGCCCGCGCGATGGTTTGTCAGTGGGGCATGAGCGACAAAATGGGCATGGTCCAGTATGGCAGCGACGATGAGTTCGTTTTTCTCGGACGTGAAATGGGCCGGCCCAAGGTTTACAGCGAAGAGACCGCGCGCGAAATTGACGAGGAAATCAAGCGCATCATTGACGAGGCGCACAAAGTGGCGTCCGGCATTATTTTTGGGAATCGGGAGAAGCTCGAGTTGATCGCGAGTTCGTTGCTCGAATACGAAACGCTGGACGGTTCGCAAGTGGAGGAAATCGTGCGGACCGGCAAGTTTACGCCGCCTTCGCCCACGCCTGATTCCGGACCCACCATGGGAGCGCCCGCCGGCACGCCAATGCCGGAAGTTCCGCCGAAGCCGGCGCCGCCGAAGCTGCCCGGCCTCGGATCACCGGCACCCGCCACGGCTTAAAACCCGGGGCGGATCAGGTTCCTGCTATTTTGCTTCGCCGTCCTTGGCGAGGTATCTCTCGATGTGGCGATCGAGGTCCGACATGCCCCCGGCGCACGAGGCGGCCTGCACGCGCTGAACCATCTCCAGGCACCACGCCTCCTCCTCCACCTGCTCGTTGATGAACCAGTGCATCAGGACCTGCCCCGGGTAATCTTTGGCGGCAACCGCGGCCTCGTAAACGGCGTTGATGCCCTGCGTGTTGGCCTGTTCCATGGTCTGGGCCTGCTGGGCCACTTCCAAAAGCGATTTGAAGTTCTGTTTCGGTGCGGCGATGGCGTCGAGTTTGGGTCGCGAATCCCGGTCCAGCAGGTGGCCGGCAATTTTGTCCGCGTGTTCGCGTTCCTCGGCCGATTGCGTGGCGAAGAAACGGGCGAAGCCCGCCAGGTTTTCATCCGCGCACCACAGCGACAGGGCTTGATAAGCATGCGCGGCCGCCAACTCCTGGTTCAATTGGCGGTTGAGTTCGGTGACAACATGGGAGGCGATTTTTTGTTGGGCCATAAGATTGAGTTGGTTTGAACCTCTTATGTACCACGGAAGACTTCGATGCAAGCGCGCAGTGCGTCCGTTTCCAAATGGGTCGGCGTTCGATGGAGGTCTTGCGGATGCCAGCCTGAGCATCTTCCAACTTCCCTTGGCGGCGTCGCTCGACTACGTTTTCGCCCATGATAATTGCGCCCTCCCTGCTGGCGGCCAACTACGGGCAGTTCGCCAAGGAAACCCTTCGCGCGAGCCGCTCCGGCGCGGAATGGCTGCATCTCGACATCATGGATGGCCATTTTGTCCCCAACATTTCCTTTGGACCGGCGGTCGTCAAAACGCTCCGACCGCTGACGCGGATGTTTTTCGACGTGCACCTGATGTGTTCCAAACCGGAAATCTTGTTGGAACCCTTTGCCGTCGCTGGCGCGAATCAAATCATTGTTCACGTCGAATTGGGCGACGCGGTCACGCCGTTGCTCTGGAAAATCCGGTCCCTCGGCAGGCTGGTCGGACTTTGCGTAAACCCGCCCACCGCCATCACGCTCGCGCAGCCCTACCTCGAACAGATTGATCATTTGCTCATCATGACGGTGAATCCGGGCTTTGGCGGGCAGGAATTCATCCACGAAGCCGTCCCCAAAATCCAGCAGGCTGAGGCCTGGCGGCGCGAGCGCAACCTTTCGTATCGAATCGGTGTGGATGGCGGCATCAATTTCAAGACCGCCGTGGAATGCGCACGGGCCGGGGCCGATGTGTTTGTCAGCGGCACGGCCCTGTTCGGCCAGCGCAACCTGAAGGCGGCCGTGGAAAAAATGCGCAAGCTCGTGACGCCCGCACACCCGCGCAATCATGGGGCGGCCGGATAGCCAACCTTCGATTACCGACCTTACCCATGGCTCAAATCAAATTCGGAACCGACGGTTGGCGTGCGGTCATTGCCGAGGGTTTCACGTTTGCCAACGTTGCGCGCGTCGCCCAGGCCACTGCGGATTATTGGACGGCCCATCCCGTTGCCGGCGCGGAAAAGAATGTCGTTGTCGGTTTTGACCGGCGCTTTTTTTCAGACCAATTTGCGCGGTGCGCCGCGGAGGTTTTTGCCGGCAATGGTTTTGAAGTTGTCCTCACTCCCGACCCGACGCCCACGCCGTCCGTGTCGTTCGCCGTCCAGGACCAACGCGCCGTTGGGGGCGTGATGATCACCGCCAGCCACAATCCGCCCGCGTTCAACGGTTTCAAACTCAAGTCGCACTATGGCGGGTCGAGCGATTCGGACACGTGCCAGGCGGTGGAAGGCCATCTTGATCGGAGTCCCGTGCGCGCGCTGAAGTTCGAAGATGCGGTCCGGGCTGGACGGGTTCAGGTGGAAGATGTTCGTCCCGCGCATTTCGCCGCGCTGAAGCGGCTCGTGGATTTCAAGCGCATCGCGCAGTCCCGATTGCGGTTCGCGCATGAGGCATTGTTCGGCGTGGGCGCGGGTTGTTTCGAGCAACTGCTCGCGGGCACGACCTGCCGCGTCACGACGCTCAACGCACGGCACGACGTGTTGTTTGGCGGCATCAACCCGGAGCCGATCGCCGCCAATTACGTCCGCAGTCAGGCCTTTCTGCGCAAGCATCCGCACGACCTTTGCCTAGTTACTGACGGTGACGCCGATCGCGTGGGCGGCATGGATGGTCGTGGAAGATATCTGACTACGCACAATCTGATCTGCCTTTTGCTGCACCATCTCGTCGCCAATCGAAAGGGCAGGGGACGGGTGATCAAGGCGCTGACGACGACTTCGATGGTGGACAAAATGTGCGCGGCGGGCGGCCTCGAACTGGTTGAAACCGGTGTGGGCTTCAAATACATCTGCACGGAAATGCTAAAGGGCAACGTCCTGCTCGGCGCGGAGGAAAGCGGCGGCATTGGTTTTCCCGGCCATATTCCCGAGCGGGATGGGATCGCCGCCGGGTTGATGTTGCTGGAAATGCTCGCCATCGAACGTGTTTCCCTCAACCGGTTGATCGCAAACCTGGAAAGTCAATTTGGCCCGCATCGTTATGGGCGGGTGGACACGCATTTCCCCCTGGAAAAGCGCGCGGCGCTGATGGACTACCTGGAGCACAATCCGCCGGCCCGGCTGTTGCGGTCGCCGCTGGCCGACGTGAAGACTTTCGACGGCGTAAAGTTCGTGTCGCAGGACGGCTGCTGGTTGATGTTGCGAGGCTCCGGCACGGAGCCGATTTTGCGCATATACGCGGAGGCCAAGAGCGACGCGGACGCGCGCAAACTGCTCCAGGTCGGACTGCGCCTCACGAAGCAGGTCTGACGGCAGGTTTTTCGCTCACCCCCTGGCATCAGTTTCCCTCGTCACCATCTCGTCACTTGTTTGGCACGGAACGTTGCTTGCGTGCAGCACGGTGCGTCTGGATTTTATGCGGGAAGATCGAACGCAACCCGTTTCGTGCTGGTCAAATTGAGCAAATCAAATCGCAAAGCAAATGAAACTAGCCAGACAATCCAGAAAAACCGCCACCGCCACAGTACCGCGACCTCATGCCGTCAGTGAAAGGAAGCGCCCGGTAACGACCATCGAAGCCAAGGTGGACGTTGGCTTTGGCAATAATCTTTTCGTCCGCGGCGAAGGGCCCGGCTTGAGTTGGGATCGCGGGGTGCCGCTGAAGTGCATTGACCCGGACACCTGGCAGTGGTCGGTTCCCGCCGGCGACCCGCTCAAGTTCAAGCTGCTGCTCAACGACGCGGTCTGGGCCAAAGGCGAGGACCTGGTAGCGAGGCCTGGCCAGCGGTTGGAGATCACGCCGGCGTTTTAAGCCGGCAGCGCGCTTGCGCAAGACTGCGGCAGTGCGTTCTACGGGTGGTACGCAACGCCTTTGCGTGCCACCTCCGGCGGAAAATGCAACACGCCGCGCCGGTAATCTTTCATCCGCCAGCGCAGAAACGGTGAGCACTGTGCCGAGGTGGCCTTGTTGCGCCCGGGCCAGTAAGCCTTGAAATCGCGCTCGATCGCCCGCAAATCGGCGATGCCCGCGCGTGCCTGTCGCCGGGCTTCCGTCAGCTTTTTCGCCGCCAGGGCTTGTTGCCAGAGCATGATGCGACACGACTGCGCGGCCATGCGCGCTGCGAGGTCGAGTTCCGTTTTTAGAACCTGGCCGGATGGGGTGGTGGGCCGCGCGCCGTTCAGCAGTGTGCGTTGCTTTTGCACTTTCGCAAGCGCCGCGCGGACGCGGCTCGCCCGGATTCGCGCGTAGTATTTCAGCCCGTGACGGCAAAACAGTTCGCGCGCTTCCGGCGGCGGAGCGGCGATCACGGTGCCGTACGGCGTGAAGTTCGCCTCGTAATATCCAAATTTGCGGTGCGCAAAACCGAGGGCCAGCGCGGCCTTCGCGGTACGCCCGGTTGGATCGCGGAAAACGTCGCGGCTTAACACCGGCGCCAGCAGTTTCTCATCGCAGGACTTGGCGCACCAACTCAGGGCGGCGCCCAGCAAGAACGGCGCGTAGCTAACCGCCAGAGGTTGCGGATGCCCGCCGTCGCCCCAATCCGTGTTCAGATAACCGATCGCCCCGTTTCGGAGCCCGGCCCTGGCGGCCGCGCGCAGGTTGGCAAAGGCATTGTCGTGTCGTCCGAGCAGCGACATCCAGGTGGAAGTCCCGGGGCAGACGTAAAACGGGATTTTGGATTTTGCGAACAGCGCGGTTTCCTTCGCGAACGGATGGTTTGCTTCGTAACCCCAATTCATGGCGATGAGGTCGCGGGGCAGTTCCTTGATGAGTTCCGGATGATGCAGAATGATGTCCCCCCAGAACATCATGCGCTTGCCGCGCCTGGAAACCTCCCGATGAATCTGCTTGAGGAAGTCGAGATACACCCGGCCTTTGCCGCGCCGCGCGCACAGCGCCTGGCTCTGGCCGCGACCCAGATCCCACGTTTCATCGCAGCCGACGTTAAAGTAGCGGCTGGAAAAGTTCGGCAGCAATTCGTCGTAAAGTCCGCGGATAAACGGCAGGGTGCCGGGATGGTTTGGCGCAAGGGTGGTTGGTCGCCGGTCGAAGTCCCCCGTGACCGCCTCATAGGGTTCGCTGACTTCAGCGAGTTTCTTCAGCCGGGGATTTTCCAGGAAATAGCGCAGATGACCGAAGGAATTCTGGTTGGGCACGAGGTCAATGCCCAGTTCCTGGCAGCGAGCGTCGAGCTGGCGGATATCCGCAGCGGTCAAAGCGCCCCAACCCTGCCAGATGGATTTGTATTTCCGATAGGCGAAGGTGTGCTCCACGTAAAGCTGGAATTCGTTGATTTTGAAATCCGCCAGGTGTTCGACGAGTTCCAGCAGCGTCGCCAGTTTTGGCACCCGCCCGCGCGAAATATCAAGCATCACGCCGCGGCGCGGAAAATCCGGCCAGTCCCGGATTTTCAAGCAGGGCAGCCGGCGACCATATTCGCGAAACAACTGCCGCAGCGTTGCCACCGCAGCGCGGACGCCTCCGATTTCGCGGTATTCGATACGAATGCCACGCGGGTCAATCAGCAGGGTGTAGCCCTCGGCATTGTCGGGCGCGGAATGCGTGCGAATAAATTGGATGTCCGAGAGCGGTCGCTTGCCCGATACCCGGAAAAAGCCCGGCAGTCGTCGGATCGAACGCGGTGCGGGAAGCAGATTCATGGCGGATCATTTCGCAATCATTCCGGTTTGGCGGGCGTAGTTAAAGATGCCGCCGGCGTCCACCACGGGACGGACGTCGCCCAGCGGTTTAACAGAATACACCTTGCCCGTTGCTTTCATGGTGACGGTTTGCTTGTCGAGATCCACGGTTACCACATCGCCCGTTTTGAGCGCGTCGCAAAGCCGTTCCGTGACTTCGCACGGATAAAGCTCGCCGGTGGCGACGCAGTTGCGGAAGAAGATGCGGGCGAAGCTTTCGGCGAGGACGACCTGACAATTGGCCGAGCCGAGGGCGATGGGCGCGTGTTCGCGCGAACTGCCGCACCCGAAATTCTTCCCGGCGACGACGATGGGATATTCGCTGTCCAACTGACCTTCCTTCACGTAGCGCCCGGGGTACAGCGATTCGGGCAGCCCGGCGAGGGCATAACTGCCGAGCTTCTCATATTCCTCCGGAATGGTTGGCACCAGATTGAGATACTGCGCGGAGATGATCTGGTCGGTGTCAATGTTGTCGCGCACCACGTAAACCGGACCTGTAAACACAGATTGCATGGCGACAAATTGCGGCACGGCAGGGGAGTTTTCAATCAGATTCCCGCGAAACCGTCCACTGGCGGGCAGGCCGGCAATCGTGCCGTGAGCCCACATGGCAGACCCGCGACCGACACCGCTGGCGCGTGTGGGAGCTGATTTTTTTCGCTATATTCCTTGCCATCCGGGTCCGGAGAGGTGCATTCTGTCTGCGTCTGTTGAAAAGCTTGTCCCTTTCAAGGCATGGTGAATCTTCAGGTGAACCTGGTTCAGTGATGATTTGAGACCCGAAGTTCGGGAACAGTCTTTAGAAAGCACCGGTTAGTCGCACAGCAAAACATCTATGAGCAATAAACTGTTTGTGGGAAATCTTTCCTTCAACACCACTGAAAACGATCTGCACGACGCGTTCGCCGCGTTTGGCACGGTCACTGAAGCCAACCTGATGACGGATCGAATGAGCGGTCGCCCGCGCGGCTTTGCGTTCGTCACCATGGGCACGCCCGAGGAGGCGCAGAAAGCCATTGACGGCTTGAATGGCAAGGATCTCGGTGGTCGCGCGCTTACCGTCAACATCGCCCGCCCGCGGGAGGAGCGTCCCGGTGGCGGCGGCGGTGGCCGTCGCGAATTCCGCGGTGGCGGTCGCAATCGTTACTAGTCCAGTTCCCTTTCCCGGCGTGGTCCGGTTCGACCGGATCCCGCCGCTTTCAAGCGGACTATGTCCGGCCGGCCCGTCGGCGGTATGGTTTCATTTGATCCACGACGGGTTTTTGCCCAGCTACCATGAAAGAAGACCACATTGAAGTTGAAGGCACCGTGAATACGGTCCTGCCGGGCACCATGTTCCGCGTCCAACTCGACAATCAACACCTCGTGCTTGCCACGATCTCGGGCAAGATGCGCAAACGCTTCGTGCGGTTGACGGCCGGCGACCGCGTCAAAATGGAAATGTCTCCCTACGACCTCGAGAAGGCGCGCATCGTTTGGCGGCTGCGGTGAGTCTCGTTCGTATGCAACCGCAGCCGGTTTCCTCAACCGAATCCGCCCGGCCGGCCGGGCGGCAGATCTGGCACGACATGGTAGCGCGCTATGAACAACCGGCCCCGAAGCGCGCCGTCTGGCAAATGGTCAATACCTTGGTGCCGTACGTCGCGCTGTGGTGGCTCATGTATCGCTACATCTCGATTTCGCCATGGATCGTTTTGCCTTTCGCCCTGGTGGGGGGCGGTTTGCTGGTGCGCGTCTTCATAATTTTCCATGACTGTGCGCACTACTCGTTTTTTAAATCACGGCGACTGAACCAGTGGGTGGGATGCGTGCTGGGCGTGCTTTGCTTCACCCCCTACTTCCGCTGGCGTTGGGAACACGCAATCCATCACGCCAGCGCGGGCAATCTGGACCGGCGCGGCACGGGCGATATCTGGACCATGACCGTGCGCGAGTATCTGAACGCGTCGCGTTGGAAACGGTTTTGTTACCGGGTGGCCCGCAATCCGTTCATTCTCTTCCTCGTGGCGCCGCTGGTTCTCTTTCTGGTGGTGGAGCGCCTTCCGAAGCCCGGGGAAGGCCGGCGCGAACGCGTCTCGGTCCTGCTCAGCAACATTGCGCTCGTCTTGATGATCGTCAGTTTGAGCTGGTTGTTTGGCTGGAAGACTTTCCTGTTGCTCCAGTTGGTGGTGATCCTGGTGGCCAGTTCGGCGGGGGTCTGGCTGTTTTACGTGCAGCATCAATTCGAGGATGTGTATTGGGAACGCGGCGCGAACTGGGATTTCATGAAAGCGGCGATCGAGGGCAGTTCGTATTACCAGTTGCCGCGGGTGCTGCAATGGTTCTCGGGCAATATCGGCTTTCACCACATTCATCACCTGAGCCCGCGGATTCCCAATTACCATCTTGAGCATTGCCATCGCGCGGAACCGCTGTTTCAGTCGGTGAAGCCGATCACGCTGCTGACGAGTTTGAAGTGCCTCAACTTCCGGCTCTGGGACGAACAACAGCAGCGCATGGTGGGCTTTCCCTGATCGTCCGGTTGGAGTTCCGCTTCAAATTCACTTCGCTCCGTCCGGCTGACCGGCCTCTTGAACATTTCCTGACACGGTCTTTTTTGTCGTGGTCGAGTTGTCCGCAATTCGTCCGTTGAGAATGTTGTCGGTGATCGTGAAGAGGTCCGCGCCCTTGTCTATCAAGATGGCCGGTTGGCCCTTGGCGCCGACGAGATGACATCCGCGAATCTGGGCGCGCTGCGCGCCGGATTTCAAATGGATGGCGGGCGCGCCCTCCGTGACCTGGCAATCGGTGATCGCGAGCCGGTTGCGGCCGTGCGCAACGCCGCAGTCATAGACGACGCCGACGAAGGGCTTGCCGAACCCGCGAATTTGCACCGCGCTGATCACCGCGTTGTAATAGAGGCTGCCGACTTCCGCCCTCACGCCGATTCCGTTTTCCCGCACGAGGATGTTTGAGCTTTTGATGACAAATCCCGCCGCGCCCTCGAAAATAAACCCATTGTCCACGTCCTCGACCCAACAATCGTCAATGTGGTAGCCGAGCGAGTGGGTGACCTCCGGCTTGCCGTCGGGCGAATCCTTGTGCAAAAGCTGCTGGAGAAAGGTTTTGCCGCCGATGATGAAGCATCGGTCCAGCAAAACCCCGTCCACATCGCCGAACTCGAAGCCCACCCGGTGCTTGCGGTAGTAAGCTTCCTTGCCCGGCGTGTCCCTCCCGCCGACGAACCAGTGAACGTCCACGATGCGATTCACGTCGCGGCAACCCGACAGGTGCATGCCCAGGTGATGCACAAAACCCGTCAGGTCGCGGAACATCGCCTGACCTGCGTTCGCGCCGCCGGGTGGAGTGGAGACGCCAATCCATGCGCAGTCGAAGACAATGTTCTCGACCGACGGATTGATCCCGTCCACCTCGATGGCGGGTGGATATGGCGTCGGATTGGCATTGTCTGAATTGTTCGGGTACGAAATCGCCAAACCCTTGACCGATGACATATGTCCCAACTTGACGGCAACAAACCCCGGCTTTTCGACGATCAACCTGGTGGCAGCGTTTTCCCACCGCGCGCCCTCGCCGAGCAGCGTCACGCTTTGCGGAACGACCAGTGAATTAGTGATTCGGTAAGCGCCCGCCGGCAAGTTGACTACGCCTCCGCCCGCCGCTATGGCATCGAGCGCCTTCTGGATGGCGCTGGTATCATCGGCGGCTGAATCCCCCTTCGCCCCGAAGTCCTTTGCCGAAACTCCCTTCGGCACCTGGGCAAATATTTTCAGCGGAAGCAGGATGCACAAAATTAAGAGGATGATTCTATTCATGGAGAGGTCAGGTTTGGTCAGCGTGTTCTAATCGGTCATTCGTCAGTTTGCTTACCGTCGCGCCGCGTGAGTGTCAATGGAATCACACTTGACCCGCCGGACAGGAGAAGCAGACTGGCCGCGTTCAGGTTTCTCGAACCCTTATGAAACTCACCTCCGCAGCCGTAATTCTTTTCGTTGTCAGCCTGACCCCCATTCAAACGCCGGCGCTGGATCGCCCCAGTTGGATGGACAAGCCCGGCATTGTCATGGCCGGATCCTGGGAGGCGCCGTGTTATCGTGCGCGCGGCGCCGGTCGAATGGATTTCACCTTGCCGCCCGAAAGGCTCGCCGAATATGAGCGCGAGCATAGCCCGGAAATGATCGCCAAGCTGAAGGACCTGGGCGTCAATTTTATCATGACCCACGGCTACAAGGGCGCGGGGATGGCGACCGAAGCGGCTGGGATGGAGGATGCGCGGCGGTTCGCCAGGTTGGCCCGCAAGTCGGGGATGCGGATCGGCGCCTACATCGGCGGGACGATGCTTCACGAACGGCTGTATCTGGAAGAGCCGCGCGCCCGGGAATGGCAGGCCGTGGGCTACGACGGCAAGCCGATTTTTTACAACCCGCGACAACCCTGGCGCTACTACTCGGTCCGCAATCATCCGGGCTTCGTGGAGTACCTGAAAAAGCCCACCCGCTACGCGGTCAAAGAAATTGATGCCGACCTGATCCATTTCGACAACTTCACCCAAGGGGCGGCCTCTTACGATGAATACTCGAAGGAACGCTTCCGAGCCTTCCTGAAGGCGCGCGGCAAACTTCCCGCCGATCCGCCGCTCAAGACCAGTGATGAGGCCGACCCCTTGGTGCGGGATTGGCGCGAATACAAGTGCGAGGCCCTGACCGAGTTCTACTCCGTCATGTCTCGATTCATCCGCTCGCTTGACCCGAAGTGCGCCGTGGAATCCAATAGCGGTGGTGTGGACGAAATCTGGAGCATCAGAGCCGGCAGCGACGCCGCCCGCCTGCTCCCGCTCGGCAACGCTTTCTGGGACGAGTCCTACGGCCCCGACTCGCCGCACACCAAGGACCCCGGCATTCGGAGCAGTCGCATCCGCACCATGAAGGTGGGCCGGCTCTACAACAACTCCGTCTTCGCATACACCGATACGCCGCTCGACGCCGCTGAGAGCATGGCCTTCAACCTCAATTGCCTGGGGTGCGTGGCGTGGTTTCAAATGGGCGAAATCATCAGCCTGCATGAGGGCCGGCCGGTTCTGCCCGAATTGAAGAACTACATCCATTTCTTCAACACGCATCAGGACCTGTTTCGCAATTCAAAAACCGTGGCCGACGTGGCCGTGCTGCGAACCTTCACCGCCCAGAACTTCAGCCCGCGCCGCTTTCAACCCATCGAACAAGCGCTCATCGAGGGCCATGCCGCCTGGCGGATCATCTTCGACGAACATCTCGACGCCCTCGACTCCTACCGCACGGTCATCGTCCCGGAAAAAGAATGGCTGACTCCGGACCAACAGCAAAAGCTAGCCGACTACGCCGCCAAGGGCGGGCAGGTCATCTCGACGGCGGACGTTGCCGAGCCGGATAAATTGCCCGCCACCTTGCGCGACAAGTTTCGTATCTTGGTGGACGCTCCGCGCTCGGTTGCCGTTGAACTCTGCCAGCAGAAAAGTCCCTCGCGCGTGCTGGTCCACCTGGTCAACTACGCATCGGGGACAACGCTGAAGAACATTCCCGTCACGCTTCGCCTCCGCGGTACTGGCCCCAAAACTGCGCGGCTCTTTTCTCCCGACTTCAGTGACAGCCGCACCCTTTCCGCTACCCAGCAAGGCGATCTCTGGACCTGCACGCTACCGGAACTCAACGTCTATGCCGTGCTCGTGATCAAGGGAGACAAGCTGTAACGCGTTTTCAAAATTCTGTTACCGCAGATTAAGTCGGCGGTCGCGTTCTCCCTCACCCTTACCCTCTCCCGCTGGGAGAGGGGACAGCAATCGCACGTTTCTTTTAGCAAATAATCTTCCGGCAAACTCCGTCGCACGACATTCCAAGAAACTGGCGAACGATTCTCCCTCTCCCAGGGGAGAGGGCCGGGGTGAGGGAGAGTGGTGCGCAATGACGACGTGGCTATGCCTTAACTCACTGTTGCAAGGGCGACCGGAATGGTTGAGCTGGCAGCGCTACTTCCCAATCTGCAAGACCAACCACGCAATCAGGACAACGACCACAATCGTGACCCACGCCAGCAGGAAACCAATCAAGTCTTCGGGGTAACGACGGAAGAATCCGTGCCAGCGCGCGGCGGTGAACCATGTGCCTAAGTCGAGGAGGATCAATTCCTCACCGCGGTCCGCGGCCAGTGGTTTGGGCTGATCGGCAGGCAGGTTTTCCAAATCTGTGGTGCGTCGCATCCGATCAAAGAAAGCGTCCATTCGTGCGCCGTCCTCCGGCTTGGTGAGCAGGCTGACGATGATGAGCGTGGAGAAGCTCAACAGCATGGCGAAGCCGAACGGCCCGGGCAGCCACTTGTAAACCAGCATCAACGTGCCCGATTGCAGATGAGCTGGAAGACTTTCGCAGGTAGCGAGCGTATTAAACGCTGTCATCAGATTGGTCGGTTTCGCCGCGGTGCCCGGGGCGCAGGTAGTGAGGTAGAGCGCCGCGTAGTAACTCAGAAACGCAACCAATGTGGCCGCCGCCGCGCCGTAACGATTCGCGCGCCGCCAGAGAATGCCGCCCAGGAACATGACGCCGAACAGCGCCGCGAGAGTTTCCGTGAACAGAAACGCGTGCAGGACATTTCCGACCATCAGCGCGAACAGAATCGCCAGACCAGTCAACCCCAGACCGCTCATGCGGCCGACCCAGAGCAACTGCCGGTCGTTGGCGGCAGGTCTGAAGTATTCGACCCACACGTTCCGCGTGAAGAGCGCGCCGCTGTTCACCATGAGGTTCGAGCACGCCGACATGTTGGCGGCCAGCACGCACGCGACCAGCAGGCCCACGAGACCGGGGCCGAGCAGTTCGCGACTGGCGTAACCAAAAGCGTGCTCCGCATCGGGCAGCTTCCCGCCGCGTTGCAGGACCAGCGTCGCCGCGATGAGACCGGTCAACGCCCAGCCGATGGTGCAAAACCGTTTCGTCATCGCGCCGTAGGTGTGGCCGATGCGCCCGGCGCGTTCGGTCGAGCCGGTGGCGCACATGGAGAGCACGTGCGGTTGGGCCGTGATGCCGACGAAGCCGTTGATCGCCAGCATCGCGATGGTGAAGGCGTCCATCCCGCTGGCGCTGCTGTAGAGGTCAAAGAAATTTTCCGGCAGCGCTTCGCGCATCCCCGCGAATCCGCCCACCGCGCGCAGGCCGAGCGGGATCAGCATGAACGACAGCGTGATGATCAGAAAACTTTGAACGAAGTCGGTGTAAGCCGCCGCGATGAGTCCGCCGAAGAAACTGTAAAGCACGAACGCCACGACCATCGCGATCACGACGCCGTTGGCGGAGATCAACTGGCCGCCGGTCGCCACGGAGATGACCTTGCCGGCGCCCTTGAGCATGACGCCCTGGCTGCCGAGGAAGAACGCGATGGCAAACAGCGTGTAGGCAAACGCGAGCTTGCGGCCGTAACGGTCCTTGATGATCTCCGCGATGGTGGTGCGTTCGCTGCGCCGATACCACGGCGCCATCAGCCAGTAGAGCGGCGTGACGAGCAGGTTCTTCCACTGAAACCAGATCGTGGCGAAGCCTTTGTCGAACGTCGCGCCAGCCTGCGCCACGGGTTGTTCCGCGTGCGTGCCCGTGCCGAATGCCTGTCCGACCATCACCCACCACGGCAATTTGCGTTCGCCAAGAAAGTAGCCGCCGCTCGTTCGGGTCTTGCGCGACAGCCACAAGCCAAACGCCGTGATGCCGATGAAGTAGCCGATCAACACCACCCAATCCAATGATCCGAATGTCGTTGTCGTTTGCATGTAGGTCTCAGTTACGTTTGGCCGTAGCGCAGATTTCTAAATCTGCCGTATCGCCGAATTCCATTCGGCAGGTCGTTCGGCAGCTCCCAGATGCAGCGGGTTTCCAACGCCAGCGGATTAGAAATCCGCGATACAGCAGGTTGGAAACCTGCGCTACGACCGTTGGCATGACGTTGGTCATGGGAAGATTTTTCTGGCGCCGTCGTCAGAATGGACCACCACCACCGCGACGTTAGCTGCCAGGTCAGGTTGGCGCTCCGCATACTTGCGGCTGATTTCCTCGGTCGCTTGCGCCGCCGCGGTCCGATCCACCAAAGCGATGCAGCAGCCGCGAAAACCCGCGCCGCTGAACCGCGCGCCAAAGACACCGGGACACCGCACCAAAATTTCATACAACTCAATAAGCGGCGGACAGCCGCATTCGTAATTGCGAATTGAACTTTCGCCGGACGCGGTCATCAGCCGGCCGAACTCGCGCAGGTCGCCACATTGCCAGACGTTCACGCCATTGCGGACGCGCGCGGTTTCGCTGAAGAAATGTTCCGCGCGCCGGTCCAATGGCGACGGCAACCGCTCTTTGTGCGCGGCATATTCGGACTCGCTCACGCTGTTCAGAACCGGTGTTACTTCCGGGCGACCCGCCGCTGCGAGAAGAATTCGCGCCGCCTCTGCGCATTCAGCCACGCGCCGGTTGTAGTCCGTTCCGATCAACGCCTGCTTCAGGCCCGAAAACGCCAGCAAGATGCTCCAGGTATCTGCCGGCGTTCCCGACGGAATCAGCCGGTGACTGCCCGTCGTACAATCCAACAGAGTCAGATGGTCCTTTCCCGAAAGCAGAATTCCGGATTGATCCAGAATCCCGTTCCGCAAACCCAGGTAGTCGTTCTCGATGGCTTGGTCCAGCCGGATGTTCTGGTCGGTGGTAACGTTCAGCCCGTTCACATTCTCCAGCGCCAGCAGATAAGCGACTCCGACCGCCGCCGAAGAACTCAAGCCACCTTCGCTCCATGGGCCGGTGATCATGCCAGTCATTCCTTGTCGAAGCTCGTGGCCTGCTCGCGTGAGCGCGTGAACCGCGCCGCGCGCGTAGTTGCCCCAGTCGCCGCGTTGCGGCCCGCCGGGTTGGTCCAGAGGAAAGCGAATTTCGCCGGGGTATTCCAGGCTGCCCAGCCGCACCTCCCGATTTGCAGTGGGCGCGTAGGCCAACAGAACTCCGCGATCAATGGCCAGCGCCGTCACCGATCCAAGTTGGTGATCAATGTGCGCGCCCAGCGGGCAGATGCGATACGGCGCGAAGACGAATTGCACCGCCGCCGCTGCGACCCGATAACGGCGGTGGAATTCCTGCCGGAGAAGTTCCTGGTTCGATTCGATTCGCATGTCCGATCAAGTGGATTTACTTCCCGACGCCGGGTAGCGCGGAAGCCCGGGCAGCGCCGCCTGGTAGCCGCTGTCAAACGAGTTTATCGCCGCCAGATCCGCCAGTTCGATCCGCCGGCCTTCGAAGCTGGAACGCCACAGTGCCCCGCTCAATTGAAACGCCAGCCACGCCAGCCGCGGGTTGGGATACAAACCGTGCAGCAATTGTTCGCGCGAAACATTCGCCCGCCATGTGGCCCAAGTGGACAGGATCGCTTCATACGAACACGCCGCGGCGTTCCAGCCCTGATCCACGCCGTTGATGCGGAGCATTTTCCTTCCTTCGAGATAGTCCGCCTCGATTTCAAACGGTTGGCCATCGGCGCGCCCACGCAGCACGCGGCGTTTTGACCACGGCGCGCCGCGCCTGAAATTCGTGACGCCCGCCACCTTCACCTGGCCAAAGGTCAGTTGAAAATCACAGCGTCCATCCACTACGCGTGGGTAAACTTCCGGATTGGGCGGGACGTAAGGTTCAGACTTCGCGCTCACGCGCACCCCGTTGGCCAGTGCCGCGTCGAAACTTCCGCCCACGGTTCCCAGCATGAATAGCGCGTAGGCGAGGCAATGAACCGATTCCTGAAACTGGATCGGCACCATCCGCTTGAAGTTTCGCGCAATCGCCGGGTCCTCGCGATCCTTAGAGCGTTGAGTGGTGATGGACGAAATTTCCACATGCCGGAAACCAGCCAGATACGCCGTGATGCGCTGCGTCAGCGGATCGAAGAGTTCCGGGAAATCGTACAGCATGACCGCCTGGCTCCGATCCACCGCCTCGATGAGCGCGCGTGCGTCTCTCGGATGGTCTGGCGCGAACATCGGTTTCTCGTTCAGCATCCAAATCGGCTCGGATTGGGCACGCTGCAAAAGCCGCGTTTCTCCTTCGCGTCGGGCTTCAGGATGCAAGGCGAGATGAAACCAATTCGCATCCAGCACGTAAAATTCCGCCTCATTTTCGACCCGCGTGACCGCGCTCAAATCCAGATCAGCCGGCGGCGTGCCCGGATCGAAGATGTGAACTCGCATGCCACGCCGCAACGCGGCATCGAGCAACTTGCGACCGATGTAGCCCCAGGCTCCGGCAATCGCGATGGAATTGAGTGGCAACGCCATGGGATTCTATCCCGAAAGGGAATCTTGAATGATGACGCTTCCAATTTCGCGACGCCATTCTTGCCTCTGAACGGTCCAGCACATTCAATCGCTCTTAAACCATTTCTTGGGAATTTCCAAGCTCCACAATTCGCTGTTCAACTTATCCGCGTAGCCGCCGGCGACCCAAATCCGGTCCTTGAAAACAAAAGCCGAGGGCTCGTGGCGGTGCGACCAAATCACGTTGGACTTCAATTCTGTCCAATCCTTGCCGTCCCTGGAATACCAGACATCGCCGAAATTGCCGTTGGCCTTCGACCAGCCGCCGAGCAGCCACAGGCGATCCCGGTAAACCACCGTCGAAAACCACATTCGCGGTTTCCACTCGGCGGCGTCGGTCACTTGCGTCCAATGCACGCCATCGGTCGTGCACCAAACGTCGTTGGTCGGAGCATTATTCGGCTGCCATCGCCCGCCGCCCATGAGCCAGAGTTTTTTGTCGAAGACGATCGCCTGGGCGTGCGCCCGCTTCGACCAGGGCGCGTTCTTCACCTCGCGATTCCAGTTTTTGCCGTCGGCGGAGGACCAGACATCGTTTTTCATCGTCTGGTTGTCGTTGGTGTAAAAATTTTCCGTGCCGCCGAGAATCCACATGCGGCCCTTGAACACCGCGAACGACGGCCCCACACGCGGACACCAACCGGCATTGTCGGTTTCCAAAGCCCATTTTGCCCCGTCGGTGGAGGACCAGACCTTGTTGCTGTTTTCTTCGCCGGGCAATTTGCGTCCACCCATGAACCACATGCGGCCTTTGAAGACCATGGCCGCCGACAAATCGCTGTGTTCCCACGGCGCAGTTTCCAGCACACGCGTCCACTTCTGGCCGTCCGACGACTTCCAAACATCGCGCGGATTCGGCGTCTTCGGCGTGAACCATCCGCCAAGAATCCACATTTGATTTTTGTAAATGAACTCTCCTTGCGAGTCCCGCGGCTGCCAATCCGCCTGCCGGTTCACGCACACCCAATCGGGCGCGGGTTTGGTCTGGGCTGCGGCGACGCTTGCGCCGATCAGAGCTGGGGCGAGGAGCACGCCCAAAATGGAAACTCGACTGCTCATATGTGATTTGCGGTTTAATGGGTGTTGAGGATTGTTTACTTGCGTTGGCAGCCTGTAGCTGGGTGCTGCTTGTGGTGGCGCACCACCGTGATTCGGATGCCACCAGCGATTTCGCGAAAGCGAAAATGATACGGGAAGTGATGCGGATTGACGCGTCTGCGTCCCGGTGATTCAAAGTGGAAGTGACCCGGACTCGCGGCGGACTTTTGGATGAAGGCGTTCAGTTCGGCCCAGAACTCGTCCCCCAACCGGGAGTTGATGCTGTCGTAGTGCCGCAGAATTTTGGAAACGTCTTTCTGAACGTCTGGGTGATTAACCGCGTTCATCGCCCGCGTTCGCGTTCAACCCGACGAGTGAATTCTTCGTGGGAAATCGCTGAAACTTTGCCGGACGCCAAATCTCGCTCACGACGCTCAACCTCTTCGTCCGAAAGGTCCGTTCCGGCAGGAGGCAGCGTGTCAAGCAATCTGGCGACAAGCGAGACGCGCTCGGCTTCCGATAGAGCCAACGCTTCCTGTTCGATTTCCTGAACTTTCATGGCCTCAACATAGCGTTCCGATCAAATCCAAGCAAGAGGGCGTGCGCGGGGATGCCTTTAGAGCGCGCTACGATGAAGCGGGCTGAAGCCCGCGCTTCTGGTGATGAATTGCATGCGAATTAATTTGGCAGGACCGTGTATTGATTGAAAACTGCTGGACAACTTTTGCATGAAACGTTGTCTCCAATTCATTCTGTTGCTGCTGATCACAGCAGCCATTGGTCACGCGGAAGAATTTATCCCCGGCAAACGGCAACCTCAGTGGCCGCTCAAAACTGACCGCGTGCTATTGACCGAGAAGCAAATCTCAAAAGCACGCCAACTTTGCGAGGAGGACGCCAGCGCCAAAGCAGTTTGCGAGAAAATCCTGAAGGACTGCGAATATTGGCTCGCCAAGTCCGACCAGGAACTTCACGACCTGCTTCCCGACTACCGCGTGCCGCGGGACTTCGATGTCTCAGCGGACGGTTGTCCTGTTCACGGCACGGCGGTTTACCGGCATGGGACTTATCCCTGGCAATGCGACCGGGAGCATCCGTTCAGCCTCACCTGTCCCCTGGGCGGTGAAAAATATCCGAGCAACGACTTCGAGGCTTTTTACCGCTCAGGCATGACCAACCGCAGTTTGCTCACGGGCGCTTATGCCGACGACGGACGCGGTTGGATCGCGCCCGAGGGCAAAAAATTCTGGCTGGTGGCTTACGCGTGTCATTGGAATTGGATGAACACCTGGTTGCCCGCCGTAAAAACCTTGAGCCAGGCCTACGTGTTGACGGGCGACCCGCCATACGCGCACAAGGCCATCGTCATGCTCGACCGCATCGCGGAAATTTATCCGGGGATGGATTACGCCGTGCAGTCGCGTTACGGCGAGTTGATGAAAGGGACGTATCACGGGAAAATCTCGAATCTGATTTGGGAAACGACGGTGCTCAAAGACCTGGCCATCGCGTACGACCGGATTTTTCCGGCGTTGATCGGCAAGAATGCAGCTTCGCTTCCGTGGCGCTCGCCCGAACAAATTCGCGCCAACATCGAAGCGAACTTGTTGGAGGAAGGGTTGGACGGAATCGAAAGCGAGAAGATCGTTGGCAATTACGGTTTGCACCAGAACGCGCTCATCTACACCGCGCTCGTCCGGCAAAACGGACCAACCGAGAAGTTGTTACGCGGAATTTTCGAGCAGACTGGCAAGACCTTGCGCCATGAGGGGCTTAACTACGCGCTTTACAATCTCATCTACAAGGACGGCATGCCGTATGAAACATCGCCGAATTACGGTGCGGGTTGGGTTCATCATTTTGTGTTCATGGCCGACCCCTTGAAGATGACCGGTCAGGACATTTACAAGTTTCCAAGGATGAAACGTGTGTTCGACGCTCCGTTGGATTTGATTTGCGCGGGCCAGTTCACGCCGGCCATCGGCGATTCCGGAAGCATCCATGCCGGTTGGATCACGCCCGGCTTCGACGCGTATGAAGCCGCTTATCGTGAATATCGCGAGCCGCGGTTCGCCTGGGCGATGTGCCACTGGACGAAGCTGGAGGAGGATCGCATTGACTCCTTTGACAATCTGTTCAAGAAACCGGTGATTGCCGCGGCGCGGGCGGATGCGAAAAAATATCATCATCAACCGCGCAGCCGTTTGCTCGATGGATTCGGCACGGCCATTTTGAACAACCGCCGCGATTCGATGGCCGTTTCGATGTATTACGGCGAACGCAACGTCCACGCGCACTTCGACCGGTTGAACATCGAACTGTTTGGTTACGGTCGCAGGTTGGCGCCCGACCTCGGCTATCCCGATCAGACGGATGCTTTCCATCCGGGTAATGCCAGTTGGACCTACAACACCATCAGTCACAACTGCCTCGTCGTGGATCAAACCCGCCAAACGGGCATGAAGCCGGGAGAGGTGCTGCGGTTCCATGACAGCCCCACCGTGCATGTGGTGGATATTGACGCTGCTCGAACCTACGCCCACGCGGATGTCTATCGCCGCACGCTCGTGCTCGTGGACACGAGCGACGAACATTCTTACTTGGTGGACGTTGTGCGGGTGCGCGGCGGCACGAACCATTGCCTCAGCCTGCACGGCGCGGAAGGCGAGTTCACATGGTCGGGTTCGGTTTTGCCGCCGCCCGTGACTGAGGGGACACTGGCAGGTCGGGAAGTTTCACTCGGCGCTTTGTATGACGATCCCATCCAGGGCCGACCCGAATTTCGCGGCCCATACAAGGGCTACAGCGGGAGCGGCTACTCGCATTTTTTCAACTGGCAGCGCACGAAACCGGAACGCGCTGCCGTGGGCCGCTGGCAATTCAGTGGCGAAACCGTCGCCGGACTTCGCGCGCATGTCATGCCTTGCGCGGGACAGGAGTTTGTCGTCGCCGATGCCTACGTTTCGCCCCAGAAAAAAATTCCCACGATTCTAAAATACCTGCTCGTCCAACGCGGGCCTTCGCCCAAGGGAAATACTTTCATCACCGTTTGGGAGCCATACGGCGACAAACCGGAAATTGACAGTGTGGAACTGGTCGGCACAAATGCGCTGGCGGACTGCGATGCCGATGCCACGATTGCGGTCAAGCGCGGCAAAGTGGTGGATGCCATTTCGGTCGCAGCGCGGGCGGGAAACATGCGCGCAGTCGGTTCGCGGCTTGAAAGCGATGCTGCCATCACCGTCGTCAGCCGCGCAGCTGGGGCGCGCACGCGGACATTTGTCGCCGGCGGCACGAAACTCGTGGCGAATGGCGAGGTCATTCGCGTGCCGCCATCCTTGTCAGGCACAGTTCGCGCCGTGAACTACGCGGCAAAGACCGTCACCATCAAGCCGACTTCGTCCATTGCCGATCCAACCACCTTGGTGGGCCACAATGTGCGCTTGTTCAACGGCCAGCATAGTTGCACGTATCCCGTTTTCGCCGTTCGCATGAAAGACGGGTTGGCGGTTCTGGAACTTGGCGGGCCGGAGCCGATTACCGGGCGCATGAAGGTGACGTCGTTTGATCCTGCGGCCAAAACCATTTCGACTTCTTCCTTCCGGCCGTGCCCCGCGGCTGTGGCCGGCATGTCGCTGGCGACGAAAGATTTCAAACACACCGCGCGCGTTGCGTCGCTCGATAAAAGAACCATTCACGTTGAAAAGGCCCGTGAGATGGAACGCATCACCAAATCTCTCAAACCGGAGGGTGGCGACGATTTGTGGCTCGTGGACTTCAGCGTCGGTGACGAGGCGAAGGTTGAAGTTTTTACCTACAACGCATCGGGCAACCTTTGACATTGTTGGCGTCATCCCTAGACTTGTTGCGGGTATGAAAACTGAATTGGACAAGTTTCTCACGGACGAACAATCCCTCACGGCAGTCGCAAATCCCGGTGGTATCAAACGCCGGGAGTTTCTTCGCAATGCAGTTGGCGCCGTCGTCGCGGGTGCCGTTTTTCCGCAAATCATTCCAGCGTCGGCCCTCGGCAAGGGCGCGGTTTCGCCGGGCAACCGCATCGGTGCGGCCTTGATCGGCTGCGGGCCTCAGGGACGTGGGGTCATGGCCGGCCATCTTGCGCAATCAGACGTCCGGGTGCTCGCCGTTTGCGACGTGTGGAAGGACCATGCCGAAGGTGCGCGAAAACAGGTCAACGACCGTTACAAAAACGAAGATTGCCGGGCTTACCATAATTTTCGCGAGTTGGTCGAACGGCCCGACATCGACGCGGTGATCGTCGGCACGACGGACAACTGGCACGTGCCCGCCGCCATGGCTTCCGTCAACACGGGCAAGGATGTTTATCTTGAAAAACCGATGGCGCCGTCGTTCGGCGAGTGTCAGTTGCTGCGTCGCGCGGTCAAAAAGCACAAACGCATTTTCCAGTTCGGCACGCAGCAGCGTTCGAGTCGGGAGTTTCAGCGTGCCATCGAAATCGTGCGCAACGGTTTGTTGGGCAAATTGCAGGAGATTCAGGTCTGGGCGCCCGCCAGCCGTCCGGGTGGCAGTGTGACGCCCGCGCCGGTTCCGGACGGCCTCGACTACGATTTCTGGCTCGGCCCGGCGCCCGCCACGCTTTACACGCCCGGCAAGGCCGCGCCCATCAACGGGGACGGTGGCACGAAGACCTGGTGGTACAACACCGATTACTCGCTTGGCTACATTTCCGCCTGGGGTATTCATCCGATTGACATCGCGCTGTGGGGACATCCGGCGATGATGCGCGGCTCGATGATCATCGAGGGCAAAGCCATCATTCCTACCGAAGGCGCCTGTAACACCTCCATCGCGTGGGATGTGAATTTCACCTTCGCCGACGGCGTGCGCATGCGTTTCCGCGGCACACCGAACGATCGCACGACCGAGTCCAATCCGCTGAACGATTTCAGCGACTTGCAGACGCGCTTCGGCCTGAAAGACCACCATGGTCACGGCACCTTGTTTGTCGGCAGCGAAGGTTGGGTGGAAGTGCATCGCGGTGGTTTGGTCACCGGTCCGGAAAAACTCGCCGATGAACCCTTGCCGGCGAACGGCTGGCGCTCGCCGAAGAGCAACCATCACCAGCGCAACTTCCTCGACTCCGTCCGCAGCCGTCAACCGGCGATCTGCCCCATCGAGGACTCGGTGCAAGGCGATGAACTATGTCACGTCGCCGATATCGCGACGCGCTTGAATCGCAAGCTGACTTTCGACCCGGTGAAGGAGAAATTCATCGGTGATTCTTCGGCCAATGACCGGCTGAAGACGCGCGACATGCGCAAACCGTGGCGGTTGTGAGCGCCAGCGTTTCTGAAACATATGCGAGCGACGACGTGTTCTCCCTCACCCCACCCTCTCCCGCTGGGAGAGGGAGAATCGTTCCCCCGTCTCACAACAAATCGAACCGCTGAGTTTGCCGGAGGATTGTCGAATTACTCGAACCGCACGACTGCGGTTCCCTCTCCCAGCGGGAGAGGGCCAGGGTGAGGGAGAGTCGTAGTTACTGCCACAACTTATGAATCCATATCGAACCAAACTAACGTGGCTACTTGCCGTGCTGGTCCTCGTCGCCGTTGCGGCCCACCCTCAAACGGATAAACCGTTCCGCGTGCTCGTTTTTTCCAAGACCCTCGGCTACCGCCACGCCTCCATCACCAATGGCCTCGCCGCCATTCGCGAACTCGGCCGCCAGCACGGTTTCGCAGTGGAAGCGACGGAAGCTTCAACTGCATTCACCACAACGAATCTGGCGCGCTTCCAGGCCGTCGTGTTTCTGAGCACCATCGGCGACGTGTTGAACCGCGAACAGGAGCGCGCTTTCGAAAACTATTTGAATGGGGGCGGCGGACTCGTCGCCGTTCATGCCGCGATCTTCGGTTCGCTCGCCTTCGAGGGCGACTGGACCTGGTACGGCGATGTCATCGGTTGCGCGTTCACCAATCACTCCGCCATCGTGCCGGCGGTGGTGAGGCTTGAAGACGCGACCCATCCCTCGACGGCTGGCCTGCCGGCGGAGTGGAATCGCACCGACGAATGGTATAACTACATCGGCACGCCGCGCGGCACGACGCATGTGCTTTGTTCGGTGGACGAATCCACCTACCGCGGCGGGACGATGGGCAGCGATCATCCAATCAGTTGGTGGCGGCCCGTGGGCAAGGGCCGGATGTGGTTCACCGCAATGGGCCACACCGAAAGCAGTTTCGGCGAACCGCATTTCCGTCAGCATCTGCTTGGTGGCATTCAAGCCGTGGCAGGAAAGGCGAGGTAGGCGCGGATGAAACAGACGAAACACACGGACCAGCTTCTGGCGCGATGGATTGTTTTACTACTCGCTTTCACGGGGTTGGGAGGCCGGATCCTGTCGGCGGCTGACCGCACGATCAACATCGTCACGCTGCGCGACAAGATCAAAGGCGGCTGGGTGGGGCACATGGCCGGGACGGCCTGGGGTTTCCCCACGGAGTTTCAGTATCTGGGCGTCATCATGCCGGACGGCGATGTGCCAACCTGGACGCCGGACATGGTCAACGACAGTTTTGAACAGGATGATCTCTACGTTTCAATGCCCTTCATCAACGCCCTGAACGACCACGGGGTGAATTGCCACTGGACGAGGTTCGGCGACTACTTCCGCGACTTCAGCCCGCAGCTCTGGCACGCGAATCTCATCGGCCGCATGAATCTGCGCAACGGACATCCCGTCCCGGAATCCGGCCACTACAGCCGCAATCAGCATTGCGACGATCTCGATTGGCAGATTGAGTCGAACTTCGGCGGCCTCATGGCGCCGGGCCAGCCCAACGCCGCTGCCGAACTAACATGGCGCGGCGGGCACACGATGAATTTTGGCGACGGCGTCTATGGCGGCGTTTTTGTGGCGGCGATGAACGCAGAGGCATTCTTCGCCACGAACATCAACCAGATCGTTGAAGCGGGCCGCCAAGCGATTCCGGTTGGCAGCCGGTATCGGCAGGTGATCGAAGACGTCATCGCTTGGAAAGCTCTCGGCAATACGTGGGAGCAAAACTGGCAATTGCTCCAGAACAAGTGGGGCAACGACGACCGCTGCCCCGATGGCGTCAACGACCCGTTCAACATTGATGCCAAGCTCAACGGCGCTTACATCCTGATTGGCTTGCTCTACGGCGGGGGTGATTTCGAAACCTCCATGCGCATCGCCATGCGCTGCGGCCAGGACAGCGATTGCAATCCCGGGTCGGCGGCTGCGGTGCTGGGTTCGTACTTTGGCTTTGCAAACATCCCCAGCAAGTTTACCTCGGGGCTCAGTTCATCCAACCGCTTCTCCGGCACCACCTACACCGTGGATGACGTCTCGGTCATTTGCGAAAACATGGCGCGGCAGGTTCTGGCGTTCACGGGCGGCTCCACTTCCGGCAGCGGCACGAATGAAACCTGGACCATTCCGCAGTTGGCCAACATTCCGTTGATTCTGGAACAATGGCCCACCAACGCCAACACCGCGCCCGCGATGAACGCCACGCTTGTCGCCCAAAGCAACCTCATCGTCACCCTCAACGCCACTGCCACGGACGGCGACGGCATCCTCGCTTACCAATGGTTTCTCGGCGACATGACCTACACCAACGGCGCCGACATCACGCACACTTACCGGACGCCGGGCGTTTATCCGGTCATCTGTTACGTCGCGGACAACATCGGCAACACTTCGTATCGGACGCTGACGCTTTTCGTTGAGACCAACGCGCCCGTCATCACGCAACAACCCACGAATCAAACCGTGGACACGGGGAACACCGCTACCTTCACCGTCCTCGCCACCAGCGCGACGCCCATCAGCTACCAGTGGCAAAAGAACGAGTCGAACCTGAGCAACAGCGGGCATTATTCCGGCGTCACGACGGCCACGTTGACGATCACTGGCGCGACGAGCAATGACGCGGCGACTTATCGCTGCGTGCTGACCAACTACCTCGCCAGCACCATCTCCAGCAATGCCACCCTGACCATGACCATCAATCCACCAACCATCCTCCAGCAACCGGCCAATCAGAACGTGGACATCGGCGGCACGATCAGTTTCAGCGTGCTGGCGGCCGGCAGCCAACCGCTCGGCTACCAGTGGCAAAAAGCCCTCAACTCTCAACCCTCCACCTTCACCCCGCTAACCAACGGCGGCCATTACTCCGGCAGCACCACGCCCACGCTGACGATCACCAGCGCGGACACCAACGACGCCGCCAATTACCGTTGCGTGGTGACCAACATTTACGGCAGCACCAATTCGTTCGCTGCCAATCTCATTGTGAATCCCAACATCTGCTATCCCAGCGTCCTGTTCCGTCGCGGCGACATGGAAGACGCGAACGGCTACTCAGTTTGCTCGAATTGGACCTCATACAGCGCGGGCAACGGCGTCGCATCTTGGGCCAAGGAAACCGCGATCACCCACGGCGGTTTGGCTGCGCAGAAATGCAATAATTCGAATGGCAAGAACGGCAGTCTCTTGGGTGTGCGGCAGACCTTCGGCGCCAACATTGGCGACGCCTTTACCTTTGAAGGCTGGGTCCGGCCGGTTTCCAACCCCGGTGCCGGGCAAAAAGTGGGGATGTGCGTGTATTGGGACGGCTCTACCTCAAATCCAGCCACGAACTTGGGCGCATGGAAGCTCTCCACCGGGGCCAAGGAGGTATGGACTCAATTGACGAACCTTTCTGGTAACGCAACGTCGGACAGCGTCACCCTGTTCCTGGACAGCCGTGCCTACCGCGACGTGAACATCACCGCGTATTGGGACGACGTGATTTGTTACCGCGCCTACGTGCCACCCGCGCCGTTGGTCGGCATTGCCAGCAGCAATTCGCTCAACGTGGACGTGCTGCCCGGTTGCAATCCCGCCAACGGCCCGGCCCAATTCGCCATCAGCATCGGCGGCGGCGCTTACACCATGGGCACGCACTGGCTTCAAGCCAACGGCGCCGTCGGCACCACGGCAGTCTGGCAGACGGATGCCGCGTGGGCCACCAAGACAGTTGCCGGGCTGACAACCGGCACGCCTTACACCTTCAAAATCCAGGCGCGTTACAGCAGCGCTTTGACGCAACCAACCAGCTTCGGCGCTGGGACCACCTTGTCGCCGCAACCGCTGGAGTTCAAACTTCAGTCCGCCTGGGACACGCTCAAGCGTGAACTCCAACTGAGCTGGCCCGAATCCCCCGCTTCACACTTGGAAGGAACAACCAACCTGACGCCGCCAACGATTTGGTCCGCAGTCACCAATCAAGTCACCATCGCGGGCGGACGGAAAAGCGTGACCATCATTCCCACCGGCAGTTCGGGTTATTACCGGCTGATCCTGGAGTAAGACAAGCTCTGTCGCGCCGCGACTTCATGAGCCGCAGAATTCCAGCACGTGTCAGGAAGCAACCGGTTCGGCAGCTTCAGCGACAGTCCGCTTCCCGCGTCCGTGATCCAGGTTGACGAATTGATTCGTCGAGGCGAAGTGACCGACAATGCAGAATCTGCCGATGGTTTCGTGCTTGGCCGCCTGAAATGCGATTTCCGTTGCCGGAAAATGTTTGGCTTGGCGCGGATTCTTCGTCCATTGGCCGGCCTCAGTCAGGTATTCCAGGGTCTCGTGGTTCTCGATCAGTATTTTCATGAACGGACATCCTGACAGGTTTCCGCTCACAACCACGACAAATCGTAAGATATTTTCCGTCCACGCGAGATGGGAGAAGGCGGTTGGAAAAAACCAGGCGAATCGGGCGGGATTTTCAGGGCAAAAGCCCGCGTGGTTTTGGTCAGAGGCATGATGGTCAGGGTCCAGATGCTTTCCGATCCTTCAACCGCAGATGAACGCGGATGGACGCAGATTTCTTTACGGGCTTTCTCCCTCTCTTTTAATCTGCGTTCATCTGCGTCCATCTTTGGTTAAAGTCCGGAGCTTTAAGTTCAATCGGTCGAGCGACAACCGCGCGCGGGATTTTTGCGGGCTTGTTACGCGGATAGCATTGGACTATGGTTGCCGCATGAAGCTTCTCGAACGCATCAGAGTCGAAGCGGGCAAGTGCGGCGGGCGTCCGTGCATTCGCGGGATGCGCATCCGCGTGACCGATATTCTCGGGATGCTGGCCGAAGGCGTGCCCCACGAGGAAATTCTCCGCGACTTTCCCTATCTTGAGCCGGACGACATCAAAGCGGCGCTGGCTTACGCGGCGCGCCACGCCGACCACGCGGTGCTGCAACCGGCGTGAACTTCCTCGTTGACGCGCAACTGCCACCGGCCCTGGCGCGTTGGATTGCCGGCTAAGGGCATCAGGCCATGCACGTCTTTGATTTGGGTTTCCTTACCGCCGATGATCCCGCGATCTGGGAGCGCGTCCGAAGCGGAAGAACGGTCATCATCAGCAAGGACGAGGATTTCGTTGACCACTGGATTTTGAGTGCCGAGCCGGTGCAATTGGTTTGGGTTCGGAAAGGGAATTGCTCGAATCGCGCCCTGCTTGCCTGGCTGGAGCTGTTGTGGCCCGACGCGGTGAAACGACTCGAGCAGGGCGAGAAGTTCATTGAGCTGCGGGCGTAAAACGACTATGCGCGGATTCTGGCGAGCCATGATGACTTTCTATCGTTCAACCCATTTCACCTGCATCGCGGCGCTGGCGCTGTTGACCGCCACGGTGGCTTTGGCCGGCGACGTTGCGCCGCAGCGCCCGGTGATGTCGGCCAACATTCATCTGCCGAAGAAGGCGGGCGCAGCGACCCAAAAGGTGGCGGAGATTCTGGCCGCCCGGCTTCAGGAGTATGCCGGGGTCAAGCTGGTCACGTCGCGGAAAGCGGACCTGCACGTTTACCTGGGAATCAAACCGGGCATGGGTCCGGAGGGTTTCAGCATCAGCGACGGGCCGCGCGGCGGCATCAGCATTTTCGGTAACGATGAGCGCGGGTTGCTCTACGGCGCCGGCAAGTTCCTGCACACGTCCACGTTCGACGGTCGTGGGTTCACGCCGAGTTCGTGGCGGGGAGTTTCCGTGCCGAAGCTGCCGGTGCGCGGGATGTATCTCGCCACGCATTTCCAGAATTTTTACGAGGAAGCGCCCATTGAGGATGTCAAGCGGTACATCGAGGACCTGTCGCTTTGGGGCGTGAACAGTTATCTCGTTTGGTTCGGCATTGACGCTTATGACGGCATTGAGGATCCGAAGGCGCAGCCGATGCTGGCGCGGTTGCGGGCGTTGTTGAAGCTGGTGAAAGACCTCGGCTTGAACGCGAGTCTCGGTTGCGTGGCCAACGACGGTTACAAAAACAGTCCGGTGGCGTTGCGCGCGGATTCGACGCTGGGTCACAATGGTTATACCAAGACTTCATTTCCGTTCTGCAATCTCGGACCGGAGCTTTGTCCCAGCAAACCGGGCGTTCTGGAGTTGGAATTGAAATACTGCCAGGAGAAGTTTGATGTCTTCAAGAACATCGGTTTGGATTATTGGTTCATCTGGCCCTACGACAATGGCGGATGCACGTGCGCGAAGTGCGCACCCTGGGGGGTCAACGGTTTCCTGCGCATGGCGGAGCCGGAAGCGCGCGCTTATCGCGGGGCGTTCCCGAACGGCAAGGTGATTTTGGGGCTTTGGTATTTCGACAAATGGCGCGACGGCGAATGGGCCGGGATCACGGAGAAGTTCAACCAACACAAACCGGATTGGGTGGATTACGTCATGGCGGATGATTTCGGCGGCACGTATCCGCAGTATCCGTTGACGCATGGCACGCCGGGCGGACTGCCGATGTTAAATTTTCCGGAGATCAGCATGTATGCGTGTCATCCGTGGGGCGGATATGGCGCGAATCCGCTGCCGAGGTATTTGCAGTCGCTCTGGGACGCGAGCAAGGCCAGGTTGTCCGGCGGTTTTCCCTACTCGGAGGGAATTTACGAGGACGCGAACAAGGTGATGGTCGCGCAGCTTTATTGGAATCCTGAAACGACGACCGAAGCCGCGCTACGGGAATACATCGCGTTTTATTTTTCGCCCGAGGCGGTCGCACCCATCAGCCAGGCGATGCTGATTTTGGAACAGAATTTGGCGCGATGGCGGCAGGAAGCCGATGGCGTGACCAAGATCATGATGAAGAAGAGCGACCGGGCCGAGGAGACGTATCGGTTGGTTGCCGAGACCGACGGGCGGTTGCCAGCCCGCGTGCGGTCGTCATGGCGCTGGCGGGTTGTGTATCTGCGGGCGTTGATAGACGCGGAACTGGCGAAGCATGAAAACAAAGTGTCCCGAAAGTGCCTGGCCGCGTTTCAGGAACTGACAACGATTTATCACGCGCAAAATGCCAAGCCCACCTTGCGCCCACCGACGGATGCGGTCGGAGTAGTGGAGTAAACTCGGGCGTGCAGAGTCGAGGCCACGCAACCGAAGATTCACGCGAGCCATGAGCAGATTCAAACGTTCGATCCAGTTCGGAAATTCTCGTTCTGTAGTGGCGCTCTGTGAGCGCCGAACGTTCTCGGGTTGTTGGCTATTCGGCGGTCACAGACCGCCGGTACAAGCCTTTTGTTTCGCCGTCATCGCATTGCTCACCCTGTTGACCGGCACGGCGGCGTTAGCGCGTGAGGTTGTTTCCAAGTCCCGGCACACTTTTCACCTACTACGGTTCATTTGCGCGATGCTCGTGTTGACGCAAATCGGAGTTCACGCCGCAGCGCCGAACACGAATCGTTACGCCTGGGGCGGTTCGCCGTTCATTCCGGTGAGCGTGGAGGTGACCAAAGATGGCGTTGCTTTCAGGGCGGGCGAAGAGCAAGTAAAGCTCACTGGCGAATTGTTCAAGGTGGATGCCACCACCGACGTAACGACGGAATGGAAGAAAGAAGTCCGTGACTTCACGACTTTCTCACTGCAACTGAAAGCCAAACAGCCAACCATGATCGAGAAAGTTCACTGGTTCGCTGGTACATGGACCGGCGTTGATGAAACGACGGTGCAACGATCGCACCTGGTGGACAATGTGCTCTTTCTCCGCAAAGGCAATGTGTCGTTCTTCATCTCGCTGGATTTTCCTTACAGCAAAATCACCGATTCGTCTGTTTCGTATCCAGCCGCGAAGTCGCTCGCGTCGGGCGAAACGTATGCGGCGCATTCGATCACGGTGGGCGCGTGCAAACTCTCCGGGATTCGCGTCGGCCAATTTGATCGCGCGGAAATCGAGGCGGTGAGCGCGTATGTTGAGCGGCGGTTTCCGCCACGATTCGAGCGGCCCATGTTCGTTTCCGCCTGCATCGTCAATCGGATGACGTATGCCCGTGATGGGCTGGTTTTCTATTCGATGCGTGACAATCCCACGTTAAGCCTAAGCCCGGAGCTGCTTGAAGAAGACATCCGCATCTGCGGCGAACTTGGCATCGAGTATTTTCAGGTTTTTGAGGGCGTATTCGATTGGCCGGACGAGGCCAAGGCCGGCGAGGCGTTGCGCCGGTTGACCAAACTGGCCAAACCCCTCGGCGTCAAGTTGGGCGATTATGTCGGAATGAACGGGCTGTATTGTCCGCATTACAACTACGAGCGGCGCGCATTGGACAAACCGGAGTGGCAAAGCAAATCTGCTGACGGCAAGCCCGGTCCGTTCTGCTTCGGCAGCGGTTACGCGGATTATATGCGCGAGCAACTCGTCGCGCACAACCGCAAGTACGACGAGAAAATGATCTGCATGGATTTTCTAAACATCCAACCGTGCTACGCGACGAATCACAGCCACGCTGCGGGCGACATTTATCAGCAAGTGCGCGGTTTGGTTTCGGTCTGTCAGGCGCTCAACGAAATTGACCCGGAATATCTCGTGTGGTCCAACTCCGGCAACTGGGACGAATTCATGCCCAAGCTCACCTGGGTCAACCCGAACGTTTATTTGACCGATCCGGTGATCCATAATTATTCGCCCACGCTCAACGCGCTGAAAATTCTCGGCGACAGCCGTCGCGCGCAGATGGTGGACATGCACAACCGCTATTTCGTCCCGTTCCGCGCGTTTTGTAACTGCGAATACTACGCCTTCCCGCGCAGCCGCGTCCACGACCTGCGCGTTTTCGAATACAGCTTCCTGCAAGGACTCGCCGTGACGCCGAACATCTGTCCCGCCGAAATCCGCACCTTTTTCAATCGCATCCCCGGCCCGCAACGAGACGAGTGTGCCCGCTTCATGCGCCATTGGATGGATTTCATCCGCAAGAATTTTGACGTCTGGAAACACACGGCGATTGTCGGCGACGCGCCCGGCGTCGGCGCGACGGAAATCTATGCGCACACGAAGGCCGACCGTGGCTTTGTCTGTCTCGTGAATCAAAATCCGTTTCCGCGCACGGCCCGATTTCATCTGGACGAAACCATCGGCCTGACCGCCGGAGAAAAGTTTTTCGTCACCGAGATTTATCCCAAGGAAACTCCCATTGCCGAACAAGCGCTGCCGTGGTCGTCACGCGGACAGGAGATCGTCTGCGAACTGCCGCCGCACAGCGTGCGCTTCCTGCAAATCGCGCCGCCGCAAAAACCGTCGCGCTCGCTGCAAGTCCTCGGACTCCCGGCCAAAGTGAAGAAAACTTCCATCGGCTACGACGTTTTGCTCTCTGCGCCGCAAGGAAAGTTGGAGAAGCTCGGATTGATTCTTCTGCCGGGCGAAGCTGTCGCCTCGGTCGGCGCGCGACAAAAGCCCACCGTGAAAAGCTACACGTTCACCGCCTCCGCTCGGTTGTTGGAACAAAGCGGCAATGTCGCGCGGGTCGAAGTGCAATTCCCGCGTGGCCGCGCTCCACGGGAATTGGTGAATTGGAAAGTCACCCCCGGCGATGTTGCGTTGAACCTGCCGGTCAAAGATTGCCATTTTCTCGGCGGCTTGGTTTACGGCGCGATGTCGGAAGACTACGAGGTTGAGCTCAAGATCAGGACCCGGCGCAACGATGTGGCAGGCAGCTTGCCCCGGTTGAACCTTGCAGAAACTCCACCAAACTCGCCGACCTCTGAAGCAAAACATCAGGTTTTCACAACGACCTTCGAACTCCCGTTCATCGAACCGCCCGGCTTTGGCTGCATGCCCGGTTACGACGACGACACGGTGTTGGAACTGGCCTTTGACGATCCCAACAAAGTCGAAACCATCGGCGCTCGCATCAACGGCAAGCCCATCGAGGTAAAGACGTACCCGTATTCCCGCCGGAGTGCCTTCAAGTCATGCTACCTTGACCTCACCGGCAATGTTGAGCCGGGCAAAATCGAACTGGTGCTCGACATTGAGTGGAAATGACGGAGTGACCGCACGCTCACCCTCACCCTGACCTTCTCCCCCGGGGAGAGGGGACAGCGGTTGTCCGATTTTGGTTCCGCAAGTGATAGTCCAGCAAATCCCCTCACCCAACATTTCAAGATGTCGGCGAACAATTCACCCTCTCCTTGGGGAGGGCCGGGGTGAGGGAGAGCGTGACAAATAACATTTGAGCCTTCAAACTGCGCCCAGATCGGAAGACGCTATGACTGAAGCCTCGAACAAAATCAAACTCGGACCTTACCCGTCAAAGATTCACAAAGAGGAATTGCTTGAAGTGCTCGACCTTTGGGAATACGCCCCGGGAGTCAAAGAACATATTGGTGCGCTGATCGAGGAAAGCGCGAGCCAGCTCAAAGGGCCGCATCTTTTCCGCTACTACAATCCCCGGCCCAGCAAAGTCGCGGCGTCGGAGAAAGCATTTGCGGAATTCCTCGGTGTCAAACATGTGCTCGCGGTGAACTCCTGCACTTCGGCGCTGGTCTGTGCGCTACGCGCCCTCGGCATCGGCTCGGGCGACGAAGTCATTGTTCCTGCCTACACCTTCTTCGCATCGGCGTCCGTGATCGGCGCGTCAAATGCGATTCCCGTGATCACGGACGTGGATGACACGCTGACGCTCGATCCGAAGGATGTGGAGCGGAAAATAACGCCGCGCACGCGGGCCATCATCGTCGTCCACATGCGCGGAAAGCCGGCGCAGTTGGATGAATTGATGGCCATCGCCAAGCGGCACAAGGTGGCGCTCATCGAAGACGTGGCGCAGGCGGCGGGCGGTTCTTACAAAGGCCGGATGCTGGGCTCCATCGGCACGATGGGTTGCTTCAGTTTCGACTACTACAAGATTTTGAACTCGGGTGAAGGCGGTTTTGTGGTGACCAACGACGAGTGGCTGCACACCCGCGCGCAATCGTGGCATGACGCCGCCGCGTGCTGGCGGCCTGACCGTTACGCCCAGGAACGACGCGAGGGCGAATTGTTCATGGGCGAAAATTATCGCATGAGCGAATTGCAGGGCGCGGTCGCGCTGGCGCAAATCAAGCAGGCGAAAAAGCTTCTTGCCGGTTATCGCGCGGCGTTGGCGGCGATCACGAGCCAACTGCAATTGCCGTCGGGGGTTACACTTCAGCGCGTGGCTGACCCGGCAGGTGATGCGTGTTCCAACCTCGTCCTCTTCCTGCCGAGCGTGGAGAAAACCAAGCAAGCCCTCGCGGGGATGCAAGCCTTCGGCGTTCCGGCGGGCGGCATTTACGACAAGAACGTCAAAGACTGGCACATCTACACGTATTGGGAGCACATCCTCGAAAAGAAATCCGTAGCCCGCGACGGCCTGCCGTGGACCGGCGTGCCGGCGGCGGAATTGCCCAAATATTCGTCCACGATGTGTCCGCAATGCACGGACCACCTCTCCCGCGCAATCATGCTGGACATCAACTGGCAGTATTCGAAAGAAGATTGCACTGCCATTGCCGGCGCGATGAACAAGGTGTTGGCGAGCCTTTAACCAAGCAGCAGCCGACGTGAGTTGGCTCCATCTGAATGTCGGGACAAGTATTCCGGGCAATGCAATAGCCAGAGCCGACTGACGGCGGCTGCTAAAAACTAAATGATATGAAAAACAAACAGCTCAGTTTGCAGTTTGGAGTCTGCCTCGAAATGCAGTTTTACGACCGGCCGTTTCTTGAGCGCATCGGCGCTGCGGCCAAATGCGGCGTCAAGTTCGCCGAGATGTGGTTCGCGGATATGACTTGGTACACGAAGGGGATGAACAACAAGGATGTGAAGCGCCCGGACAAAGTTCGGTCTGCTGCGACCAAGGCCGGCATCACGCTCACCAACGCCGTAATTGGTTCGCCGGATGGTTTGATTGGCGGTGGACTGACTGACGCCAAGAATCGGCGCGCTTGGCTCGCACGGGCAAAAAGCACGCTGGAATTCTGCCGCGAGGCCGGTGTCGGTGCGGCCATCGTTTGCACGGGCAACATCGCGAAAGGAATTACGCTGCAACGCCAGCGGCGCAACGTGCTCGATGGCCTCAAGGTGACCGCTGAGTTGGCGGAAAAGCTGAAAGTGAATCTCTGGCTTGAACCGTTGAACGATAAAATTGATCATCCGGATTATTTTCTCACGAGTTCAGACGAGGGCGCGGCGCTGTGCCGCGAGGTTGGTTCGAGGCGTTTGAAGCTGCTGTTCGATTGCTACCACATGCAAATCATGGAGGGCGATTTGTGCGGTCATATTCGCCGGAATCTGGATGTGATCGGTCATTTTCACTCAGCCGGACATCCGGGGCGGCACGAGCTTTGGCTGGGAGAAACGAATTATCCGACGTTGATCGGTGAGATCCAGAAAACTGGCTACAAGGGTGTATTCGCCTTTGAATACATGCCCACGCTGCCACCTGCGCAGAGCTTGAGGCGCACGCTCGATTACCTGAAGCGGAGTTAACATGCACCGCGTTCTCGCTTTCGGCTGTCATCCTGACGATGTGGAATTCATGTGCGCCGGCACGCTGGCATTACTGGCGAAAGCTGGCTGCGAAATCCACATCGCCATCATGGCCGGCGGGGATGTCGGCTCACCGATGCTGCCCCGCGCGCAGATTCGTGAGTTGCGATTGAAGGAAGCGCAAGCGGCAGCGGACGTCATCGGCGCTAAGTTTCATTTTGCGGGCGGCGAAGATTTGGAAGTGACTTACAACGACGATTATCGCCGCCGAACCGTTCGGGTTGTGCGCGAGGTGAATCCCACCATCGTCATCACGCATCCGCCGACGGATTATCTTGTGGACCACGAGGAAACCTCGCGTCTCGTCCGCAACGCCGCTTACATCGGCCCGGTGCCGAATTACGATTCCGAGTCGTCCCAGAAGCCGACGACGAAGATTCCGTATCTTTACTACGCCGACGCAATGGGCGGAAAAGATATCTTCGGTCGTCCGTTGCCGTTGAGTTGTTCGGTTGACGTTTCGAGCGTGATGGAGACCAAAACGAAAATGCTCGCGGCCCATTCCTCCCAACGCGAATGGTTGCGCGCCATCATGAAGTGCGACGAGTATCTGGACCTGATGCGCAAGTGGTCGGCATACGCAGGCAAGCGCGCGGGCTTTCCGGACGCAGAAGGCTTCATCCAGCATCTCGGCGAAGGCCATCCGCAGAACAACATTTTGAAACAACTCCTCGACGACAAATGCATCGAGTTTGCGTCCACGAAATAAATCATGAGGCCAGAGCAGCTCAACTTCAAGCGTGGCGACCACAAAAGTGAGCACGACTCTCCCTCACCCCGGCCCTCTCCCGCTGGGAGAGGGAGAATTGCAGCCAACCTCACGAGAAATCCAGCAACGGTATTTGCCGGACGGTCATCAAAACAATGTGAAGCACGCTCTTGCTATTCCCTCTCCCAGCGGGAGAGGGTCAGGGTGAGGGAGAACGGATTAGCACACTTCGCCTGTGCGCAAAGAGGGCTTCACAGTGCCAGAAAGCACCTGACTCGATGCGTCGCGCTATTGTTGATTTCTCATTCTTATGCAATCGGCGCGGAGTTCACGCCCGCTTTCATTTCGGCCAAACCCATCTGGCCCGAGGGACGTGAAAACGAAAAAAACCTCTTCGTCGGATTTCGCACGACATTTGTCCCTCCGAAGAACGAACGCGTACTGCTCCGAGCAACCGGCTCGACGCTGTATCGTGTCCGGCTGAATGGACAGTTCCTCGCACACGGTCCGGCGCGCGGGCCGCATGGATTTTATCGGGTGGACGAGATTGATCTCACGGCGCACCTGAAGGTCGGGACGAATCTCGTGACCTTCGAGGTGGCCGGCTACAACGTCAACAGCTATTACCTGCTCAATCAGCCGTCCTTTATGCAGGCGGAGATCGTCGCGGGCGGCAAAGTGCTCGCGTCCACGAGCGGCGGCGGTTTGCCGTTCCAAGCGATTTTGCTCAAGGAGCGCGTCCAAAAAGTTCAACGGTTCAGCTTTCAACGACCGTACATCGAAGTTTATCAACTCGCGCCCGGTTTCGATGGTTGGCGGAATAACGCCGACGCGGCATTTGAAACCGTGAAATGCGGCGTTGCGGAAACCAAGAAGCTCCTGCCCCGTCGCGTCGCGTATTCCGAGTTCAACAAGCGAGCCGCTTCGACGCTGGTCTCGTCCGGCGAGTTGACGACCGGCCTCAAGCTGGAAAAGCCGTGGAAAGACCGGTCGTTGACGCAAATCGGTCCGACCTTGGGAGGATTTCCAGAGAACGAATTGACAACCATCCCGTCGCTCGAACTACAAACCATCGCGAATAGTACAAACCGGCTTGTCGGCCGCGCAATTGGGGCGAGCGAAACGCTGCCCCTGCCACAGCGCGCGTTTCACATCGTGGACTTCGGCGTGAATCTCACGGGTTTCATCGGTGTGAAGATCGTTTGCCGCAGCAAGGCTCGGATGTTCGTGACGTGGGATGAAATTCTTCGCAACGGCGACGTGGATTTCAAACGGCTCGGTTGCGTCAACGCCATCGCGCTGGACATGGAACCGGGCAGTTATGATTTCGAATCGTTCGAACCTTACACTTTGAAGTATCTAAAACTGTTAACCTTGGAAGGCGAGTGCGAGGTCAGCGGCGTTTATCTCCGCGAATACGTCTGCCCCGACGCCGCGCGGGCGCAGTTTGCGGCGAGCGACGAGCGGCTCAACCGCCTGTTCGCCGCCGGACGCGAGACTTTTCGGCAAAACGCGGTGGATATTTTCATGGATTGCCCTTCACGCGAGCGCGCCGGCTGGCTGTGCGACAGTTTCTTCACCGCACGCGTCGCGACAGACTTGTGCGGCAACACGCGCATCGAGAAAAGCTTTCTGGAAAACTTCGCCCTGCCGCCGAAGTTCGATCACCTGCCGGACGGCATGCTGCCCATGTGCTATCCCGCTGATCACAACGACGGCGTGTTCATTCCGAATTGGGCGATGTGGTTCGTGCTGGAACTGGACGAATACCTCGCACGCAGCGGCGACCGCGAACTGGCCGGAGCTCTGCGACCGCGCGTGCTGAAACTCATCGAGTTCTTCAAACAGTATCGCAACTCCGACGGCTTGCTGGAGAAGCTGCCGGGCTGGGTTTTTGTTGAGTGGTCCAAGGCCAATGAATTTGTGCAAGACGTGAATTATCCGTCGAACATGCTTTATGCACGGATGCTTGAAATCGCCGCGCGATTGTACGCTTTGCCCGAGCTCGCACGCGAGGCGGGGCAAATCCGAAAAACCATCCGGCAACAATCCTTCGACGGGGAATTCTTCGTGGACAACTCGAAGCGCGTGGACGGCAAACTGCAAGTCACGCGGAACCGCAGCGAGGTTTGCCAGTATTTTGCTTTTTGCTTCGGCGTCGCCACGCCCGAGTCGCACCCCAAGCTCTGGCAAACATTGGTGCGCGACTTCGGTCCGAAACGGCGCGAGACGAAGGTGTTTTCGGAAGTTCATCCCGCGAACCAGTTCGTCGGCAATGTGTTGCGCCTGGAGTTGCTTTCGCAAGCGGGACTGAGCCGGCAGGTCGCCGATGAAGCCTTCGGTTACTGGCTGTTCATGGCGGACAAGACCGGCACGCTGTGGGAAAACGACACCGACCACGCGAGTTGCAATCACGGCTTCGCCTCGCACGCCGTCCGTGTGCTCAACCGCGACGTGCTGGGTCTGGCGCGCGTGGACTCCGTGGCGAAGCAGGTGGAGCTACGTTTCGCGGATGTGAAACTCGACTGGTGCGAGGGCTCGATACCGACGCTCGACGGCGATGTGACGCTGCACTGGCGCAAGGAGGGCAAAAAGCTGCGCTACAAAATCGCTGTTCCCGCAGGTTACGCGGTGAAAACATCGGCACTGGACGGGCTGGAGATTTCGCGCGAGCCATGAATCCAATCAGATCAAAATGAAATTTGCCCTTAGCCATCTCGACATCATTGTCATGGTGGTTTCCATCGTGGCCGTGGTAGTGGTGGGCTTGTTGGCGGCGCGCAATCAGGAGAAATCGGCGCGGGGCTACTTTTTGGCTTCAGGCAAATTGCCATGGTATGTCATCGGCGCGGCGTTTGTTTCCACCAGCGTTTCGAGCGAGCAAATCGTCGGCACGGTCGGCGCGACCTACAAATACGGCATGGGCATCGCCAACTGGGAATGGTGGCTCGTGCCCACTTACGGCTTGATGGTGCTGGTCTTCGTCCCGATGTGGCTGCGCAACCGCGTTACCACCGTTCCGGAATTTCTGGCACGCCGCTTCAGTCCGGGCTGCGCGGACATTTACAGTTGGGTCATGCTCGTTGCCTACGTCTTCGTTTTTCTTGTGCCGGTGCTTTACAGCGGCAGCCTCGCGATAACGAAGCTGACGGGCTGGAACTTTTACGCCGTGCTGTGGGGAATGGTTGCGCTTGTGGCGCTTTACACAACCAAGGGCGGGCTTTCGTCAGTGATTTGGACCGACGCGTTGCAATGCGTGATGCTCGTGGGCGGCGGCGTGATCTTGTTCTTCATCGCTTTGGGCAAGGTGCCGGGCGGTTGGGCGGCGATGGAAGCCGCCAACCCGGATCGGTTTCATCTTTATCGTCCGGTCAACGACGAAGCCGCACCGTTCCTCGGCATCGTGCTCGCGACGTTCGGCGTTTATATTTTTTACTCCGCGGGCAACCAGGTCATGGCGCAACGCATTCTGGCAGCCCGCTCAACCTGGGACGGCATCATGGGTGTGTGGTGGGGAGGCGTCGTCAACCTGCTGCGGCCGCTGGTCACGTGCTTTCTCGGCCTGATCGTTTATCACTGGATCAACGTGATGCACGAAGCGCCGCCGCTGGAGAACCCGGACGAAGCGTTTCCCTTTGCGTTGCGCTTTCTCGCACCCGAGTGGGGATTGCGCGGCATCATCCTCGCCGGCTTTCTCGCCGCAGTCATGTCCACCGTCAGCGCGCTGGCGAACTCCACTGCGACGATTTTCAGCCTCGACGTTTACAAACGCATCTTCCACCCGAACGCGGACGACGCGCGGTTGGTTGGGGTCGGGCGCCTCGCGTCGGTCGCCGCGATGGCCATGGCGGCGTGTGTTGCGCCGTCCGTTGCGCACCTGGGAGGCGTCTTCAAGTACTTTCAAAATGGCGTGACTTATCTGGCAACGCCGTTCATTTCTGTGATGTTGCTTGGCCTGCTGTGGAAACGGACCAACCGGCAGGGAGCATTGTTCGGCCTCATCGGCGGCTCGCTGATTACGCTGGCAATCGCGTTTGGCGCGGTAGTCGCCACCACCAAACACGCTGACGGCGAGAAATTGAACTGGTTTTTCCAAATGGTGGAGATTGCACGCGCGAACCTCAAACAGAACTGGCCCTTTCTGGCTTCAGAGCTTGCGCAGTTCGTGAAATTGCACTGGTTGTATCTTGCCGCCATCGCACAAGCGATCACGATGCTGGGAATCGTGATCGTTGCTCTGCTCACGCCCGCGCCCGAAGAGGGCCAATGGCGACCCTTCCACTGGAATCTCGCGGCGCTCAAGCAATTGGACGAAGGAAAGAAACGGCCTTGGTATCAAAGCGCCCTGCTGTGGTGGATCATTTACACCATTGTGTGGGTCTATCTCTACTGGCGTTTCTGGTGACAGCGCGCGCGGAGTGGCGCACCCTCCCTTGTGCGTCAACTGCATGAAACTCCTGGACCTAACACTTCCAACCCCGGCTGAGAATCTCGCGTGCGACGAGGCATTGCTCGATGCGGCGGAATCCGGCGATGGCGAGGAAGTGCTGCGTTTTTGGGAATCGCCGGAGCATTTTGTCGTCGTGGGCTATGCGAACAAGGTGGCAAATGAAGTGAACGTAACCGCGTGCAAGGCGCGAAATGTTCCGATTCTGCGCCGTTGTTCCGGCGGTGGCACAGTGGTTCAAGGTCCGGGTTGCCTGAACTACGCCCTCGTGCTTCGCATTACTCAGGACGGCCCGACCCGCAACATTAGTACGGCAAACCGATGCATCATGGAACGCAACCGCGCGGCGATTGAGTCGGCGCTCGGTAATCGTCCATCGGCAATTCGGGTTCAAGGCCATACCGACCTCACGAGCGACGGTCTTAAGTTTTCAGGCAATTCGCAGCGACGCCGGCGGGAATTCCTGCTGTTTCATGGGACTTTTTTATTGAACTTCGATCTAAAGGTGGTCGGGGAGCTGTTGCAAACACCGTCTCAACAACCGGATTATCGCCGGGGTCGAAGTCACGCAGACTTCGTGACGAATTTGGGACTGACAGCCGATGAAGTTAAAGCAAGCGTGGCGAAGTTTTGGCAGGCTGACGATCGGTTCATGAGCGATTTAAGCCCTTCAACCGCATCCCTCGTTGAACAGAAATACTCCAAACGGGAATGGCATTCCAAGCTTTGACGGGTTGCTTTGCCGTTGAATCGCGCTGGGTTTATGAATTTCGGGGCGACCAAGCGGATGGCAGTGTGGTGGTGGGAAATATGCCTTGCCAAGTGCGCCGCGCCAAAGTTGAATATGCCTCCGCACCGGTGGGCTGGGTAGCTCAGTTGGTAGAGCAGAGGACTGAAAATCCTTGTGTCGGCGGTT